>CAYYYR010000001.1:0-78844 GCA_964476255.1 uncultured Nitrososphaera sp.
GTTCACCGGCATCGTGGAGGGCATGGGCAGGGTCAAATCCATCTCAAAGAGCAGGAAGGGGGCCGACATTGCCCTGAGGGTAAAGCTCGGCAGGCTTGCTCGCGGCCTCAAGAGGGGCGACAGCGTCTGCATCAACGGCGCCTGCCTCACTGTGACAAAGCTATCAAAGGGCGAAGCCGAGTTTGAGTTGGTGGCCGAAACGATCAGGAGGACGAACCTTGGCGAGGTCCGGCACGGCGACAGCGTGAACATCGAGAGATCCATGAGAGTCGGCGAAAGGCTTGAGGGCCATTTCGTCCTGGGCCACGTGGACGGGACCGGGATCATCGAAAAGATCAAGGAGATGCCGTCCGAAACCAAAATCTGGATAAAGCTCGATAAGGGGCTGGCAAAGTCGCTCATCTCAAAGGGCTCGATAGCGGTTGACGGCATCAGCCTCACGCTGGTGGACGTCAAGAGCGACCGCGTGTCTGTCTCGCTCATTCCCCACACGCTCGAGGTAACGACGCTCGGCTTGAGGTGCACGGGCGACAGGGTCAACATCGAGACGGACATTATCGGCAAATATGTCACCAGCAACCTGCCAAAAACATAGCGCGGATGCCGAGACACCTATTGCGGAAGGACAGCGAATACAATACAACTTTGTAAAGCCACACATGGCGCTTGAGGGCAAAACACCCGCGCAAGCAGCTGGAATAGGTGTTAGAGGTGAAAACAAATGGCTCGCATTGCTAAGAGAATCGGTGTCGAGATCAAGCATAAAAGAAACCTGACCTAAGCTGCCAATAGATATGCTTGAGTGGCTCTTGGCGCAAATTGGAGCCAATGCAAACTCCACAGGTACAGAAGATGGACTAACTCTCGGTGCAGTAATGGGATCTGAGTTTTTCACTTTGATTTTGTCTGGTGTTATTGCTTTCATAGTGACATACATAACCCAATACTATCTTGTAAGACCGAAAATCAAAGTGGCAATCTTCAACATGTCAGTAGGACAACTAGGTTATGATTTGAACAATGTGCATCACGAGCATACCTTCTATGCTCCGTACATCTATGTTACAAATCATCATCAGAGTTCAGTTTTCATGCTTGATTACTCGATGGAGATTGATTTTGGTGAGGGCTTTACCAAGCTAGACAGGATTTACGATCCCAACTTTCCATATCCCGAGCCCTTCAAAGGTGAAACGGCAAATGAAATTATTTTGATACCAAAGTTCGGAACCAAGTTGATTTATGCCGCTCCACAAGCTGTATCTTTTGGTGAGATCATCAAAGGCTTCCTAGCTTTCGTTGGTCCACCATCTTTCTATGGTAAGGAAATTCTACGCATCAAGTTCAGTTGCACTGATGCTCTTCAGAAAACTCATACCACTGAAGTTACTCCAAAAGACTACCTATCCGTCTCCTTATTTTACGCACTTGTCGGTGCAACCGTGATTCGGAAGCCGGTCTAGGCGATGGTTCGTCAATATACAAATTTGATAGTAAGCCATCGACCCATTGCAGTTTTCCATCAATATTTATCTGGAATCGGATGTTGTGAGAGACCAACCTTAAATGAACACCCTTAAATGAACACCCTTGTATAAAACACTACCAAAAATCTGGTAGTGTTCGCTTCATGGTTGTTTTAAGCGCCTGTTCGGGCTTGGTTGGTATGAGGAAAACTAGCTAATTTAGATACTTGTTGAAGCTAGCCTTTCTCATGGTTGATGAAGACAGACGAGCAGAGGACAAAATGAGAGAAGCAGCACTGCGATTCTTTCAAGACCTGAATGAGCTTGCGGCAGAATACGGAGATATGGAATTACAAGCTCCAGACGCCCAGATTAGACGAGAAGCATCATTTGCAAGAGGCGTTGTCAAGCGTCTAAAAGACATCTATACCATACAACTGCAACAAATTGAAGAACACAACAAGATGGCAAGATCAATTATTTCTTTAAGACAAGAAATCGATGATTTGAAATCTAAGGTAAATTGAACGACGTAAAAAAGAGCTGATCGATGAATTACTCGAAAGATTTGCGGATGGAGAACCGCTTGCACCTCTGATGTATTACCTATCTCTTGAGTAGAGCTAGTTCCAGCAGTTCCTTCCATCCTCTAGCTTGCAATCCCGCCGCTTGAGCTGGTGTCTTGCCGTCTAACGCCATGTGTGGTTTGACAAAGTTGTACTGGATTCTGTTACCTTCTGCTAGTGGAGTCTTTGCAGTTTTCCATCCGCGCTGTACTTTGACGCGCTCCCTGAGCGTACCGTTCATTCTTTCAATGCGGTTGTTATTTTCGCGCTTGCTGATGCCGCAATTCTGTATGCGCTCCGCCTCAGGGAACGTACTCTTTATTGCGATATTGTAATGTCTGAGCGAATCGGTAAACACTGTTTCAGGTTTGATGCCATGTGCGTTAGCAGATGCTTCCTCGAATGCTGCCGTAGTGTCAACCGCGCTTCTATCTTTGGTGAGTTTGGATACAATCAAGAACCTAGTCTCTCTATCCATGATATTCCAAACCATGCCAAATCCCGCGCCTTTATGTGTGCCGCCGCGCACTTTGACAAACAATTCGTCAGCGTGCCATTCCTTAGAGATTTCTGGGCACTGCGCATTTGCATATTCAGCAATCATGGGTACATACTTTGTAATCCAATCGTAGATCGTTGTAGAACCCGTCTTTATTTCAAAGTGGTCTTTAAGATGTCGCACTATCTTTCGGAGCGAAAGTCCCGAAAAGTAAAGGTCAAGTGTCATTGTGATAAGCTCAGGACTAAACTTTGTCTTGACCATAGAGGATTCGCGGAATTTGTGCTTGCAGTCTTTGCAGTAGAATACCTTCTTGCTGCCGTACTGTCCATAGTGGATGACACGGATTGAACCGCATCTATCACATGGCATTGCATCAGAAGCGAATACCTTTGGTTTTGGCTCGTTCCGTAGGTAGGTCTTTGCTGCTATCTGTAATCGTACGGCGTAGATGTGTTTGCAGGCTTCAACCTGCCTGTATTGAAAGTCAGGGCAAGTACAAGCCCATGTTTGGCCTAGCAGCCTCACCTCGTAGGAATTACCATGCGTCCGCTGAGATGGCACGCTAAAGCTGCCATCTTCATTTTCGACTATAGACTTGCCGTGGCTCTCAAGAATCGCAAGTCCACGCTTCATCCGCATGTCCGAATTATTCGCTATTTGCATATACCCATACATCCATACGTATACCTATAATAAATATGTATGGTTGTATGGAAAGATATATGTATGCGGATAACGATCGTATGGTTATGGTAAAGACTACGATAGAGCTCCCGGAAGACATCGACAAAAGATTTCGGCAAGCCGTGGCAATTAAAATAGGTCTACGAAAAGGCGCGCTCAGTAAAGCATTACAAGAAGCAATAGAGGATTGGATAAAACAGCAGGAGGCCATCAAGAAGAAAAATTGACCCCAGAAAAATCCGAAATAATAACCGCTGAGTTTCGACATGAAGTAGTCTTAAATTTTGTAAGAGACTTGAGCAGGAGGGTAATTCGTCTGAAGCACCCCTCCGAGCATCTAATTAAGAAATCGAAAATGAATCGCGACCTAGCCGATATGCATGTTAAACTTACGTCAGATATCACAGAATATTGTTCGGATAAGATTCATGGACAAGAGCTCAATGAGCTAGAATTGATACTATTCGATACCATTACATTCTACAATGCCACAGGCTTGATTGTAGACAGAATATCTGAAAGTGATATAAACTCAAAGTTACAGAAAATAGAAGAAAATCAAGAATCAACGAACATGTTATTGAAGCGACTTATTGACATACTTGATTCCATAGCTGAAGCTGGCAATGAAAAATGACTAACGCCAACTGCCCGTTTTGTAATATCATGCTCTACGAAGTTGTCAATGATGACTACCCCACGCTCAAAACATTCCTCTGCTATAGATGCGGATTTGCACCAGATATGCCACTGATGAAGAACAAGTCATTATACGAATCATATCAAAAGCTATTTGTAAATTTTAAAGACATATTGATACCAAAAACACTACCGCCAACCAAGGCGAACAACCATGAAAACCAACCAGATTCCGAACACTACCAAAAACCTGGTAATAACCACCTTTTTAGTAATCTTTTAATAACATTCGCCGGCAAAGCTAGCCATTGTCTCTTGCTGAAGCAATGGCAGCCCTCAAGGCCGGCAGGTTCGTCCTCGTCCACGACGACAAGGGGCGCGAGAACGAGATCGACATTGTAGTGGCGGCAGAGCACGCTAGGCCGCAGCACATTGCCACGATGCGAAACGATGCCGGCGGCCTGGTATGCCTTGCGATCGCAAACGAGATCACGGCAAAGTTGGGGCTCGCCTACATGCACGACATGATCGCCGGCATGGGCAAGGTAAACCCGGTATTTTCAAAACTGACAGAGGGCAAGGCGGCGTACGGCGACAGGCCTTCGTTTTCGATTGCAGTCAACCACCGCTCGACGTTCACCGGCATCACCGATCAGGACAGGGCGCTGACAATATCCAGGATGGCACAAGTCTGCAAGAACATTGATTCTGGCGGCGTCGATGAATTTGCGAATAACTTTCGCGCGCCCGGCCACGTGCCGATCCTGATAGCGTCAAGGCGCCTCCTGCAGGACAGGTTGGGCCACACCGAGCTCTGCGTTTACCTGGCAAAGCTGACAGGAATCATCCCGGCAGTCGCCATATGCGAAATGATGGACTCGGCCACGCACAGGGCGCTTTCGATCGAAGCCGCGCAAGGGTACGCGGCCAAATTCAACATTCCGCTAGTCGATGCGAGCGAGCTCAAAGCTCACGCCAGGGTGGCATAAGCAACGTTGATTCGCCTTGCAATAGTAGTTTCCGAGTTTAACAGCGAAATAACGCTCAAGATGCTAGAACGCGCAAGAAGCCAAGCGGAAAAGCTGGGCGCAAAGGCAGGCTATGTCCTGTACGTGCCCGGCACTTTTGACATGCCGCTTGCAGTCGAGCGGCTGCTGAAAAAGAAAAACGTCGACGCCGTGGTCACGCTCGGCGCGGTGATAAAGGGGGACACCCGGCACGACGACATTGTCGCGGAAAACGCGGCGCGGCTGATAGCCGACCTTTCATTGAAACATGGCAAGCCGGTTGCGCTTGGGATAACGGGGCCGGGCATGACGATCGACCAGGCAAGGGAGCGGGCCCAGCTCGTGCCGGTGGGAGCGGTAAACGCGGCAGTCAACATGATACTGCGCCTGAGAAAGCTACAAAAGGCAGCCAGCGGGGGAACTGTGGTAATAAATGATACAGCTGACAATAATTAGGATCGAAGGCTACGGCCCCTGGACAGTCACGCTCGGGAGCGACAGGGAGGCGCAGCTCCAGATGCTGCAGGCGAAAATCTACCACGACGTCCAGCGGCTCTTTTCAGCCAAAGACGGCATCGTGTTCTTTAACAGGTTCGACGAATATTTCGCGATAACAAACGGACTTGACGCCGGCGACCACCGGGAGATACAGCGCGAGCTGGTCAAGGCCTACAAGGACCTTTCAATGTCGATGGCGGTCGGCGCCGGCAAGACAGCGTTTGAAGCTAACCTGGACGCGTACCGCGCAAGAAAAGAAGGCAGGATGATCGATAGCGACGCAAGAATATTTGGCAGCGTGCACGAAGCGGACGTTGCGCAGATAATGCACGTTGACGTCGACAGCTCGACAAAGGTTGGCGACAGGCTGTCGCCCTACGAAGTGACGGCGCTTGTCATGAAGGTCTACAGCAGGCTGGCAGAAGAGTTCCTCAAGCACAACTCGCTTGCGTTCTTTCTTGGCGGCGACAACGTTATGGTAATTTCCAATGGCATGACGAAAGAGCAGGCAGACGAAGCGATAAAGAAGGTGACGGCCGGAATCGACATCAAGCTCAACTGCGGAATCGGCATCGGGAGGACCGGAAGGCGGGCCGCCGAAGCCGCCACAAAGGCGCTTGACACGATAAGGGACCTGCGCAAGGAAGGAAAAATCCAAACAATATACGAGATAAGATGTCCATAGCTATAACTGACGCCAGCCTGCTGTTGGGCAGAGAGCTCGACCATGTCGAGCGGGGCTATGTTGAGATTGGGAGCGGCAAGATCAAAAGCGCAGGTTCAGGCAGCTACAAAGGCGCCGCCAAAAGGCTGGGCGCAAAGGGGTTTTTGATAATGCCGGGCCTTATCAACGCGCACACGCATGTCGCGGACTCTATAGGGAAGGACATTGCCGCCGGCCGCCGCCTTGACGCGCGGGTCCACCCTGTGTTTGGGGCAAAAAAGAAGATCCTGCAAAAGAGCCAGCCGGAGCACCTGAAAGCGTTCATCAGGAATTCCGCGATGTCGATGATGAAAAAGGGGATTGTCGCCTTTGCCGACTTTCGCGAAAACGGGCCGGAGGGAGTAGAACTTTTGAAAGAAGCGACTGCCGGCATGCCGATAAAATGCGTGGCGCTTGGCAGGACCGGCCATTACGGCAGCCCCGGAGACGCGGCCGGCCTGCCGCCTGAAGCAGTGGAGCAGGCCCGGCGGGTGCTAAAGATGGCAGACGGGCTTGGGATAAGCGGCGCAAATGAAAACACGGACGCAGCCCTTGCGCAATACAGGCAGCTGGCAGGAAAAAAACTTGTTGCGATACACGCCGCGGAATCAAGGGAGACAGCCGAGTTTTCAAAAGAACACACGAACAGGAGCGAAGTCGACAGGATAATGGAGCACCTGAAGCCTGACTTTGTGGTGCACATGACAAACGCGACGGAAGGCGAAATTTCGCTCGTTGCAAAGAGCGGGACTGGAATCGTAGTCTGCCCGAGGGCAAACGGCGTGCTTGGCGCAGGCATGCCAAGGGTTGCCCAGATGCTCAGGCAGGGCTGCCTGGTGGCTATTGGCACGGACAACGTGATGCTCAACTCGCCGGACATCTTGAGGGAGCTCGATTACGTCTGGAAGGCGTCGGGGGCAACCGAGGGCGAAATGATCGAGCCGCGGCAGCTGTTGAAAATGGCGACTGTAAACGCGGCGCAAATGCTCCGGCTCAACTCTGGCTGCATAGAGGCCGGCCGCGGGGCAGACCTGATATTCATTGATAAAAGGCATGCAGACCTCTACCCTTTGCACGACCCGTACGCCGCGGCGGTTCACAGGCTGAGCCAGAGCTCGATCAGGGCAATCATGATCGACGGGCGGTTCGTGGAGGCAGCGAATTGAAGATAACAATCAACGGCGCAATGACGGTTGACGGCAAGATCGCCACAACAAGCGGTGACTCAAAGATCTCTTCAAGGGAAGATCTTCTGCGCGTCCACAGGCTGCGCGCCTCTGCCGACGCGATAGTGGTGGGCATTTCGACTATCCTGGCAGATGATCCCCGGCTCACTGTCAGGCTGGTCAAGGGCAAAAACCCGGCCAGAGTAATAGTCGACAGCAGGGGCAGGATTCCAATCGACTCGCAAATAATCCGCACGGCGCCTAAGATCAGGACGATAGTGGCAGTGACGGACCAGGCACCGGAAGAAAAAATGCGCAAGCTAGAAGCCGTTGGCGCGCAGGTGCTGGTCATAAGCGAAGGGAAAAAGGGCCAGAGCGCCGCCGTGCCCCACGGCGTCAACCTGAAAAAGCTCTTCCTCAGGCTGGAAAAGATGGGGTTGAGAAGAATATTGGTCGAGGGAGGGGGCGAGCTCAACTGGTCTCTGTTGCGCCTCGGTCTCGTAGACGAGCTGACCGTAACAATTGCCCCCAAGATTGCCGGCGGCAGGCTGGCGACCACGCTTGTCGAGGGCGACGGCTTTGACGAGATTGCGCAGGGGATCAGGCTGCAGCTAAAGCAGGTGATGCAGAAAAATACAGGCGAGCTCGTCCTGCACTACAAGCTGCCATGAATACTGCACGCCTTTAGAGACAAGTTATTGAACTAGGATGGCAATCATTATTCGTAGGACTGCGTTCAATGACAAAACAGGTATTCTCTTGTGATTGCGGCAACGTGATGGAATGCATCGCGGAAGACGACGTAATAAAACCGAAATACAGGAGCATTTCTGGCAACGTTAGACTCCGGTGTAACGACTGCGGCAAGGAACACGAGGTTTTTCTAAAGCACAAGATTGCCAAGTTTGTCGGGGCCTCGCCGTCATTTAAGGAATTTCATCATAATTGAACGGCCTTGTCTCTCAAGCTCAGGCGTCTGAGGATTTCCTTGGAGATTTCTTCGTGCTTTATCTGCTCTCCTCTCCGTCCTGGCGTTATGAGTGCCTGGTGCTTGACGCTCTTTACTTCGTCGGCCAGCTCGTCAAGCCCAAAATGGGGGCTGACATAACATTGCATCTTTTTCTTGCGCAGTTCTTGCCCATATCTTTCCCTGAAATCTTTTTCTTCCTGCGTGTCAAAAGGCATGTCATCATTCACCTATCTTGTTCAGATCGAGCCTGAGCTTGAGGTCTTTAACCCTGTTTCGTATGGTCACTTCTGTTACCCCTGCTGCTTCTGCAATGTCCCTCTGAGTGGCGTGCTCGCCGTTGCGTAGACATGACAGGTAAAGGACTGTCGCTGCAAGCCCCATCGGGCCCTTTCCAGCAGATATCTCTTTTCTGGTAAGATCGCCCATCGTGCGCATCGCCATCCGCTTGGTCTTCTCGCTGAGTCTGGCCTTGTTTGCTAACTTGGCAACGCATTTCATCGGATCCACAAGCGGCATTTTGATGTCGAGTTCACTGACGAGCAGCCTGTAACTGCGGGTGATAACTTTGCGTTTGACGTTGGTTATTGCGATTACCTCCGCAAGTGATCTTGAAGCACTCATCTCCCTGCAAGCAATGTATATAGCCGCAGACAGTATCGAAGATATGGATCTTCCCCTTACCAGCTGTTTTTCCTGGGCCTTTCTGTAGATGTAAGCTGTCTTTTCGATTATTGCGTCAGATAGCCCAAGTTTATCCTTTACCCTGTCAAGTTCATTGAAAGCCCGTATGAGATTTCTTTCAGCTGCCGTATGTGCCTGCGTCCTGAAATCCCATGTCCTTAACCTCTGAATTGCCGAAAGCATTGACGAATCTAACCTGCGCCCGCTAGAGTCGCTGTTGGTCTTGCCGATGACAGTAGACAATCCCATATCATGGAAAGCCAGAGAAGCAGGGGATCCCGTCCTTACCCTGTCATTCTTTTCAAAGTCAAAGTTTCGCCACTCTGCTCGGCTTTCTGCCGCCTTATCTGAGAATACGAGACCGCAACAGCTACACACCAGCTCACCAGACTCCGGATCTGTAATAGGCCGGTCATTTTTACACGCGGAACACAAGATTGAAGTTTGCATTACTATGAAGAAGTAATCGGTTTAAAGTGCTACTGTACATGCCCACCGCAGCTATATTAAGTAGCGCTAATGATCTGGACCAAAGATGGGAATCCCGTTCAATCAAAATGGGATGTAGCCACGTACAGTCAACGCTAGCATTACCGGTAATGCGATAGCGCCAGCGTTTCCTTTGGCCTTGTCTCCCTTTGCGTCTTGATCTTCTTCACAGCTTCTTCAAAGTGGTGCATCATGACATGAGCTTCTGAAGCGTGCTTTGCAGCCTCTTCCGGCGTCGGATATTTCGCAAGGTACTCGTGCAGCACAAGCGATATCGCAGTATTTACTATCGAAGCGGTGTCTGCGCCACTGAATCCTTCTGTCATTGTCTCCCCTATCTTCTGGATGTCCACGTCCTGGCCAATGGGTTTGCCTTTTGCGTGAATCTCCAGTATTTTCTTTCTTGTCTGGCTGTCGGGATTCGGGACCAGCACTATTCGATCAAACCTGCCGGGCCTCAAGAGCGCGGGGTCGATCATGTCCGGCCTGTTAGTCGCGCCCAGCACTACCACTCCATGCAGTTCGCTGATCCCATCTAGCTCCGTCAGAATCTGGGAAACCATCCTCTCTGCCCCACCAACGCCGCCACCTTCCCCTCCTCTTGTTGGAGCAATCGAGTCTATTTCGTCAAAGAATATCACACAGGGCGAAGCCTGTCTTGCCCTCCTGAATATCTCCCTTATGCCTTTTTCCGAATCGCCAACCCACTTGCTCAGCAATTCCGGACCCTTTACGCTGATAAAGTTCGCTTCAGATTCCGTCGCGACTGCCTTTGCGAGCAGCGTCTTGCCGGTGCCAGACGGCCCATGCAACAAAATGCCCTTTGGAGCCGTGTGGCCCATTGCCGCATACAGGCTAGGATACTTTAGCGGCCATTCGACGGCTTCCTGCAATTCCCGCTTCACTCCATCAAGGCCGCCGATGTCCTCCCACTTTACGTCCGGGGATTCAAGGAAGACTTCTCTCATTGCCGAAGGCATGACGTCTTTTATTGCCTGTTCGAAATCGTTCTGCGTTACTATGAGCCTGTCAAGGGTTTCTGGCGCAAGCTTTTCATCCTCCAGGTTCAGCTCAGGCAGCACCCTTCGAAGACACTTCATGGCAGCTTCTTTGCAAAGGTACTCCAGATCGGCTCCAACGAAACCATGGGTGACGGCTGCTATCCTAGCCTGATCCACGTCTTCTTCAAGTGGCATGTTGCGGGTGTGGATCTGGAGAATCTCCAAGCGTCCGTTCTTGTCTGGGACCTTGATCTCGATTTCCCTGTCAAATCGTCCTGGCCTCCTAAGCGCGGGGTCGATCGCGTTCTGCCTGTTTGTGGCAGCAATGACTATGACTTTGCCCCTTGCTTCAAGGCCGTCCATCAGCGACAGCAACTGCGACACGACCCTTCTTTCTACTTCGCCGGTCACCTCTTCCCTCTTTGGAGCGATAGAGTCGATCTCGTCGACGAAGATGATGCTGGGGGCCTTCTCTCTGGCTTCCTTGAATATTTCCCTCAAGCGGGCCTCGGATTCTCCATAGAATTTGCTCATGATCTCCGGTCCGGAGATGCTGATAAAGTGCGAATTGCTCTCGCTAGCCACCGCTTTTGCGAGCAGCGTCTTGCCTGTGCCTGGCGGGCCGTAGAGCAGCACCCCTTTTGGCGCTTCAATTCCCAGTTTTTCAAATATTTCCGGATGGCGCAGCGGCAGCTCTATCATCTCTCTGACTTTCTGCATCTCGTCCCTCAGGCCGCCAATGTCTTCGTATGACACGTGAGGCATGCCGCGCAGATCCCCATCTTTTTCAGTTATGGTAAATGATGTTTTGCCGGTTATCAGCACGGCATCGGCAGGAGGGGTTATCCCGACAATTTGAAAGGTAAGCCTTCCGCCAAAGTAAGGCACCATGACGTTATCGCCCTTTACAACGGGCGTGCTTTCAAGAGCATCAGCGAGATAGCGCTCGTCTATGGGGGGTATTGCCTCAAGCGGAGACACTATGATTTTTTCTGCCGAAACAACCTTGATCTTTTTTGCATTTACTGTGTCGCCTATCGCTATTCCCGCATTATTTCTCATCAAGCCGTCGACTCTCATGATTCCCTTCCCCTCGTCTGAAGGGTAAAGTGGCAGGCATTTGGCGACCGTCCTCCTTTTGCCCTTTATTTCGATAATATCGCCTGTTACAGCCTCCAAGGACTTCATAGTGTCATAATCAATCCTTGCCGTGCCCCTACCGACGTCTCTGGTATAGGCCTCAAGCACCTTTAGGGATAGGGTATTAGGGTTCATAACTTGACTTTACATAGATATGCAACCACTAATCAATCTTTACAAACACTCTGCTGCAAAACTGGCGCCTTTGCGATTGCATATAGCCAATGCCTGATGTATATTTGTGAACTGTAGTGATAAAGAATGAAACTGATTCAATTGTTGTGTGCCAGCTATGCCACGAACATATCAGGTCTGTAGAGATAATAAAACATCTAAAAGGAACACACCAAGTTATAGACGATGCATTGTACGATGACAAACCGTTGAGGTACTGGTACAAGATCGCGTTGACAGAATGATGTTGAATAGCTTGCACAACAATGTACTATAAGCTACTGTCTGATTTGTTATATAGTGGGCAATGGTAGAAGCAATTACATGATTTATCGTAGCAGAACGGAGATTGTTTCGCAAATGCTAATTGCTGCAAACGGCGGCGCGACAAAGACCAAGATAATGTATAAGGCCTACCTGTCTTATGCGCAGCTAAAGGAGTACCTTTCAGTTCTTGTTGAAAACGGTCTACTCGAATACACGGAGGGGATGCAAACGTATAGGACGACTGCTAAGGGAAATCAATTCATAAAAATGTCTGACCAAATGGGCGAAATGATGCAAACCGCCTCATCAGTGCCAAAATAGTATTCCCAACATTTTTACAAGACCGCGGATATGAAAGTGCATAACTTGCACTAGACTGCAATTTTATATTGGCAAAGGATCGATGTTACTGCCCCGCATCCGAAAAAGAATATCTTGGTGGCTTGTCATCAGTATGCAAAAGAACTCCCTTGACCCGAAGACCATTCAGGGCGTGTGGCACGTCGTTTCTTTTTCGCAGCCCCGCGTGCATTTTCATGTCCGCAACGGTAGAGTCGGGATGGGCTTTCAATATGTTTATTAATGTCTGCTCATGGGGTGTATAGAATTTGGTCATCACATTTCTATCACCTTCCTTCCTGTTAACATAAGCAGTAAGAAAACCCTACCGAACTTGTCTTTGCAGTATGATGGTAAAGTAACAGTTCTTATGGGAAGGGCGACCATCACATACGTGAACATAATTCTCTCCCAATACAGAATGACGGCGAAGGTACAAGGTCTTTTTGAAATTGCCTCTCCTGTTAGCTCCGGCCCTTGGATTCCAATAATACCTAGTTCACAGCAGAATCAAAATTTAGATGAACAGTGGCAGGAAGAAGATGAGGACTAGTGCTGGAAAATCCAGCAGATTCAATGGGAATTTAACAAACTGCAAAAACCCATTGAATGAATAGACAGTTACCCTAGCTTTTAAGTCCGGGGGCGTTTATCCATATCAACGGATAGAACGCCCTTGGTCAACTGGAGTTACATCGTGACTTGCAAAAACTGCGGATACATCTCGGCAGAAAAGCTGCGTGAAAAGGAAGCAAAAGACCTCATGCATGCTCATGCAGACAATAACCCGAGTTGCACCATCGGCCACATCAAATTGATGAAAGTGAGGACCTAGGCGATAGCTAGGCGACGCCTGCCTTCCTGTACAGCATCCTTACACATTCAGAATATGTACGGTATTTGAATTTGATTTCATCTACCGGGCTATCTTCATTCAAGAGATTTTCTGCCGGATCAATCTTGTATTTCTTGCCAATATCCTTCAAGATCGTATTTACAGTAGAGTTCTGATATGACTCTACGATCAATTCTGCCACAATATATCTTGATACAGGTTGCATATCAAACTATGCCATGTCCAGGCAGGCAAAAGCGGGCCGGTTGCCGTCATGAGCCATAATTCCATAGCACTTTTTAACGTGTCATTCCATACTGCACTCCATACTTGGACAGCCCTGCCAAATTTAACATAGGACAGGCAATGGACGGCGCTAAATTCGAGCTTGACCGCGCCTCGCTGACAAAGCACGCAATAATCCTTGGAGCCACCGGCTCGGGCAAGACCGTGCTGTCCAAGGTAATCGTGGAAGAAGCAGCGTTGCAGGGCATCCCTACCTTTGCCATCGACCCAAAAGGGGACATCGGCAACCTGGCGTTCAAGTCAGCCAGCTTTGATTTTTCAAAATGGTCTGGCAAGGAGGCAGACGCGCTGAAAAACGACAGGGCGAAATATGCCGCCAGCCTGCAGAAAACATACCGGGACAAGTCAACCGAGTTCAAGGTAGAACCAAATGCTGCTTTGAACTTTGAAAAAGTCACGGTCAGGATCTTTACCCCCAAATCATCGGCCGGGCTTGCCGTGGGGATCTCGCCCGACCTGTCCGCTCCAAAAGATTTCAACAAGCTGCTGAGCCGCGACATTGCGTCGGCCGCCGACCTTCTCGACCTGACGTCTTTCAACCTGCTGCGCCTCGCCGGCTATGGCGAAGGCGACAGGAAGCAGATAACCTTCATCTCTAAAATCCTAGAGAACGCGTGGAAAAACGGCGAGAGCCTTACGATAGAGGACCTGATCAGGAACATCGAAAGCCCTGCCTTCAGCTACGTCGCCTCGCTCCCTGTGTCAAAGGTGGTGTCGGACAAGGAAAAGAAGGACCTTGCAACAAGGATAAACCTGCTGCTGTCGGACCCAAAGCTGCGGTCGTGGTCGGCAGCCGAATCGATCAACTTTTCAGAGCTGTTCAGCGGACCGTCGATCAACATACTCGACCTCCGCAACATCCAGTCAGAGCAGGAAAAACACCTGTTCGTCGAGCTGATACTGCAGCAGCTGTTCCAGTGGCTCATCAAGCAGGGCAGCGCGCAGACGCTGCGGTACTTGCTTTACTTTGATGAAATCGCCGGCTACTGCCCGCCCGTAAGGGAGCCGCCGTCCAAAAAGCTGCTGTTGCTGCTGATAAAACAGGCAAGGGCGTTTGGCCTTGGCATGCTGCTTGCAAGCCAGAACGCAGTCGACCTTGACTACAAGGTGATTTCAAACGCCAACGTCCGCTTTATCGGCAGGCTTGGCGCGCAGCGCGACATCCAGCGCGTTAGGGTGGGACTGGAGCTGGACTCTGACGCAGAGAAGGAGATCGCAAGGCTGCGGCCGGGCGAATTCTTTTGCAATATTTTTGACCCCAAGTTCAGGTCTGTCATCAAGTCAAGGTGGTCGCTCACGTACCACAGGGGGCCGCTTGAGGACAGCGAGATTGCCGAGCTGATGACACAGTTCAAGAAAAGCGAGCCTGCTGCTGAACAGGAGGAAGAAGAGGTAGGCGATCCGGCAATCGAAGAAACGGCTGAAGAGCCGAAAAAGCCGGCCAAGTTCCTGCCCGTCGTAGCGCCCGAGAGCCCGATAGCGCTGGCGGCAGTAGACGGCGAAACGTTCCTCATGCTGGAAAAGAAATTCGAGCCAAAGAACCTGTCCAGCTTTATCAAGCTGGGGAGCAACCTCAGGTCGGTCAAGGTGCTCTCGGCAGAGCCGGAGGAAAGGTTCTACCCTGTCTTTGAGCTCAATGCCTCGGTTTTTGAAAAAGGCTATGCCAAGCAGTCACTTGACAAAATTGCCGAGCGCGCCGCCCTTGGCGGCGGCCTTGCAGAGCTGCCAGAGCACGCCATAACTTTGCACCGCCTGGTCCCCGCAGAAGCGCGCAGAGAAGTCGGGATGTGGAGAGGCGAGATCCAAAAGGCAGTCAGCGCGATGGAAAAAGAGCTGAAGCACAAGTTTGACATTCTGATCGAAGAAAAAAGAAAGGAGAACATTGCGAGCAAGTCGGGCGAGCCCCGCGCCAAGATCGCCGACATTGACGCAAACATTGCAAAACTGCAGCAGTTGATCAACGCCGACATCGACGCGGTAAAAGAATACGAAAAGCTGTACAAGCAGCTGAAAAAGGAGAGCAAGAAGAAAAAGAGCTTCAAGGCGCGAATGATATCAACTGAAAACAGGATCGACACGAAAAAGCAAAAGATCATCTCAACGAGGAGAAAGATAGAGCAGATGCACACCGACAGGAAGGCGCTTGAGGAAAAGCTGCAGGAGATCGAGGACGAGGAAGAAGAAATGTTCCACCAAGCTCTCGGCAACGTCAAGAGCAAGACGAGCTCCGGCGTCACAGGCTGGCTTGTCGAGACTGTGTACCGGGCTAGGATAATCGTGAACGACTCAAAGGAGCATTACGGCGACCTGATGTGGAGCGCCTATACAGGACAGGGGACGTGGGGCAGGTGCTCGTTGTGCTCTGTCGCGCTTGAAGAGGGGTCGGTGTGCAGCTGCGGCAACTTGCTTTGCAGCACCCACCTTGCATACTGCAAGATGTGCATGGAGCCGGCGTGCACAGAGCACCGCGCGCGGTGCTACATTTGCAGCTCTACGTTTTGCGCCGCGCACTATGTCAGGTGCGAGATATGCATGTCGCCGGCGTGCGCAGGCCACAGCGGAGCGTGCAGCATATGCAACAGGAAGGTTTGCAGCAACTGCTCGCAGAAAAAGGGACTCATCAAGAGCAAGATAATCTGCCGCGGCTGCTCGGCGCCCTGATTTACGTTCAATCTTGACCTTAATCGTTCTGACTTTCGGCAATAATCATAGTCAGGCTCGATCTGATGCTGGCAATAGAACGGATTTTCGTCACTATCCGCGATATGCCGTTATCTGACTCGGCGTTTAGTTTTGCGATTATGTCGTATACGCCTGACAATCCGGCGGCTTCCGAAACACCCGACATGCCACTCATCGTAGAAATAATTGTATTCTCTGTTCCAATATCACAATTCAAAAGCACAAAAGCTCTAGACATGCTCTATATCGGGGTCTCGAGTATTAAACACTGCTGGTCATAGTGAAAGCAGATCACCTTATGATGCCAGACTGGACTATTGAAGACCTTTCAATACAAGCACCTTTATAGCAATTCTGCCCTTCTACAATTAGGAGATACTTTGATGCCGATGCTCATGTTAAAGTGCAAGACCTGCGGCGAAGTGTTTCCAGGAATCTATGTCCCTGAAGGCAGCACTGACGGTTTCAAGTCAACTGCCACAGACGCCGATACCTCGCACACCTGCTCCAGGGGACACAACAACGAATACGCCACGGCAGACTACATGGATTGGTCCTAAAGCTATTGCCCAACAAAAGCCTGCAAAAAGTGGCACTCGTAACGTACCCGGACAGCTTTACGCTGGAAGAAGCAAAAAGCCTAGTAGAGTCGGCAGACCGGAACATTGTTGGAGTTTTCACTCAAAAATACCTGAATCACTCTGAATATGGAATAGGCTCGGGCAAGGCCCAGGAGCTAAAAGAGTTTGTAAAAGAATCCAGTGCAGAGCAGATAATCGTTGACGAGCACCTTACGTCAAAGCAGATACACAACCTGGAAAAACTGACAGGGGTGCAGGTGATCGACAGGGAACGGTTGATACTTGACATTTTTTATTCGCGAGCCACTACGGTTGAGGCAAAGCTGCAAATCCAGTTAGCCGAAATCAAATACAACATGCCGCGTGTAAGGGAAATCGCCAAGATGTCTTCTGGCACCGAGCGGGCCGGCAAGGGAGGAAGTGGAGAATATACAGTAGACGTGAAATTCCGAGACCAGAAAAGACAGATGGGGTTTATCAAAGAAAAGCTAGAAGAAGCAAAACGAAAGCGCCAGCTCTACCATCAGCAACGGATCAAGACCGGGATGCCGGTCGTTTCGCTTCTGGGCTACACCAGTTCCGGCAAGACCACGCTGTTCAACCTGCTCACCAGTGCGAACAAGCAGACCTCAAGCAGCCTGTTTACAACGCTTTCGACGACAACTCGGGCACTGAAGGCTGACGATAGCCGCGGCGACAAAAAGGGGGACACATTGCTCACGGACACTGTAGGCTTCATCAGCAGGCTGCCGCCATACATGATCGACGCGTTCAAGTCGACGCTCGAGGAGTCTCTGGGTGCAGACCTCATCCTGCTACTGATTGACGCGTCAGAAGACGCCCGGGAAATCAGGATAAAGCATACTGCCTGCTGGCAGATACTTGAAGAGCTAAAGGTGGACAAATCCAAGGTCCTCGTGGTATTTACAAAGTTTGACAGGCTACCGCCCATGGAAGCAGAAATCATGATCGACCAAATTGCCAAGGATGTTGGAATGCCGAATCAGGTCATTGCCATATCGTCAAAGAACGGGCATGGCATACGCAAGCTAAAGACGACGATTGACCAGCGTACCAGGATCTAGCAATAACGCTCTCGCGCAAAGATGCAATAACGCGTTTATTCGCCTCTTTTGAGAGGCGCAGAGCTCGGTTTAATAGTCTCGTCGCCGTTGTAATAATGATTATTTTGTCTACAATCGAGCCGGAACTGCTGACTGTCAAGCAACGCAAAGAGATCGAGTCTCGCCTTGCCAATTACAACATCCCGCTCCAGATCTTTCAGATGGTGGCGGAGCGGTGCGAATGCACCATTGATCCCCGCACCCGGAAAGACCTGCCAAGGGGACCCAAGATAGCTGCCCTGCTTGCGGGATTGAACAACAAGTCGATCATCCTGCTCAAGCAAATGTTTCTTGATTGCGAAGACTCTTTTTCAAATTTCAGGTTCGCAGTATTCCTCTCTTCACGATATAGCCCAATGTCGCACAAATACGTAATGGACAGCAAAATCAATGGAGGCAAATCCAAGCCCAATCATGCCATTGACATCTGCATCTATACTCGGCAGTCAGAGGAGCTGGTGGCAATCGGGATGCAAAACAAAGACACCGACCAGCGTGCCTCAACCAAGTCGCTGCAGAAATTCCTGTCGGTTGCCGAGGACCTTCGCACTGCCCACTCGAGCATGCGGGGGGCATACTATGCGTCTTCGTACGGCTACGACGTTGATTGGGCAAAAGCAGGCGGCAGAAAAAAGAAAGACAACGATGACAAAGCAATAGAGATCAAGTTATTCGAATACAAGGACAAAATATATTTTGAAAGCAAGTCTGCTTCTTCCAGCCTGAAATAACGCGCCTACTTTGCCGAGCTGTCTATGGCATCCATTATTACCTGCGTTGCATGGACGCCAAAGTTTGTCTTGCAATAGCTTTCATTTCTTAATTTCGAATCAAGCTTGCCATTCCTGACCAGATCTGATACCCTGTTTACTGCGCCAAGATAATTCATCGACGACTTCCACGTGAGTATGATTTCGCACTTGTCGCATACGCTGCGCTTTGCGTTGGCCGCATATATCACTTCGCAAAACATGCACTTGCTGTACACCATCGACTTGCCAGCCCTCGGGGCGCCTATGCCAAAATGGACTGTATTGAAACAATTGATGCACAAGAGTTTCTTGCAATCCGAGCATGTGTGGTACTCTTCTCCTTTCTTGCACATCTCACAACTTGCCAAATGATCACTTTATAAATTTCATTTTCTTTGAGCACGCGTCACAATACTTTTCTATCATGGTGACGCCGTCGCCTACGTCAAAACAAGCTTCAAGGGTCGCCAGGTTGCCGCATGTTGAGCAGTATTTCGGCTTTTTTTCCTTGGGGCTATGTACAAAAGGCTTTAGCGAGATTAGAGATTTTACCATTTATTTCAAACTCCCAATGAGCGCAATTATCAAAGATGCGGCGATGATCCCTGCTCCAACAACCAAAAATCTGGTATTATTGCTAGTCATCGTTTCTTTGGATCATCCGAGTCATAAGAACGTATTTGATGGCCAACTTTCTCGACATACGAAATAGAGGAACAGCCAACATACAGCTATCTAGAACAATTTTCGAGCTGGCTTAAAATCACCCCCCGGCGATCCTTACAGGTGAAAAGATTTGCGCTGGCAGCCCTAGCGCTAGCAGTAATCCTTGTTATTCCTGCCGGCGCGCAGACCGGAGTTCCGGTAAAAAACGTCCTCGTAGTGGTCAGCGGGCAGGATGACGCCATCTTGCAATCGATGCTTGCAGCCGGGGGCTCGCCTTCCAGCGTGTTGAAGGCGCTTAAAACCGCGGAAGGGCTGCTGTTGGCTTTGGCGTCCAGCGTGCCGACGGACGAGGCCGGCCGGTTCGAGCTGGACGCGCCACTGAACCCGGGCACCTACAATGTCACGGTGTTTGCGCCCGGCTTTGTGAGTTCGTCGGACAGCATTGCAGTTGACGGTACCGGCGCGGGCAAAAACCTGACGATCTTTATGCAGCCGTCGGCTATGGTCTCGGGGCGCGTCACCGACGAGCAGGGCAGGCCGGTCCCAGGAATAGTGGTTGCCGCGTCAAGCCCGCATTCGGCCAATTATGATATCACGATGGACGACGGGGTTTTCGTCCTTGACACCGGCCTAAAGACCGGCTCGCACGACATCTATGCGTTCAAGACCAGCATCGACGTTGCCAAGCTGCAGGCCCTTGTCAACAGCACGGGGCCTGGCATGCTCGAGAACAAGCTCCCGGCCCTCTTCAAGGCGGGGGACGCGGGCTATGTGTCGCACGCCTCGGCGGTGCAGCTGGAGCAGGGCAAGCTCACAACTTTGAACGTGGAGCTGGAGAGCGCGCACGCAATATCCGGCAGGGTGACAGACGGCGCAGGCAATCCCGTGCCCGGCGTCGCCGTGTTTGCGTTTGACGGCAGCGGCAGCATGGCCGACACCGCGGCGATAACAGACTCTGAGGGGCGGTACGCGCTGAACAACGATCTGGCGCCGGGGACATACGCCGTAGTCATACCGTCGCTTTTCAGCATGGGCTACGCCCCTGCAAGCTCTGCCGTGACAGTGCCGGCAGAAAACGCGGTTGATTTTGTGCTGGACATGTCCGGCACAATCAGCGGGAGGGTGGTTGACGCAGGCGGCAATCCTGTGGCGGGCGCTACAATCTCTGCAATATCAAAGGATTTGGACCTGGACGACACGCAGCTCGCCCAGTTCCTGGCCGCGGGCATGGCTACTGCAAAAACCGGCCAAGAAGGAAGGTTCGCCCTTGGCAGCGGCATTGGCAACGGGACCTACATTGTCACGGCTTCCTTTGGCAGCGTGCCTGCCAGCAGCTCCATAGAAGCAGAGGCCGGCAGCCACGCAGACATTGCCCTTGATTTTAAAGAAACAATCACTGTAAAGGGCAAGGTTGCTGACGGCGCCGGCAGGCCCATTGCGGGCGCTTTAGTTGTCCCGAGCTTTGCCAGTGCCATCCCGGGCGCAGAACTATTCGCGGCAAGGACCGGCCCTAGCGGGGATTACGAGCTGACCATCCCTCTCAAGGACAACAGCACAAGGCCGCTTTTCGATGAAATCGCTGCGTCGGCAGACGGGTACAGGCCCGCGATCGCGCGAAGCAATGCGACGGTCGAGCTGGAGGCGATGTCGGCCTCCAAGATAACCGGGGTGGTGATAGCCCAAAAGCCGCTCTCGCCGCCGGTCGAGACTGTGCTGACGAGGAAGGGGACGGTCATCTTTGAGCACGAAGGCGTGCAGTACGGGGTCGGCCTGCAGACAAACGCGCGCGTGCTGGGCGCAACATTTGAACCGCCCGGCAAGAGCATTAGCCTCAATCTAGAGGGAGTGCAGGACGCTGCAGGCAGATCGGAATTTTCGATCCCAAAAGAGTTCATGTCAGGCCCCTTTGCAGTCAGCCTTGACGGCAGGCCGGCGGAAGAGGCCAGAACTACGGAGAACCAAACACACGCCACAATTACAATAGATCACGAGCACGACCTGCAAGAGATCACCATCCAGGGCGCGACCGCTGTGCCCGAGTTCCCGCTGCCGGCGGCCCTTGCAGCAGCTGGCATGGCGGCAGCGCTTGCGTGGAAGCGATTAAGGCGCTAGGAAGCGCATTCGCCGAACATCCTTTCTTCGCCCGTCCGCACTATTGTGCAGCTGACCTGCGAACCCTGCTGGCCGCTGCCGGTGTTGACGCTGTTCGTGAACGCCGCGGCCACAAAGTTGGTTATGAAAAAGACCAGCGCAATGACTACCAGCAAGAAGAGCACTAGCCGGAACTTGCTACTACTGGTGGCACTCATGGCGGGATGATAGGTAAAAGTAATTGTTATGCTTTTCTGTCACTGGAATCGCCCGCAGAGGCTACCCTTTGAATACGATTTCAAAACACGTCCCGGCGGCGTCATTTCTTTTCGTCTGTTGCGGCGTCAGAAGCAACGTCTTCCGGCAACCGCCGCTCTAACTCTCCCAAGAGTTTCCGGATCTCCTTAATGTCATGCATTATCTGGTGCTGCGTCAGGGGTATTCAGGATTCTTCCTCTACGCGGTGGTGTGCTTCCTCTGATTTCCTGACAATTACAGAAATGAAGAGGTTGATGATTATAAAAGTCCCGATCAGGATGAAACTGGCAAAATAGATCCAGAATACGGGCCCCATGTTGTCCTCTATCGGCTCTGCAACTGCCACCCACGCTTCGAGCGTCAGCACTTCGAACAGAGTGGTGAACGATGTCGGAAGGTCTGCCCAGTGGTCGGGATCGACATCGCTTCAATTGCTAGGGCGACTGCTTGCAGGAGGATTACCGCAGTAATCGAAATGTCAAATGGCTTGCTCGCTACAACAGCATGCATGACTTTGGCGACATCAGCATTTCTTGCTCCCAGCTTTCTGGACAAGGCTGATTCCTCTGTTTCCACGGACTTTCCTGAAGTCGGAGAATCTTGTCTGTTTTTTCATTGTTTTTTCTTTGTTCTCCTCAACAATGCACTGCTCGGACACGTAATGGGGCAAAATCGCCCTCTCACCATATTTTTAAGGTTCTTGCCACCATATTGATGGCAGATGTTTGAAAACGAGCACACGGTACGCAGGTTCATGACCGAGAGGACGGAGGGCCAGTTCCACGACAGGTACGAGAGGGCGCTGGAGCAGGCAAGGTCAGAGTTTGGCAAAAAATACTCCATGATAATTGGAGGCAGGGAGGTGAGGACGCTGGCCACCGCGGCCCAGACATCGCCGATAGATACCCGGCTGGTGCTCGGGCACCTGCCGGTCGGAAGCGCAAGCCACGTAAAGCAGGCAGTAGCGGCGGCCAAAAAGGCGTTTGAGAGCTGGAGCAGGACCGGCTACAAAGAGCGGGTGCGGGTGTGCAGGGCGGCCGCCGGCATCATGAGCCAGCGCAAGTTCGAGCTCGCCGCGTGGATCTCGTATGAAAACGGCAAGAACCGCTATGAAGCAATAGCCGACGTCGACGAAGCCATCGACTTTTTGCGCTATTACGTCGAGGAAATGGAAAAGAACAGCGGCTTTGAAGCGGCGATGAAAAGCGCACAGCCCGGCGAAAAGAACAGGAGCGTCATGAAGCCCTACGGGGTGTGGGGGGTGATCGCCCCGTTCAACTTTCCGGCGGCCATCCTGGTCGGCATGAGCGCCGGCGCGATAATCACCGGCAACACCGTGGTGGTCAAGCCGTCAAGCATCACTCCGATAATCGCGTACAAGTTTGCCGAAATATTCAGGCAGGCCGGCCTGCCCGACGGCGTGCTTAACCTTGTCATCGGCCCGGGCGGCAAGGTGGGAGCCGAGCTGGTCGCCAGCAAGGACGTTTCCGGCATAGCGTTCACCGGCTCCCGCGAGGTGGGCTATGGAATGGCGAAAGAGTTCAGCAAGGCAAGGCCCAGGCCGCTTATAGCCGAGCTCGGGGGCAAGAACCCTGCGATAGTGACCGAGACCGCAGACATTGGGAAAGCAGTTGACGGCGTCCTCAAGGCGGCGTTTGGCTACTCGGGGCAAAAGTGCAGCGCGTGCTCGCGCGTTTACGTGCACAAGAAGGTGAAAGACGAGTTCGTGAAGCAGCTCGTCGAAAAGACAAAGAGCCTGCCTGTCGGAAACCCGCTTGATCAGAACACCTTTGTCGGCCCACTTGCCAACGAAGAGGCGTACAAAAAGTACCAGCAGTACGTCAGGATCGCGGGCAGGGACGGCAAGGTCCTGGCCGGCGGCTCTGCCAGAAAAGACGGCGAGCTAAAGCACGGCTACTATGTCCAGCCAACTGTCGTCGCCGGCCTGCCGAAAAAGCACCGGCTCTTCAAGGAGGAGATGTTTGTGCCGATCCTGTGCGTGGCCGACTATGAAAAGTTTGACGACGCGATCAAGCTTGCAAACGACTCTGAGTACGGCCTGACAGCCGGGATATTCAGCGGCAGGCAGGAGGAGATCAAAGAGTTCCTCGACTGCATCGAAGCAGGAGTGGTCTATGTGAATCGGCAGGCAAGTGCGACTACCGGCGCGATGGTCGGGTGCCAGCCCTTTGGCGGCTGGAAGGATTCCGGCACCGCCGGCAGGGGAAGCGGCGGGCCGCACTACCTGACGCAGTTTATGCGCGAGCAGAGCCAGACCGTCATTGAATGAGGGACCTTGCCAGGAGGAGCAGGTTGCGCTTGCGCTCCCTGATCCTGCGCACAGAGTAGGGGAGCCACTGGCTGCCGTAGGGGATATATTCGGCCACTGCAAACCCCTTGGCAACAAGGTCGCCTTTCAGTTCGTCGCGGATGCCCATCAGCATCTGGAACTCAAACTCTGAATCCCTGCCCAGCCTGATCGCCTCCTCGATGATGTCCGAGTCGTGCGTCGCTACCGCGAAATAGCCCCCGCTTTCAAACAGCATCTTCATCAGCTTTACAAAATTGGCGTCGACTTCTTCCTTTGTGGAAAACGCGTGCTCTTCAGGCTCGTGATACGCGCCCTTTACCAGCCTCACCTTGCCGCCCCGCTCGGCAATGTGCAGCAGGTCGCTTGCACTCCTGCGCAGGTACGACTGTATGGCTACGCCCGTCATGTTGTATTGCCTGTAAACCTCCAAGTAGATCGCAATCGTGTCCTCAGCGAACCTGACAGACTCCATGTCTATCCACAGGAACTGGCCGAGCTTCCCGGCCCGGGCGGCAAGCCGCCTGAAATTCTGCAGGCACGTGCCATAGTCGATCGCAAGGCCAAGCTGCGTCGGCTTTGCAGACACGCACCCGCGGACGTCCCTTGCGTGCATCAGGTCGATCAGCGACAGGTATTCGGTCACCGTCCGGTCCACTGCCTTTGCGTCGGTGGTGTCCTCACCGAGAAAGTTCAGGATGGCGGACATGCCGCGGCCGTTGGCGTCAAGCGCAGCCGCGATCGCCTCCTCGGTGGCATAGCCCGCAACCCACTTTTTCGCGACCCGGAACAGCAGACGCTCCATCAGGCCGGCGTCGTAGCTTTGCGAGTGTGTCGCCGCGGTCTCCAACACCAAATAATCGTGTTCCTCTGATTTAACCTTAGACGGTGAGGATGGCCTTCTTCAGCTCTTTTATCTTGTAGAAAGCCTTGCATGAGACGCAGCCCCACCCGTCGACGTCGTCGAGCCTTGTCACGACGGTGCGCCGTGACATTTCGCAGGTGCAGTCGGGGCAGTGTAGCATGATCAAGACCAGCGCCGGCCGGATTAAATATCAAGAGCTAGAATGTTCCGGGTCAAGTCTCTGCGCGCACATAATCTTTTATTGAGTCTGCATCGTGTGCTTGCTCATATGATAGTTGACGTTCTAAAGCAGGCGTGCAGGCAGGTCCACGCTAGGACAAAGGGCCTTGCCGGGACTGCCCGGGCAAGCAGGCAGATGGGCAGGGGGGCGGGGGGAGACATGTCGCGCAGGATCGACCTGATAGCGGAGAAGACGGTCATCGATCTCGTCAGGAAGCGGGGCGTCGACGCCACGATAATCGGAGAAGAATGCGGCAGGATCGAAGGCAGGAATGGCTACATCATAATGGACGCGATAGACGGCACCACCAACGCTGTGCGCGGGATTCCGTTCTACTGCTGCTCGCTCGCCTACGCGACTGACTTCCGGCTGAGCACAGTGACTGACGCCGCCATAATCGACCTTGCAAGGGGCGACCTCTATTACGCCTCAAAAGGCAGGGGGGCGTTTCTCAACGGCGGGAGGATCTCGGCAAAGAAGGAGAGCCCGGCCGACCCAACGATTGGCATCAACGTGTCCGGCGTAAAGCCTGCCGTGGTGGAGCGCCTTGCCCAGATCATTGCAGACGCCGACCACACCCGGCAGTTTGGCGCTAACGCGCTGGAGATGTGCTTCCTCGCACGGGGGTTCCTCGATGCGTATGTTGATTTGCGGGGCAAGATCCGGCCGACCGACATTGCCGCCGGCTATTTGATCGCAAAGGAGGCCGGCGCAAAGGTGTATTCTGATGATGGCTCCGACCTAGAGTCGGACCTCGACGTCAAGACCCGGCTCTCGTACGTGGTGGTGGCAAACGGCAGGATGCGTGAGCACCTTGCGGCGCTGTTCTGACCGGGCGCCAGTAGGGGGGGTCGCGTTGCCAGTGCTGCCAGTCTAGACGCAGTTAGTTCTTTTATACTTGATCAGAAGGTATCATGGCAAATGCGATTCTTCTAAAACAGAGTTTAGAGAATGACTTCTATAGAAGATTTTACACTCAATGTTAAAGTATCCGTCTTGCGCAACCTCTTCCAGTTGCTTGCTGAAAACTTGTTAACAAGTTGCCGCTTGCCCGCAAGCCTGTAGATCCCTGCGGTCTTTGGGAGAAGTGCAGAGCTTGAAAAAGTCGAGGGCTATGCGTTTGAAATGTGTTCACACTGCGCCTACATGACCCGGATGCATTCGGCAGAAAGCCATGATAACTATTCGGCTTAACACACGCGATTATGCTGATGGTAAATGCGCCGAGCCTAGCAGCTACTGTTTTTCTATTCTTGGCACGCCAGTTTCTTTCAACAGCTTCAATGACTGCTCGATAGACTTCTTTACATCATCCAGCAGTTCCACGAGCGTCTGCTCGTCCTTCTGGTCTCGGCCTTTGCCGCCTTCTAATTCCGTGTTGTAATATTTCATCCAAGAATAAGTCGCCTGCAGGCTCTCAAACATCTCGAATGAAAGCAGGCCCTGCTTGTTTGTCAGGATGACTGCATCCCACATGTTGGTGAAAAAGGGGTTGAAGTCCTTGTACCGAATTGATTCTTCTATGAAAGACAACTTTCCCTCAAAGTCATTAAAGATGAACATGATGATGTTCCTTATTGCCTGCTTTTCCTTGCTGTTCTGCATTTTCCTGTGAGCCCAGAGCTCCAGGTACACCGCTCCATAGATTATCCCGGTTAACAGAGTCATTCCAACGGCGATCACATCCCATTCTATTGCCAAAAACAGAGCCTCTTTCGTACATCCATTACTTGATCTGATAATTATTAGCGGTTGTCAGGGCCGTCTGTCTGATAGTGCTAGCATTTGCAAGAATACTAAAGAGCGCCCGGGCCGGGATTCGAACCCGGGTCGGAGGAGTGACAGTCCCCCATACTGGACCGGAATGTACGATTCTGGTTTCTCACTCAGAAGCAACCAGGTATCTCTATACTACCCGGGCGCACGTAATCCGACCTTTGTAAAACCAATTAAAACGTTTTGGTTCTACCGACACGCCATTGGCCGGCGTTATTAACTCGCAGGCGCATACATTATTGCATTGGATCGCAAACCGCAACCGTTCAAGATCCATCCCTCAATGAGGATAGGCTATGTCAGCCTGAACGTGCCTGACCTCCAGAAATCCCTTGATTTCTACCAGTCGATCCTAGGGTTCAAGGCTGCCGGAAGGCCGTCCAGTGAAAAGGCGCTTCTTTCTGCCGGCGGCAATTATCTCGTTAAATTGCTGCAGGTTAAAGGCAATGATGCCAAGGCCGACGTCAGGGTCCCAAAGAGGGCCGGGCTGTACCACTTTGCGATATTACTTCCAGAAAGAAAGTTTCTGGCAGACATGCTGGAAAACGGTGGCGCACCTTGAGGGCCGCGGCATGGTCGTAAAGGAATCAGGGGATTTGCAGGATCCGGACGGGATCACGATCCGACTCTCCAGAGCACCGCAATAATTTTATTAGCAAGTAAGTAATTACTACCAGGTATGCCAGAAGAACCAGCAGACGGCAAGGGCGTCACGTGCGCAATCGTCAACGTGTGGGAAGTCCTAGGCAGAAGGTGGTCTCTTCACATCTTGAAGAACCTCAGCACAAGGCAAGTCATCAGGTTCAACGAGCTAAAGCGGTCGTTATCCGGCATCAGCAGCACGGTGCTCTCAGAGCGCCTGCTGGAGCTAGAGCGCGAAGGATTGGTCACGAAAAAGATCTACCCGGAAGTGCCGCCGAGGGTAGAGTACACCATCACGCCCCAGGCAAAAGAGCTTGAAGTGATAATAAAAGAGCTGGCCCGCTGGGCAGAAAAGTGGAAGAGCCCGGCAGTATTGAAGGCTACAGTGACTGCGCAGAAAAAATAGCTAGCGCAGCTTCTGGAACTTTCCCTCCTGCGCGCTGACCACGCCTACTTCGACCACCGGCCGCTCGCCTAGCGCCTTTTCTATCGCCTTGTTGCTCAGCGTGGCTGCCTGATCGACGCTCATGTCGGCGCTGTATTCGCGCTGCACCACGTCCAGCGCAATGTCAGACGACTGGCCGATTGCAAAGCCAGAGCCGCGCATGAAAGTGCCGCTCGGGTCAACCTGGTACAGCTGCACGCCCATCTGGTCGATTCCTGCCACGATCACTGAAGCCGCCTGCGGCCTGACCGCGTATATCGTGTAGTTGTGCAGGAACGACCCTAGGTGCTTTGCAAGCGATCCGACGTCAATCGGGCTTTCAAAGTTGAGCCTGTGCTTTTGCGCCTCAAGCCTCAGCTCTTCGATCAGCTGCAGGATGTCGCCGATGTACCCCGAGCCGGTCGCCCCGACGTGGCCGTCGATCGCAAATATCTTTTCGGCCGGGTCTATCAGCGGCCTGACCGGCTTGATGTGACTTGCCAGGAGCGCGAAGGACGGCGTCCTTATCCCTATTGTAGTTGAGCCCCTCTTTACCGCTTCGAGCGCGCTGTCGACCAGCACCAGCCGTCCTTCAGGCCCGTAAAAGTACGGGTACCTTGACCCGTAGCTTCCAGCCTCCGCCATCTACCTTGCGACCTCCACTACCAGGTTCGGGATCACCAGCACGTCGATGCCGTTGCCAGAGCCCGGATCGCGCTCCATGGCCGCGGACACCGCCTTTGTGGCTATCGCCTTGGCTTCCTCGTTCGTGACCTCTTTGTGGTACGTGCTCTCCAGCACGCCGTACGCGATGGGCGAGCCCGAGCCGGAAGATGCAAAGTCCTCGCTCGTTATCGCGCCGCTCATGTCCGCCGCGAAGATGTGCGCGCCATCCTGGTCCACGCCGGCCACCAGCAATTCGACGAAATACGGCTGGTAGTTCTTCATGCCGGAATAGGCAATGTTGGCGATCAACCGAGCCGACTCCTTTACTGTCAACGGGAATCCTCTCCGCAGCTCGATCAGCTTGCGCTCCGCCTTGGCCATCTTGATCAGGTATTCGGCGTCGGACAGCTGCCCCGCTATTGCTACTGCGAGCGTGTCGTCCATCTTGGCTATCTTTTGCGTTATCTTTGACCCGATGAAAAAGCCCTTGCTTGCTCTCTTGTCAGAGCCCAGCACGACTCCTCCGTTGGTCTTGATGCCTACTATTGTCGTCATCTTATCATAGTATACAAACGCGCCGGGTAAATTGACCGGCAATGCTGGAAAATGGTCACAGCTAACTGTACAAGACGCGGTGGTTGACTGCGTATGCGCCCACCATGCTCTGCATTGCCTTTGTGATCTGCTCGTAAATCGCGTATGAACCCACCATCGCGTCAACCTTTTCCTTTTCTGTCGACGCGTTGGTCTCGATGACGATATAGTCAGAGATCATGCGCAGGTTGATCTGGAACGAGCCGTCGTCGCTTGACCACTGGAGGGTGTAGTCTGTGCCGCTTTTAATCATGCCCATCCACCGGAGGTTCTTGAACCACCTGCCCACCAGCTGGCGCACGATTTCAGAAGCCCTCACGTTGAGCGGGATGTACGACTGGAGCAGCTGCATGTATTCCCTGCCCTTTGGGGTGTGCAGGCCGACCCTTGAAATCGCGGATTCGCCGCCCCTGCTGAGCCTATAGCCCACCGGGGACTTTTCCACGAGCCCCATTTCTTCGAGCCTGTGCAGTGCTCTGGATAAACTCTGCTGGTGCAGGCCGAGCTTGCGCATCAGGCCCTTGAAGGAATAGTTTGACCCTGTTTCGTTCAACACCGAAAGGACCTTGCTGTCGTTGTTGTGAAAATCGTCCAGGGAAAGCGGCTCCTCCTGTACGAGCATCTGCGCGGTCTTGCCAGAAATTACTTGCTTTTCCTTTACAGAATCCTCTGGTTTTGCCTCTTCCTTGAGGGTTGATTTTGCCTGCGCATCGCCCTCCACTTGCATCTATAATGCGCTCCGCGAAATATAAGTTGTAAAGTAACTATCTGGTGATCTGGTAAGCAAAATGCTACTAGTACACCTCGATTGACTCTTCCTTAAAGCCCATCTTTACCAGAAGGCCCTTGGTCGCCTCCCGGTGGTCGCCCTGCAGGATTATCTGGCCGTCCTTGAACGTGCCGCCAGTGCCTATGCTGGTCTTTAGCTGCCGGGTAACGTCCTTGGCGTTGTGGTTGTCCTGCAGGCCCGACACCACCGTCACGGGCTTGCGGAACTTTCTGACGTCCTTTGTAATCACGATGCTCGTCTCTCCCTTTTCGATCTCTTTAATCAGGTCGTCCATCGAATCATGGTCGGACACTAGGGTTGTCATCACAGCCCACGCTTTTGAGCTTTGTTATTGAAAAAACAGGTCACGGGCGCTCGTCCACCTGTATCGGGACCTGGATCTGGCGCCCGTAGCGATTGACAGCCAGCGTCAGCTGGTCGTTCACGCGCTTTTTGCGCACGTGCGACGCGATCTGCGACGGGTCCTCCACCGTGCTGCCGTCGATGCCTTCAATGATGTCGCCCTTGCGCAGCCCCGCGTCGTCCGCCGGGCTGTACGGCTCTACCTTTGCAATGAGCGCGCCTTCGCTTGCGGGCAGCCCGTAATAGCGCGCCAGCTGCGGGGTCACTTTCATCGACGCGACTCCGATCCACGGCCTAGTCACCCTGCCCTTCTCCATCAGCTCTTTCAGGATCGACTTGGCGGTGTTTACCGGGACTGCAAAACCGATCCCCTGCGCGTAGGGCATGTTGGCAGTGTTGATCGCGATCACTTCTCCCTTTGTGTTGACGAGCGGCCCGCCCGAGTTGCCGGGGTTGATGGCCGCGTCGGTCTGTATGAGCTCGAGCACGCCGCTCCTCGCCTGTATGCTCCGGTTCAGCGAGCTGACGATCCCCGCGGTCACTGCCGGACCGCCGGTCAGCCCGAACGGGTTGCCGATCGCCATCACTATCTGGCCGGCTTTCAGGTCGTCAGAGTTGCCAAGCTCTGCTGCGGGCAGCGGCTGCTCTGCCTCTACTTTTATCACCGCGAGATCTGTCATCTCGTCGTTGCCCACGACCCTGCCTTTCAGCACCCTGCCATCGGCCAGCGTCACCTTGAGCCTCTCTGCGTCGTCGATCACGTGGTTGTTCGTCAGGATGTAACCCTTTTCGTCAATGACCACGCCCGAGCCCACGCCCTCGACGGGAAAGACCCTGAACAGCTGGTCCTGCAGCATCCGGACGCTTGCAATGTTGACTACGCTCTTGCCTACCTTTTCTACCGCGTTAACAAGCACGTCTTCTGGAACAGGTATCATGTCACTATATTGGAAGGCGCCGGGTAAATTGACCGGCTATTTTGAAACCCGGTCACGGCCTGTAGCGGGCTGCAAACGTGTCCTGCTCGCTCGATCCAAGGTCGCGCGCAAACTGGCCGCTGATTAGTTTGCCGTACACCACCAAGTCGCGCGACATCATCTGCAACCTTTTCGACAGCCTTGCGTTCACTATTTCGTCCCCAGCCATGTCCTGCGGGCCGTTCACCGACACGCCGTAGGGCATGCTCCAGCCGTAGCACTGGCGCACGGCGGTGCGCATCTGGTCCATCACCGTCAGCCCCTTCTCGTGAGACGCGACGACGTAGCCAAAGATCTTGCCTCCAAATTCCTCGTAAAAGTGGTCGAGAAAGTTCTTTAACGCGCCGGACATCGAACCGTGGTAGTCCGGCGACGCGAGGATGAACGCGTCCGCCCACGCCACGGCTTCAGCCGCCTGCTCTACTTCCTTTGACGCCGGCGCGTTCGGGTCATAAAGCGGCAGCACCGTCTTGTTGAGCTCCAGCATCCGCACCTCCGCGCCCTGTTTTTTAACGTGCTCTAGCGCGATCGCCAGCGCCTGCGCGCTGTACGAGCCTTTGCGCGTGCTCCCTGCCACTCCTAACACGTTGAATGTCGCTTTCATCTTTTATCACTGCAACACGCCGGGATTAATCGACCGGCTTTTCCGCAGCCCGGTCACGTCAGTTGTTGATCGCATATTTCTCCGGCAGGTCGAGCAGGATCAGCTCGGTCTGCTTCTCTGCATGTATCGACAGCGTGCTTTCATTTTCGATCTTTGCCGCGTCTCTCGTCTCCATCGCGTTGCCGTTCAGTTTTATCCAGCCCTCGATGACAAACACGTACGCCTTGCGGCCCTTGGCAAGCTTGTGCTCCACCTTGTTTCCGGGCATCAGGGACGAAACATAGACCGCGGCGTCCTGATGGATGTGGAGCGCCTGGCCGTCCTTTGCGTTTTCCGGCACGATTACCGGCAAAAGCCTGTTAGCCCTCTCCTCTCTGCCGAACCTGCGCTGCTCCCACGACGGGTCGAGCCCGCGCCTGTTTGCAAACAGCCACATCTGCAGGAGCCTGAGCGGCCTTTCCTTTGAGTGGTTGTACTCCGAGTGCATGATGCCAGAGCCTGCGGTCATCCTCTGGATCTCGCCGGGCTGGATCACGCCGTGGTTGCCCTGGTTGTCCTTGTGCTCCAGCTCGCCGTCGATGACGTATGTTATAATTTCCATGTCGCGGTGCGGGTGGAATCCAAAGCCCGTGCCGGGCTGTATGATGTCGTCGTTGAAGACTCGCAGCGGCCCAAAGTTCATCTTTTCCGGATCCTGGTAGTGGGCAAAAGAAAAGTGCCAGTAGGTCGAGAGCCAATCCTCTTCGTTGTGGTAATGCTCGTCTGACTTGATTATCTTTATCATGCCATTCAATGGGGCGCAAAATATTTAAGCATGGTAGCAATTTCTGACCTAGTTAGTTTGCCGCATCCATCTAGGTAAGCCCCGGCTTACCGTGGCTACTAGTAGAATTTACCGAATGAATTTTTCATAGCGTGAATGGCGTCTCCTTAAATCGTTTCGGCACGTTCGTTTACATGAACATGCTTGCGGTGTATCTGCTGCTCCTGCCGGTGGCGGCCGCGTTTACCCTGCTGTACGGCCCAGCGGTGTATGCCTCATTGAGTCCCGGCAACGGGATCATGGTTGGAAGCAACTACGCGTTCCAGTCAGACACTTTTTCGGCGGCCGGCGCGATAGGCTCGCTTGCCGGCGATCCGGACGACCTAGCTATCGTGACCGGAAGGTGGAGCCTTGACATGCAGGCCGGAGCAGTCGAAGGATTTTCCGCAAACCTGACGATGGTAAACGCCAGCGGCGCGGGCTACCGCACGATCCAGCTATCAAATCTGTCGTCGACAGAAGTGGCGGTGGACGCAAACGGCACCGCGCTGATCACAGGCGTGCTCGACGTCACGATAAACGGCACGGAGAAACTGGGCGGCGTGAACGCGACGATATCGCTTGCAAAGCTGCGCGCACTCAACATGACATTAAGTGAGCCAGACTACCTTGAAGGGCCGATATACGGCGTGGCAGATCAGGAAAAAGAAACCACGACCGCTTCAACCGACCTTGTGCCAGAAGGCAGCGGCATCTATGGCAACATCACCGAGAAATTCAGGCTGCCGCAGCTGCCAAACCCGTTCAGGTAGCTAGTCCTGACTCTCCGCGTTCTGGAGTGGGATTGCCACTTTCTGTTCTGCCGGAATCTCCGAAGGCCGCGATCCGGCCGGCGCCGGCTCGGCAACTATCTGCCTGCTCCTTACCAGGAACTCCTTTAGGATCTTGCTGCGCTCGTCCCCCATCTCGCTCGTCTTCACTTCAAAGACGCCGTGGATGACCAACCTGTCGTCCTTTTGGTACAATCCAACTTCGATGAGGCCGTGGCCGTTGTTGATTATCGCCTGCCTCATGCTTTCCTCGAGCAGCTGCGAATCGGGGTAGGGGCGCGGGATGTAGGAGATTACTTCGTCGATTATGGTGTCGCCGTAGATCATGACGGGGTTGCTGATGAGCATGTAGTTCGGCACCTTGATGAGCCTGCCGGTGCGCACGGAGGGCAGACGCTCGCCGTCGCCGACTTCCATGACAGTCGTCCTCAGCATTCCAATCTCCATGATGTCTCCCTTTGTGACGGCGCCTCCGCTGGTGATCTTGATCCTGTTGCCCACCTTGATGTCCTTTGTCTTCCTGATGACTACCGTCGCAAGGAGGTCCGCGATATAGTCCTTGAAGACAAACGACATGCCAAGCGAGCTGAATATACTCAGCAGTGGCAAGATGGTGAGAAGGTCCCCCGCTTCCATTACTCCTGTTGTTCGCCCCGGAATCGGGTTAAGGCGCTGACTTGAAAAGTTCTAACAAAGGCATGAAAAACTCTTACACTAAATCGACATCCGCTTTGCGCACGAGAGGCACTCGACCACCGTCTTTTCGTTGTTTTCTATCACCCTGAACTTTTTTGAGCCGCATTGCGGGCAGATTGGGCATGCCCTTAGGCCCCTTCCCACTTCTACCACCTCTGCGGGTTGGTGTCGGAGCCGGCCAGGATCTTTATCCTCTCGATGCCGTTGACCTGCTCGATCACCCTTGCGACCGCGGCCGGCACAAGCTTTTTCCACTGCCCTCCGGCCAGCATGAGGCGCCGGACGGCCGTGCCATTATATTCGTCCTTTTTCGCAAACCTAGGGCTCTTGACCACAACATCCTGAGAGCGCGCAAGGTGCCTTACAAAATCGTTGCCCGAGTAGATCGCGTCAAACGGCGGGGCCATCGACCTGAGGTAGGCGATCCACCGGGCGTTGTTCTCGTCGTTTATGACGTGTATGATGTAGCACTTTGAGAGGTCCAACTTGGCTTCCTTCAAAGCCTCGTGTATCATCAGCGCCCTCTCGCCGGCGGTGAACGGGTCCCTGTCGATAAAGTTGAACTGGGCACTGCCGATCACTACTATCATCTCGTCGCACTCTGACAAGATCTGCCTTGCCAGCGCAAGGTGGCCGTTGTGGAACGGCTGGAACCTGCCTGTCATGAGCCCGCGAGTTGTCATGGCTTACCCAGCTTACCCTTCCACTGCTCTATTTCCTTTGCTTCTATCTTGCGGAAGATCGGCTCTACCATGCCGAGCTCATGGCCTGCCGGGATTGCCCTGACTTCTTTTGCTGATTCCCACTTTTGCTGGTGCACGCTGCCGGCCATCTTTAGCTGGCTCCAGATCTTTTCGCACGAAAACGGTATGAACGGCTCCAGCAATATCGCCAGGCTTCGCACCGCGTTCACTGCAACATACAGCGTCGTGTTTGCCGTGTCCTTGTTAGCCCACGGCGCGCTTGCCTGGAAGTACTGGTTCATGGAGCTGCTGTATTTCAGGATCCTCTTGAGCGCCCTGTCGATTTCGTTGCTTGCCAAGAGTGCCCCTGCTTCGTCCACGGCAGTAGCAAGCTCTTTTTCGAGCGAGCCGTCAATATTAGAAGGCTCGGGGACCCTGCCGCCAAACGACTTGGTCGTGAACGACAGCGCCCTGTTGACAAAGTTGCCGACGTTTGCGATGAGCTCGTTGTTTATCCTTTCATAGAACGCGTCAAAGTCGAAATTCAGGTCGTCCTGCGAATACGTAACCACGGACGCGATGTAAAACCGCAGATAGTCGGGGTTGAACGCGGAGGTGAAATCCCGGAGCCCGATGTACCAGTTCCTGCTCTTTGATATTTTCTGGTTCTGCAGCATGAGGTGGCCCCTTGTCGGGACATAGTCGGGCAGCTTGTATTCAGAATCGATGCCAAGGCGCATCGCCGGCAAAAAGAGGTAGTGGTGGTAGATGATGTCCTTGCCGATGAAATGGTATACTTGAGACTCGTTCCAGAACTTTTTGCCGTCGCCTCCCCTGTCGCCGACGAACTTTACGAGCGACGAAATGTAGCAGAGGTGGTTGTCGAACCAGCCGTAGAACACCTTGCCCTTTGCCTCCGGTATCGGCACGCCCCACGAGAGGTCGCGGGTGATGTCCCAGTCCTGCAGGCCCTCATTGATCCAGTTGATGACATAGTTCCTGACTTCCGGCTGCAGATTCTGGTTCGTGGACAGCCACTCCTTCAGCCTGTCGCCAAAGCTTGACAGCCTGAAAAAGTAGTGCTTGCTCTCTTTTTTGACCGGGGGCCGGCCGCATATCGCGCACTTGGGGTCCAGTATCTGGTCGGGCACGCGCCCGCACTTTTCGCAGAGATCAGAGTACTGGTTTTCTGCGCCGCAGTTGGGGCACTTGCCGATTACATACCGGTCAGGCAGGAATTTGTCGTCAAACGTGCAGTAGAATTGAATCACGCTCTGGTCGTAGATGTGGCCGTTTTCACACAACTTTTTGAAAACGTATTGCACAAACTCGACGTTCTCCTTGGAGCTCGTCTTGTAGAAAAGGTCAAACGAAATTCCAAGCGAGCTGAAATCTTCGTGGTCGCGCCTGTTCCATACCGCGACGTACTCTTGCGGGCTCTTTTTCTCCTTCTCTGCCTTTATTAGGATGGGCGTGCCAAAGTCGTCGGTGGCGCAGATGTGGTACGCCTCTATCCCATTGAGCCTTGAAAAGCGGGTGAAAATGTCTGCCGGCAGGTAGGTGGAGGCTATGTGCCCCAGGTGTATCTCGCCGTTTGCGTACGGGAGCGCGCTGGTGATAACCGCGCTTTTGCTGTCCGACATCCACAGTTTCAATCCATGTACTAGGATTTAATTTAACTGGAGTTTTGATACCGCCTCTGCTCTTTTGTCTATCGCTATGCACATTGCGTCAAGCGCGTACACCGCATCGGCGCCGTCTATTTTTTCCGGCACGCCGTGCACTCGTACAAAAAGGCTACTGGTTTTCGTACTCTTCCCTGAACTTGGCCCTTCCCCTTCTCATTATTGCAAAGAGCGCAAGTATCACGGCTATCCATACGGCGGAAAGCATGATGTTGGTAAAGCTGACGTACAGGTACGGGGTCGCGTCCACGAGGTCTTCCTGCAAGGTCTTGAGCGACGCGTGGATGTCGTACAGGCCGGTGTTGTATTCAGTGCTGTAGGGATCTAGCGAAGAGATCGAGTTTGCGCGGGCCAGCATGTCGTCAAGGTTCCGCTGTATCAGGGCAAAGTCAGTCTTTGCAGTGGGGAACGACCACACGGGGTTGCCGCTATCCGGCAGCTCCCTCTTGGCGGCCCTCACAAAGTCTGCCACCTGCTCCGGGGTCTGCGCCGATTCGGCCCTAGCTAGGTAGCCGAGCGCGCTGTCCACCGGGTAAATGGTCTGCTGGTAGCCGTAAAGGGCCATCCCCACGCCAAAAGCCATAAGGGCCATAACCCCGACCATCATGAGCCTGTATGACGACGCCATGCAGAACGTATGGAGCTCCGGGCGATATTTAGGTGTGGCGGAGGCATATTCTAGCCGAACCATTTTATAGCCAGATTGTCTACGCACAATAGTTGGCATCTGTCAAGGTTGCCCAGACGGGCGAGATCAAAGATAACGGCGGCAAGGAGCTCAACATCAACGGCACGAGGGTCGCGCTCTTTTTTGCAAAGGGCAAGTACTACGCCATCGAGGCGCTGTGCCGCCATCAGGACGGCTCGCTTGCGCCGGGCAAGATAGACGGAGAAGTGGTGGAATGCCCGCTCCATTCATGGCACTACAACATCAGGACGGGCGAGCTGCTCGACTACATGGAAGGGGTAAAGCTGACGACCTACAAGGTGGACGTCCGGGGAAACGACATTTATCTCGAAGTCTAAAAGTAAAATACCGGGGAGGCCGCTCTAGCGGCAGTGAAATTATACAGCACTCTGAGCCGGCGAGTAGAGGAGCTGGAGCCGCACGACAACACCGTGAGGATGTACGTCTGCGGCATCACAGTGTATGACAACTCGCACATCGGCCACGCGCGCACCGTGATCGTGTTTGACACGCTGCGCCGGTATTTGTTGTCAAAAGGCCACAAGGTGGTTTTCGTGCAGAATTTCACGGACGTCGACGACAAGATAATCAACCGCGCAAAGGCGGAGGGCAGAAAGGCGGAGGAAATATCTGAAAAATACATCGACAGTTATTTCCGCGATTTTGCCGGCCTGAACGTGATGCGCGCAGACCACCACCCAAAGGCGACGGAGCACATTAAGGAGATGATCGAGCTGATCGGAGGCTTGATGGAAAAGGGCCACGCCTACCTGACGCTCAACGGCGTATATTTCAGGGTAAGGTCGTTTCCCGGCTACGGCAAGCTGTCAAGAAAGCCGGTGGAGGAGCTAGAGTCCGGCGCGAGGATCGAAGTCGACCAGACAAAGGAGGACCCGCTCGACTTTGCATTATGGAAGTTCTATTCAGATGATCCTGTGTGGCCGAGCCCGTGGGGCAGCGGGAGGCCTGGCTGGCACATAGAGTGCTCTGCAATGTCGAGAAAGTACCTCGGCGACACGTTCGAGATCCACGGCGGCGGCCACGATCTCGTCTTCCCACACCACGAAAACGAGATAGCACAGTCAGAGGCGTACACGGGCAAACAGTTTGCCAGGATATGGGTGCATTCCGGCATGGTCACCATCAATTCGCAAAAGATGAGCAAGTCGCTTGGCAACGTTGTAACCATCGATCAGGCTTTGAAGAGCTGGGGCATGAACACGCTCCGGCTCTACTGCCTGTCGGTGCACTACGCCAAGCCCCTTGACTACATCGACGAGCTGCTGAAGGAGTCGGTGCAGAGGTGGCGACAGATAGAAACATGCGCCTGCGAGCTGCGCTCCGCGGCCGGCAGCGGGGGCGAGGTTGACGCCGTGAGGCAGACGTGCGACGAATCCTTAAAGGCGTTTGAAGCCGCGATGGACGACGACATGAACACGTCGCTTGCCCTGACAGAGTTCCTAAAGCTGGTGACCAAGCTCAACCAGTACGCAGCGGCAGACAGGCTGACAAAAGAGATGGCCGGCTCGGCCACACCGGCGTTTGACAGGATAATGGACATCCTCGGGCTCAGGACGGTAGAGGCCGGCGAACAGGAACGAAAAGAAATAGAAGGGCTGGTCGCGGACCGCAACAAGCTCAGGGCGGAGAAAAAATTCAAGGAGGCAGACGAGATCAGGAAAAAGCTGCTGGACCGCTCTGTCGAGCTCCTTGACCACAAGGGCAGGACCGTGTGGGTAAAGAGGGAAAGGCCGGAATAGTCAATTTTTACTCTTTTGTACATCTTGTTGCACTCTTGGGCTAATGAGGTCGCCTGACGCCACAGAGATGTAGCCATGAAGATAGTCGACGGCAGGCGTATGGGTTCAGTCACGGTCTTCGAAGACACCCTCATGCTAGCGGAAGTTGTCGGTGACGTCATACTCAACAGCGGCCACCTCGAGCTCAAGGGCAGGGTCTTGGGCAACCTCTTTGTGCGCAAGGGCACGTGCAGGATGCTGGGCATCGTGCGCGGCAACCTGGAAAACGAGAAGGGCGACGTCGAGGTCTTTGGCACCGTGCATGGCAAGGTGGTGACAAAGAGCGGCTATACCTACGTTAACCCGGGAAGCAAGGTGGGCTCTATAGAACACGCCGCGCCAGCAAAGAATGAGGAAACAAAAGAAGCGGTCAGCACCTAGGCTTTTTCCTGCCTTATCTTGTCCAGGTCCTTCTGCAAGAGCTCGATGGTTTTCGGTATCTCTTTTTCGGCGCACTGGATGCAGATCTGCTGGAGCGACAGCGGGTAGGTAAAGTACTTCTCGTTGAGCGCAATGTCGCGCTTGCACGACACGCACTTTTTCATCTTGTAAGGGTCGGTGTTCTTGATTATCAAACCTCTACCACTTCACCCTGATCGGGGGCGCGCGCGTCAAAGCCGTACTTTTCCTTGATCTCTTCGGCGAACTTTACGCACGAGGGGCCATCGCCGTGCACCGTTAGCACCTTGGGGTTGCCTTTGACGCGGTCCAGAATTTCAAAGAGCTCATGCCTGCTGTTATGGCCGGAGAATTCGAAGCGCTTGACGTCGGCATAGCACTTTGTTATCTTGCCGTCAAAGTTGGCGACGCGCTTTTCAAGGAGCATCCTGCCCGGCGTCCCTTCGCCCTGGTACGATACCAGTGCGATGCCGTTCTTGTCGCTCTGCGCTATCTGCTGCGTGTAATGGATTGCAGAACCGCCCACCAGCATGCCGGCCGGCGAAATTATCGCGCACGGCTCGTTGACCACCTTGCGCCTCCTGCTCCAGCCCTGTATCCATTCCGCCTCGCCTATCGCCCGCTTGAACATGTCCGGGTCCCTAAGGAACGTGGGGTGGCGGCTCATTATCTGGTTGGCCTTTAGCGCCATGCCGTCCATGACCACCTTGTGCTTGAAATTGTAAGCCTTTAACACGCACGCTATCTCCTGCGCCCTCTCTACCGAAAACGACGGGATGAACGCCGTGCCCCCGCGCTCTACGATGTCGTTGACGTATTCCATGAGGTCCTTTTCAGCCTCCTCACGGGGCTGCTGCTCTGCCTGCGAATAGGTACTCTCTATTATCATCATGTCTATTTCGCCAAAGTCAAGGTCCGCAGGCCGCAGGAGTTTCGAGCCGCGGGTGTTGATGTCGCCGGTGTAGAACACCTTCTTGCCTTCGTGCTCCACTATGACCGTCGAGCCGCCGACCACGTGCCCCGACTCGTGGAGCGTCACCTTGGCGTCGTTGACCATGTGGGGCTCCCTGTACTGCATATTCTTGGAATTCTTCAGCATGGTCATAAGATCAATGTATTCAAAAGGCAGGTAGAACCCTGACAGCTTGATCATGTCTTCAATGAGCAATTCGGAAAGCTCAAATGTCGGCAGGGTGCCGAGCGCCTGTAAGTCGGCCGTGCCGGACAAATAAAGCGACGGCACAAAGCCGGAATGATCGAGATGCGCGTGCGTGATGACCACGGCGTCCACTTCTTTTGGTTTGACGTGCATCGGGAAGATCGGCTCCCTCTTTAGCATGACGCCATAGTCCATCAGTATGTTTGTGTTGTTGCAGTTTACGAGAAACGCCGAGCGGCCGACTTCTTTGGCCGCCCCCATTACCTTTACTTTCAATGTATTATACAATAGAGTTTTTGGCAATACACGCTTTAAATCTTGCTAATTCCATGTGCCTCCCGCCTTGCCGCCGCAAGGCGGATCTGATTAAATACGTCGCGCACATCTTTCTTCGTATGTTGATGCACGGCGGGGACCAGAATTCTGACAGCGGAAATCGGGTAGAATACGTCGAGATTGATGGCAAGCTGCAGCCAGCACCAAAGGGAATGACCACGGATTTAACAATCGCTGAAGAAACACTCTGGCAAATTCAAATCACAAACGGCATTCTCAAGAAAGAAACTGAGACGTGGAAATTGACGAACCTGCGCGCAATGCGCGGCTGTCAATACGTGATGCTCAAGGACTGCGACGATGTTGTTGCCGTGAACATCCGCAAGAAACTCGGTGGAAGTGTCGGAGACGTTCAGTTCATCAAACAACGCGCGCCCGCCATTACCTTTGCCGGCGTTCAGGACCCCCTACAGCCTTGTCGAAATGGCCAACGCGGCTAACGAAAAAGTGCTTGCGATCATCAAGGAGGCTGAAAAACGACATGCAGCCCGGCCTGGAGGAACTGGCAGCACCTGCTGCGGTTCTGTCGTCTACGGTTGCTGCGCTGAAAAAGCGGGAGATTGAATAGACCTTACAATGTTCATGCCAGCTATCATTCCGATATATTCTTGTACAATTATATCAAATATTATATAATGATATATTTGTACAATTTGCTGTACACTGAGGAGTAGACAGAACCCCTGCTCCCACTGCGGTAGAGAAAACCCCGCGACCGCCAAGTTTTGCAACCAGTGCGGGCACCCGCTCTAGCCAAACTGCACCTGCCAGAGCGGCTCCGGCGCGGCCGGTTTTTCCAGCTTAAATAGCCACTCGCCGCACCCTGCAATCTTGCGTGGACTTGCTGCATGCATGGCGGCAAAACTATTATTTATTAGGTCAGCCTAATGTTTATATAACGTCGTTATATCTTGGAACTGCATGAATAAGTACGTCCTAATTATCCCGGCCATACTGGCTGCAGGCATTGGAATAGGCTACGCCGCTACCACGGCGATGGCGACTCCTTCACCCGTCGAAACAGAGACAGCGACGGTGACGGTTGCCATACAGCCCACTGCAAATGCCGCAGACATACAGTCGCAGGCGACAGAACTTGAAAATTATTTGGAACAGGAGACTGGATACAACGTTGACATCTACGTGCCCACGTCATATGCGGGCGTAGTTGAAGCTCTCAGGTTTGGACAGGCTGATGTTGCTTTCGTGAGCGCATGGCCTGCGTACCTTGCGGTTGAAAAGGCCGGCGCAACTCTGGAGCTGGCCGAGGTAAGGCAGGTAGTCATTGGCGAAGACCTTGTCGAGGAGACGTACTACTACTCCTACTGGGTGACCAAGCCGGACGCGCCGTATGACAGCCTGGAAGACCTCGAAGGCGTCAGGGCCGCATTCTCTAGCCCGCTGTCCACTTCTGGATACGTGATACCCATGAACAAGCTCGTTGAAGAAGGGCTCGTCACCGTCCCGGAGGGCGGCACGGTCGACCCAAAGGCGTACTTTTCTGAAGTCCTCTTTGCCGGAGGCTACGGCCAGGCATGGGAGGCACTGAAGAGCGACCAGGTAGACGTCAGCATAATCGCAGGTGACGTGAGCGAAAGCCTGTACAGGGAAGTGCTGGCAAACACCAAGGTGATCGACGAGCAGGGACCGATACCGTCGCACGGCGTGGTGTTCAGCAAAGAAGTCGATCCGCAGGTAAAGCAGAACCTGAAGGCAGCCCTGCTAAAGCTGGGCCAGGACGGCGAGACAAGGGAGATCATGAAAAAGCTCGTGTCGGCCATCTTTGTAGGGTTCAGGGAAACCACTGCCGAAGAACACCTGACTGCCCTGACACAGGCCTTGCAAACAACAGGACTGAGCTTTACGGAGAGCCTGAAATAGCACATGAATGACATCCTGCGCTTAAACGACATACACTACACCGCCGGCAAGAAGGAGATCCTCAAGGGCCTCTCCATGACTGTCAAGGCGGGGAGCGCAGCGACCATCATGGGCCCGAACGGGGCCGGCAAAACAACCCTGCTGAAGGTGGCGCTAGGGCTGTTAAATCCTTCGGCAGGAGAAGTAACTTTTTTTGGCGAAAAGAAACTCACCAAGGAATCGAGAAAGAACCTTGGCTACATACCGCAGAACCTTGCGCTCGTCAGCGAGCTGACAGTCCTCTCCAACGTCATGATGGGAGCCGTCAGGCGCATGTCAACATGGCGCTCCTTGACAAACTCTTACCCGCCGGAGATCTTGGAAGAAGCAAATGAAATAATGAACATGCTCGGGATTTCACACCTGGTCCAGACAAAGGTTAAGAAACTTTCTGGAGGGGAGAGGCAGAGGGTGGCCATTGCCCGGGCGATACTGCAGCGCCCGTCAATAATAGTTGCAGACGAAATGACGTCGAGCCTCGACTTCAAGACCGCCCTCAATGTGATGGACACGCTGATTGACGTCAGGAAGAAGATGGGCCTTACACTGTTCATGACGCACCACAACCCGGACATTGCCAAGATGTCCAGCGACACGATTTACATCATGCGCGACGGCGCGATCTCCAAGGAAGTGCCGGCGTCAGATATTGACAGGGAAAGTCTGATTGGTCTTTATGAACCGGCTTCGCAGTAACGGAATCCTGATAGCGATAGCGCTGATAGTGGTAGGAAGCTCCATCCACCTGAATTTCAACCCGATATCTGTGTTCCAAGACGCCAGCAATTCCGGCGTCATAATCGCCGAACTGCTGCAAGTAGACTTTTCCGTCGCCGACAGGGTTCTGCAATCGATCGTCGAAACGCTTGAAATGGCCCTTATCGGCTCCAGCATCGGCTTTGCGATATCAATTCCTGCAGCCCTCGTGGCGTCCAAAAACATTGCGCCCTTTTACCTGAGCGTAATGTTTCGCGGAATACTGAACACCTTTTGGTCCATACCGCCCCTGCTCTGGGCAATCATGCTGGTCGCAGTCGCCGGCCTCGGGCCCACGGCAGGCATAATGGCGATAGCGTTGTTCACCATCGGCCTGAGCGGCAAGTACCTGTACGAGATATACGAATCGCAGAACCCGTCGGCGTACGATCTCATCAAAGTCGTGGGGGCGGGAAGGCTGCAGATGATAAAATACGTGACCATCCCGGAGTCGCTCCCCTTCATGAGCAACCAGTACCTGTTCATCCTGTCGTACAACGTCAGGGAATCGGCGATACTCGGGCTTGTAGGCGCCGGCGGAATAGGCTTTTACCTGACGTTTTACCTTGAAAGCCTCCAGTACAGCAAGGTTTCGCTCTTTATAATAGCCATCGTTGCAGTAGCTCTTGCAATGGATTATCTCAGCACAAGGCTGAGGACCCGGCTGGTACACCAGTAGCACGGGCAACACTATGCCGTTTGGTCAAACTGCACCTGCCACAGCGGCTCCGGCGCGGCCGGGTTGTCCAGCTTTTGCAGATAGCCGTACCCGCATTCGTCAAGCACCGACTCAAAGTCGTAGCTGTCGCCTAGCTCTTTCTCCACTTGTTTTCTGAGCGCCACCCTGACAATGCCTGCCTTTGCCGGCCTGCTGTAAACGTACCAGAGGTTATGGGCGCCGCGCATCCCGGCAAGGTTGGCGCGCCTGCCGTCAGGCATTTTCGTGTAATGCCGGTTCATGATCTCGGTGTTGACGTCCTCCCACGACGGCGTCCTCCACCACGCGACCTTCTGGAAGCCGTGGCCGTCAAACTCGGCCGCCAGGCTGATGCCCTGGTCAAGCGTCGTGACGATCGCGTCGGTGTTGCGCGCGACAGGGTCGCGAAAATCCTGCCCCGGCTCCATCCATCCGACAAAGATCATGTCATATTTTTTATCGATCCAGTGCGCGTCAGCGATCCTGATGTATTCCGGCTTTGCGACGCCAAGGCCGTAAAAGATCCCGCCGTCCTTTTCGATCCCTTCGGCATCTGGAATAAATTCTCTCACGCGCTTCAAAAAGTCGCCGTAGCCGCATCCGACGTCAAGGTAGTCCGGGCTGGCCGAGATCGCCCGGGTCACGGCGGCGACGCGCAGCACGTCAGCCTTGCGGTAGGCGAAATACGAGCCGGCAAAGAACGGAAAGCTGTATCGCTCGTGGTGTGGCGACACGGCTGTTGACCTGAACTGCGCCAGCGCCTGCCTTGCCTTGCGCAGGTCTTCAAGGTGGAACGGCACTAGTCAAACATCACTTCCCACAACTTTTTGTTGCTCGCGAGCGCGGGCAGCTCCTCACCGTAGCGGAAGCCGCATTCGTCAAGCACGGACTCAAAGTCGAACCCGTTGGCAGGGTCTTCTTTTTCCAATTGCGCCTTCAAGCCAGACCTGACCCTGCCTGCGATGTCCGGCCTTGCATAGACGTACCAAAAGTTGTGCGCGGTGCGCAGCCTGGCAAGCTCTTCCTTCTTTTTGGCGTCAAGCGACGGCGTGTAATGGCGGTTCATCAGCTCCGCGTTGACGTCGATCCAGGACGGCGTCCTCCACCACGCTATGCGCTGGTAACCAAACTCGTCGTACTCGCAGCCGCCGTTTATCCCGCACTGGCCGCCGGCGTCAAAAGTAGTGATCACGCACCTGGCGCACTTTGCAACGAACCTGCGGAAATCCTGCCCCGGCTCCATCCATCCGACGAACGCCGCGTCGACCGGCCGGGAAAATCCCTCGACCGGTACTAGATGGACATAATCGGGCTTGTCCACCTGGAACGCGTAAAAGATGCCGCCCTCCTTCTCGATGCCTGTTGCGCTTGGCAGCAGCTGCCGCACCTTCTCAAGAAAGTCGCCGTAGCCGCATCCGACGTCGACATAGCCCGGATCGCCAGAGACCGACTTGGCAATAGCCGCCACCCTCTCCACGTCAGCCTTGCGGTAGGCGAAATACGAGCCGGAAAAGAACGGAAAGATGTACCGGGCGTGGTGGGCGGGCGGGCCGCGGGCAAGGAACTGCTGATAAGCTTTGTACGCGCTCTGCAATTCCTGGATCGCAAAAGGCATCAGCTTTGTTGTTCCGCTCAATCCCTATATTTCTAATGCGTTGCGGAATCCGTCACGGTCGCTATATAACGGCGTTTGGAAAAACCCAAAACGCTTATTAAGTTCGCTTTTCATTTTGGTGTTATGGTTAGGAAATTTGATGACTGGTGGAAAACGGTTCCAGCTGACTTGAAGGCAAAGGCTCGCAAAGGCGACGAATCAAACAAGCCGCTGCTCAATCAGGTTAACTATGTTCTTCTGCATCTTCACCTGGCAGGCAAGCACGACGCAAAGCCAAGCCACGAAGAACTGAAGGACTGGCTACACAGCGGCCAAGTAGACGTTCTCCGAATGAACAAATAAAATTTCTTTTCTCTTTATTTTACAGTCTCCCAGCGCAAGCGCGGCTTCCCTGCGCCAAGTTATAACAGCGTTTTGCAGTACCCATAGGGTTTAAATAGTTTCGAACAATACTGACGTCTAAGTGAATTATAGATGCCAATTGCTATACTTCCAGACATCGATGAGCAAAGATGCATCGGCTGTGCGCTCTGCGTAGAGATTTGCACCGCCCTTGGCCCGGATGTTCTCAGAGTAAAACCAGTCGAAGGATGGAAGAGGGGTAAGGCGTTCGTCTTTTATCCAGAAAGATGTATCTCAGACGGAGCCTGTGTAGGCGTATGCCCAACACACTCTATCTTCTGGATGAGGCCGATGGAGTACACTCCAGGACAACCAGTCCCTCTGCACAAGAACGGTGTCTTCGACAAGGGCTGGGAAGAAGGCTAAGTCCAGACGGCACAACTCCTTCCTTTTTTCATTTTTATTTAATCTATCAAAATCCTTATCTGCCATAACCTGCATTATCTTTCCAATGTGCGACTACATGTATTACGAGCAAAAACAAAGGGGCAAGCTGAAGAACTTGGTGCCTGCGGAAGAACCCGAGCTGGAGAAGGTTGAAGAGCAGCCAATGACAGTCAAAGCCTGAGCCCCTTCCTTCTTTTTTGCGCCTTTGAATTGGCGTCAGCCAATCGCAATGGCTCTGTGCCAAGCTCTTTCACGATTGCCATTGCAGTCTCTAGGCTTATCCTGTGGCCTGCGCTGACGTACAGTTTCTTGCTGAACGCGTAGCCGAGGACCTCGCCGCCCAGCTCTACAAAGCCGTCAGGCCGCACCGTCCCGCACAGCCGGCTTTTTGCGATTCCTATAACAGGCTTGTCAAGCGTCACGCCGACGTAGCAGGCCAGCCCGCATTTCCTTGGGTGCAAGAGCCCGTGGCCGTCGACCAGCAACAGATCAAAACCGCTCTTTAGCATCCCCAACGTCTGCAAGACGGGCCCGGCCTCTCTCAACATCAAGAGCCCGGGCACATAGGGGTACATCGCCGCGGTCTGCGAGTCAACAGTCTCTGCTACCGACTGCCCCTCCATCACCACTGCAGAGCAGTACGCAGTGTCGCCGCTGTAGGCGACATCGACTCCGCAGACGCGATCAATCCTGTCAAAATCGTCCTTTGAGACTACCTTTTTCGCAACTTCCTTTTGCAGCCTGATCGCGTCGCCGTATTTCAAAGCTCTGAAGTATCATCGACTAGCCGGGCATTTAGCCTTGCAGCACTTGCGGCCTGTTTCATGAAATCGTCTGCCACGACCACCACTTCTTCAAACCTGCCTGCAAACTCTTTCAGCGACTCGACAAAGGTGGGGTAGTCCTCCGGCCTGTGGCCTGATCGAGTGGCAAGATTGTGCGATGCGGGAAAGACATCCGATATTTCGGCCGGGATGATCCCGAGGAACGGGCTGTAGCTGCAGACCTGCGCGTCGGGGAACTTTTTTACAATCTCCCTGTAGCCCCGGGTAGAGTAGAACGGGTGGACCTGCCCCTCGGGGCACAGGACCAGCTTTTTCCTGCGCGACTGGAAAGCGGCCGCCGCCCTCCTGAACCTTTTTGCCTCCGGCCGGTGCTGGTCTATGGGCTCGTAGAAAAAGATCGCCCTTTCCTTGAAGAGGGGCGTGCCATCCTCGAGCATCTCGATGTCCTTGAAGAGCCGCGCCGCCTCCATCAGCTTTGGGTGCGCCCGCGCCTTTTGCATGACGTATTCCCACAGCCTGCCGTCCATTATCGCCTGCTTTACCGCGTCCACCTCTGCCTTCAGTACGTGGAGGTTGTGCTTTGCTATTTGGATCGTGCGCTCGTCTCCCTGCATTACGCGCAGTTCCTGCAGGCTGTGGGAGGAGCATACCGGACACTGGCACGGCAAATAGAAGAGCTCTTCGAGTCTGACCGTCCCGCTCGGAGTCATGTACCTGCCGTCCTTTGCGTACAACATGTAGGAGGCAGAGTCAAACATGTCGCAGCCGAGCGCGACAGCAAGTGGGATCGTGAGCGGGTGGCCGGCCCCAAAGAGGTGAACCGGCTTGCTCGGTATGGCTTTCTTGGCGGCGACTATCATGCACGCAAGCGTAGCAAATTCATAGGCCTCCATCAGCTCGACCGGGCTTCCAAGAGCCATCAGTTTGAATCCCATCCTGTCGAGCTCCCTCGCGGAATGCTCGACAAGGTCAGAGTGCTCTGCGCCCTGCACCGGCCCGACCCAGATCGCGTCCGTGCCGCCCACGACATCCAGCGTCTCCTGCGAATTTTTCAGCGTGGTGGCGACGTACTCTTTTGCCCTTTCATAGTCTAGGCCGTAGCCCGTCGGCTTGTCAAGGGGGATCGGTATGTCACTTTTGATGTCCTTTTCAAACTGGGCCATCGCCGCCGGCTCGACTTCGACGGAACCATATTCTAGGACCTGGTAGCCGCCCGAGTCTGTCATGACCGCGCCGTCGTAGCCGATGATGTCGTGTATCCCTCTTTTGCGAGCCTCGTCGCCGTAGTGCCTGAGCGTGATGTAGGCGTTTGTGATGACGATGTCAAATCCCATCTTTTTCAGAAACTGGGTGCTGATAGTCTGCCTTACTGGGTGGACGACCGGGACAAATGCCGGCGTCTCGACAACGCCATGCGGCGTCTCAAGTCTGCCTATGCGGCCTGCCAGATCCGAGTAACGGACCTCGAACACAACTACCTCTTTGTCTCCTTAATGAACTCGTCGTAGACTGCCTTGACCCTTTCTGCCGTGGGGCCTGAACCTTCTTCAACGCCAGCCTGCGTCACCTTTATCCTGTCCATTACGATGATGGCTCCGACATCTTCTCTTATCTTTACCAATCCTGGAAACACCCTTGACATCCTGTCGGCAAGCGCCTTAAAGTCGAACGGCTTTTCCATCAGCCTTATCTCCTTGACGAACGCGCCGTTGACTATCATCTTCAGTATGCCGTGCCCTTCGACGTGGTCCAGCACGACGTCGAGCTTTTCGTCGATTCCGGCTAGTGTGCCGTTGTAAACTTTTTGATCCGAAGTTTCTACAGAGACTTTTTTTCCAAGGAAGTGGAGAGCCTCTTCTCCAAATTTGCGTGTAACAACTGCAGCCATTGCTTGATTGATATCTTTAGAGTGGTATATATACGAATTTTTGTGTCATGGCGCGCTTGCCAGGCGCCCTAGTGCAATCTTGTGCGCGCCCTGCCCATCAGCATTTTAATCGGGGGGCAAAAATGTAAACGTTAGTATTCAAAGAACTTTTGCATGTCGCCCTTTTCTGACACCACTGCAAGCCAGTCTATTCCTGATGGCTTTGGCTTTTTGCGCAGGGCAGAAATTATTTCATTTGCAGTCTTTTCCGGCGTCTTGCCGGTGGTGTCAAATTCAACGACCCTGCGCCTGCCAAACGTCTTTACCGAATCGTAAAGCGACACACCCAGAATCTCGCTCGCCAGGTTTTCCCTTTTCTTTTCTGCGCTGTATCCACGCTTCTCAAGCGTCTTTTCAAGCTCGTACGGCGACCTTCGCAACACGGCAACCATCTTGACGCCGGCGGGCTTGATCACATACGGCGCAAGGTGCCCTACTACAATCTGGTCCTTGCTTGGCTTTGTCATCCTGGCAAGCAGTCTGCGCAGCTTTTTGGCGTCGACTTCAAGGCCGCGGTCGGTCTTTTTTGCAATGGCGCCATTGTCTATGGCGACCCTGTTGATGTCGATTATTTCAGCATCCAGTTTTTTCGCGATTATCCTGGCGCTCGTGTGCTTGCCGGCGCCGGGGTTGCCCGTGATGACCAGCTTCAACAAGAGTCATGTCCGCGATACACTATTTATTCTTGGGCTTACCAACAAAAGCATGCGCACCTGCGAGTCCTGCGGCAGGGTCCGGTTCTACTCTCTGAACTTTCTGTTCTCAAAGACGGTGTGCAACGAATGCTACCTGAAGATGAAAGAAAAACAGAAGGGCTAGCCCTGCGCGCTTCCGCACTTGCTGCAGAACTTTGCATCTGCCTTCAGCCTGCTGCCGCAGCTGATGCAGAACTTTGCCTCCGGCTCGAGCGTCTGCCTGTCAAGCGGCGTCAGCTGCGGAGGCGACGCTTGGTCGGTGGGCGCGGACCCTGCCATGCCGTACATTTCAGTCACCGCGCCGGTCGGCCTGAACGAGTCGTCGGTGTCCGGCGCAAGATCAGAGTCTTTCTTGTTCCCCTTTTCCTCGAGGTAGAGTAAGAGCCGCGGGCCGCGCTCGCCGCCCGGCAGGCTGACAGGCTCGCCCAGCCAAAGCGCAAACTTTCTCAGGGTCATCTCGGGAGTGGAAAATGTGAGCGTGTGGGTCGACATGTACTCCTCAGTGGCGGCCCTGCCGTTGAACACCTTTGTCATGGGAAAAGATTGCCTGAACGTGGCTATTAATTATTGCGACCTGCCGCACTTGCTGCAGAACTTGGCCTGCGCCGGTATAGACGCGCCGCAAATGATGCAGCTCTTGGTGCCTGCGCGGGGCTTTGGAAGCTCGACGTCGACAGGCCTGAACGTAGGCTCCTGCGGCGAAGGAAGCGTGTATTCGCCTGCCGCCGGCCCTGCCGTCCCGCCGGCGCCCACAAAGCCGCCCATGCCAAAGCCTGCCTGCGGCGCCGACGGTTGCGAGCTCCCGCCGGTGGGGCTCTTGATGGATGAGCCCTTTTCCATCGCGGCCTTCATTTCTATTATCACGCGGACGGCAAGAAAGTTCATCGCGGACGTTGCCACAAGGTACTCGCCTATCCTTGCAAAGAACTCCTTGTCGCCCATCTTGCCCTGCTTGTAGAGCTGGTTTGCGTCGATAAACGATTCGTAAAGGTTCTGGGTGTCGTTGACCAGCTGCTTCAGCTTCTCGGTCAGGCTTCCGAGAGTATCGACGCCAAAGGACATTAAAAAAGAGAAAGCCAGCGGGCTTTAAAAATGGTTTGCCCGCCCGTATTTTTAGTAGCTGCTGCCGCCGTTTCCGCGGTTGCCGCCGTAGCGCCTTCCGCCACCGCCACGGTACCCGCCGCGATCACCGCCACTGCCATAGCCGCCGCGCCTCCTGTACCCGCCGCCATATTGCTGCGGCTGGCGCTGCGCCACGACTGGAACAATGACTCCCATTTCGTCGTTCAGCTTGCGTATAGGCAGCTGGGTCTGCGCAAGGATGCGGTCAAAGTCGGCAATCCTGTCGTTTGAGACTAGCGATACTGCCTTTCCTTCTCCGCCGGCCCTCGCGGTCCTGCCGATCCTGTGGAAGTAAATGTTGGGGTCGTCGGGCACGTCGTAGTTGATGACGTGGCCGACAGCCGGGACGTCGATCCCCCTTGCCGCAATGTCCGTCGCGACGAGGATGTCTTCGGTCCCTTTTCGGAACTTGCCCATCGCGTTGTCGCGCTGCTTTTGCGACAGGTCGCCGTGTATTGTGACTGCACTAAAGCCCTCATGCCTGAGGTTGTACGCGACCCTGTCGGCGCGCTGCTTTGTAGCCGCAAACACTATGGTCTGTGCCTTGGCGTCCTTGTTCTGCTTGATGAAATTGCACAGGTGCCTGAATTTCTCGCGCTCTTCCACGACCAGGTACGACTGCTCGATGGTGTCAAGCGCGATCTCTTCCTCGTTGAGCCTCACGTGTTCGATTTCGTCGCGCTTCATGTATTCCTCTGCCAGCCTCAGGATCTCTGGGGGCATCGTCGCAGAGAACAGACACGTCTGCCTGTCTTCGTTCACGTAGAACAGTATGAACTTGATGTCGTCGATAAAGCCCATGTCTAGCATCCTGTCTGCTTCGTCGAGCACCACGAACTTGACGTCGTCGAGGATTATCGAGCCCTGCTTTATGTGGTCGATGAGCCTTCCGGGCGTCGCGACTACGATCTGCACGCCGCGCTGGAGCTTGTCAAGCTGCATGTTGATGCTCTGGCCGCCATAGATGGCGACCGCCTTGATTCCTGTGTATCTTGAGAACCTGCTGATCTCGGCCGCGACCTGCACCGCAAGTTCCCTTGTCGGGGCAAGTATCAGGGCCTGCACCGGCCCGTCCGCCTTGATCCTCTGCAATATCGGCAGGCCAAATGCCGCCGTCTTGCCGGTTCCTGTATGCGCCTGTCCTACGACATCTTTACCTTCCAAAACAAGCGGTATAGCTGCCTCTTGTATAGGGAACGGCGCCTCAAATCCATTTTCGGAGAGTGCTTTTGTTAGTTGTGCACTCAACCCCAATTCTTCAAATGTTTTTGCCATTTGCTTTTTCACTTACTTTTTCTGTTGTTTTTCTGTAGTTTTTGACTACTACAAAAGCCACGGAAGAGATGAAAAGTTTTTACGTGCACTTTTTCATGCACACTTGACAAATCCGCCGTAATTCCTTTGTCTGTCTTAGGATAGGCCCGACGGAGATATAAGGTATGCGGTATGATTCAAGTTTAAATTTCCTGCCATTCTAAGCATGCTGATACATGCCCGACCCCGACGCCAGGCGCCTGCTCTGGTTCCTCTTTGCCGGCTCGCGAGGCGGGGAGAACCGGATCAGGATAATCGACCTCATCAAGGAGCGGCCCCACAACATGAACCAGCTCGCCGAAGCGATGGGGGTCGACTACAAGGCGGTGCAGCACCACATCGGAGTCCTTGAGAAGAACAACATGGTCACCAGGACCGGAGAAAAGTACGGCGTGCTCTACTTCATCTCGAACTATCTCGAAGCAAACATCGAGGCGTTCAACGAGGTCAAGGCTGCGATAGATAAAAAGAACCTGAATAGATCTGGAAAAAAGTAAATAAGCCGATTTCTGTCCTCTGATTATCAATGGCTCTGCTAATGGACGTCAGCTCCATAGTCAGCATGGCAAACATGGCGATACTGGTTACGCTGCTGGCCGTGTACGCCAACATCTACAGCAAGACCAGGGCGACGTTCACGGTCGGCCTTATGGTATTTGCAGGCATGCTGATGCTCCACAACGTCATTGCGGTTTACGGCTACTTTGCGATGGCGCCGCTCTATTCCGACGACCTGCTGCCCTATTTTGTCGGGATACACATCGCCGAGCTCGCGGGGCTGATCGCGCTCTTGAAGGTCACTGTCTGGCCTGAAGGCGTAAAGACTACCCCAAAGGCTGCCTGATCTCCAACACTTTTCTTCTATCTGCTGCTAGCCACCATTGGCTATGCATCGAGTCCAATTTGGTGCAGATCTGGAAAAAAGTAAATAAGCAAAAATCGGGAGCTGCAATATGAATTGGTAGAGGCCAGCATCCTGGTGTCAGCGCTCGCAGGGGCGGGATCGTTCTTCTCGCCGTGCGTCCTGCCGATAATCCCCGCGTTTGTGTCATATCTCTCGGGCACGACGCTGAGCGAGCTCCAGGGCGCAGGCGGCTCCACCGTCGCGGTAAAGAGATCCGTCCGGCTCAACATATTCCTCAACACCGTCTACTTTGTGCTCGGGTTTTCGCTGGTGTTTGCCGTACTGGGCGTGATACTGAACAGCTTCCTAGCCAACGTGGGCACCAGCTTCCAGACCACCTTCCAGACGGTAGGGGGCGCGGTGATAATCGCGTTCGGCGGTTACCTCCTCCTGTCTACAAAGCTGCGCGTGCTCAACTTTGAAAAGAGGATGACCAACCTCCCTCGCTTCAAGACGACCTACATCACGTCGTTCGTGTTTGGGGCCGCGTTTGCGTCCGGCTGGACGCCGTGCGTCGGCCCGATACTTGGCACCACGCTCACGCTTGCCGCAACTTCGCCGGGCGCGGCGTACAACTCGCTGCTCGCGTATTCGCTCGGCCTCGGAGTGCCGTTTCTGATCACGGGCGCCTTCTTCTCGCAGGCGACCAAGGTAATCAAGAAAATGGTCAAGCACCTGAAATACTTTAACCCGATAATGGGCGCAATCCTGATCGTGCTGGGAATACTCGTGCTCACCAACCAGCTGAGCATCATCGGCAACTTTCCGCTTGCAGAACAGATAATCAACCTGGAGAGGGGCATATGAACACGGACAACCTGAGCGCGCTCGCAGTCGGTATCGGGGTGGTGGCGCTCATCACCGGCTTTGGCATCTACTTCAACAACCCCGAGCTCAACACTGCAGCGTCAGGCGACAATTTCGTGCCGGCGACCATAGTCGAGAACGGCACGGTGACACAAATACAAATAGACAAGTCGCAGTTCAAGCTGGCGCCCGAGCTCGCACAAATCTCCGGCTACATCAACACCGACCCGGTGACGCTTGGAGACCTGAAGGGCAAGGTGGTGCTCGTCGACTTTTGGACGTACAGCTGCATCAACTGCATCAGGACTATCCCGTACCTGAACGCGTGGCACGAAAAATACGCGGACGACGGCCTGGTGATACTGGGTGTGCACACGCCGGAATTCGAGTTTGAAAAAGACTACGACAACGTCAGGGCGGCCGTCGAAAAATTCGAGATCGAATATCCCGTGGCGCAGGACAACGAAAAGGGGACGTGGAAGGAGTACGAAAACCGCTACTGGCCGCGCAAGTACCTGGTCGACAACGAAGGATACATCCGGTACGACCACATCGGCGAAGGCGCGTACGCAGAGACCGAAAAAGTGATCCAGTCGCTGCTGTCAGAGCGCGCGGCGCACATCGGCGCCAACGCGACCATCGACCAGTCGATCAGCAGGCCGGAAAACGCGCAGAGCGTAAACTTTGGCCGGATAGACACGCCCGAGCTGTACTTTGGGTACCAGTTTGCAAGGGCGCCGCTTGGAAACCCTGAAGGCTACAAGCCGGACCAGATCGTAAAGTACACGATTGCAGAAGACGCGACGATCGCCCCCAACAGGATATACCTTGACGGGGAGTGGAAGAACAACGCCGACCACATGGAGCTGGTGAGCGAAACCGGGCGCATCGTCCTGTCGTACTCTGCAAAAGCCGTCAACATTGTCGCCGGCGGCAGCGGCGAACTGCAAATATTGGAGGACGGCTCGGGTCTGAACGGGAGCTCGCGCGGCTCCGACGTATCAGAGCAGGGGTCAGTCGCGATAGACGGGCAAAAGCTCTACAACCTTGCCATGCACGAGGATTACGGCAGCAGCGAGATCGTGATCGACGTCGCCGGCAGCGGGTTTGAGATCTATACCTTCACTTTCGGATAAAGCTTGTCGGGCTCCCTCTCTTTTTTGCAAATTTTTCAATTTTCCAGATGCAGGCATCGATTACCTGTAATAACCATATCCTGGCAACAGTTGGCAAGAACCAACGCGTTCCTTAAGTCAAGAGGGCCTGCCTGAATAAGCAAAAGGGGGGAGCAATGGAGGCTTTCCCGAGCATCCCGTTCTCCCTTGGCGGCACCGTACTCCGGTGCCGCTACTCTCCCCTTTGACGCATTAATGCCCTCCTACCAATCCCAGCTGACCAAATGCTAAATTATTCTAGTAAAAGAGACCACAAAATCCTTTATCATCTGCCGGCCATCTGTTCACAAGCGATAAATCCCAGACCAGGAACCGTCAGGCGGCCGTTGCAGAACTCTTCCACGTATCCCTTGAGCCAACCACTCTGCAACGGCTACTCTTTCTTGTTGAATCCAAAATAACAGGAATGGCAATATTCCTTACCATAGATCACCCCCTGCGCGCCGCACTTTACGCAGGCCTTGCCATGATCCACGGTAGAGTCTAGGGACTTGGCCTTTTGCAAACACTTGCCGCAGATCGGGGCTTCCAGAGGATAACTTGACAAAAAGCCCGCGCCGCACTGGGTGCACTTCAGGCTGTACATCTTGCCTTTTGGTTTCCAGCGCCTGAACAGTCCCACGACTGGCTATGAACAAAACGGAATAATCAATGTATCGTCGCCGTGTTCTGTCGAGTTATCGAGTCCAGGCCAATATCTCAATTCTTGGCGCGACACAAAGATTCGATGGAACCTTTTCAATGGTGCTTGCCTACAACAATCAACGCTGATTAAGACAAATAACCTAAGTAAATAACGATTAGCAGGTTCGCTACGAGATTTTCTTGAATGACGTAATCCGGGTGACGATTGCAACTATCCATATCGCTCCAGCAATCGCACCAACTATGTGCAACGGAAATTCCGGGACTACATTCGTTCCTGTTACTGATATTTCATTCGAGCTGTGTTGATAGTTGATCTGCACCGCATTCTCTCCTCTTATCTTGTCCTCGAATATGAAAAAATCTCTGGTCGGCTGGCCGTCAATGGTTATGGTATAAGGCTGTTCCAGAACTCTTTCGGCAGTGGTCATGGCAAATCCATTTGTGCCGTCTGTCCTTTCGACATTAAAGGATATTTGTTTTGCAAGTGCTGGTAACTCTAAGGGGGATGATCAATATTTGCATGCAGGAAATTGGCCTGATCCCCCGCCAAGTTACCAGAGCACGGCGACGATACGCTGATATACTTAGGAGCGCCGCATCAGTGCAATGTCTGACACGAGCCAGCTTCTTGTGCGCAGGATAAAGGACGGCACGGTAATCGATCACATCGAAGCGGGCAAGGCGCTCTTTGTGCTCCACGCGCTGAGCGTCACCGGCAAGGAGGGCAACGTGATCACTGTCGCGCTGAACGTGCCCAGCAGCAAGCACGGCAAAAAGGACATCATAAAAGTGGAAAATAGGTTCTTGGAAATAAGCGAAACCAACAAGCTCGCGCTGATCGCGCCGCGCGCGACGATCAACATCATCCGCGACTACAAGCTGGTGGAAAAGCGCAAGATCCAGCTGCCTGATTCAATCGTCGGGATCTTCAAGTGCCCGAACCTGAAGTGCATCACAAACAGCGGCGAAGAGATCCGGTCGACCATCGACGTCATCGACAAGGAGAAGGTGGTCCTGAAGTGCCGCTACTGCGCAAGGACGCTTTCAATCGACGAGCTCGCGTTTTGATCTGATCTTTATCAGGCGGCCCTGCCCCCAGTCAACCTTGTCCTTTGACAGTTTGTCGATTGCAAAGTGGAACCCGATCAGAGGCGCAAACACTGCGACCGTAAGCGCGGCCAGGTAATAGTTATGCAGGTACAGCAGGTATAGCGTAATCCCCGTGCCGGTCATTATTTCAATCCAGGTGCAGGTGCACAGCTGCAGCGCGACATGCTTTATGTTCATTATGATAATTTCGCGCTGCGGCTATTTCACGCTTTTTCCAGATCTTTGCCGTCCGCGCCGTGAGTTTTCGCGCTGAGCTTTTTCGACACCTTGAAGCTAAAGCCCATCGCGATAAAGAGGGTGATGATGCCAGCAATCCCGGTTATCATAATGTCTGCCATAACTACATAGTGCATCACCAGAATCACGGTTATCATTGGGACAGAGATGACAAGTGCCAGAATGGTGCTTGCCGCAAAAACCCGGCTCGTGGTGACCTTTTTGCCGCTCATCCTGATCTCGACAGGGATTTTAATTTATTAAGCGTTGCCTTTGCAATTAAAAGAGAGAAAGGGAAAAAATTATTCCCAGCCGATCTGTTCCTTGTAGTATTTCATCAGCTTTGCGTGCCTAATCCTTTCGCCCGTGGCCCCGGACTTTTCCATCTTCCTCATGTGGCCGCGGAGCTGGCTGAGGTCGCACATGCACACGCCGGCGATCGGCTTGTATTTTGTCTTTGATATTTCGTGTTTCTTGCGGTCCACGTAGAATATTGGGAGCTTGGTCAGGCCAATGGTCGCGACGATGCCGCCGACTATCCAGTACAGCGCGGTCCCGATCGATGTGAACGGGTCGACCCCTGCCACAAACTGCAGGTACGCCAGCGGGAGGAATATCGAAAGCACGATCCCGGCTGGCGTGGCAAACATTGAGAGGCCGGAGAACCTGTCAAGCGGCTCCACTTCGCGCTCGAACTGGTCCAGCAGTTTTTCCAGCTTGTCGTTCAGCTTTGTCTCTTCCTGAAGTGCCGAGAGTTCCATTTGCTGTACAGATGGGAAACTTGCTAATTAAGTTTATCCAGTTTCCTTAATTTCTTCCTAAATTTGCAACAATTTTACTTGAGCTTATCATTATTGCAAGAGCAGGAGGAATATATTAAAGTAAATAATGGATAAAATTATTTTGGTTCTGCAAAAACCTTGAAAAATTTAAACCGATAAGCTAAAGAACTGAAAATTTGTGTTGAAATATCCATATGACATAATTTCATACAATTATGCTAATATGGAGTCTACGTTTTGCTGTGTCAATATTAATATTGCATCATCCGCCAATGAAAATTGAGGAAATGACAGCTCCGCGTTCTAAATTAGTATTTGCAAGCCAGAGACTCGAAAACGTCGATCCGGACGTAATAGTAAAGTCGTTCTGGGTGAGCTCTGCTCTTGCCATGATACTGACGCTTCCTTCGCTGGGCATATTTCTCGGATTCTACTACAACAGCGGCAACTTGGCACTGGGTGCAGTCGCGGGATTTGGCCTGCACTTTGTTCTTCTGGCCCTTTCAGAAAAAATAACAAACGTGCTGTCTAGACTGTTCGACGACTAGCTCTCAAGACGCTATGCTTTTTATAGAGCACTAGACGAACTCAACTTTGCGTTATGAGCAGCAAAGTCAGCATGCCAAGCAAGATTTTCGGTACCGTCCTCTCGCACGGGCTGAGGGGCAGGATGCTAACAAAAAGCGAGCTCCAGACGCTGGCCGAGTCCCGCGACATTGAAGAGCTCGTCACCAGGATGAAAAACACGGTCTACCTTGACGCGCTTGCAAAATTGACAAAGCCCTACAGCGCGGAAAAGGTGGAAGGCGCGCTGCGCGAATACCTGGTGAATCAGCACGCCAAGATGGTCAACATCGCCGGTGGCTCCGGCATCCTGAACGCTTATTTCGTAAAATACATCACCATGAACCTGAAGATGGTGCTCAAGGGCAAGGCCCTGGGCAAGACGTACGAAGAGCTGCTGCCAAAGATCAACTTGCGCGCCGAAGAGCTCGTTGGCAGGCGCGATCTGGTTGTAAAGGCGCTCGTTGCCAAGGACCTCGACGAAGCTGTCGGAGCGCTTGCAGGCAGCGAGTTTGGCGAAGACGCGGCAAAGGCCGCGGCGGCATACAAGGAAAAGGGCGACGTCAGGCTGTTTGACACTTATCTCGACCACGCATTCCACCACGCGCTTGATCGGGCGCTTGTGACAGAGGCGACCGCGCCCGACGTGAAAAAGCTGGTCGCGACCGACATTGACTCTTACAACGTCCTTGCGGTCTTGCGCGGCAAGTTCTGGGGCCTGGGCCAGCAGGACATCACCGATCTTATCGTCACCACGACTCCAAAGGTCACGAGGGAGAGCCTGATGAAGATGATCAACACGGAAAAGCTGGCAGAGGCGATAGGCGAGCTCAACAGCACAGTTTATCGTGATATCGTGCCTCAGAACGCGGCAAACGACATTGACGCGATAATGCAGCTTGAGGCAGGATTCGAGTCAATAGCCATGAAGAGGGTGGTGAGCTCTTTCAGGGCGGTGTTTACGGTGGCGATAATGCTGTCGGCGATAAAGCTGATGATGATCGAAGTGCGAAACCTGGCGGCGATTGCTGCAGGCGTCGAGCAAAAGGTTCCCGCGGAAACGATAATGCAGCGGCTCGTCAGGCTGGAATAAAAGTTTCTAGACTTTGTCTGAAAGGCCCGCGGCAATAGCGTCAACCAGTTGGCGCGCAATCGAGCCGTCTGCGTCAAGTTTTGGGTTAAAGATTGTTATGTCAATGCCTACAGCGCGTCCCGACGCCTTGAGAATCCGTAAAATATCCTTCAATTCTTCAAACGTCAATCCGCCTTCCAGGCGATAATCGACCGCAGGCATGACGCGATCGTCCAGGACATCGACATCAAGATGGATCCAAAAGCCAGCCACCTCTTCTTTTATCAACTGCTTGACAGCCAGTTTTGCTGTCCCCTCCACCCCTGCAGCTCGTATGTGTGCAAGGTCAAACACGTGCATGTTTGTGTTTTTGACATCCTGGCTGCCATACTTGGCGGCTTGTTCTGCATCGCGGCAGCCAAACACCACGATATCTTCGTCTCTGGCTAGAGGCCCGAGCCCCTCAACGTTTGCAAGCACGTCGGGGCCCCTGCCAGACACAATGGCAAGGTCCATGTCGGCTGCCTCGCCAGTCGGCGATGCTTCCGGCTGGTAAAAGTCGGCATGCCCGTCAAGAAAGAATAGGCCGTACCTGCCCAGGCGGCGCAATGCCAAAAGGTTTCCAATCAGGATGCTGCAATCGCCGCCAAGCACAACTGGAAAATTATTGTTGTGCAGCTCGTTGTCCACCGCATCGGCAAGCTGAAGTGAAAATTTTTTGATTGCTTCTGGATTTAGCAAGAGCGTTTCCCTGTCACGTTCTGGTTGATAGGGCAAAGGCGTAATCTGCACCGCGCTTTTCGCATGCAGTTTCTCAAGGAGACGGGCGTCCCTTAATGCCTGGGGGAGGGTCTCAACTCCTGACGGCCTGAGTCCCAGTATGGAAGGCGCATCGATGACAGAAAATTTCGTCATTGTCTTGCTTTCATGCAACAAAATAACTATTTAATTAATTCTTTCAAGCAAGTTGCGTCTGGACCGGAAACGCGCGTATGCGCCTACTTTTTGGCTTGCTGGACCGGCACTTCGCCGCCCTTCCAGACAAAGTTGGAGTAGAGCATCTTGGGCACGATCTTTTTGAACTCCACGCCCTCACCGACGTACCACTTTGGGAACCACTCGTACAGGTGGAGCCTGATCGTCTGGATGTAGACGATGAGCCCCTCGATCAGCATGATGCCAATGTTGCCGCCAATGAGCACCGCATAGCCGCCCCCTTGCTCAAACGAGTTGTTGACCGTGACCAGCAGCGCCGAGTGCACCAGCAGCATGATGCCGATACGGGAGTAGCTGATCGTGTTTGACAGCATCTCGATGATCCTCACCATGATGACTTCGACGACAATGCCCACCAGCCCTCCGCCTTCGTCCTTGCCGAGCGCCTTCATGTGCTTCTCCTCCTTGATGCCCCCAATGATCATGATCACGACGGTGGCAATGATCACAGGCGGGGCAGCCTTTGCCACGATGTCCACCGTGACCCAGTCGCCAAACACGAACGTCAGCCACGGCACCGGCTCTGTATGGGTCACGCCGGTGACGCCGAACATGCCGATGATGTCATAGCCCGACCCGATGGCCGCCAGTATCAGCGCAACCACCGCCATGTACTGTATGATCGTGGGGATGTCGTGATAGTATATCATCAGCTTGTTGCCCTGCTTTATGTTGGCCCGGAGCCTCAGGAAGAACGCCATCAGCAGGTGCACTATGCCTATCGCTATCGAGACCTTCAGTATCTTGACCACCTGGTCAAACGTCAGCTCGGACACGCTCAATATGCCGACCCAGTCGTGCAGCGGCTCAAAGATCGGGGCGAGGAACGCGATCTCGTCAAAGTGGAAGCCAAACATCTCGCCCGTGCCGAGGCCCGCTATCGCCGCGGCTATGCCGCTGGCCATTATGAGGGTGCCCCATGTCTTGAGCGACCCGTTCCCCCTGTGCCTGAACAGGAAGCCGAGCCCCGCCAGCAAAAGGCCGTGGCCAAGGTCGGCAAACATCAGGCCGTAAAAGAGCGGCCAGACAAATGCAATGATGGGGGTCGGGTCCATCTCGCCGTACCTCGGCAGGCCCTGCGTTTCAGTGACCACTTCAAAGGTGCGAGTGTACGACTTGTTCGTCAACAAAGTCGGCAGGACTTCTTCGCCGTGCTTGTCGGCGTTGGCATGGGCGTGTTCGACTACGCTGACATAGTTTTTCGTCAGGCCTTTGAACTTTTTCACCATCTGGTCGGGGATGTAGCCCTGGATTACCGCAAAGTTGCGCGTGCCGCCGGGCTTTCTGGTATTTTCAAGCACGTCCTTGGCCACCCTGGCCGCTTCGTGCATGGAGAGGAGCTTGCTCAGGATCGACGCCTTCAGCTTCTCGGTGTTCTTTTCGACCTCTGCCTTCTTTGCTTCCAGCTCCTTTACCTTGGCCTTTGCCTGGGCGTACGCGACGCTCGGGTTCTGGGGCATGTTGGCGGGAATCTGGAGCGGGTGGACGCCAAAGCTCCTGAGCGTCTTTGAAATGCGGTCGGAATCATCGGCCGCGCCAAAGACGACCATAGATGACTTTTGATCGGAAAGCTTGCTAATGTAAATCGGCAGGTCGCCGAGCGCCTTGCGGATCTCCTGATCGTCCGCAGAAGTGATTACAAACAGGCCGGAGAAAAAGTGGCTAATCTTTCCAAAGAGCGTAAGGTCAAGGTTGAGGTTAGCCGCCATGTCGAGCGCGCCTTCGAGGTTGCTGTATTCCTCGAGCTGCTTTGCCACCCTGTTCTGCTCTGCAAGGATTTTCTTGGGCTCGCGCAGCAGCGCCGCGCTCTTGTTCTCCAGGTCGGCGACAAAGTTCTGGATGTCTTCGATAAGATAGTCGGTCTTGCCCTTTGGCGCGCCCTTGAACATCGTGGCCATGACGCCGGTTTCAAGCGGGATGCCAAGCGCTTTCGTGGTTTCGTCTATTTCCTGGAACAGCCGCTGGGCCTTGAGCAAAAGATCGTCAAGAAAAGGGTTAATGTGATCGGAAGGGACCTGGATAGGGTGGAACCATTCGAGCTCGGCCAGCCTGCTCACCACTTCCTGCGTTTCTGTGCGCGGCAGGATGATGGTGGCTTTCATGAGTTTGGCTAGGCCCATTCTCGCCTTCCGTTAATTCCAGTCTCTTTAAAATCCTTCCGTTTGGAATGAATAATAAAAGTAAAAAGAGGAGGAAAAAAGTTTCATAGCTTAGCCCTGTCCAAGGATGATGAACATCATGACAATGCCGTAGATGGCGATTGACTCGACCATGCCTACGATGATGAACACCCTAGACTGCATCTTGGGGTTGTCGCTGATTGCGGCAAGACCCGCTGCGCCTACAAAGCCAAGGCCGATGCCTGCTCCGAGGGCTGCAAGGCCGAATGCCATGCCTGCACCTATCAGCTTTGACCCTGCATCAGCCGGTGCCGCTTCCTGCGCGAATGCCTGACCGCCAAAGCCTGCCAAAGCGATCGAGCTGAGAATTGCCAAAACCGAAATCGTGACGCGTCCGTTCAGCTTCTTCATACTAGGTTCGAGAACAAAATGCCATATTTAATCATTTATACCCATACGAGCAGACGTATCACGCCCAAAGGTTAGCGGACGGCTCTGGCGCTCTGGCGGGCATGGAAAAATGCTGCCCCGTTATTCGGTAGCCATCCGCACCAGCTCAGAGATCTGCTTGCCTTTCCCTTGAGACAGTGCTGATATCCCGCCGTTCAGACTTTCAGCCGCGATGCCCTTCTGTCCAAGTACCTGGGCAACTCTGAGCGAGGTGTTTCCCATCATGCAAACGAGCAGTGGCTTTGCGTCTCCTCCGAGCGCCTTGTCGAGCTCCTTGGGGATCTGCTGTGTCATCAAGAGTCGCTCCACCTCGCTGGCCTTTGGCACAATGATCTTGCTTTCGTCAACGCCCAGCGACTTTGCAATGAGCTCTATCCCCTCCTTGCGCGGAGTGTACATCGTGTGTATCCAGACGACCCTGTCGTAATTTCCAATGTTCGAGACCGCTTCCTGCAGACCAACCTGCATGCTCCTCGGCTTTTGTTCCGTCGCCGCAAGGCTCTTTCTGTACTTTTGGATTCCGTCTGCAACTATTATTACAAACCTGCCGTCGCCGCCAAAGTTCGCCATCTGCATCGCGGCGTAAAGCGCGAGGGCGCTGCTCTCTCCCATGTCGTACCCCTTGTCAACGAAAAACTTTAACAGGCGCTTTGCCTGACCAAAATCCACTTCGTGCTGCCCTGCATACCTGTCAGGCTCGTAGAACTTTAGCCCCGACGCCTTGCCTTTCGTCCTTATCCCTGCGACGTCCTGGTCGCCGGGTGGAAAGACCACGTGCACCGCCTTTTTGCCATATTTCTCCATCATGTACCTGCTCAGGCCGCCAGAAGTGCCGCCCGTGCCAAAGGTGCAGACAATCCTGAAATCGGACAGCGAATGGCCATGTTCGCGCAGCTGCTGGTCCAGCTCTGCGGCCGTCACGGTCCTATGCGAGTCAACGTTCAGCTCGTTGTCGTACTGCTCCGGGCAGAAGCAGCCATAGATCTTTGCGAGAAGCTTTGCCAGGTTTATTATGTCCTGGTCCGCTAGGACCGCTTCCACCTCGGAACGTGATTTATCGAAAACGGCGGGATCGAACCCCAGTTCGGAGAGCTGCGCCCGGATGTTGGAGGCGGTTGCCTTGGCCATCATAAGGTTCGCGTTGCCCTTCATCCCCGGAGCTGGACAGATGTCCATGTCAAGGTTGATGACGCGCGTCTTGCCGTTTTTCAACTCTTCGAACACCCCTTCCTGTAGCTTTCTGGAAACTAGGGCAACGACGTCCAGGCCTAGCTTTGTTATCTGCCCCAGGGCGATTCCAAAGTTGCCCGAAGTCGCTTCAAATACCGTCTGCCCGCGGTTGAGCTTGCCCGTGGCAATGGCGTCGTGGATTATCTGGACTGCCGGCCTTACCTTGATCGAGCCTGCGAGCAATTTTGAATCGAACTTGCCGAAGACGCGCAGATCCTTATCTGCGAGATCCAGGCCGAACACGCTTTTTGCACACTCTTTCAGGTCTCCGGTGATATCTTTCAAGGGCGTCGGATTGACTACCTTTGCTTCGCCCGGCTTTTCCAGGTGGGGAACCTTGCTCCATATCTCTCTCTCAAAATGCTCAAGCAAAGAGCCGTCAATGTCGCTGTTCAATCCAGACTCACCGTGTTACCTTGGGCGACAAGGTGTTATAAAATATGTGGCTTAGACCTTGGAGAGCGCCTTGCGCTTGCTCGCGGCGACCTCTTCCTTGATCCGCTGGGTCATCGAGTCGTGGTCGGATCTCAGCTGCGCCTTTGCCTTTTCAAAATAGCCTGAAATATCGTCTGTCATTTCTTTGCATAAGCCTCCGCTTCTGCCAACTTCTTCCTGTCAAGTACTACTTTAACCTTCTTGAGCCTGACAAACTCTTCGCGCTCACGCTCTTCCAGTGTCGCCTTGATGAAATACACGGCGTCTTGGTACTGCGGGATGATGACGTATTCCAGCGCGTTGAGCAGCTTTTGCGTGCGCTCGAGCTCTTTTGCGAGGCTGAATATCGCGTTTTCATATTCAGCCGCCTTGCAGATGCCCGGGAGCATGTTCTTGATCAGCTTTGACGCCTTGTCAACTGAAGCATTGGTTTCAACAAAGCCGTACGACAGCTGCTGGCCGCCTTCCTTTGTCTTTACCTGCAAAGTAGGTATCTTGACGTCGACAATGCGCCTGACGTTGACGTCGACTTCCATGATGCCGGGAGTCGAATCGGATATAGATTCAAGCGTCATGGTGCCAAGCGACATGTAGGCGTTGTAGACAGAGGTGTAGATTTCGCCGAGCGGCGTCCAGATGTCCTCTCTTGCCTTGTTTGCCTCTTCGATCATTTCGTCTATCTTTTTTAGCAGGACTTCGCGCTTGTCGTCGAGGATCTTGTGGACCATCTTGGCCACCTGCATCGAGCGCCTTATCTTGATGAGCTCGATCTTTGTTGCAGTGGCCCTTCTTCCAAACGACGACATTTCTATTTGCCTTTGTAGTATTGCTTCACGTGCTTGTCCTTGATCTTGGTCAGCTCGCCCTCGGGCAATGTCGACAGCACTTCCCACGCCCTGCCGAGCGTCTCGTCAAGTGTCCTGTTCTCGTCAGGAGCCTGCTTCAAAAAGTGCTGCTCAAACATGTCGCCGACGTCCAGGTACTTCAGGTCAACGCCGGTCAGCCCAGCTCTCCCGACGATCTCTGCAAGAGCCCTGACTTCCTGCGCCCTTGAATAAGCGTCATACATCTGGTTGCCAACTTCCATGTGATCAGACCTTGTCTTGCCTTCGCCGACTCCGTCCTTCATGAGCCTCGATAGTGACATCAGCACGTTGACCGGCGGATAGATGCCCATTCTGAACAGGTCGCGCCCGAGCACGATCTGGCCCTCGGTGATATAGCCAGTCAGGTCCGGGATTGGATGCGTAATATCGTCTGCCGGCATCGACAGGATCGGCACCTGCGTGACGCTGCCGTTCTTGCCCTTTATCCTGCCTGCGCGCTCGTAGTTGTTTGCAAGGTCGGTGTAGAGGTAACCCGGGTAGCCCTTCCTGCCTGGCACTTCTTCCCTGGCCGCGCTGATCTCTCTGAGCGCTTCGGCATAGTTAGTCATGTCAGTCAGTATCGCAAGCACGTGCATGCCGAGGTCAAACGCCAGGTACTCCGCCACTGTCAGCGCCACTCTGGGGGTGATGATTCTCTCGATTGCAGGGTCGTCTGCAAGGTTGAGGAACAGGACCGAGCGCCTCAGCGCGCCGGATTCTTCTAGGCTACGCTTAAAGTATTGCGCTTCAGAGTATTGCACGCCAATTGCCGCAAACACCACTGCAAAGTCCTCCTTTGTCCCGACTACCGATGCTTGGCGCGCAATCTGCGCCGCCAGTATGTTGTGAGGCATGCCAGAACCGGAAAAGATTGGCAGCTTTTGACCCCTTACGAGGGTCAGCATGCCGTCGATTACCGATACACCTGTCTGGATGAACGACGTTGGGTATTCACGCCGCTCGGGGTTCATGGGCTCGCCGTTGACGTCGAGGAACTCGTCCGCGATCGGATCCGGCAGGCCGTCGTTTGGCCTTCCAAGGCCGTCAAACACCCTGCCGAGCAGCTCCTGCGAAACCGGCATCTCCATCGTCTTGCCCAGGAATTTCGCCTTTGTGCCTGTGATAGCAAGACCGGTGGTGCCTTCAAATACCTGGACGACTGCCTTGCCAAAGCCTACTTCGAGCACCTTGCCGAGCCTGCGCTCGCCGTCCGCCGTCTCGATCTCGACCAGCTCGTCAAACGATGCTTTCGTGATGCCGTCGATTACCATAAGTGGGCCCTTGATCTCGGCCACCTTTGTGTATTCTATTCCCGCCGTTTCAGGCAACTACCTTCGCCTCCTCTGTCATTGCCGCGCCGCCAGCAGCTTTTCTGAACTGGCTGTCTAGCTGCTTGTCCAGGTCGTCCAGCTTGTTCAATTGCTCTTCAGGTATCTCGAACTTTGCCTTCAGCAGGGACGGGATTATCGGGATCGCCCTAATGTCTGCAAGCGGGGTTCCTGCCTTCAACGCCTTTTGCGCCTCCTTGTAGAACTTTACCATCAACTTCACCAGCTTTACCTGCTTTTGCGGGCTGCAGTAGGTGTCGACCTTGTCAAACGAGTTCTGCTGCAGGATGCCTATCTTGATCATCCTTGCCACTTCAAGCACCAGCTTTTCTTCGTCCGGCAGCGCTTCGGGGCCGAGTAGTCTGACGATTTCCTTCAGCTTATCTTCCCTCTGGAGCAGTTGGTATGATTCCGCTCTCAGGTCGTACCATTCGCCCGTGACGTTTTCCTTCCACCACTTGCTCACGTCTTCAAGGTAACCCGAGTATGACTGCATCCAGTTGATCGACGGGTAGTGCCTCGAATACGCGAGCCTGGTGTCAAGCGCCCAGAAGGTCTTGATGAACCTAATAGTGTGCGTCGTGACTGGCTCGGTAAAGTCTGCGCCTGACGGCGACACTGCGCCTACCAGCGTGACAGAGCCGGCCCTGTCCGGTGATCCGAGCGCCCTGACCCTGCCTGCTCTTTCGTAGAATTCTGCGAGCCTTGACGCAAGGTACGATGGGTAGCCTTCCTCTGCGGGCATCTCTTCAAGGCGGCCCGACATTTCGCGGAGCGCCTCTGCCCACCTGCTCGTCGAGTCGGCGACTAGCACCACGTCGTAGCCCATGTCGCGATAGTATTCTGCTATCGTAACGCCCGTATAGATTGACGCTTCCCTTGCAGCCACCGGCATGTTGCTGGTGTTTGCCACAAGAACAGTTCTTTCCATCAGGGGTCTGTTTGAGCGCGGGTCGATAAGGTGCGGGAACTCGACAAGCACTTCGGTCATCTCGTTGCCGCGTTCGCCGCAGCCAATGTAGACGACCACCTTGCTGTCTGCCCACTTTGCGATCTGGTGTAATGTTACGGTCTTGCCGGTGCCAAAGCCGCCGGGGATCGCGCCGGTCCCTCCCTTTGCGATCGGGAAGTATGTGTCGATTACTCGCTGCCCTGTCACCAGCGGGACGGTCGGGTCGTAGCGCTCGGCGTATGGCCTGGGTTTTCGCACCGGCCACTTATGATACATCTTTAATGGCAGTTTGTCGCCGCCCTTCTCGGTGGTTGCGATGACATGCTCGATGTCGTAGTCGCCCTCGCCTGCAATATCGGCCAGCTTGCCGCCCGGGTGGTTTGGCGGGACAAGGATGCTGTGTGTCACCAACGGGGTCTCTTCAGCAGTGCCCAGAATCGAGCCTGGACCAACTTGGTCGCCCTTTTTCGCGGTGGGTTTGAACTTGTATTTCTTCTTCATATCGACCGGGGTTGTTACCACGCCCCTGCCGATGAAGGCGCCGGACTTTGACGCAATTTCGTCCAGCGGGCGCTGGATGCCATCGTAGATCTTGCCAATGATTCCCGGGCCTAGCAGCACCGAAAGCGGCTGACCGGTGCCGACTACTGGCTCGCCCGGCTTTAGTCCGGACGTCGACTCGTATACCTGGATAAATGCGACGTCGCCAGTTAGCCTGATGACTTCGCCGATGAGCTTTGAATCGCCCACTTGCACTGTTTCGTACATCTTTGCTGCAGACATGCCGTCTGCCTTGACTGCCGGACCGCTAACCCAGACGATTCTCCCTTTTGCTACCATTACGCCTCTCCTCTCAGCATCTGGGCTATATTTTTCCTTATTAAAGGTTTGAGTCTTTCAATTCGGGAATCAAGAGTGTTGTCGTATGTCATCGTGCCGTCCGCGGACTTTACTTTGATGCCGCCAAGCACGTCGATGCTGCGGTCAGACACCTTCGCCTGCACTTTCGGTTTCTTTTCCTGCAGGTCTGACAGTATTTTCCTGATCAGCTCGGAGTCGTTCTTGTTACATTCAATGACGACTTCGCCAGAGCCCACGGACGAGACGCTCTCTTCAATGATGGTGCTCATGAGCGCTTTGTAGCTGTCCCTGCCGCCAGAGGCAGCGAGCTTTTTCCTTGCTTCTTCAAAGGCGTTGTTGACGGCGTTTTCAATCATCAAAAGTTCCTGGTTGCGGGCGGCGAGCCTGCCCGACCCCACTATCTGGCGCTTCAGGTTCTCTGCCTGCTTTTTCGCAGACTCGACTATCCTAGTGCGCTCGGCCTCCAGTTTGCCGCGAGAAGCTTCAAGGTTGTTCAGCGATTCCTGGTATGCAGAATCTATCTTTGAAATTAGTTCCGCTTCTTTCTGTGACAAAACCTTGCTGATCGTGCGCTCCAAAGCAGAATTCGAGCTCATTTGACTGACTTCGACTGTCTCACCCGATTTTAACCTTTTGATATAGCTAGGTCGCGGCTGCTCTTCCAAGCCTGCTGTCGACGGCTCTGGCAAGCGCCCTTATGCGCTTGAGGTGGCCGCCCTCCCAGTATACCTTGCCGCAGCTGGCGCACTGGTAAAACTCACTGTGGCACTCTGCGACCCTGTTCGGTATTCCACCTTTCACCTGCTCCGGCGTCCTCTCTTCCAGCAGCCCGTTGCAGATCGAGCACCGGGAGCCGATGCCGTCCAGGTTGACCGAATTGACTCCGTTCTTTGACAGAATGTGCCCAATGTCGTCGACTTCGCCTGCGCCGCTGACAAGCACGCCGGGCGCGCCTGCCTTGACTATGCGCTTGAACAACTCCTTGTCGGCGGTGAGGATGACCCTGCCCTGCTCGATTCCCGTTTTCAAAATTTCGTCGTCCGGCGCGTGCGCAATGTATAGCGTGTCAAAGCCAAAGATGCGGAGCTTGCGCGCGACGCTCCCGAGCATCGCGTCTGCAAGAAACCTAGGCGCCTTCGGCTCCAGCAGACGACTCGCCCCTGCACACTTCGCAGCTGAACGTGCCCTCGTCGTACTGCAAGAGGTCCGACCACTCGCCGCACTCGTCGCAGTACCCGGACACGTTGCCCGCCGGCCGGCCAAGCTCGCCCCTGATGATGCCCGCCTTTTCCGACACGACGTCGACTAGGTCGGGCGTGACTGCAATCACGTCTGACGAAGAAATGATGCCGACAAGCCTCTTTTTGTAGACGACTCCGAGGCGCTTGATGCTGTGCTTTCTCAATTGGCGCGCCGCTTCGGTGATGCTCTCCTCGCTCTCTATCGTGTGGATGTCCTGCATCACGTCCTTTGCCTTTATCTGGCTCGGCCTGGCGTCCTTTGACAGGCCGTTTGAAACAATGTCCCAGTCAGTCACTATGCCGACAGGCTTGTCCTTGTCCATGATGACAATGCTTCCGATCTTTTCCTCCTTCATCTTTTTCGCAATGTCGCGGACGTTGTCGCCGGGGGTTGCGGAAACCACCGGGCTGTTCATGATGTCCCTGACAATCACGCGGGTGGTCATGTTCGCGTCGGCATGTTCCCTGACTGGCTTTTTTACCACGAGCTGTAATCGGATTTCTGGGTTTAATTACTTTTGTTGCTGTTCCTCTGCAGCTGCCGGCACACCCTGCTGTTGGCCCCTTGCGGTGAACGATATCCTTGACTGGCCGGTCGGGAGCGCTCTTACAAAGTCGTCAAGGCTCATGCGCTTGATCGTTTCTGCGATCTCGCCGTCGCCGGCAATCTTGACGAATTCTGTCTTTGTCTTCTTTGCCGCGGTCATCGGGTCCATGCCGCCCTGCAGGAGCACGGCGTAAAACATGGCACGCTTTTTTATCGACTCTTCCGGCCCGCACACCAGAGTCTCCCTGCCGTTCAGCTGCACGATTCCGATCGCGAGTCTTATCTCCACGCCCTTGAGGTAGCTGCGCTTGCCTTCTATCACGAACGAGCCCTTTGGCAGGAACTGGCCGGTCGGCGCCCCTTTTTTTATCTGCCCGGGCGTCACCCAGTAGGCGTCGGCGCTTGAGAGGCCGTCCTTCCAGGCCCTGCTGAACGAGACGGTTGCCTGCGCAACCTGCTGGAGCGACGAATCTATCCTGCCTTCCTGCGCCGGGGCGGCCGCGTTCTTGACAATGAAGAAGGGCGAGCCGTGCACTTCGGCGTGGAAAACGACGTCGTCGTCCGTCAGGTGCTTGCGTATCAGAGCGGAATTGGAAGAGGCGTCACGCCCGCCGATCGCCAGGATCCCGTCTGTGGTGACGAACCACCTGTAGCGCTCGTACCACTCTTTGGCCGTCTGCTCTTTCACCATGGTTTTCTTGTGGATGGCCGCGGTCTGGCCGCGCAGCTTTTCGATCTGCGCCAATAGCTTGCCGCGCGCTTCCTCTATCGACGCGTTGCCCCGCTCCATTTCTTTTGCGCGGGTAAAGAGCATCGAGCTCACTGTGGCAAGGTTCTCCTGCATCTCGATCTTTTCGCCCGCGACTTCGACGTATTTCACGCCCTTTTCCTTCAACATCGAAGCAGAGTTGGCCGCAAGCGCGTCGTGGACCCTGCCGTCGTCGGGGTTCTGGTATGAAAGCGACATGAGCTCGCCGGCGAGTTTGCGTATGGCGGCTGACTTAAGCATGACCTTTTCCATGGCCTTGTTCTGCTCTTCAAGGTCGTGCTCCAGGACTGCTATCTGCCTGTCGAGCTCGACCGTCTTGCTGCTCCGCCCGATGTCCAGGATTTCGCTGCTGAGCACTTCGTCGACTGCGTCCATGTACGACGCGGCCTTCTTGGTGGTCATTTTTGCGGCCTCTTCAGTCATTATCGGCAGCGCTTCTATCGGCTTTTCATTTGCAATGATCACCACGGGCTCGTGGTTCTTGCCGGAGCTGACGTCGTTGACAAGATTCTTGACGGTGGAATAGATCTTTTTCACCTCTTCGTCAGATAGGTGCGTGGCAAGCTTGGGTTCAATGCCCGCACGCTTTGCCACCTCCTCAACGAACTTTTTTGGCATCGAGATGCTGCGCCCGATCCAGCGTAGCGCTTCGAGGTTCTTCGCCTCGCCCCTCAGCGAAAGCATCTGCTCCAGCGTGACGTCGAAAACGTCCACTCCCCTTGACGGCGGGTAGGCGTACCGCAGCCCGACGCCGAGGGTCCTGTGCCTCACCTCGATGGGGTTGAGGATCGCCGTTATCTGCATGTTCTCGTCGCATATCGCGATGTTGCCATCGCCAAAGAACTCGCATATGGCGACTCTCACCCTGCCGTCAGGGTGCCTGAACCTCAGTGAGACTATGCGCTCGCTCCCGATCTGCTCTATCGATTCCATCTTAGCGCGCTCTATCTCCGCCTGCACGGCGTGCTCCAGCCTGTTCTCCTCCACCGGCTTGAACTTTAGCCTCGTTATCCACACGCCCCTGGCGGATAAAACCAGCATGATGTCTTCCTGCGTCGGGTGGTGGAGCTTGAGAAGGAGCGAGCTCTTTGTTATGGCATTGATGCCGCTAACGTAATACCCTGAGGTGACCCTGCCCCTGATCTCGTTGACGAGGTACCGCAGCTCGATGCCGGACAGCTCCATGTCTTACGGAAGGGGCAGGTCGCAAATATTAAACAATTGGGTTCTATTAAGCCGCCCCAGTGATTTCATACACTGCACCAATGAATAGGAAAAGACTTGAACCTGTCTGCGCGCTTGACTCAGCTAATGGTGCGCCAACTAGAACCTCATATGGGCAATCCTCCTAAGGCTCAGCCAAAGGATTGGAGCACCGAAGGCAACCATGGAATAAGCCAAAACTGCATTTGAATATTCTAATTTAAGAAGGATCAAAAATCCAATAGCCCAGAATATCATGAAAGCCCCGGGGATTTGTAGACGTCTTGTGGACACAGTAGATTGTATCAGCTGCTCTTTCGTGGGTTCATCGTCTTGATAGAATGGCTTTAGGAGATACGTTGCCGACAAGAAGTACAAGAATAATGAGACGATTAGTAAAATAACTGTAATTGCTTAAAAATAATAATCGAACCACTCTTTTTCAATATTTGGCTTGGGTTCTGTCAGATATAATACCAGCAAGATCGCACTTATGCCGATGAACCAACTTGTAATAATGGTCTGTCTTTCATTTGCGGTCTTCCACCCGCTCAATACTATGCTCCATGCGCAGGCATTATTAAAGTTAGAAATACTGCATAGGAATCTTAGAGTCCCTTGCTAGCGTTCTGTATCAGGGTTATCCACTTGCTTCCATCCTCTACCTATATCCCTCACGCTTCAATCGGCGTTTGGCCGCTCAACCCTTAATGCGGCCTTATCGCATTGTGGAAAACTGATAGCCATGGCGCGTTTCAGAAAAGTATCATTTTTCACGCTCAAAATGAGCCTCGCTGCATCATTTTTCCGATAGGCCCCTTCCATGCGTCCCTGCAGGTGCAACCGCACACAGCCGCAAGGCATTTTACCGGCTCCAATTTAACCACAAAAGGCAACTTGGACACATTTGAGCGGGTCTACTACATGCGGGTCATCTTGGGCGTGGCCGCCGGCATGGTCGCAGGCCTTGTAATCCCCGTCGAGCTTGACCAGAACACGTCAGTCGGGATAGCCGTAATCATCGCGTTCGTTTTCTACTTTGTTTCTTTCGGCGTCGGAAAGAGCATCGCCAGGAACGTGCCAAAGGAAAAGCGCAAAAAGATCGCGACGGAGGGCATCATCCCCTTCATATTCCTGCTGCTGACGTTCATGATAATCACCTACACGGCCCTCCACCAGTCCATTCTAACATAAATATCGGCGCCAGCTCACCTACAGCAAATTGTGGGACTATCGCACCCCGGGCATCCCAGACGAGCTTTTCGAGCGGACGGAGGAAGTGCCTATAACAAAGGAGGACATCCGCGCCATAGCGATAAGCAAGCTCAGGCTGAAGGAGGGTCATTCGGCGATAGACGTCGGCTGCGGAAGCGGCAGCATAACGGTCGAGCTGTGCCTGCAGACAAAAGGCAACGTCTATGCGATTGACTATGACAAAAACGCAGTCGAGCTGACGAAAAGGAACCTGCAGAAATTCGGCGCAACGGCAGAGGTCATCCTGGGAAAGGCGCAGGACGTCCTGCCGACGCTGCCGCAGGCCGACGCGGTGGTTGTCGGAGGCACGTGGGGCGACGCAAGGCAGGTGATAGAGCTTGCAGTCGGCAGGGTGAAAAAGGGCGGCAGGATCGTTATAGACACGATACTCATCGAGACGACGTACCAGGCGCTTGCAGCAGTCAACGAACTAAAGCTCGCCGAAGTCGACGTCACCCAGGTAACGATATCAAAGGCGCGCAAGGTGACTACGGGCACGATGATGCTCGCGAGAAACCCAGTGATGATAATATCCGCGACTAAAGCCTAGCAATCGCGGCGTCAAGGTATTCCCTATCAATTTCAAAGCCCACAAAGGGGACTCCAAGGCGCATCGCCGCGACCGCGGTCGAGCCGATGCCGGTGAAAGGATCGACTACCAGCTTTGCGCTCCCGTGCAGCTTTACGCACATCTCCGGCAGCTTTACCGGGAAGGTGGCCGGGTGCGGCCGTTCGCTCTTGCGCTGTATCGTTTCATACGGGATGAACCAGGTGTTGCCCCTGTCGCGCCTGTCCTCTTTTGCAGCCTTCCACCGGCCAATGTTCGTCTTGTCCTGGTAAGGTATCCCTACTGCAAGCTTGTCAAGATGCGCATCGCCGGTTTTCGTAAAGTGGAAGATGTATTCGTGGCAGTCGTTGAGGAACCTGTCGCTCACTATCGGCTTGAAATGGCCGACCGCGATGTCGCCGGCGATGTTGGGATAGTTGCCGACGTCGGCCTTGCTTATCGCTATCGACTTTATCCAGTGGATTGCGTTCTGCAGCACAAAGTGCTTCCTCAATACAGATGCCACGTCCCACGGTATCCACTGGTCCTTTGGCTTGTTGCCGATGTTGAGAAAGAACGAGCCGTCGTCCGCGAGCGCCCGCTTTACTGCGACGCCCACCTCCTCCATCCACGCCAGGTATTTCCCGCGCGGCAGCGTGTCGCTGTAAGAGCTGTAGCCGATGCCGATGTTGTAGGGCGGCGACGTGACCACCACGTCTACAGATTTTTCGCCGACGTTTTCATTCAGGCCAGCTATGCAGTCCTTCAGGTAAAAGGTGGCAGGGCAGCCGCCCCTGTCCACAACCCTGTAAGGCGCGTCCTGATTCTGCAACGGATCAAAAAATGCAGCCCAGCATTTATCCTTTGCATTTTTCCCGTTTTTCGTACGTGAAGAATCACGTATCGCCGTTAAAAACAAGACTGGCCACTAACCTGCGTACAATTGTCTGACATGCAGTGCCTGCACCAGTGCAAAAGATGCGGAGTCATCTACGGCTGCAGCGGCGAAAAATGCGGCCAGCCATTTGGGAGCGGCTACTGCCATGTGTGCTCGTCGCCGGCCGCAACGAGTTTTATGGCGATGGCCGGCTAGCGGGCGGCGGCAAAGTCAACCTCTACCCCGCGCCTCTTGTCGTAGCTGAAAGTAAAGCTCTCGTTGTCTCCCAGCGGTATGTGGGAGATCACCGCTTCGCACTGCGGGCACGCCAAGACGTCATGCCTCCTCGTGCTGATGGCCGAGGCCGCCCAGAAACAAAAGTCGCATATAAGAAACTGACGTGGCAGTTTTAAGGAAGAATCGATGTTGCGAATCTCCAGTACAGACGCCATTGGCATATCGAGAGTAGCTTTGAATATTAAAAGAGCATGGAGTGTTTTTCTAATTCTATAGCTAGTGATAATATTATAGAGCTTTATTCTTGATTGCCAGCTTCTCGCCCGCAACCGCCCCGATCACGCCCATCGCTGCTGCCGGGGCCGCGACGAGCGGGAACGCGGTGCCAAGCATTTCAAAATACGTGGGCGCGATCAGGCTCGGCCAGACCGTCTTCTGGTCCAGAACTTCGTTGTACGCGTACGTTATCAAAGGGTAGTACAGCGTAAAGAACGCGATGCCGACTAGCGCGCCGGCGGCATAGGCCGATATTCTTGATCTGGAAAACGACAGCAGCGCGTCTGCAGCTAAGAACGGTATGATGTTGGCCAGGTAGAACGGGATTGTCGGGATCAGCGCGTCGTTCGGGACTATGGAAGTAAGCGCGCTAATCGCGATAAAAGCCGCGCCGGCGGCAGTCACCACGCCAAAGCGCCTGCCGGAAAGGGCGGACGAAACGCACGCCAGCGCCGACATCAGGACCGGGAACGCGAGCGTCGCGACCGCCACCCCGAGCACCGGGTGCGGGTTAAAGTCAAAGTACCCTGTCTCCGAGAACGGAAGGGAGAACATGTCTACCACGCCCGAAGCCGCGAGCCACACCGGCAGGACGCCAAGTATGATGAGGGGTGTGGACAGGCGGAGCTCGCGAGATGCCATGCTGCCGCGGTGGACCATGCCGACTAGCGCGCCGGCGCTGCTCGCCACCATGCCGCTAACAAGAACAAGGTGGGGCGGGCTGAGCAGGCCGTCAAGCCCAAAAGCCGAGTGCCAGGCAAAGTCGATCGGCCCGGCGGCCACCAGCATCGCGACGCCGGCCACCACAAGCCTGACCGGCAGGATGGTCACGCCTGCGCGCCTGGAGGCAAGGAACAATATGGCAGCGCCAGCAACCGTGGCGCCGACTCCGGAGTAAAGCAGCATGTGGGGAGGCGCAAAGAAAGTTTCAGGCTTGTTCAGCAGGTGGTTGTTGATGTCCCAGCTGCCGCCACCAGCCGCGAGCAGGACCCCGACGCTCGCGAGAACATAGCCCAAGAGGAATCTCGAGCTGGAGCCGATGACGCTCTGGGCGGGACTCTGCCTGGAATAGTTCATCTGGTACTTTTTTTCGCACGTTTCGATAATTAAGGCTTTGTCACCTGCACGTATTGGACTTTCACAAACTCTTTCTGGTAATCTGCAAGGCCATCCTGCGGCCAGTGCGCTCCGTCCCAACTGTGCGGGAACGCGACAGACTTTACAAATATCGCAAATCTGCCCTCTGCCTCCGGAGCGACCTGAAGGTCGATGCTGTAGGCGCTGCCGCCAACCCACGGCCTGCTGAAAGCCTCTACCGAAGCGTACTGCGCGTCCACCTGCTTCTCGCCGTATTCAGAGCTCACCACATCTCCGGGGCTGATCAGGATTGGCGTCTGCACGAAGTTGTGATCAAGCACCTCTATGTTGCTGGTGGAAGTAAAGTTTGGAAAGCCGACGGACACGATCTGCATGTCTGCCTCTTCGCCGCTGTTGATCCCGGTCACGGAAACGGTAAACGCCTGCCCTAACTCGACTTGGGACACAGACAGGCTGACACTGGTAACGGCGGCCTCTGGCCTCCTCGGCTCTATCGACTGGTACGACTGGGGAAAAACGTAGAGTGTGAGTGAAAGATAGAGCACGAGCGCGGAGGCAACCGCGCTGGCCAGAATCATCGCCCTTAACAATGTATTGTATGATTACATCTCTGACCTTTTATTTCTTGGCAATGGACTAGCACACATGCAAGCAGCAATCGATCGGATAGGCGGGCCGGCGTGCAGCGGCTGCGGAAGCTCTGAAAGCGTCTCCCCCTCTGTGCACGCGTACAGGGGGCCGTACTTTTGCATACGCTGCTTCAACTACCTCGACAACGCCGGCAGAATCGCAGGCTAGATCTGCCTGCGCCCGTCTGGCACAATGTGAAAATACTACCTCTTCCTGATTTCACGGGTGCTAAAGGCGTCGTACGTCCTCGCGATTGCAGTCGCGGTCGCGGCGATCGTGCCGGTTTCCCTCGCGTTCACTCCTCTTGGCCTAGAGATAGGCGGCAGCCAGGAGTACGGGGTCTATGACAACGCCGAGAGCAGGATCGTGGACGCGCGGGGCGACGCCGTGGCCGTCTACCAGCAGAGCGGAACTGGCGCGGTCCCGCAGGTCAGGGACTACCACGACATCCTGGGCGCAAGCGTGAGAAAGCGCGGCGAGGCTTTCTTTCTCACGATCGACCTTGCCGGCAACCCGAACAGCAACCAGGAATACGAGACGATCTACCGCTGGCACGTCGTCAGTGCCAGCCCGACAACAAACAGCGACCAGCGGTACACGATCATGTTCCCGAACTTTTCCCCGGGCAGCGCCAATTCCGCGATAGAAGGCTGGTACTTTGCCGTCTTTGACAACACGGCCAACACGTACGTTGTCCGGCCGATCCAGATCGCGGACATGCCTGATGACAGGATCGAGTTCTCTGTCGAGGCCTCAAATATCGGGGACCCGGACAGGTTCGTCTACTGGGTAGACGCGTCGGTGAGGCTCAACGCCACGCTGGGCGAGCCCGACTACCTGATGGACTATGCCCCGTGATCACACGACGCTGGACGACACCGTTTCGGCGATCGTTATCTCTTTTTCCAGCGTAAAGCTCTCGCCTGACACCTCGTCGGTCACGGCGTAGGTGAGCAGATAGCCGCCTGCCGGGAACGGGCTCTCCTGCGTCAGCGTCAGCTCAAAGAACAGCTCGGTGTTGGACCTGTGAGAGACTATGCTTCCGACTGGCACGTCCTCTATCGACTGGAGCTCGGTGCCGTTTGCGCCTGCTATAGTATAGTCGGCAGTCATGTTCATCAGGTACAGCGTGTTGCCCCGGTCGTCGAGCACGGGCATGTGATTAAAGCCCACAGGCTCGACGTAAAGCACTATTG
>CAYYYR010000002.1:0-27692 GCA_964476255.1 uncultured Nitrososphaera sp.
AACGGAAATGCTCCACTCCCTTCATTAGTAATCGGATTTACCCATTCCCAGAATGCATGGTTGCGCAGTTGGTTCTCCGAGGCGAGCGCAGAAAGCAGGATATCACACTCTTCAACTCGTCCAAACCTTCCCCTGGCAAGCATCTCCATACCTGTCGTCCACGGCCAAAATGTCTGGTTATGATAGTTGTATGGTTTGAATGTTCCGGGACCAGTGCGTTTCAGCTCAACTTCAGTTACAAGGGGCCAATTGTTCTTCCATACTCTCCTCCTTATGGCATCAAGCGTGTGGTTGGCTCTTTTGTAAATGAGCTCGAGGTCCAACGGTCTTCCAGAATCTGACTGATGCTCCATTATGTCCCTATTATCGCTGAAAGTATCAAGCGCTGGGTGCTCGGTAACCGCGACTAGGTACATGGAAACATCTTGAGTTAGCATCCTAAAGGAACCCCCTACATAGTCCGACTGTTGCAAATCTATGTAGCAGCCATCCCCTTCAGACCACAGTTGCTGATCAACTGCTTGAATTGCCTTTGTCGCCATCTTCCTTGTTCTCTCGGATTCGGCATCCCTACCAATGCTGGATAATAGTCTGGAGAGTTCTTTCAATGCAAGAATCCAACATGCTTGACTGTAGACAATTTTGCCAGCCCTTAATGCCGTGTCCATCCAATCTTCATTATGGTTCTGCTCCAATAACCCATCATTGTCTACATCGCGGCATGTGAGAAAGTCAACTGCTTTCAGCATTTTGTCGACAACAAGGTTAACTATGCGCATGGAGTCGGCAGTCCCAAGATCATTCGTCGGAGTGCCCAAGAATTCTACCGAACTCTCCAACGCGTTGATTATTGTTGGCGTAAAGTGCCCATCTTTCAGAACTCTTGCCAAGATCCAAGCAGTTGCAGAAATCATTAATGCCGAAGAATCAATATCTGGATTCTGGGCATATACTTCAGTGAAGCCTTCTTGATATATCGTTGTAGGGAGCGCTCCTGCAAATTCTCTTTCTTTAGATTCCTGCGCCGTTTCGGACATGAAATTCATTTCAGGCGAACCCCTTCCATAGACCAATATTTTTCTCTGCGGCTCTATCTGATGCGACCATATCAGACATGCTTGCTGCAGCGCGGCACCGGCATTTCCTGACAGGAACTGGTCTCTTAGTATGTAGGCTGCATCCCTGCACCATATTGCTTGGTAATATCCACCAGGGTTTACCCCTTGCTCAGTATGCTCTTGTGTCTTTCTCAAGAAAGAGTCAGCTTTTGAAAAGAATGAATGCTGATTGTTAGACAAGTATTCGCAATGCCCCTATTACTCTCTGAACCAAGGGCTTTCTGATCCTGCTATTATGCTTGCTTGTCAATGTACGTTGAGTTGTAGGGAGGAAGTTGGACATGGCTACAGGAGTTGTCCGCATACGTGAAGCTAGCGGTACGCGTGCTTATAATGCCTTGTACCATATTATTTCCCCAGAACACCAGCGAACCCTAATTAACCAGCAAAACTACTGTCATCTCATTGTTCCATTTTAATGAGTTGCAATGTAGGCTGAAAAGGTGAGATGAGCACGTGAGAGCAAATGTTATCCATACAGACTTGAATCCATGTGGCGGGGCCGAGCATGTAGCTCTTGGCACCATTCATGCACTTATTGAAATGGATATGGATGTTGAACTAACTACAGCCAGAATGCCAGATATTTCGAGACTCAAGAACGCCTTTGGAGTTGAAAGAGTCGACAGACTATTCAATCAAATCAAGAAAATAAACATGCTTGGAGAGTTACCAGTAGCTAGCAATTTCGAGCCAACTGTTCAATTAACTGGTTCTCAAGATGCTAATGATAATGCGCGGAATTACGACATTGTCGTAAATACCCATGGAGACGTGCTTCCTTATTTTCTTCCCTCCTTTTCACGGAATACTACAATTACCTACTGTCATTTTCCGGTTGTAATTGATCCTATCAATTCTCGCAATTTGTCCTACTTGAGATATATGGCTGGTCTGGGCCTGGTTGATAAGGATATTGTTAATGGCGATGCTAATACTCGCGATGAATTGTGGCAAAAACTTCGACAGCATTATCTGCTTATGTTAAGTAACTCACTAGTAATCACCAATTCTAGATTTAGCAAAGAAGCTATATTGATGACATTGCAAAAAAACAAAATTGCCGTCCAAGTGCAGCCATTAGTTATTTCACCCCCAGTTAATGTAGAGGCATTTCGCAGAGCAGCGCTATTCTCTGCCGAAAGAAGTGATTACATCTTGGTGATATCCAGGATAAATCCAAGTAAGAAACTGGAGAATGCCATCAACCTAGCCAAGATACTCAAAGAAAACAGGATTGGAAAGGGCATGGTTATAGCTGGGAGTCTGTTGGAGAATGACTATCTTGGTAATGACTACTACCATAAGATTATGGATATGGTATTGGCCTTGGAGTTGTCGGATTACGTTACCATTGAAATTAACGTTGGTTTGGCTCGGCTTAAATCACTCATGAGAAATTCAAAGGTCTATTTCCACCCATTACGCGGAGAACCATTTGGAGTATCGATTGTTGAAGCCATGAGTGCAGGTCTAACCCCTGTAGTACCTGACTCTGGCGGTTTTACAGAATTTGTCCCCAAGAATTGTCAGTTCGATTCCCTCAGAGCTGCAGCGGCCATCATATCGTCTGCTCTGCCTGCTGCCCAAGAAGAAAGGATGAGGCTAAGCAATTCAGTTATGGACTTTTCTTTATCACAATACCAGATACGTTTTCAGAGCGTCATCAGAGCAATGTTAAAATCTTCAAAGACCGAACTTCGCACATTACCAGAAGAACCCTGGTGGGCAAATGCCAAATATCAAGCATGATAATGCTTTCCTTCCACTACTGTCATGTTTCTTCTTACCTTAACGTACGTCTCCGGAAGCTCTGTATGGATTGGAAGCAGCGTTTGCAAAAATCCGCAGCATTAACTTCTCCAATAGGAGGTAACAAAAGTTATGCCTCCAGCTAGTACGCCTATGCTCAGCAACCACCTATTTTTCTAAAATCACTTTAGAATCTTTAAAACTAATCTTGTAATTTCTTAGTACATCCATACCCAATAAACTAGGATAACGTTCTTGGTCAGCTTTCTCAACATTGATTTGTCTCAGAAATTTGACTGGCTTGACATCGACTGATTCTATTCCTTCCCCAAAATACAAATGGCATGAATCTGCCGTATATGACTCGGCTGAGCCACCAATCCCCAGCGAATCTTGGTTTTTTGTCAATTTAGAGTAATCTATTTTCATTTCTCGAGCATCAAATTCATTTATTGTAGTGATGGCGGTTCCAGTGTCCACGACCAGTAGAATATCCCTATTAACTTGTAGTTGGTCACAAATAAATTTCGCGTAGATAAAGGGTAACCAGCCGCTTATAAGACGACCTTCGATTGTCAAGCTCTCGTTTTATGAACTATTTTTAGGTGATTAATTCGTATCGATTAAAACGCCATTGCCGGCATCAAATAATGCTTTCGGCGTAGCGAGGGCCCCGTAGTATACACAATATTTTGATTCTCTAGTACCCATAATAGAACTTTCAGCTTTTAAAATGCTTTTCATCTAATCTCACATTGTCAAGCTCCCAACCAGTGCGACTATCATAGATGTAGTTATTATCGCTGCTGTAATTAACAAGAACTTAGAATTATTGTCGACTGTCATCACATACTAGGAGCATCTTCGTCGTAAGAACGCATGTTTTAGCTCTGGCAATTCTATCAGGAAGATAATAGCAGGGTTCCTTTGAAAATTTGACATAAGATGGTTTACTACTATGTAATCGAACAATAAAAGACGATGTTCCGGTTTGTGATACGAAGGGCGGTAACGAGATACTAACGAATTGATTACGGACCGATTATAATTGGAATCTCGCTTATTCCATTGATTATGCTGGCATGATCGGCACTCACCTCGGTTGTTACATATAAAAGGTGATTATCTCCCAATGGCATCGTGATACGCTTAACTTTTTCATACTCGGCCAAAACATACTTTCCTTTACCAATCTTTGGCGCGAGTTCGCTCCTTGTCTTCCAACCCTTCACTGCCATTTCAATGGATTTTCTGCTCTCTTCCTGCGTGAGTAAATTGACCACATCTGGACGATGATGGGACAACAATATCTTGCCATCCATATCACATATAGTAACAAGCCTAATCTGCGGATCGAGATCCATTACTTCACGGAAGATCCTATCGAAATTCAAGTATTAGCATATGTCGTCGTTGCTTTGTAATAACTTTTTTGTGGCGATTGGTGCACAGGCTGTCCATTCTATGAAAAATGAATGTATCAAGATGATGAAGCGAGTGGAGCACATGCCGTGGCAAATGGTCTGGACCAGCTTGATATGAGAGGATTGCTGTCATACGGTTATCCCGGCTCTGCCGGAGTTATTGATTAAAAGTAGCCAAAGCCGCAGAGGTATCTGCTTGGGTTTTCGCTTATTTCTGCCGCTGCTAGGTGAACTGCATCTTATACAAAAGCGAGTTCTGGCTATTGGCAGTCTTCATGTTTGGTCACGGTCAGGCGATATGACGAATTCGTTGGACTACTGGGAAGCAAGCCTGAAACAGGCCCGCAGCAAGAGGCTGTGCCCGCAAAGCTACCAGCTTCAGATTTGGAGCAGCGCCCCTCAATCCGGTGAAAGATTCTTCCGGAACTCACGACCACAGTTGCTATATTCCTCCGATTGTACCTTGGCGGGAGGGCTAGAGATACTGTACATGATAGAGCTCATGAACAAAGTTACCTCATGAGCGAGCTGGAATCTCTGGGCTTGACAACCGTCCGCCTGAATGAATTCAATGACAATGAGGAGTTAGGGAGTCTGGTCAAGAGTATCAAGGAAGAATTTTTGGCTGAATATCGTGAAGGGTCCACCTTTAAATCTTGAATAGGGGCTGCGCGTTTCTGTACATTAGCAGTTCCAGGGAATGGGGAGAGAGCTCCAGCCTTGTCACAAAATTTAGCAATTGAAGGGCATTGTAAACAAAGAAACCCCATACTCCAGTGGTAGGATGAATTTTGACCTAATTTAACGCGTGATGCGCTGAAGTTAACAATCAGCCAGCTAATCGAAAATTCGCCCAATGACCAGTGCCCAAATTTTTACACAGTGCCATCAGATTATATGCAAAATATTGGCATAGCTAGAGGCCGAATTCTCAACGTTAAATATCTCTTGTAATAATATATTGGTATGGAGATCTTACAATCGCTTTTTCAGCAGGTATCACTTGGAGAGATGATTGGGATAGTGATTGTGGCTGTTGTCATTCTGGTTATCATAGCAGCTTCTATCCGGATCGTAAGAGAGTATGAAAGGGCGGTTGTCTTTAGGCTTGGCCGGCTTATCGGAGCAAAAGGGCCAGGGCTCATCATACTCATTCCATTCATCGATAAGGCAGTAAAAGTGGATCTCAGAGTGATTACTCTTGATGTTCCAAAGCAGAAGATAATCACGCTTGACAACGTTACCGTTGACGTCGACGCCGTTGTGTATTTACGGGTAAATGATGCCAATAACGCAGTCGTGAAGATAAATGATTACAAACTTGCGTCAAGCCTGCTTGCCCAGACCACTCTTCGAGACCTTATCGGTCAAACCAGCTTTGACGACGTTCTTTCCAAGCGAGAAGAGATCAACAAAAAGATGCAGGTAATTCTGGACGCCGCGACTGATCCATGGGGCGTAAAGGTAAGCTCTGTGGCAATAAGGGATGTCTCGCTCCCCGAAAATATGCACAGGGCGATAGCAAAGCAGGCAGAGGCTGAAAGGGAAAAGAGGGGCAGGATCATTATTGCAGAAGGAGAACTCAACGCGGCAGAGAAAATGGCCCAGGCCGCCGAATATTATACCAAGAACATGGCTGCCATGCGCCTGCGGGAGCTTCAGACATGGGCAGAGGTAGCAAGGGAGAGAAACATGATAGTTGTAACAGGCGGAACCGGAGATCACGCTGACCTAGGCTCTCTGCTTGGTATAATCAAGGAAAGGACGCCGGTCTCTCAACAATTTGATGAGAAAAGAATGAGAGAACTCGTAAGGCAAGAGCTCACAATTTTATTTAGCGACAGAAACGAGCTGGAAAGGCTAGCAAGAGGAAAAAGTAGAAAACAACGTCGTGAAGAACAACAACCAATAGAGGATCAAACACCCGAAAGAAAAGAGACAGGCAGGGGCGGAACGCCAGAAGATGAAGAACTATAGCATTTGTCTAATGGAATTGTTTTGACATCTATTATCACTCCTGCCATCATCATTCTACAGGCACTCGTCGCCCTTACTGTACAATTGCCTTGGTTACTTGATGGTGCTGATCATAATTCTACCTTGCATACTGCAGCATATGCACAAGATCGGAGAGATGCAAACGCTGAACGAAGTGTCCTGTGGGTGGACATCAAGGATTTCATATCGTCTGCTACTTCAGAACATGTTGCGTCTGCCGTAGAACGTGCCTCTTCTTCTAGCAACGCAGACGAAGAATTCTCTGCCATAATCTTGGCGCTCGATACTCCTGGCGGTGATCTTGACGCAACGCTGGACATAATTGCAAGCATACAGGAATCTGAAGTGCCGGTCATAGGCTATGTTTATCCGCAGGGCAGGAGCGCGTGGTCTGCCGGAACGATAATCCTTATTGGAACTGACTATGCCGCCATGGCGCCTGTTACTACGATAGGCTCTGCCCAGCCTGTAAGGGGTGATACCCCGGTAAACGACACCAAGGTCATCAACGCGGTAACGGAAAAGGCTGTTTCTCTGGCAGAATTGCATGGCAGAAATACGACGCAAACCTCCCGGTTTATAACGCACAACGACAACCTGACACCGGAGAAGGCACTAAGCAATAACATTATTGAAGCCATCGCAAAGGATCCGAATGAACTCCTTCAAAATGCTCACAATTCTACCGTTACTACGCTGAAAGGTCCAAGGGTTCTTGACACACTTGACGCAAACATTGTAATCCATGAGCCGAGTTTGAGGGTTTCACTTGTCAATATACTGGCAAATCCTGTGCTTTCTACAACGTTACTCACTATTGGATTCTTTGCCCTTATCTATGGTCTAACATCTCCAGGTTTTGGCGTAGAAATAGCCGGTGCTGCGATGATTATCCTTGCCCTGGTGGGACAGGGGTTTGATGTAAACTGGGCAGCCATTGGGTTAATGGCAATAGGGGTAGGACTGGTTGCTTACGAGCTGTACAGCCCCGGCTTTGGGGCCATAGGCGTTGGAGGAATAATTGTTCTCATAATAGGCTCGACCCTTATGATCACTCAGCCGGTAAAGCCTATTCTGGTCAGCGAAGAACATCTTGGAAATCTTGCATTGCTGTCTACAGTCATCGTGGCTCCTTTTGCCGGATTTTTTGGTTTCATAACGTACAAGGCGTGGAAGGCAAAAACCATGAAGCCCTTGCAGTTTGCCTTTCAGGATGAAGTTGGAACCGCCCTGGATTACATATCTGACATTAAACCGGGCTTTGTACTGGTGGGCGGGGAATACTGGAGAGCCAAAACGCGCGGGGCCGAAATCAACAAAGGTGATAAAATAAAGATAGTTGGAAAAGAGGCTGATATGTTAGTGGTAGAACCATTGCCAGAAGGAAAGTGAGTCTATCCAAGCGCAGATGGAAACAAGAAATAGCCAGAAGGAAAAACTAGGTGCAAAACATCAAGGCAGCTTCACCAAGTCTGTACGACCTTTACACAATCAACGTGGTTAGATCCGCCAAGTCCACTCACTTTTACTCTGTCGGCCTAATCGCAGATTTTGAATTCAAAAGCACCTACATAAGCAGGTTTAATACATACGAACTCGGCACGTCATCATGACCAAGAGCATCATCAGTTCTTTTGAGGTTAAAGTTGATAAGAGTATCAACCGTATCTGCGATGAACTAAAACTGACTTCTTTGGTCAGGTCAAAATGCATTGAAATGTGCGTTAAAGTCAAACCAAAAGAAAATGCCGATGTGTCAGATCCTGCAGCAAACGCTGTTGCATGCGCTATTGTATCAATAGTTCATGACGAAGCGAAGAGAAATGGAAGGGTGGGCCACCATCTACCAGACAGAATAATTGGCAAGGTATTTGGGCTAACTAGTGTTGCTGTTGTATACAACAAACGCTTGGTTAATACAATAAGAACTGGCAGTTCGCCCGGCCGTGCAGCAGCACTAGAAACATAACCAATTTGTTATTCCCTATCAAAATCCCACCCAGTCCACTCACATTCTCGCGGTCGGTCTGAAGATGGAAAAGACAACAAGCCAGAGACATATGATTATAGGCAGGTGAACGCCAAACTCTAAAGGAAGAGATGAACAAAAATGATAAGGAAGGCAAGCCGATTGCTGCGGTTGTCGTTTACTGCGGTGTTTGCGGGCATTACACAATTGCAAAGGACTACAAGACCACCAACGAGCATCGCATGTCCGTCAATGAACACATCAAGACGAGGCACAGGGACGCAAAGCTGAACCTGTGGAGAGCTCCATTCAACATAGAGGCTTCAATGAACGAAGTGTATCTCGAAGATTTCGCGACTGAAGCGGCTGCCAGGTCGTGGCAGGCAGGGGCGAAAAAGATGGGCTGGAAGGGAACAAGCGAGCTGGGTAAATAGTTACCAACTGTCAGGTAATCTACTGGCTCATTCGCCCTTTAGAAACACCATTTCAGGCAAGGCGGCATGAGGGTTCTCTTTGCGCGCCTGCGCGTGTGCCGTTTCGATAAATTTTCTAGCGCGATTCAGATCGGGGGTAGTGAAGATAGACAATATTTCATTTGGATCGGCTGCATTTCGCCACACGTGACTCAGAACCAGCCCATGCTCTTCTCCAGCTGCTTTGCCACGTTGCGGTAACTATCGAATAGCATGAGAATCCGGATCATTGTGGCGACTCCGCCGACCTCGACTCGGGCCTTGCGGCTTCGTTGATCGGGGTGTAGATGCCGTAGTGCACGTTTGGGTCAATTGCGCCGGGGAGCACATTCCTGCCGCGCGCGTCGATCCTTCCTGAAGCAGAAACGCAGCTGGCAACGTTTGAAAGTGCCTTTATCCTGTCGTCCTCGATCATATTCTTGTTTCGACCACTCCAACTTTTGGGATGGCGGACGACGTGTTGGTGATCAAAAGGTCGCAAAAGTTCTGAATCCCTGTTTGCTATTTCAATGCAGGATAAGATACGTTTATGGCTTTATAGCTAACCTCAATCATGCATGTATGGTTTATCTCATGACTAATGCTTAATAGCATCAAAGCTTTAATTTAGCTATAAATTGGCTTGTGATACATGTGGTCATTCCAATGATGATCATCAGGCTGTGACCTTTTCAATGTACTACTGCAGCCAATGCAAGAAAGTAGAATCAGACGTTTGTTTCTCGCAGGACAATAATCCTTCCAAGTCTAGCGATGTAACCATGGACATTTATAATGCTTTCAAAAGGTAAGTATAGGCTATATCTGCCCGGCCGCTGATTTGATGTTCTGTAGGAACCAAAAGTTCTATGCCATTATCTGGTACTTTGTTACGAATAAAATGACATAGTCACCTAGACGAATCTTGAGCACAATTCCATAAAAACAATGCTTCATTCGTTGGCTCCGTGAAGCGTAGTTGGCTTAACTTACATATAGTGCATGCTTTTGGTTCAATTCCCTAGAGCCCGACTTGAAAGGCTTTTTGTCTGGCAACGTTACATGCCAAACTTGCAAAGACTTTATTACGATGAAACAAACGGTGGATGTTGTCTAACGTAGAAAGCCAACAAACTGAAATTCCTGACGAAATCTATTTTTGCAAGACATGCAAAGCATCATTTCTGTTCAGATCAGACTTAAGATCACATGCAAAGCATCAAGACTGATATTATGAAAACGCAAACTCTTGGCCCAATTCTTCTTTTACTCGCGTCGCAAGATCAGACATGCCAATCGGCTTTTTAATAAAGCATTTAACATCTATGTTTGCAAAGACTTTACGAAATTCGCCTTCGTAAACTTCGAAGGCTGTCATAAACGCGACTTTGATCTTCTCGTCCTTCTTTTTTAATTCTCGATAAAGCTCAAAGCCATTGATGTTGGGCATTCTGATGTCTGTAATTACCATTGCATAGTAATCTTGCTTGAAATGGTCTATTGCTGTTTGCGGGTCGGTGAAAGCATCTACCGCAAAACCATCGCGTTCGAGACCCATTTTGACGGTAGACGCAACATCTGCTTCGTCGTCAACGACCAAAATTCTTATCAAAAAAACACTCTCCTAGAATAAACTTATCGTCGATGGTATTTAGCCATTTTACGCGACAATCGATTAGAAACTTATAGAAGATGACACCAATTATGTTAATAGATAAGGTAGAAGCAGGTTTAGTGATTAATGACAAGAGTATATTCGCATGCAACCGAAGCGCTAGACAGAGTGTACCTATGCACCACCTGCGGCAAATCATTTTTGTTTAGAGCCGATAAAGAAGATCATACAGAAATGCTGGGTCATACGAGAATTACTGTCTTTACGATAGAAGGCAAGGTTTTGCAATCGCCTGACGATTCACCGCGATAGGTCGATCGCGGGTACATTTCGCATACATGCAAAGGCGATTAAATATTTATCTCTTCGAGTGCACTGGCACTATATGCCCACACCTTCAAGGCATTGCATGAAATGACAATAGAAGCAGAGACCGCATTTCTCACTCTGCTCTCTCGCATGGCATAGACCGCATACTTCTGAGGTCATATGGTGAACAATGGGGCATGCGATATAGAACCTATCTGTCTCTGATTATGATTAATAATAGCAGTTTATGACGATCTCGCTTCGAAATACGGTTAGGCTGACACTATTTGCTTGATTTTTCTAAGGTCTTTCATTGCAGCCATTGCTGCAAACCGCCTTTACCTGTCGGGTCTGAGTATGACCAGCCAGAGCAGACGACAAGCAGGTCTGCCATGAATAATCTTGTGCGACCTTCTAGAAATACCAGCTTGGGCGGGTCTAATTCATACCAAGTTTTTCTTACTTCGCAACAATAGACTAAGTACCTGAGGTCGTGGGTTCAAACGACTGTTCATTTGCTACCCGCATGACTTTTGACGAACGGGCAAAAGATGCGCGCTTGTCTCATTTTATGTTATCTATGATAGCGCCGGTCTGAATAAAAATCAAGTTCTACACCGCGTGTTTTGGTGTAATTGTAGTTGTACCTCTCACTGTCTGAAATTAGCAATGAAGACAGTGGCTTGTCGCACATTGGGCAAGATACCGGTTCGAAATAACGAGCGCTCAATGCAGAAGCAACCCAGAAGCAATCATCACAAATAACGAATAATCTTTCTTGCTGTTTTACTTGTGGTTTCGCGGTTTCTGTGAGTAGATACACGTTAGCATCAACTTCTAAAACACTTGACATCGTCACTGTATGCCAAGATCGCATATAACCTTACTGGTGCATTCAAGAAACCGTTTGAGTATTACCCGCTTGGGCGGTTTACTTTTTCGAAAATAAGCTGGCGGCAGACGCGCCAAGCCGTTAGTGTCTAACCGTATCGCCTTTGCGAGAGTTAGGCAAAGAGCAGTATGTTTGCCGTTACGTCTGTCTGCGCTAACTTGACAGCGTCATGTGATTTAAGACCTTGTACCATTTCTGGGCGGGTTATTTCGTAATAACCTGTTCGCTTGATTGTTTTTAAAGAATTTGCGGTAACCGACAAACCCCTGACAGGATTGTGGTCTTTGGCGAGCGCGGCTACAGGTTTGACGTGCCCAAGTCTGCATTCATTGCCGTCGGAAGGAACGTCATACTCGGCTTGGACTATGCAGGCGCATTCCGCCACTGCGTCGACAGGGACGCGCCGCTGCCGGAGGGCCTGATGGCCAGCTAAGCGTTTTATAAAACACCCCCTGCATGTACAAAAAGTGGCGACAGAGCAGCTATTCGTCAGCATCGTCATCATCCTGGTCGCAGCCAGGATCCTCGGCGAGCTTTTCCAGCGGGCAAAGCAGCCGCCGCTGGTGGGCGAGCTCCTCGCAGGTGTCATAATAGGTCCGTCGATACTGGGGCTGGTCATCCCGAGCCCCGACCTCCAGGTCCTCTCAAACCTGGCCGTGTTCTTTTTGATGTTCCTGGCGGGCCTCGAAATGGACCCGCGGGAGATAAGGCGCGCTGGCAGGTCGGCGATCATTATATCGGTAATCGCGTTCTTTGTGCCGCTCCTGGCCGGCACGTACGTGTCGCTGCTGTTCGGCCTTACGAGCGTCCAGGCGCTTTTCATGGGCCTACTCCTGTCGATCACCGCGGTGCCGGTGAGCGCCATGGTGCTGATGCAGTTTGGAGTCCTGAACAGCCGGCTCGGCAACACCGTCATGACAGCCGCTATCGTCAACGACATCATGTCGCTCGTCGTGCTCTCCATAATCCTCCAGATATCTGCAGACGGGGGGGGCGGCCAGCTCGACCTTGGCGACCTCGCATCGTCCGGGGTAAAGATAGCCGCGTTCCTTGGCGGCATATTCCTCTTTGACATACTGTTCAGGAAAACCGCTGGCTGGCTGCCGAGAAGGATCGAGCCTTTTTTCAAAAGGCTCCAGACAAAAGAGGCCGCGTTCGGGATACTGCTCATAACGACGATAACGATATCGCTCATCGCGCAGGATATCGGGCTCCACTTTATTATCGGCACATTCTTCTCAGGCCTGGTGGTCTACAAGGAGATGATCGGCCGGCAGAATTTCAGCAGGGTCTACGGGACCATCTCGGCCATCACGTTTGGCTTTTTCGCGCCGATATTTTTCGCGCTCATCGGCATAGAGTTCAACGTCCAGTCGCTCCTAAACGCGGTTCCGCTCTTCCTCGCGCTCCTCGCAGTCGCCATAGCCACAAAGATAGCGGCGGGGTACGCCGGCGCAAAGATCGCAGGCTTTGACCGGGAGATAAGCCTCTCGATAGGATTCCTGATGAACGGCAGGGGCATGATCGAGCTCGTCATCGCGGCGATCGGCTTTGCCGCCGGCATACTCGACCTGACGCTGTTTTCAATCGCAGTCGCGATAGGTCTCGTCACCAGTATACTTGCGCCCATAACGTCGCGCCCATTTGTCAGCAAGGCAAAATCAATGGGGAGTGAAGCGGTGGAGGTCAAGGGGCCGCCAAACGAGCGGCATTCAGGGACCGAGTAGCTGCTCCATCCTTTCCTTTGCCGGCGCGGCCTGCTCCCACAACGTGTCAAAAACGTGGCGCTGCTGCAGCACGAGCTCTTTCAAGTCGCTATAAACGAGGCTTGCCAGGGTGCCGGCGCGCATCGCCCCTGCCACGTACTCTGTGTCGCTGACTGCAAAGTTGCCCCTGACGCCGCCCAAGTGGCGCAGCTCTGCAAACTGCGCTATCTCTTTGCAGTGCGGCAGGTTGTTCTTTGTAATTTCTGTCACGTAAAGTATCCTGACGCCGCGCCTGCTGGCCTGTTCGTATCCCTGCCTGACCCTGCCGACGGAAAACGCCGGGAGCGAGGATTCGACGCACGCCCCCCAGAACGTTTTGGTGCTGGCTTGGAAACTCTTGATCGCCTCTATGATCTCATGCTCGTTGGTCAGGACCTGCGTGCCGGGCAAACCTGCGTCTACTGGCGGCGCACCTTCTTATATTCTCTTGAAGTTACTCAAGCCCTAAATAAATTGGGGCGGTTTTTAATAATATGCGCATAATGGCAGTTGACGACGAGCCCGACATCCTGAAGATAGCGGAGATGTCGCTCGCAAGGCGGGGCTATTTGGTTGACGGCTTTACAGACCCCGTGGCGGCCCTCGACCACTTTCGCGCCAACGCGCCGGACTATGCGCTCATACTGACCGACATCAGGATGCCGGAGATGAGCGGCGCGGAACTTGCAAGGCGCGCCAAAGAGATCAGGCCCGGCGTCAAGGTCATGATCATGACGGCGTTTGAAGTCGAGAGGGACCTGAAGCAGGCCCTGCCGACGATAGAAAGCAGCGGCTTTCTGCAAAAGCCCTTCCACACAGCGGACGTGTGCGTCGCCATCAAGAGGCATCTGGCCGAAGCATAGGCTCTTGACAAAGGTATAATTAGTCAGAACCGGCTTCTATAGGCAACCACTTTTTGGACAAGTCTAAGGTTTTTGAGGAGGCCCGGAGAGCGGCTTGGGTATCGATATGGACACTGGTAGGTATCGGTGTCGCAGAAATCCTGGTGTCCGTGTTCACTGGCAGCCTCACGCTCTTTGCCGACGGCCTTGACTCGATGGCGGACGCGCTGGTCTCCTTCATAGTCTGGTTCGGCATCAGGATGCTGCAAAAGCCAAAGAGCAAACTCTTCCACTTTGGCTACGCCAAGATAGAAAGCTTTGCCGCGTTCATCGCCGCCGTGGTCATTGTGATACTTGGCGCGTTCATAGTCTACCACGCGTACGAGCGCATACTGCACCCAACGACGGTGACAAACCCGGAGATCGTGATGGTGACGCTTGCAGCGGCAGGCAGCATATCGCTCCACCGCGCCTTCAAGGTAAGGGCCGTGGCGAAAAAGTACAACCTCGTCTCGCTCAACCTCGACGCCAAGAATTCCATCAAGGACGGCACCGCATCGTTTGTGGGCCTCGGAAGCATCCTCGCCGGCTATTTCGGGGTCCCCTACATGGACGCCGTAGGAGGCATTATAATAGCGGTCTACATCTTTTTCATGGCCTATACCGCGTTTAGGGAGTCGACGCTGGTGCTCATAGACGCCGTAAAGAACCCCGAGCTCCAGCAGCAAATAACAAACCACATAGAAAGCAAGTTCAACGTAAAGGTGGAAAAGATCCTGCTCAGGCCCCTCGGCCAAGCCTTTTCCGCGCAGGTCCACATCGAGCTTGACCGGAGCCTGACGCTTGAAAAGGCGCATGAAACCCTGACGCAGATACGCGACTCGCTCATCAAGGACTTTAAGGTGGAAGACCCACTGGTAATACCCAAGCCCGTGTAACCGTAAAGAGCAATGCGCGCCAACAAGGGTCATGAAAGACAAGCCTTCGGAAAAGCAGACCGGCCCGCAGACGAAAGAAGAGGACAAGCCAGATCTTGAAGACTACCAGAGCGGAGAAGAGACTAGCAAAAGGGAGACAAAGCCGAAAGAAGTTTCAGACGTCGAAAACTAGCTGCGTAGGTAATTTTATAAAACCTATGCCTTTTCCATTCTGCTGATGGTCAACCAAAGACGGCGCCTGCTGAAAAACCAGCGAAGGGTCGGCGAGGCGATAACTATTGGCGCCGGCATAGGAGTGACAGTTCTCGGCGCGTTCCTCGGAATAGATTTCGTGGCCTACGCGGGCCTTTGCATAGCCGGCCTCGGGGTCGTCTCGATAATCTGGAGATAATTGACACATGGCCAGCAAAACCATGATAATCGCAGTAGTCGCAGCCGGCATAATTGTCGCCGGCATTGCCGCAGCTTTTGCAGTGTCGCCCGGCGCGGCCCCGGCTATAGACAAGCCTGTGGATACAAACGATGTGGATCGGATAAAGACGCAATTGATGTCGCCGTCAATTGCAGGCGCGCCCGCGCTTGGCAGCGACGACGCCAAGGTGACGATAGTGGAGTTTGGCGATTACCAGTGCACGTGGTGCTACCGCTGGCACGAGGGGACCAAGGACCCGCTGTTGGCGGACTATGTGGACACCGGCCAGGTGAGGTTCCTCTTCAAGGACTTTCCGATAAACGACCAATCGGATAGGGCTTCTTCGCTAGCCGCTGAAGCGTCGTACTGCGCGGCCGACCAAGGCAGGTACTGGGAATACCACGACGAAGTGTACAACAACTGGGACGGGGAAAACACAGGCTGGGTGACAAGGACCAGCCTAGAGCGGTTTGCCGAAGACGCCGGAGTACCAAACCGATTCGCATTTTTAGACTGCCTGGACTCGGGCAGGCACGCCGGCGTGGTCAGGGACAACTATAACCTTGCACGGGAGATCGGCCTTGACGCGACTCCAAGCTTTATCGTACTGGTGGAAGGCGAAACGCCCCAGCTCATGCGCGGCGCACACCCGTACTCTACGTTTGAAAGGGTCATCAACGAAGCATACGCAAGCTAGTATTCCAGCGAATATTTCTGGCCCGCCAGATCCTCCAGGATCGCGCTTGCCTCCTTTAGCTGCGCATCGAGCTCGGCGCCCTTTTCTGCTATCTGGCGCTTTTGCTGCTCCACGTTCTGCCTGCCTCTGGCCAGCTCTTCCTCGTGCTGCAAGATCTTTTCTTCGAGCTCCCTCGCCCTGCCGACCAGACCGCGGTCGCTCCGGCGCAGCGAATCCCTTTCTGCCTTTATCGCCTGCGCCCTTCCCTGGAGCTCCGGCAGGGAATTCAGTATGACGTCCAGGTAGTGCAGTATCCTGTCAGAGTCCTTTAGCTGGATCTTGCCGGCACCTATCGACTTACGGATTTCGAGCAGGAGCGAAGAATAGGGCGAAGCGTCGCTTTCATGCAGCATTTTCCACGGCTCGTCTGACATCATCTGCAGGCGCGCCTCTGTCTCCCTTGTGAGCCCGTACGAGTACTTTGTGAACGCCCTTGACACGTGGGAAAAAAGATCTACCAGTTCCGCGTGGAATTGCTCCTCCTGCCTCGCCGCCTCGCCTGCCTTTTGCGCGACGGCCTCTGCCTGCACAAATTCGGGAGAAGCCCTGAGCGCATCAAGCTCGCCCTTCAGCCCATAATGCTCGCTCTCTGTATTTTTCATTTCGCCTTCGATGCCCTGCACGGAAGCTTCTGTCGATCTGATGGAAGACGCCTTTTGCGAAGCGGTGTTCAGGATGCCGCCGCATTTTACTATCGGCGCGCGCTTTAGCTCAAAATCCAACATCGCCGCCCTGGTTTCGTTCAGCAGCTTAGTCAGCGCTTCAAACTCGTCCTTCATCTTGCCGGCCTGCTTTTTCATAAACGCGTTGAGCATCTTGCTGTGGGAGCCGCTCACCTCTCCAAAGCGGTTCATCATGGACTCGAACTTTTCCTTGAATTTCTTGGCGTCGTTTGCCGACCGGGGCAGCAAAAGCTCGGTAGACGCTTCGCGCCTGAGCGACGAAATGACGGTTCTCTTTGAATTCTCTGCGACGGACTTGAACCTCTGTTCGAGGTCTTCGAGCTTGAGCTTTTCGTGCTCCATGTCGTTTGCGAGCCCTCCGATGACCTTGAGGGACTGGCCTGCGGACTCTTTTACCGGGGCAAGGCGCAAGGCAAGCTCCTGCACCCTTGCCGACTCGATGGTACGCAGCAGCTCCTGGGCCTGCTGTATTGAAAGCGTGCCAGCCGCGGGGGCCGATATCGCCGGCCGCTCCGCCGGCGCCTCGCTTTCCTTCTTCTTAAAAAGCCCGAATGGCACTGCACTAGTTTACAGCATACTGCATCAAAAAACCTTGCGATCCAGCGATCCAGCAACGCTTAATGCGCAGCAGCGCGTTATACTGGCATGGCGGCAGGGTCTTCTGCTCCACAGCGCAGCAGGAAGGCGCACGGCAGAGCATACTTCTGGTTCCAGAGGAACGAGCAGAGGCTGCTGGCGCTGGACATCGTCTGCGTGGCCCTGCTCTTTTTCATGCACCTCTTTACCTCGACGTTCCAAGTTTTCGCGCAGGAGATCGTGTTCGCAGTCCAGGTGGCGGCGACGGTGCTCGTTTCCTTCATAGCTCTGTCGGGGGTATGGAAAGGACTAGTCCCGCTGATAATATGCATCCTCGGGATCGTCCTGATGCACAACTCTGTCATACTTCCATACTACTCCGAGCCCCAGCCCGGCGAAGCCTTTGTCGGGGAAACGAGGTTCACGTGGACGCTGTACACGCCCACGTCTGTCAGCGTGGCCGCAAGCATGAACTTTTTCCTTGGAGTCGCGATGGTCGCGTTCAGCATAATAATCGCCTACCGGCCGTCGCTGCTCTTCACAAGAAACAGGCCCGAGTCGCTCGACTCGGAATGGGCAAAGTATCCGGTGGGGCAAGACAACGCCCTGCTCGCAGACGGCCGGATGGAGCGCTCGGTCCCGGTGAAGAGCCTGATGACCGACCAGGAAAAATACCTGCTGTGGCGCTACGAATTCATCCTTGCGAGCATTTACGGCACGCCGCATCTCGTGAGGCCCGGCGGGCTGGTACCAAAGGACTCTGTCATCTTCCGGGACAAGGACAGCGGGCAGGTGGTAGGCAAGGCCCGGTACACCGGCTTTTTTATGTGACTGGGCAAGACTTAATGCCGACCGTGTCCTGCTAAAAGCCAAAGCGCGGCTTGTCTTCACATGAATACCGAGACCGGGTCTACATCAGAAAGGACATTATCCTGAAGCTGACCGAGTACGGCCAGCTCAACCAGACCTCTCTCTTGAGCTTTTGCGGCCTGAACCTCGTCAAGCACAAGGACATCCTCGACGACATGGAAGTCAAGGGCATAATAAAAAGGTCGGAGGAGCCGTGGGGCAACAAGAAGATAATAAAGTACAGCGTCACGGAAAAGGGGAGGCAGTTCTGCAGGCAGATACTGGATCCGTACGAGGAAATGTTCCCGAGGAGGAACATCAAGGAAGCTTTCTTCAGAAAGGAACTGGTCAAAAATGACAGCCGGTAACAAAGTTAACGAAGTGTTTTATCTGCTTGCAGGGAGAGAGGTGTTGCCGTAATGTCGGATCCGGAGAGGCGAAGAAACAACATATTTGAGGTGTTGGACGAGCTGATCTTCCACCTCAACACCACCAAGAGCATGTTCACGCTGCTGATAGTGTCGTCATTCATACTCGCGCCGCTGGCGATCGTTGTAGCTGCGGTGATCACCCTTCATCCCGCGTTTCTTGGGCTGCTCCTGAACAGGCTGCCCGGCGTCGGCACGATCATAATCGCCTTTATCGGAATCACCGTCGTCCTGTCGTCGGTCTGGCTGGCAATCGGCATAAAAGAGCGCGCCTTCTTTTCGGCCTGGAACACGAGGTTCAACCGCTTTATATCGCTGAGGGAGAGGATAGACAGAGAGCTTGAAGAAAGCGGAGAGGGCGAGCCCGGCGGCAAAAAACGGGATGGACGGGACGAGGACTGACTAACCATGTTAGTTAACGCTGTTAATTCACAAAGTCCCGCAAGTGCCTTTTAAACACCCGACTATACACCGCCTATGTCAAACAACAAGATGTCAAAACAAAAAACGGCCGCCCTTGCGATGGTTGGCGTGGTGGTGGCTGCGGCCCTGGTGGCGGCAGTCTCTTTCGCGCCAATCGCCGCATCGGCGCAGGAGCGCGGAAACGAGGACGTACGGGTACACAAGTTCAGGACGGCAAGCGGTAGCGGCGTTGCGACAGATTTTGAAACTGGCGAAGACTTTAGGTCCGGGTTCAGGGCAATATGGCACAACGACAACAGCACAGGCGAGCGCATAGTGTATCGCGGCGCGATCGTGATCTCGGTCGACGAAGAGAGGGTCAGCTACGTGATGCTGCCTGACACGTGGAAGATAGAAGGCGGCGAAGACGGCCTGACCTTTGAAGCAAGCGGGCAGGTGGAGAACGACGGCAAAGTGTTCGACGTGTCCCTGAACGGGTACCTAGGTGGTCCGGTCGGGTTCGTCAAGCGCGTTGGAACCACGTGGTCTGTCGACGGCGTCATGGCGGGCGAAGAAAGAGAGTACGAGCTGCACTACGTCATGATAGCGCACCTTGGCAGGCTGGCAGTGATAGAGGAGTAAAACAACTCCCTACTCTTTTTTTATTTTATCGACTTGTAAAGCAGTATCCTCTTTTTCAGCGTCGCGATTTCCTCGTTCCTGGCCCTCAATTCCTTGTTGAGGCGCATTATCTCCTCCACAAGCTCTGTCCTGCTCTTGTTCGCGTGGGCGTCTGACAGGGTCACTGCCATCTCTGCCGGCGCGCCAAGATAAGGCGTCGACAGTTGCCAAATTTACAATTTGCTTTAATTTCGCTGACTAGCCTTTCATAAAGCCGAACACAAAGGCGGCCGCAAAGCTACCTGCGAGAGGTATTCCAAAGTTTATCAGCGTGGGGCCGACCTGATCGGAAATCCCCGCGACCTGTCCAGTCGCGTTCCCGAGCCCCGTCGTGGCCCCCGTCGCAGTCGAGCCCAGCTTGTCCCAGTTTATCGTGACGATGCCCTGGTAGTTGAGGTATACCAGCGCGGCAAAGAACAGCCCGATTATTAACATCATTATCTTTATCGCCTTCTTGACCGCGTAGCCGATCAGAAAGCCGGCTACTCCGCCAAACCCGACTGAAGTCCCTATGAAGGCCAGATCGACGCTCATGCTGGTACATTTCCCTGTTGCAAACTGTTATTTGAATGATATTGAAGAAGCTTCTATGACATCCTGTCGCCGATATGGACATATCACCGTCTGCTCTATGAATCATGTTGATTGAAGTGTACTTTGACGGCCTGTGCCAGCCGGTAAACCCGGGTGGCATCGCGTGCTACGCCTTTGTCGTAAAGAGCGGCGGCGAGACCATCCACAGCGACTACGGGGTGGCCGGAGAGCCTTTTTCACAGGACGCCACGAACAACGTCGCCGAGTACACCGCTCTCATCAAGGCGCTCGAATGGCTCATTGCCAACGATTTCAGTTCAGGAAAGGTGGAGGTCATTGGAGATTCAGAATTCGTCGTCAACCAGCAAAACGGCAAGTACAGGGTAAAGTCAAAAAGAATAATCCCGCTTTATCGGCAGGTCCTCATGCTAAAGGACAAATTTGCGGACATTACAATCAAACACGTGTTGAGGAGAGAAAACCGGGAGGCCGACAGGCTGACCAACATTGCGTACAACAGGGCGCTCCAGAAAAACCCGGATTACTTTGGCAGGGCTGCAGAACTGGAAAAGACTGGGCGCTTCTAGTCGTCCTTTTTGACCTTGCGCTCTACCTTTTCTTCCGTCACGTTGCCAGAGTCGTCGGTCTTTACTTCGTGCTTGACCTTTTCTTCGTATCTCTTTTCTTCCATGCCGCCCATGGCGCAGCATGGCTAAAAGCGATTGCAGAAGAGTCTTCAAAAGAAAGGGTTCAGGCCGATACGCTTGCCAGCTCTGCGCCTCCAAAGAACACCGAAAACGCCTTGCACCATATTACCACGGTGTCGAACTTTGCCAGATCGGTCCCCTCGGGTATGTTGTAGTTTTGGCTGCCGATGTTTCCCTTCAGCAGGCCAAGGTCGATAAAGTCCGATGACTGCTTGTCGGTGGCGAGGTAGACGTACAGGTCGGGGCCGTTTGTGATCCTAAAGCCCTCAAACCTGAGGACTCTGCTTCCGTCTTCCAGGTGGATTATGCTGGCCACGCCTTCAGCATTGTGAACCCCGTCGCCGGCTCCTGCAAAGTTGCCAGCCAGCGGCTGCTTCTCCTCCATCATCGCATCCTCTCCCTTGTCGGCCATTGCGCCGTCCTCTTTCTCCATCATTGTCGATTCGTCAGTCATTTCTTTGTCTTCCATCATTTTGTCGTCGCTTGCAATCTCTGGCAGCGGTTCATTTACAGCAGTGTTCGTGAAAAGCGGTGATGCCGCGTAAACGCCGGCCGGCACCGCTATCGCCGCCACAATGATTGCTACAATCATGTTCTTTTTCATAAGTCGCGTACCATGGATGATTATTAAAACGGTTTTTCCAGATCATGTCCAGATCTATTCCATCTCTGGCTACAACCATAAGGGTGTTCAGATCGAGTCGTTCATCGTGACGAACCGGTTCTTGCTCTCACCTATTAATGGGAAGATCCTGTCCATTATGATCGAGTCAAAGTTCTTCACTTCAACGTCGAGCGTAACGAGCAGGTAATAGTTCTCGTTTATCGGTATCGTGGCGCGGTGGAGCCTGTCGTACCTGCCAAACGCGTAGACCATCCTGCCTATCTTGGGCTCGAACCGGCCCCTGGTCTTTTGCCGGGCAATCGCGCTTGCTGCATACTGCTCGTTCTCCTCCTCGGTGAGGAGTAGTTTTACACCTTCCCTTGACTTTTGGGTCAGAATTACGCCGTTCTTGTTGACCATCGCCGCCCAGCGTATGGACCTGTCCTTTGCAAGGACGCCCTTGCAGAACGAGTTGAGGAATTCATAGTCTATTCCCAAGCGTGCTCAGGGCTTGGTATGTTTGCCTTGATTAATAAGCTGTTAGATATATTAGCAGCCCCGCCCAATTACCGGCTATGTCTGAATACGAGTCGGGCACGTTCCGGTGCAGTGAATGCGCAAAAGAGTTCCTGACGAAAGAAGAGGCGGACAGGCACCACCGCGATCACCACTCTGACGTCGAAGTGGGCGAATAGCGTTTTCCAAACTGACCAGTCGGTCAGTTATCCTTATTAGACGCCGCGGGGTTGGAAATGCCGTTAATTAACTTGCCCAAGGTGACGAGCATGTACAAGGCGGAGGTCAAGGAAAAGATAATCCATGCTGCGATAGAAAGTTTCTCCCAGACCGGCTACGACCGGACAAAGATGGAAGACATTGCAAAGAGGCTCGGCCTGAGCAAGGGCACGATCTACCTGTACTTCAAGAGCAAGGAAGACCTTTTCATTGCGATCTGCGAGGACAACATACAGAGGAGCGACAAGGAAGACGCAGGGCTTTTTGTAAGGAAGGAGAACGTCGCTACGGACGCGGAGCAGATCTACGACAACATTCGTAGGCGCGAGCAGGGAAACGACAGGGTGATGCTGGAGATGGTGGCCGAGTCCGCCCGCAACCCGAAGCTGAAAAAGGCGATGTACGAGCTCCACGCCAAGGTCCACGAACACGTCATGCAGAATGTCAGGACCAAAGTCGAAGAGGGTTTCCTCAAAAAAGACGCTGACGCCGCGAGCCTTGCAATCGCGCTCGTCGCGCTCTACGACGGGCTTGCGGTAAACAGGATGCTCGGAGTGAGTGACTCGGCGAACAAAAAGGCCTGGGTGGCCATGCTGAAGGCCATGATCACCGGATCTAGCTAGCGGTGACTTTGACCATCCTTGCCTGATCCGCGTCCGCCGGCGCGTCGGCAGAGTCACACTTTAGCGCGGCTATCTTGTCAACCGCGTCCATGCCTGCAGTCACGCGCCCAAACACCGTGTACTGACCGTCCAGAAAGTTCGAGTCCTTGAGCACGATAAAGAACTGCGAGCCGGCGCTGTTTGGGTCCTGCGACCTCGCCATCGAAAGCGCCCCTCTCGAATGCTTGTTCCTGTTGAATTCTGCTTTCACTGTCCACCCGGGTCCGCCAGTCCCCCACTTGCTCCGGTTGGCGGCGCTTTTCGTGTTGGGGTCGCCTCCCTGTATAACAAAGCCGGGGACGATCCGGTGAAACACCAGCCCATCGTAAAAGCCGCTTTTACCCAGCTTTACAAAGTTCTCGACGGTCTTGGGTGCCGCGTCGGCGAAAAACTCGATCTCGATGTCGCCAAATTTCGTCTGTATCTTGCCGGTTGCCATGCAGTGTGGAGCGGAAGGGGGATATTTGAATTGTCACGCGTTAAGGTACGACATGGCCTTGATCGAGTTGTATAGCTCCAGGTACTGCAGGCCGAGCACTGTGGTCTTGTACGAATGGTGCCTGCCGTCCCTGTCAGACTCGGACAGCAGAGCCCTTTTTCACGCAAAAGGCCGATGTACTTCCTGAACTGGGAGCTGGCGAGGTTCGTCTTTGTGAGCAGCATCGTCTTGCCAATGCCTCCGTTGGCGGCTTCGAGGATCGTCGCAATGATGTCGGGGCTGCTTCGCTTCCTCACGGAATCCCATATTGGAATCTATGATAAAAATTGTTCTAATCCGCCTTGCAGGAATGATCCAGAATAGTATTCTAGTGCCTAACACCGTTATTTTTTAATTACATGGGACTGCTAGAAGACGTGAAATGTTTGCCCAAAATGTACTCGTCGAAGATTACAAGAAATTGCAATTGCAGTTTGTCATATGCGATTCGTGCTACTGGTGTGCCACTGCCATCAGCTACCCGCCGAACAGGTGCCCGTCCTGCGGCTCCGGCCTGAACTCGGTTCCGCTCCAGCCGGCTGTGGGGTGCACAGAATGAACATCGCGGAAGGCGAAGATCTGATAATCGAAGCGCGGACCTGCGGCGACCAGAACAAGCGGGTGGCGTACAAGTTCATGGACAGCTTCCACAGCCTATGCCTAGACAAGCGGGACATCATGCTCGGCGAGATAGGGGCGTGCGAAATGCTGCTGCGCGCGTGCCGCGACGACGCGGATCGGATGGCGGTGGAAAAGGAAATTGCAGAGCTGAAGATGGCTCTGGACCTGATGCCCTGATCACATGAAATAGTCCTTGTTCTGCATCACGTAGGGCAGCACCTTTTTGTTGATTATCGAGTCGGCTTCCGCGTCCACGTCAAAGGACAGCAGCAGGAGGAACTTGTTCTTGCCCGACGACTTGATCGGTAGCGTTGCTCGCACCAGCCTGCCGTACCTGCTTATCGAAAACTGGAGCTCGCCTATCTTTGTTTCAAAGGTCTCCCTGGTGGCGGCGCGGATCGCGGCCTGGACCGCGTAGCGCGACGTTTCTTCGTGGGTCATGAGCGGGGCCAGGCCCTCCCTGTACGCGGTCGCTATCAGGTGCCCAAAGTGGTTGGACACGCCCGCAAAGCGGATAAAGTGGTCCTTTGACAGCACGCTCTTGCAAAAGTTTTCGAGAAAGTCGTCCTTGCTGTCTCCCACGGCTCTAACCTGAGCCTAATTGATGACACTTGTCTATAAAAACCTCGTTTCAGGGATGGAAAAATTGTACGATTTCGCCAATTCTATAGTAAATTGTCATGGGCCACAGCTTCACAAAGGTCTTTTACGTGGATTCGTTAATTATCGATGTATGCACGAGTTCCTCTCGCCTCTGAAGCCGCAGTACGGGCACTGCCGGTGGTGCGACAAGAGGTCACCCCACATCTGCTTCCGGTGTGGCTACTGCTATTCGTGCCACCCAAAGGTGGAGAGCATCGAGAGGAGAAAAGTGCCGGCCAACATCAACATGAGCCGCCTGACCGATATCGAGAGCCTCCCCCTCTCTGGCTAGTGCTGCAGTGGTTATATCCGATCGCCCGCAGCTTACGGTGCTTGACAAGGTATTTCGTTGGGTGCTCGGGCTGGAGGTACGGGAGCTGGGTTCCCGGCTTTTACCCCGCCGCGCTCGGCCCGCGGGAATATCTTTCATATTATTCGCGCATATTCGACCTTGCGGCAGTCGGCATGCAGGCCGCACAGACCCACGCGCTGAGGAGGTGGGCCGAAGAGACGCCGGATAACTTCCGCTTTCTAGTCAAGGTCCCGACACAGGTGACTGACTGCGGGCTGCTCGAGGAATTCCTGGAGGGTCTTGCCGCGATAAAAGAAAAGATTCTCGCAGTGGTGGTGCGCGTGCCTGCGCCCAACCTGCTAAAGGACAGGGAGTGGCTGAACAGGCTTCTTGCCGCGTGCGCCGACCGCAGCTACTCTGCCGCGGTGGAATTCGGCCACGCGTCGTGGCTCCAGGACATGACGTACAACATCCTGAGGAGGCGCGGCGCTGCCGCCGTGTGGTCTGACAGGCACCAGAACCCCGTGGTAAATTCTGACTTTGTCTGCCTGCACCTGGCAGGCAGCAGCGACGACCGGCCGTGGATCGAAAAAGTGAAGGAACAGGCAGAGCAGGAGCGGCCCAAATTCGCGGCGATAATAGTCGACAGCCCGGACAGGGCCAACAGGGCACTGAAGCTGCTGGGCCTGCCGGAGAGAAGATACGCCAGCCACCTGCTGGCGCCGTCGATCCTCCAGAAGGAGGCGTGGGCGGGCAGGGTGGTGATGTGCGTCGACCTGAATGCCTTTTACCCTTCCTGCGAAGAGCTGCGCGAGCCGGCGCTCGAAGACAGGCCCCACGCGGTGATAATGACTGACCAGAAGGACGAGATAACAAAGGGTGTGGTCTCTTCGTGCTCGTACGAAGCGAGAAAGTTCGGCGTCAGATCTGCAATGCCGCTGGCAAGGGCGCTTGCGCTCTGCCCCGACCTCGTGCTGCGCCCCGTGGACATTTCATACTACCAGCAGGAGTCGGAGAAGGTCATGGGCGTTCTCGGGCAGTTTGCAGACGTGCTGGAGCAGGCCAGCATCGACGAGGCGTTCCTTGACTGCAGCAGGGGCGCCGCGGCCGACCCACACGGGCACGCCGCCAGGTTAAAGGCGGCTATAAGGGAGCAGTGCGGCCTGCGCGTGTCAATCGGCGTCGCGCCATGCAAGTCAGTCGCAAAGATGGCGTCTGATTTCATAAAGCCGGACGGGCTCACTGTGGTGCACCCTCAACAGGTGGCCGGGTTCCTCGGCCCGCTCGAAGTCGGAAGGATATCGGGGATCGGGCCCAAGACGCAGCAGGCGCTGAAAAACATCGGCGTCGAAACCATAGGCCAGCTGGCGACCTGCGACGTGCAAAAGCTGACGGAGAGGTTTGGCAGGAAGGGGCTGTGGATGTGGAAGGTGGCAAACGGCTCTGAAGACGAGGCAGTACAGCCAAGGGAGGACCACGTTTCGCTCAGCACCGAGCACACGCTGGACGAGTTTACAAAGGACAGGGACCGGATACTCGTCTATCTCGGCGAGCTGGTGGACGAGATCTATGACAGGCTTGTCCGGCGCGGCTACATGTTCAGAACAGTCGGAGTAAAGCTGGTCAGGTCGGATTTTACGATAGAGACTCGCGAAACGTCGTTCCCTGACCTGCAGGCTAGGCGCGAAAGCATCTCTTCGGTGATTGAGCAGCTGCTGAGCAAATTTTCTTTTGACGATTCGGCGCCTGCCGTAAGAAAAGTCGGCCTGCGGGTCACGAACCTTGTTTCGGCGCGCGAAGAGGAAAGCCAGATCAAGATGCAAAAGACAATCCTTGACTACATGCCCATGTCTGACATGCTGTCGTCAGACATTTGATCTTGCGGCTCTTGCATGCTATCCATCTGTACCTGCATTTCCATGGCCGGCATCTCCTGATCCATCATGGCGCCGTGGCCGCCTGAAATGTCTACAACGCCGAGCGCGACAATTATGCCGGCGATGACAAGCCCGACTCCCGCCGCCCTTGCGACCCATATGCCGCGCGACCACATCTTTTCACCAAAGATTATGCCGGCAAAGAGCGCCATCCAGAGTATGTCCATCCACCCGAGCGCCACCATTATCAGGAAATAAGGCCAGCAGCACCCGAGGCAGTACAGGCCGTGGTACGTCCCCATGGTCACCGCGCCGGCGGTCCCGTTTCTCCACCTTCTCATGAAAAAGCTCATGGGAGATTCGCAGTAACCGAGGCACCTTGCCTTGAGCGGGCTGAACTGGTATGCGCCAGCAGAAATCAGTATCGCGCCGTAAATAACGCCTGACAGCCCTGTTGCCGCGACTGCATTGTTTAGCAGCAGGGACCAGCCGAGGAGAAGTACAAGCCCGGTCAGTGCCCACACTGCAAGGTAGCAGCCCACGAACAACGACATCTTGACCGAATATCGCCCCCTGCCGCCTTCGACCACCAAGGCGGTATTGCTGCCGTCCTTGACAAGCCTGTTGTACAGCAGGACGACTGGCGATATGGCCGGGAACATCATTGCCGCCATCCCTGCTGTCCATACCGCCACAAAGAGCGACACAGATAGGGCGCT
>CAYYYR010000003.1:0-9674 GCA_964476255.1 uncultured Nitrososphaera sp.
CCTTTTACTTCATGTTCTCGATAATGTCGTACATTCTCCTGTACGACTGCTGGAGGTCCTGCCATTTTTGCAACTTTGACCGGACCTTCTTCAGGTCGGCTTTCAGTGCCCTGCTGTCCTTGGCAGACGCCATCCTGGCGACGGCCGACGCCGCCTTCAGGTATTGCCGGATGTATCTCTTTGTGTACGGGTTTTCTATGATAAGGGCGGCCACGAGGTCCGGCTCGCTTGCCAGTATGCTTTCAGCAATCAGCGACTGGAGGCCAAACGTGGTGCCCGAGACCTGCTTGAGCATCGAGACGTCGCCTGCCGACACGACCTTGGCAAACACAATGTTTGCAAAGTAGGTCAGCCCAAGGACTGTCGCAATCGACCTGTCGTGCGCCCTGGCGTCTGGCAGCACCTTTACCGCAGCGTTTTCAAACACTTCGCGCACGATTTTCAGCTCGGCTTGCTCGTTCCGGACTGGCACGAGCAATATCTTTGGCTGCACATTCTCGCTTGCGCCCGGCCCAAACATCGGGTGTATGCAGAGCGGCTTCACGTTGCCGGGCGTTTGCCTGAGCGCCCGGAACGCCCGGTGCTTTACCGACGAAATTTCCGAAATGACGGCGCCGGCCTTCATGCTCTTTACGCATTCTTTGACTACCTTCGGCGTCATTCTCACCGGGACGGAAACAAGCACGAAATCGACATCCTTTACGCAGCTGGCTATGCTGCTTGCAACCCTGACGCTGTCGGAAGCCTTTAGTATTTTCTTACTTACGTCGTATGCAGAAACGCGCAGGCCGCGCCGGGCAAAGTAGTTGGCGAACCACGAGCCCATCTTGCCTGCGGCCCCAATTATCGCAATTTCTTTCAATTTATGCCTGCTCCCTTATGACCGACGCCATTACGTCAAGCCCCTTTTCAAGCGTTTTCTCCGGCTGGCACGCGGATATCCTGACAAACTGACGGTAATAGTCTCCAAAGCCGCTCCCCGGCGCTATCGCGACCCCCTTCTCCAGCAGCTTCTCAACTAGCGGAATGTCCTCCCCCCTTGGCAGCTCCGGGTAGACGTACATCGCGCCGTCCGGCTCGACGAACCGGAGCGACATCTCTTTCAATTTGCCGCACACAAAGTCAAGCCTCTTTTTCATGATCCTGACGTTTTCCGAAGTGACTTCCCCGAGCGCCGCAAGCGCGGCGTGCTGCATCGGCTCTGCCACGCTCGTTATGCCGACTGCCTGCACCTTGGCCATCCTGGCGATGATGTCCTTGGCCGAGACCGCGTAGCCCACCCGGAACCCGGTCATTGCATAGCGCTTTGAAAACGAAGACACCAGTATACTCCTGTCGTAGCCGTATTCGTGGACGCTGGCGAACTTATTGAACGCATAGTCGGCATAGACTTCGTCGCTCAGCAGGTAGAGGCCGTTGTCCTTTGCTATCGACACTATCCTCTCCATAGTCTTGCCATCGAGCACCTTGCCTGTCGGATTGTTCGGGTAGTTGAGTGCTATCATTTTCGTGCCGGGGTTTACCATTTCCTCCAGCTGCTTCAGGTCCGGGGCCCACTTGCCCTCAATGGTAGTTCTGAGGACCTTTGTCCTCGCCCCGATAAAGTCGGCGCACTCTTTGTATGCCGGCCACGCTGGCTCGATCACGATCAGCTCCTGACCTGCCTTTAGCAATGACGTGATCGCGCTGAAAACCGCAAAGCGGCCGCCCGGCGTAACCATCACCTGGTTTTCGTAGACGTGCTCTTTTTTTGCAAGGGCGTTGCGCAGTTTCGGCATGCCGCGGGTGTCGGTGTAGTGGTACTGCTTTAGCTTGAACGACTCGGCCAGCGAATTGCCGGCTGCGGCAGGAGGAGGGTAGTCCGGCTCACCTACTTCCATGTGGATTATCTTTTTCCCCGACGCTTCAAGCTGCTTTGCCTTCAGGAATATCCCCATGTGCGTCTGCTTCTGGCCTTTCTGCTGCCGCTTTTGCGCCTGCACCTGCTCCGACTCGGCGAGCAGGATGTTGAGCAGCTGCAGCGCAAAGTCGCGGTCCATCCCCATCTGGTCTGCAAGCGATAAAACCATCACGCGTATGTCGTGCTCTACCTTTTCGTCCTTGACGTCGATGCCAAGCCTGCTTTTTATTTCGCCGATCTGCTTTGCAAGCTCCATCCGCTGTTGCACGTTTCGCATTATCTGGGCAGTCATGTCGCGGACCTGGTGGCGCAGCGATTCCAGCTCGTCGTTCTTGCCCATCGACATCACTTGAGAACGGGCGGTATGAGGCCGGCCCTGACGGCGTGGTCGGCCAGGACCATCGAGACCACGCACTCGACAATGGGCGGCGCCCTCGGGACGACGCACGGGTCGTGCCTGCCCGGCACCGCAAGGCTGGCCTGCACGCTCTTTGACACGTCAAGCGTCTCCTGCGTTTTCGCTATCGACGCCGCCGGCTTGAAGGCCACCCTGATGGCAAGCGGCATCCCGTTTGAGAGGCCGCCCAGTATCCCGCCGGCGTTGTTGGTCTTGGTCACCACCCTGCCACCCTTTTTCATGTAGACGTCGTTATTTTCAGAGCCGCGCCTTTTGCTGCCGGCAAAGCCCGAGCCAAACTCGACTGCCTTGACTGCAGGTATGCTAAAGAGCGCCTTTGAAAGGTCGGACTCGAGCGACGCGAATATCGGCTCGCCCAGCCCGACAGGCAAGCTGCTGGTGGTGCATTCAATTACCCCGCCAAGCGAGTCGCCGTCCTTCCTTGCCTGCAGTATCGCGTCCTTCATTTTTTCCGCGGCCACAGGGTCAGGGCACCGGACGTCGTTGTCGTATCGAGTTGCAATGTTGGCCGGCGTGATGTTGTCAGCCTTGACGGTGCCGATTTCGGTGGTGTACGCCACTGTCTCTATGCCAAGCGTCTTTTTCAGCAGCTTGCCGGCCACGGCTCCGGCCATCACCAGAGTCGCAGTGAGCCTGCCGGAGAACCTGCCGCCCCCGCGATAGTCGGCAAAGCCGCCGTACTTTATCATCGCGGGGTAGTCGGCATGACCAGGCCGCGGAATGTTCTTTATCGTCTCGTATGATCTAGAATCGGAATCCTTGTTCCAGATTAGCATGCAGATGGGCGCGCCGGTAGTGTGACTGTTGAAAACGCCGGAAATTATCTCTACCTTGTCCTCTTCTTTTCTCTGGGTCGTGACCACTGACTGGCCAGGCTTTCTCAGGTCGAGCAGGCCCTGTATGTCCGACTCAGCCAGAGGCAGGCCTGCCGGACAGCCGTCCACGACAATGCCGACGCACCTCCCGTGGCTCTCCCCAAAGCTCATGGCGACAAAGCGCTCGCCTATAATGCTGCCACCCATCTCCAGTAGGTGCACTTGAGCCTGCTCTATATATTGTCTTTTTGGAAGTTATTCTCTGTCTGGCGCCGGCGAGACCCTGGCCCCGAGGTCCTTCATGTCCTGAATGAAGTGAGGGTACGAGACGTCCACCGACTCTGCGCCGGCCACTATCGACCTTTCAGTCATCATTGACGCTATCGTGAACGCCATAAAGAGCCGGTGGTCGTTGTACGCCTCAAGCGAGGCGTTCTTTAGCGGCTTGACCGCCGTTATCTTTAGCCCGTCCTGGAATTCCTTGATGCGCACCCCGAACTTTACCAGCTCTTGAGCAATGTTTGCGACCCTGTCAGTCTCCTTCACCCTTGCGTGAGCGACGCCCGTTATAGTGACAGGGGCCTTTGCCCTGAGGGCGAGTATCGAGACCACCGGCAGGAGATCCGGCGTGTCGCCGAGGTTAAAGTCGCCGCCCTCCAGCTCGTCTGCCCCCTGGACCACCACTTCGCCCTTTCTTTTGTCGACCTTTATCGGGCAGCCCATCTGATTCAGGATGTCCACGATCTGTGAGTCGCCCTGCGGCAGCGCAAAGTTGAGCCCCTTCACCTTTAGCTTTTCGCCGACCAGCGCGCCGGCGGCAAGTATCAGCGCGGCGGTTGAAAAGTCGCTTGGCACGTCGAACTTGGCTGTATGGTATTTCGCGCCCTTGATCTGGTATTCCAGCATGTCAGAGCTGTGATCTATAGACACTCCAAAGTGCTTCATCGTCGCAAGGGTGGCGCTGACGTACGGCTTTGACACCAGGCTGCCTCTTATCCTCATCACTATTTCAGAGTCGGCATAGATGCCGGCGATCAGCAGCCCGGAGATGAACTGGCTCGAAATGCTGCCGTCGACTACGGCCGTGCCGCCCCTTATCCCGCCGCCCCTTACGACAAGCGGAGGCGTGCCGTTTGCCTTTGTGGAATGCGCCTCGACTCCCAGCTGGGCAAGCGCGTCCAGCATCGGCTGCATCGGCCGCTTGCGGAGGCTTTCGTCGCCCGTCAATACCGTGTGGCCGGCCTTCACGAGGCTGGACATGGCAGTCATTATCCTTATCGTGGTGCCGGAATTCTCGGCGTTTATCACGTTCTCCGGCGGCTCGAATGAATGTAATCCCTTTACCCGCACCGTCGTGCCCTCGTGCTTTATCTGTGCGCCAAGGGCCCGGCAGCCGGCAAGCGTGGCAAGGGTGTCGCGGGCAAGCAGCGCGTTTGTTATGGTCGACTGCCTCTCCGCGAGCGACGCGATCGCTATCGCCCGGTGGCTGTAGCTCTTGCTCGACGGGCACCTAACGCTGCCGCTTATCTTGGACTTTTTGACCAGTATGCTAACCATCTGTGATTTCCACGCTCGCCTTCTGGTTATTAACTTTGGAAATGATTATCCGCCCTTCAAACTTTGACAGCGCCGACTTTATCTCGTCGATCTCGTCCTCGTACGCCACCGCCGCGACCGATGGGCCGTTGCCTGATATGCCTGCGGCAAGCGCCCCGCGCTCGAGCGCGGCCATTATCGGCGCGTACCTTGACGACAGCGCGGCAGAAGCAAGTACGCCGTTTAGCTTCATCGCCTTCCAATACTCGCCGGCTTCGGCCAGCCTGAACGCGTCCGTAAACAAATCAGACAGGGCGCTCAGCTTGTGCACGTCGCCCCTTGGAGTGTTGCGCGGTAGGAAAATGATCGCGTGTAAATTGCCAGGGGCCCCTTCCCTGCGGATGAGCCTCTTTGAATAGTTGTCAGTGACGGTAAAGCCGCCAAAGTAGCAGGCGGTGGCGTCGTCGTACGCCCCCGTTATCGAGACCTTGGCGTCAAGGGAAGCGCGGACTGCCGCGTCGAGCACCGCGATGTCGTCGACTTCGTCTCTTGCAAGCCTGCTACACGCAAGCGCCACGGCGTTTGACACCGCGCTGGAGCTCTTTAGCCCGTAGCCGATCGGGATTTCCGACTTTACCCTTATCGTCACCTGGTTGCCTTCGATCATCTCCTTTGGCATCGTGTTGCGGACGATGTTGTTGACCAGCCGGTCGTCGTTCTTGCCTGTCAGGAACCTTACTCCGCGGCCCCTGCCAAGTTCCGCCTCCGCGGTGACCCTGAGCGAGATGCCGAGCGCCGAGCCGTTGCCCGTGGCTATGGCATTCACTATCGAGATCGCCCCGTGCATCGTGGCCCTCGCCTTTTTCATACCGGCTCCCCAAATATTCCCAGTAGGTTCTTTTTCATGGCTTCCCTTGGCGCCGGTAGCCCCGTCCATATCTCAAACGCCTTTGCCCCCTGCTCGATCAGCATTTCGTAGCCGTATACAACGGTCGCCTGTGCATATTTGGCATTTTCGATCAGGTCCGTGACTATCGGCCGGTAGACGATGTCATAGACGATGCTCCCCTTCTTGATGTGCTCATGATCAATAGGACTGGGCTCATTGCTCAAGCCTACGGTAGTAGCATTGACTATCATGTCGCATTCCGCCGAAACCTCCTGCGCCTTATCAAGCGGCAGCGTTTCACATTTCAGCCCAAGGCCGGATCCGATACTGGCCAGCTCGCCTGCGCGCTGCGCGTCGCGGTTTGCGATTATCACCCTGGCTATGCCGCCTTCCTGCGCGAGCGCGGCCACCACCGCGCGGGCGGCCCCGCCTGCCCCGAGCACGAGCACTCGCATGCCCTGGAAATCAACATGCCGCTTTCGTAAGGGCTCGATAAAACCGTCGATGTCGGTGTTGTACCCCCTGAATATCCCCTCGATGTTGTTGACGGTGTTGACTGCTGCCGCCTTTTTTGCAGACACATCCAGCTCGTCGAGGTATTTCATCACCTCCACCTTGTGCGGGACGGTGATGTTGAACCCTGAAACGTTTATGCTGCACAGAGACTCGATCGACTCTTTCAGTTCGTTTGCCGGGACCCTGAACGCGATGTAGGTGCAGTTGAGGCCCGCTGCTGCAAAGGCTGCGTTTTGCATGCCAGGCGAGAGCGAATGCTGGATTGGGTCGCCTATGATGCAGTACGTCTTGGTCGAGCCATGCACGCCTAGGCGCGAATATCTGCGTCTGCCATATATAACCTCAAAGAAACGGCCGTGAGAAGATCATACTTTCAGGTTGTCGTACAGGTCCCTCATCTGCTTCACAGTCAGCTGGCCGGGCGCGACCGCCTTCTCAAGGCTCGCATAGGTGAACGGCGCGTTGCCTGTCACCGTGCACATCACCCTCGACACCACGCCTGCCTCGCCCATCGCGAAAAAGATCGGGTCCAACCCCGTGGCAGTCTTGTACATCTCCAGCAGCCTGAGCGAGTCGTCGACGCTCTTTGCCGTGGTCACTATCTTGACATAGTTGCTGTAGACCCTCATCTCTGACAGCAGATCAGCTATCTTGTCGCTTGGCGGCGTCTCCTCAAAGTCGTGCCACGACACGAGCACCGGCGTCTTTCGGCTTTCAAGGAAATCTGCCAGCACGTCGTTTTCCTGCAGCGTGTGGAGCTCGACGTCGAGTAGCATCGGCCTTTGCTCTGCCAGCCTGCGCAGCCACTTTACGCGGTCCGGCTCGCTCCCGGCAAACTTGCCGCCCTGATCCTTTGAGCGGAGCGTAAAGACTGCCCTGCCCTTTATGCCCTTTGCAGCGTCAATCGCCGGCTGCAGTTGCTCCGGCTTTAAAAAGTCGAATCTGATCTCTACATAGTCGGCTCCAAGCTCAAACGCGCGGTCTGCCTTCTTGCTTATCGACTGAACGTCTTCGGGCGCTATTGACACGCAGATCTTGGGGGCCAAGTCACAGATTATGTCCTTTAAGTTAAATTAATTGTTTTATCCCACGCCGGCGGGGGGCGAGCTGTTCTTGCCGTGCTCCATCCTCTTGTGCGATTCGAGCAGTTCGGCCGAGTCAAAAACTCTCCCGCAAACGCTGCAGCGGTGCTGTTTTGGAGTTTTAGATCCTGCGGCTGCAGTCGACATGCCTACTTTTAGGTAGTCACACCTTATTAAGCGTGATTTGGCCGGTAGAGGTGTCTGACGAGGCGCCCGTGTCAAATCCCAACATGCACATCATGCCCTCCATCCCCTTTGTCCACGATCCCATAAAGTCAGACGAGTTGTCTGCTGTAGAAAAGCCGCCGCACTTGCTGAACATGGCGTATGCGCAGCCATAGTCCGTGCAGCTCGCAGCCTCCGAGACCCCAAGGGCCACAGGTACTACGAACACCGGGATCATGTGCGCAAACATGATTATGCCAAGCGAAATGGCAGTCATCATGACGACTTTTTTCGTGTGCGGATGCATTCGGGTAAAATTTGCGCAAGAACAGAAGTTAAAGCAGTGTGTGTCACGGCGGCTTACACAATCCTGCCTACAGATTATTAACCCCTGCCACATTTAGCATGCATCATGACTTCTCTGGAGGAGCACGCCGTAAAGATCCAGACGCTTGGCTTTGGCCCGCAGATGGTCGAGTCGTTTTCAAAAGACTGGAAGGCGCTTGCAGACGAAGGCTACGAGATGTACGCCATGTACACCGGCGCCGCCGGCTCCGCCCTTGAAGGCATGAAGGCGTGTGTCATTTGCTCAAAGAGCGACTCTGGCCTGCGCTGGGAAAAGGTGACAACGCCGAGCCAGGACAGCGCTGCCATCTACTCGGTGTGCAAGGGCTGCGACGACCAGTACGTCGAAACGGCCATCAGGCAGAAGGCGCTTGGCAGGCTGCTAAAAGAGCGCAACACCCGCCCGACATGATCAGCGCGGCGGCTTTTGGTGGAACACCCTGTCGGGCTTGATCTTTAGAATAATCCTCTTTTCTCCCGGCGCGCGGCCCGGGTACTTGTCAAGGCCCAGATACTTTTTCGCCATCCTGTCTATGTGCTCGTCTGCGCCCTTTGTCGTCTGCTCCACCACCGTGCCCTGCACAGTCACCATGTTGTACGGGTTTGCCTGATCGGCCACAGAAACCGCCACGCGCGGATCATTTGATATATTCTTGTGCTTTATCCTGCCTTCTGCGGTGTTGATGATGATATAGTCGCCGTCAATGTCCACCCATATCGGAGTCACCTGCGGCGATCCGTCATTCATCAGCGTTGCCAGAAATCCAAAGTTCTTGTCATTGAAGAGCCTGCTTACCGGCTCTGACCTGATCGTGTCTTGGATCATGTGCAATAAAGGGACGGCCTACAATAAAAACAGCTATTGCTTCTTGCAGTGGGAGGGGATCTTTTTCCAGTTGGCTATGAGCGCCTCGCTGCGTATATGCAGGGGCTCGCGCTCTATCCTCGACTTGGCAAGGCTGACATAGTCCTTGACAAGGTCGATGCCGACGTACCGGCGGCCAAAGTGGTGGGCCACCTTTGTCGTCTGGCCGCTGCCGTTGAACGGGTCAAGCACCACGTCTTTTTCATAGGAATAGAGTTTCATCAGGCGGTAGGGGATTTCTTCCGGGTACGGGCACGGGTGGTCGATGTACCCGGGTGGGACGGGCGCGATGTGCCACACTGAATTTGCTATTTCTTTCGTCCACTCTTCGTGCGTCGCAGGCAGCGCGTTCTTTCTCTGCGTGCGGCCAGTGTTGACGTCGCCCTTGCGCAGTATGAGTATGAATTCGTGCATGATGTTTGCGCGGTAGTATTTCGGGTACGGGTTGATCACAAACGATCCATAGCGGTTCGTGCCGCCGGTCACCTTGTGCCAGATTATTTCCTCGTGCAGCTGCCACTTGCCAAACGGCTGCACCAGCCTCGATAGCAGCATGTGCGGCAGCGGGAGTATCGTTCCGTTGACCACTTCGTTTGCGATGACGATGCAGCAATAGCCGCCCTCCTTTGTCACGCGGTAGACCTTGTCGCCGAAAATCTCGGCCATGTCGGTCAGGTAGTCGCCGGTGTCAAGGTTCAGCTTGCCTCTGTAATATCCGCCGCTGCCGGACGCGTGCATGTCATAGTCGATCGCGTTTCTGTACGGCGGCGAAGTTATCGTCAGCTGCACGGAATTTTCAGGGAGCTTCCGCAGCACGTCCTTGCAGTTTCCAAGGACAATCTGGTTTACAATTTCTTCTTGGGCAAGCATTACCGGGTGTCTTCGCATGCTCGTCTAGTTCGTCCATATCCAGCTTACTTTAAAGTAATAAACAACAGGCTAAAAAGACGCTACACCGCCAGCTCGCCTTTTCGAGCTGAATTTGAGGTGACTCCGGCAAGCATGTCACTTCTCTTACACAATAGTCGTTAAATGACAACGCGGCCTGACATATCCCTCTTGGCTACGGCAATGTCAGAAAAGACCTGCTTCATATGCAAGGGGCTGAAAGTCGCTACTGGAAGCATGGCAGAATTCAACGGC
>CAYYYR010000004.1:0-8509 GCA_964476255.1 uncultured Nitrososphaera sp.
CAGCGGGCCGAGGCCGTACAAGAGTCGCCAAAAGTCGAAGCAAAATCCCCTCCGGCACAGCCCCAGCAGGCTGCCCCGGCAACCGACTCGAAGTTCTTTGCCATACGCACCACAGGCGGGCAGGAGCGGGTGGTGGCAAGCCAGATCCAGGTAAGGGTAAACTCCAAAAAGGTCGGGATTCGCTCGGTCATGGTGCTTGACGGCTTCAAGGGCTACATCATTGTCGAAGCCCCGGACTCTAATGTCGCGTACGAAGGCCTGGCAGGCATCAGGCACGTCCGCGGCCAGATAAGGGGAGACCTCCCGTTCAAGGACATCGAAGGCTATCTGGTGAAAAAGCCTGTGGTGTCGGAGCTGAGCGTCGACGACACAGTCGAAGTCATCGCCGGCCCGTTCAAGTCCATGAAGGCCAAGATAACGCGCGTCGACTATGAAAAGCAGGAGGCGACGGTGGTGCTGCTTGACTCCCCCTACCAGATACCGGTAACCGTTGACGCAAACTACCTCAAAAAGCTGCCCCACTAGGCAATTTCCTGCACCCAACTGAACGATTAAATAAAGAAAAGCAGTCAAATTCCATTGCCTCTTTAGCCGGTGTTATAGTTGATTGTTGACCTGAACGTCAAGGGCAAGCGCGCCATAGTTATAGGCGGCGGGACAGAGGGCGTCAGAAAGGTCCGCGGCCTCCTCGGTCAAGACTGCAGGATAACAGTGATCAGCAACAGGATGAACCGCTACCTGGCGGATCAGGCGGCGCTCGGCGGGATCGAGCTTGTCAAGGCAAGGCTCGGCGACGCCAACATTCTTGACAATTACGACAACGTTTTCCTGGTGCTTGCGGCAACCAGCGACCGCGAGCTCAACCGCAAGATCGTGGAAAAGGGCCGGTCGATGGGCGCGTTCGTCTACGCGGCAGACGACCCGGCGGTAAGCGACTTTTCCTACGCTTCAATAGTCAACATCGAAGGCGTGATGCAGGTCGCGATTTCCACTTCTGGCAGGAGCCCCATAATGGCGCGCAAGGTGCGCATCAGAGCTGAAAGAGTGTTACGCAGGATAATCAAAAAGGCAGACATCGAGAACGCAAGGCTGCAAGAGTTTGCGCGGCACGCCGCGCGGCCAAAGATCAAGTCGGTCGGCGAGCGCAAGGAATTTCTCTATTCGCTGATAAATGACAGGCGAATCCAGAACCTTATTAAGGAAGACAGGATTGAAGATGCTAAAAGCGCGACGCTTGAGCTGTTGCAAAAATGGGGGAGGAAAAGCACAAAATGACGGCAGCAATAAAGACGGCGCCAGCAGTCGCGCCACTTCACATTGTCAACGCGCGCATCACCTACCGCAACGCTCCCATCCACCTGCTTGAAAAATTCACGTTCAAGGACATTGACGGCGCGCACAAGGCTTTCCTGAAAAAGGCGGGCTTTGAAGAGTGTGTCATTCTGCAGACCTGCAACAGGGTGGAGGTGTTTGCAGCGGCCAGAGACCCCGACGAGGGCAGGCTGTTGGAAGAGTGGGCGTCCTCGGTTGGGCTGCCGGAAAAGGACTTTGCGAGCGTTGAGCTGAGCAGGGGCAGGGACGCGGCGATGCACCTGATGAAGCTGGCGTCAGGGCTGGACTCGCTTGTGGTTGGCGAAGACCAGATCCTGGGCCAAGTAAGGCGCGCCATGGAATTTTCCCGCTCTGGCAGGTATGCAAGCGCAAACCTTTCCCTGATATTTGACAGGGCGCTCAGGGTCGGGAGCAGGGTCAGGACTGCCACCGGCATAAACAAGGGCAACGTTTCAATCGCGTCAATCGCGGTGAACCTTGCAGAGGAATACTTTGACGAGCTGAAAGGCAAGACGATCATGCTGATAGGGACGGGCGAAGCGGCAAGCCTAGTCGCAAAGGTGCTGAAAAAGCGCGACGTCGATTTCATGGTCACGAGCAGGGCCCCGGAAAGGGCGCAGTCCTTTGCCGGGACGGTGGCCGGAACCCCGATCCCGTTTGACAGCGCGCTGGAAATGCTGCGCAAGGTCGACCTAGTGTTCACGGCGACGGTCGCCCCGTACCGCCTCATCACTTTTGAGAGGATAGAGAACGCGATGAAGGACAGGCGCGAGGGCATGATGATCTTTGACCTTTCAAACCCGAGGACGGTCGACGAAAAGGTCGCCACTATCCACGGCGTAAAGCTCATAAACATGGACCAGATTGCCGAGCTCGTCGGCAAGAACATGCGCTCACGCATGAAAGAGATCAGCTCCGCGGAAAAGCTGATCGACGGCGAAATGAAATCGGTCGACGCGATGATGAAGAGGATGAAGGCCGAGCCTGTCGTCGTGTCGGTCTTCAAGAACGTCGACGCGATAAGGGAGCGGGAACTGAAAAAGGCGCTGTCGATGCTTGGCAAAAAGCTCGGGCCGGAGGAATCCAGGGTCGTGGAACAGCTCTCCTACGCCATCGTTGAAGGCGTCCTTTCGACTCCCATGAACAACCTGAGAAAGGAGACAGAGGAAGGCCAGAGCGAAGAGCTGATGAAAATAGTAGCCAAGTTGTTCAAGTATGAAGAAAAGCAGCAGTAACGCTTTTCCAAACGTCAGGCTCAGGCGCCTGAGGACCACCCCGGCAGTGCGAGACCTTTTGCAGGAGACACGGCTTTCGGCCAAGGACCTGATAGCGCCGGTGTTTGTAGAGGAGGGGCTGAAAAAGCCTGAAGAGATCGGCTCGATGCCGGACATACAGAGATTCCCGCTTGCAAGGCTTGCCGGCGAGGTCGGCCGGATAATGGACCTCGGCATCAACGCAATAATCCTCTTCGGCCTGCCGTCGCACAAGGACGCGGGCGCGACATCAGCCTTTGACGAGCGCGGCATCGTGCAAAAGTCGATACGGCTTGTGCGCAAGCAGTTTGGCAGCAAGGTGGCGATAGTGACCGACGTTTGTTTATGCCAGTACACGACGCACGGCCACTGCGGGCTCGTCGTCGGCAAGAAAATAGACAACGACAGGAGCGTCGACGCCCTTGCAAAGGTCGCGGTCAGCCACGCAAATGCAGGGGCCGACATTGTCGCGCCGTCCGCCATGATGGACGGGCAGGTGCAGGCGATACGCAAGGGCCTCGACGGCGCAGGGTTTACGGACGTCTCGATAATGGGGTACTCTGCAAAACAGGCGTCGCCGCTGTACGCGCCGTTCCGCGACGCGGCCCATTCGGCGCCTGAATTTGGCGACAGGCGCACCTACCAGATGCCCTTTTCAAACGCAAAGGAGGCGATGCGCGAAATAGAGACTGACATTGCCGAAGGGGTCGACATTGTGATGATAAAGCCCGCAATCCCGTACCTTGACCTCATCTACAAGGCAAGGCAGGCTACGAACCTGCCGATATGCGCCTACAGCGTCTCCGGCGAGTACGCGCTGGTAAAGGCGGCTGCGATGAACGGCTGGATCGACGAGAACGCGGTAATGACCGAGTTCCTCACTTCTATAAAGCGCGCCGGGGCCGACATGATAGTAACATACCAGGCCAAAAAGATGGCAGAGCTTCTGGGCAAATAGTTCACGTTTTTATGGTGGCTTGCCCCACCAGTGTTGATGTTTGCCGCCGACACGGGTTCAGAGCGGGCCACCAGCATCGAGGACTACCAGAACACCTGCACCGAGTTCATCATCGACATCAGCCGCGACTACATGGACTGGGTCGACCGCTACCAGCTGGGCGATCAGGAGACCGCGAAGAGAAAGGCTGTGATAGGCGGCATCGTAAAGATGACTAACGACTGGATCGTAAAGTACGGCAACACCATCAAAAAGGTCGACATTGCAATGAACGACGGCGTGAACAAGATGGCAGAGAACACCGCAGGCTACCCCTTCCAGTACGACGTCTTTGTGAACAGGATGAGCCGCTATACGGCGCACCCTGTCGGCGAGATAAGGATGAACGTCAAGGCGACTCCGCGGCCGGAGCGGCTTGCACGGATCGGCAACTACCAGAAAGACCAGCTGCTGCTCGTCAGCGCTAGCTCGCCGGTGAATTGTTCCCTGAGCAAGGAGAGCATGAAGGGCGCAGACATTCTCGACGACTATATCATCATCGACGCTAGGAACTGCCGCAAGTACGACCTCATCTCCCTGACGGCAGTGGCTGAAGAAGTCGAGGGCGACTATGTCACCGAAAGCAGGGGGTACTCGACGATAATTTTGCTGACATAGCACGTACGCTTTAAATAACGATGCAGCATCGATAGTTTTCGTGCGACGGTCGTCCAGTTTGGTCTAGGACATCAGATTGCCAATCTGGTAACCCGGGTTCAAATCCCGGCCGTCGCATTCTTCATAATCTCCTTGACGTCCACGCTGCCGAGCTTTTCCATTTCCCTGTCAAACCACGCCTCCACCTGCTGCGGGTCCGCCCTCACCTTGGCCTTCATTTCTTCCAGCTCTGTCTTCCTCGCCTTTGCCATCTCTTCGAGCCGCGGCAAACAGGCCGCAGCCGCGCCTTCCATTAGCCGGTCCACGAATTTATCGAGCATTTTAGATCAGCCCAAAGAGCACGCGGAGCAGGATCACCAGCATGATTATACCCAGCACTATCCACACGAGGGTCCAGATCATGCCTGAAATAGATTGGCATTTCATATAAGCAGCATACAATAATCGTCCAGTCGGCAGGTCAATCTACTATAATTTTTAAATATCATTGGCTGCTGCCGCAGGCGCAAAAGCCAAACTCGTCAATCCGCTTGTCGCACGTCGGGCAGCGCTCGCCGTACTCTACCTCCCACGCGTGCTTGCCGTACAACTGGTAGTGGGTGTCTATTTCAGGCGGCACCCCCTGATCGTCCTTCTTTTCAGGCTGCTTTTTTCGGCCGGCCATCAGCTAAAATTGGCTGAAGCGTGTTATTAACCGTGCTTTTTTGCGTTGGACTTTATTATTTCAAGCGCCCTTTCCGCGGCGTCCTTTTTCGGCAGCTGGATCATGAACACGTTCTGCGAATTGGTGTAGGCCGACGAGTCGGGCGCAAGCGAGATCAGGCCGCTTTCCGCGAGCGCCTCAAAGAACTCGATCATGTCGTTTGCATAAAGCAAATAGTTCTCCTCAAAGTCCGTGTCGAGGAACCTTACCTGCACGTCCACAAAGACGTCCTGCCCGTCGTAAAAGATGTCGAGCAGGGTGTCGGCCGCCACCTTCCTGCCGTACACCTTTCGCAGCATTTCCTCGTAATTCTTCTGGCTGAGAAGTATGCACGGCACCTTGCTGCCGGAAAACTCTAGCAGGGTGGCGCCCTCCCTGTGGAGGTTGGCCTTGAACTCTTCGAGCGTGCTAAAGTTTCTCTTGGGCATCTACTGGTTTTCCCTTGTAGTCTCTGTGAAATAATCTTTAAGTTCTATGCTCCTCTGCATCTTTTTGTAAACGTATTCGTGAGACCTGCAGAGGTAGAACGGCATCTGCTCGGTGTGCAGGGCGTGGTATTTTTTGTTCCCCTTGACCAGCTCCAGCTGCACCACAAAGTCGGCCTGAGTGCCACAGATGTTGCACTGAAAACGCGGATCGCCTGCTATCCCGCTTTCTCCCACGACAGCTAATGGCAGTTCTTTCATAAAAGAATTTACGCTCTCATGCAGTCCTGTTATTTATTAAAAGTTGACGACCATTTTTATAGCAGGTAGGCAATGGAAGAGCCACAGCCATGAACGCCGCCAAGGCCCGTTGAAGTGTACTGAAGACACCCTCAATTCACTTGGAGAATCGACCATGCAGACAATTGCATGGCAGATGAGCGAGAGGGGCGTTGAGATGGCGCCGGACAATTTTGACATCAACAGGTTCTTTACCTACCATGAAAAGAAAGTAAAAAAAAAGATCTGGCAGGAAGAGAACCGCTAGCAGAGCCTTATCGACTTTGCCAGCAGAATCGCGCGCTGCGAGTCGTCCTGCTGCATCTCGTTGTTCTTGTACTTGTTGCTGAAGTAGATCAGGTCTATCATCTTGCACCGGTCAATGTTGACAAGCGTGCTCCCGTTGGTCCCGCCAGCGGTGTTGGCGTTTGTCAGTATCACCAGCTTGTCCACAAAGCCCGTAGACTTTAGCGTGTTTGATATCTGCTCAAAGCTCTTTGCGTGGTCCTTGTTTATCACTACTGCCACCGCGACCTTGGTCCCGTACGGGTCGCTGTACATCACGTCTATCCCGTTGCCCTTGGCGTCGGTAGAGTGCGGCCTCGCCACCACTCCCACCTCGTGGGCATAGTTGACAAGGTCCTTGACCGCGCTCCTCACGCCCGACTCGAGAGTCGAGATGTCGTTGCAGTTGCGCCTGATCTTGATAAAGTCAGATATCGGCACGTCCATCACGCTCCCCCTGATCCGGAGACCGGGGTAGACGTTCTTTATCGTGTCGTCTATCGCCTGCTCGTCCACCGATTCGATGCTGCGCTTGCCCGCGTTTTCAGTCGCGTGGTACAGTATGTTGAGCATCGACCGGACGTTGCGAAAGTCAGAGAACTCGTCATAGATCACCTTGACCTTTGCAGCAAGCTCGCGCTCGTGCTCCTCTGTGAAGGTCTTTGTCGCGTCGTGGTGCCTGATGTATTCGAGCACAATGTCCATTATCTCTTCGAGCGTGTTCGAGCCGGCGATGTCTATCTTGAAGTTGGCCTTTTCCAGCCTGTCAAACACGGAGGCGTTCGACCTGCGTATGTCCTCGTACGAGGACGGCGTGAATATCAGCATGAGGGTCGCCGCCGGCAGGTGCGCGTTGATCACCGCCTTGACGAACTCGACGGATTCCTTGTCCGCGTCAAACTCGTCTATCTGGAAGAGAGTCATCCTCCGGAGGAACTTCAGGTTCAGGTTCGCAAGCGCCGCCAGGCTCGCGATAATGTCTTCGAGCGTCGCGACGTTCTGCGCGTCCGCCCTGAACTTGCCTTCGATTACAAGTTTCAGTATCGCGATTTCCACCGGCGAAAACCCCTTGCCGAGCGTTTCGGTGATCGCAGCATAGTTGGGCACCATTTCATTGCGCAACAGCTGTGCGGCCTTGTCTGCAAGCGTCCTGCCGACCAGCGAGTCCATAAGGCCATAGTTGAATACCTTTTTCGCGCTGGATATGTTGCGCTCGGCCTTTTCCTGGAGGTACTTTACCACTGCCTGCCTCAGCCTGGCAGAATACTCGTCCGTAAAGCCCGCGAGCATTGCGCTGTAGAGGCTGTGCATGCTGCGCGGCGATATCTGCGAAAGGTCGACGTACGAAACTACCGCGCTGTCAGACACCTCCTTGAGCCCCTTTGTGTGGAGCGCAAGGTGTGTCTTGCCGGACCCTACATCCTGTATCACGGTGACAAGCCGGAAGTCCTTGTCAGTCGCTGTCCCCGCGCCCACTTTTGAATAGAGATCGGAAATGCAGGAGAGCAGAGCGGCCTTGGCATCCTTGTGGCGCTTGCCGCCTAGTATCTTGGCGTCAATCAGAGTCGGAGTCGGGCTGCTGGGGTACGGGTTGCGGTCCAGCTTGTACGGGTACATTATATGCACCTCACGAAACCGTGGAGCAGTCCCCTTACCATCACGCCTTCCCCGCCGCCGGTGGAAAGCTCGTACCTTTCCTGGTGCATGCCGGTCAGCTCGCCGACAAGCTTGTAGAATTCGTCTGCCGTGATGTTGCACCTGTCGCACAGCTCGTTTCGCAGCTTGGCAAGTTCCACCCAGCCTATCGACGAGCCAGAGTTGGCCAGCGCGACATCAAACTCTTCCTTGAAATCGTAAACGCTCATTGACCTTCTTGCCGCAGCAGGTATCGGGACGTCGGTCGCGATCATTTGCTGGTGCAGCGACGACTGCTGGTCGTTCTTTATTTCCAGCACGAACCTTGCAAGGTTGGAGATGTTGTTTGCAAGCGTTTCGACCGTGCGCGCAAGCTCCTTGTTGGAGTTGTTCACCGATTGTATCATGTCGTACGTCAGCTTGAACCGTGGGTCGGAATTGAGCAGGCTCTGTATGTAGTGTGTCTTGTGGAAGCAGTAGTAGGCGGCAGCGCGCTTGTCCACAAAAACTTCGCCCTTGCTTATGACCTTCTCTAACGCTTCTTCGAATTCTCCTAGTTCCTTGCGCAGATCGGTCTTTTTTATCCCGGCCGATCCCGCAGAAAGGATTCGTTTGACCAGTTTTTCCTCTGCGGACATGAGGTAGACGGTCAAAATTGTTATTTAAATAACGACGTGATAGTCAGCAGCAGTTTTGGTAAATTTGTTTACACCACTCCGACCCAAAGGGTTAATATTGTAAAATGCAATCCTTCTCACGGGATGATGATTACTCAAAGTCTGTATTATGATGAAAGTACTAGGGTATCTGACCTCAGACTACCTTGACTTGGACTCTCGCCCTTGCCCTTCTCATCACCGCGAATATGGTGATCACGGCTGCCACCCACAGGCCGGCCATCACGATGTTGTTAAGGCTGATGTACATGTAGGGGACGGCTTCCTCGAGGCTCAACCTGATCACTTCTGACGATTCGTGCATA
>CAYYYR010000005.1:0-31302 GCA_964476255.1 uncultured Nitrososphaera sp.
CAAAGCAATCTGATACAAGATTATGGTGTTCAGCTGCATAATGTTCTTTTGCAACCGTTAGATTGAGAGGTTTGAACCAGAATGCTCTCGCAATTTGGGCTTGGTTATCTGACAGGGAAAATCCAGCTGGACGGCAAGGAATAGACCAACGCCAGATTCAGGATAAACAGGAAGCTGAAAGACTGCTTTTACCTTGAGCTCCCGTTGCTGGAAAGCCGTGGCTATCTCGACGACAATGGACGAAAAAGTACTTCGCTAATGAAGATTTTAGAACGCCTACAAAGATTTCGCTTTATTCGTCGTCGGGGCACGTCACGTCCCGGATGGCCTTGTACCTTGCCTCTATTTCTTCCGCGATCTTTGCCACAATGTCCAGCGAATATTTCGGCTGCGGAAAGTACCACCTGATGCCAACCTTATGGCCGATGCCGTCCATGTCGTGGATCATCCCCCTGTCTGCCTCCACGCCGTACTTTTCGTCCACCACACGCTCACGCACCTCAAGCCCCCTCTTTGTCTTGTCCTCAAGCACAAGGTTCGGGGCGCTGTCGTAGATAAAGTAGAACCGGCCCTTTTTGACAAGGTTGCCCTGCTGCATCAAAAAGAGAATGGAGGGAAGGGCTTATTTCTCTATCGGATTTCCGATCATGTTTCCCCATTCAGTCCACGAGCCGTCGTAGTTGCGGACGGACGGGTAGCCGAGCAGGTATTTCAGCACGAACCAGCTGTGCGACGAGCGCTCGCCGATCCTGCAGTACGCTATCACGTGCTTGTCCGGCGTCACGCCCTTGCCCTCGTACAGCGCCTTCAGTTCTTCCGCGCTCTTGAAGGTGCCGTCGGCGTCCTTGACCGCCTGCGCCCACGGGATGTTCTTTGCGCCCGGTATGTGGCCGCCGCGCTGGGCGTGCTCCATCGGGTACTCTGGCGGGGCGGTGATCTCGCCGGTGAATTCCTTCGGCGAGCGCACGTCTACCAGCACCGTCTGCTCTGCCCTTTCTATCGCGCGTCTGACATCGGGCATGTAGGCCCGGACCCCTTCGTCAGCAGGCCTTGCGACGTACTTTGTCGCCTGTGCGGCCGGCTCGTCCTTTGTGTATTCCCTCTTCTCCATCTCCCACTTTTTCCTGCCGCCGTTCATTATCCTGATCTTTTTGTGGCCGTAGTACTGGAAGACCCAGAACGCGAATGCTGCGAACCAGTTGTTAAAGTCGCCGTACATCACCAACTCGGTGTCGGCCGTCGCGCCGACCCTGCCCATCAGGGCCTCGAACTGCTGCTTGCTGATTATGTCGCGCCTGACAGGATCGTTGATGTCCTTTTTCCACCACACAAGGTGCGCGCCTAGAAGGTGTCCCTGCCTGTACGCGTTTTCAGGATCATAGTCAACCTCCAAAATCCTGATGCTTCCGTTCTTCAAATTGCTTGCAACCCAGTCGGTCTCGCAAAGGACCTCAGGGTGAGCGTATCCACTACTCATGTTCTGGCTACCTCAAACTGGTACTTAAAATCTCTGGCGAAGGTAAAGGCATTTAAGAACTGGTCTGCCGCTATAGCGGTGCGGTCATATTGGCGCCAAGCATCCGCAACGTTGCAATAATAACAAAGATAGGCAGCAGCGAAGCAGAGGCTGCTGCCAATAAAGTCGCCAGGCTGCTCAACAAGGGCAAGGTCAAGACGTACGCGGTGCTGCCGCTAAAGACCGAAGGCAGCGTGTCCGTCACGCCCGAAGAACTGAAGGACGCCGATCTCGACCTTGTATTTGCGATCGGCGGCGACGGGACCACCCTCCGGGCTTTCCGCGTCATACCGGGCAGGGCGCCGCTCTTTAGCATAAACAGTGGCGGCCACAGGGGCGTACTCTCCGAGGCCGACGCAGGCATGATAGACCAAGTCGTCGCGGCGATCCTTGCGGGCAAGTATTTCTACGATTCCCGAATCAGGATCCAGGCCGCGGTGGGCAGGAAGGTCTTTCCGCCGGCGCTCAACGACATTCTTGTTACAAGGGTGAACCTCACGAGGACTCCCCTAGTTTCGATCAGGCTCATGGGCGACGAGACAAAGCAGAGGATGGACGGGATCGTCGTTTCGACTCCCACCGGCTCCACCGGGCACTCGTTTTCAATAGGGGGCCCGGTGCTGCACGAAGGCATGAGCTGCCTCATCCTGAGCCCGGTTGCGTCAGTCAACAGGATGCCGCAGCTCGTCATCCCGGTGGAAGAGATCACCGTACAGAGCACGTACGAGTCGCACCTGATAGTCGACGGCCAGGAATCGTTCAGGGTCGAAGCGGACCAGTCGATCAGAATATCGCGCTTTGCCGCCGACGCCGTGTTTTTGCGCCTCCAGAAAAAAGGCATGAGGCAGCTGGCCAAGCTTGGATTCTCCAAATTCGAGTTCTAGCGCGCTCGACGCGGGCGCGTTCTACGCGGGCATCCCGTTCCTCTCCTCCGGCAGGTACTGCACTACCCAGGCGGTGTTTGACGAGGTAAAGCACATCAAAAAGTCGCAGGGCGCGATCGACGTGCTGCTGGAAACAGGCAGGCTGCAGGTGATCGACCCTGACAGGGAAAGCATTGAAAAGGCAAAGGCCGCTGCGAAAAAGACCGGTGACTATGCGAAACTTTCGCAGGCTGACGTTTCGATAATCGCCCTTGCGCTCCAGCTAAAGACAGCTCTGCTGACTGACGACTATGCGGTCGCAAACGTCGCGGCTACGCTAAAGGTTCCCGTCCAGTCGAGCTCCAGCAAGGGCATAAAGGAGACCAGAAAGTGGATCGCCTACTGCAGCGCCTGCGGCAGAGCGTTTGGGCCCAACGCAAAAGAGTGCCCGCTCTGCGGCAACAAATTGAAACGCAAATACAAGATCACTAGGGCGTGAACGCCATTATGTTTCGCCGTCTTGCTCAAAGAGCGTCTTTTGCACTATCTGCTTGACGCTATTGGGCGAGTCGAGTACCTTGCGCACCCGCTCCGCCCTTGCGAGCCCAAAGCCGGGTATCGCGGCAAGCTCGGCCGCTGACGCGTTGAGCGCCCTCTTTGGCGTGCGGAACTTTTCCAGCATCCTGGCGGCCAGCTTCTCCCCCACGCCTGGCACAGACGAGAGGACCGAGAGCTGCTGGATGTAGACGGGGTTCTCCTTCTTGATCTTTTTCAAGAGCGGTCCGGTGGCCTTGCCTTCCCGGAGGCTCTTGTTCACGAGCGTCATAAGCAATTGCGCGGTCTGCTGGGCTGTAGGCGTATGTATTATCGGGATCCGGAATTCGGTCGCGACTGTCGCAAGCGCGTCGTATGCAAGCGGCATTTGCTCAGCAAGTTTCTTTACGTCCCTGTCCGTGTCTTCCGGGATTTCTGCGAGCTCGGCAATGTTGCCCTGCACCACTATCAGCGGCTTTTGGTAATGCTTGACAAGGTCGGAGCACTGAACAAAGAGCCGGCCGTCATAGATCGAGCTTATGAGGTCGCGCACTGTCTTTCGCTCTACCGCTGTTTCGGGGGATACCAGATAGTCGCCCACCTTTAGTTGGGCAAAGTCAATTACTGCGCCTGCCTTTCTCAGCAGATCGGGGATTCCGCTGTTCTTCTCCCTCTCGTCGACGACTATTCTGACAGGCACGGCAGAAATTGAGCCGAGCCTGCCCTATAATTTTTTATTCGGCCTTTGGCTTTGGGCCCGCCCCGCCCGGCTGCGCGCCGCCCTGCATGCCCCGGACCATTTCGTTTATCTTTGTCTCGACCTCCTTCAAGTTCTCCTTCACCCTCGCCTCCTGCTTGCCGAGCACCATCACGCGCGTGCTTGAAAGCTCTTTCTTTTCCTCCAGCTCCTTCACCACTTCCTCCTTCTTTGCCTTGATCAGAACCGAGCCGGCGTTCTTGTAAACCGTGTCGTCGGGGCCGGCCTTTTTCAGCTCTTCAAGCGCGCGGTCGGTTTCTACCGTTTCAACCTCCAGCTGCTGCTTTTGCATCATTATTGCCTGCAGGTTCTGCTGGAGCTGCTGTAATCGCGAGACCTGTTCCCTTAGCCACGGTGGAAGTTCCTGTTCACTCAAGACGCGGTTATTCAGATCGGCAGCCTATAAAATCATAGCGTTAGGTTCTACCAGCTTTCAACTTTCAGGTCCGGCACTCTTTCAAAGTGCTTGAGATTTCTTGTCATCAAGGTCTGTTTGTTGGCAATGGCAATGCTGGCTATGAAAAGGTCGAGGTCGCCGATGGAAGAGGCTTTCATTTCGTTATACAATTTACTCCACACCAGCGCCGACTGTTCGTCTAGCAGTAATACCGAGAAATCCTTGATATATTGTTTGGCCATTTCTATTGCGTTTTTATCTCCTGACTTGAAGGCTCCAGCATAATACTCTGCGACGTTTACTATGGTTGTGAAAACCAATTCGTCTTTTTGGATTATTCCATTTATCTTTGATATTGCTTGTTGTTGCCGCCTATCCAGTCCGATCAGAAAATCAGTGTCAAGGCAGACCATCTTCTTAAAGCTCCGGCACCCGTAATTTTAGATTGCGTCTCAGATCTTCACTTACCTTTCTTATGTTCTCGGCGGTTTCCTCGTCGAGCGGAGGCCGTTCTTGCAGTGCGGCAAGTATTCTTGCACGATGACCCCTTGGAAAAGTCCTCAATATTACGTCAGAAAAAGATTCGCCTTCCTTCTTTTGGGCCTTTAGTATCTTGTACGCTTCATCGCTTATCGTAATAGTAACGATTCCATGCCTAAACATAAATGCACTTATCATGCGTTTAAACTTTCAAACTAGTGTTATACACCGGTAAGAGACGTCCGCCAGGCGGATGTAGGAATTGACGCTTGCGCGCAGGGACGCGATGTCCGGGGTTTCAATGTCAAAAATGACGTACGAGTCTTTCAGGGAAATTTCCGCTCTCCCCTCGGCCTTTGGCAGGCGCGCAAGGTCCGGAGCAAGTGCGTCGCGGATACAAGCCGCAGCGCGCCTTGACCTTGCGGATATCTTTATCCTAGCTCTGCAGCTTTGCGAGGTCAATGTCGTACGCTCCCCCCGCCACCTTGAAGTTGCATTTCGGGCAGTTCCAGATGCCCGACGCGATCCTGCTGAACCTGACCGATCCGCATGACGGGCATCTCCGCTTTTTGTGAAGCGTCCGGTAGACCTTGCCGTAGCGCTTGCGCACCGTGGCGCCGAACTTTATCCCGAGGCCCTTGAGGTTTGTAGAGCGGTTCTTAACCATTCCTTGCCAGCTCCTTCAACCTTGCCCGCACTTCCTCTCCTTTAATTCTTGCTGCCTCGGCCGCCTTTTTCAGCTGCTCTACGGTGAACGCGCCGGTCGATCCCTTTTGTATCGCGCAAAAGCTCTCCTCTGTGGAGGTTATCGTTATCCTCGCGTCCATGCAGCCCTCCTCTTCAGAGCTCGGGTCCATCATCACGTGGTCGCCTATTCTCGCCGCGGTGATTGAAATGGGCACCGCAGTCACCGGCATCGGCCGGGTCTTGCCAGTGTCCACCACCTTGTCGTCCTGCATTTCGAGTATCGGCAGCTTGCCTGTCAGGAGCGCCGCCACGACCGCGTACGACGTCGCGTCGAACAGGTTGCCGTCCGCGTTGAGCACGCTGCAGTCCACGAATATGGTGTAGACGACCTTGCCCGGCACGAGCGCCAGCTGGTCCAAGGCTATCATCTCCGACTCCCTGACCCCCCTATCGACCACCCTCGCGAGCTCGATCACTTCCTCGTCCGGCGGGCCCGGCTCCGAGTGGGGAGACGCGGTCGGGAGCACTTCGGCAGTCACGATGAGGGCGCCCTTGTTCTCGAGCCCCTCAAACGGCTCGCCGGTCGACACCTTGATGCCCGCGATCACTTCAGAGTCGCCGAGCTTTACCCTTGCCGATCCGTTGGCCTTCTTTATGACGTCGATCTCGATTTCAAGCGGCCTCTGATCGTTAAAATCCCTGCCGTCGAGCCTCTTGCCCTTTGCGAGCGAGTCCCACATAGCCTGCCTGCGCAGGTGCTCCACTATTATCGTCGATCTTCTTGAAGAGCTCATTGCGGTTCCTCCTGTAGCTCGGTTTCGCTGCCGAAATACTTTTGCATCAGCGCCTGCTTTTGTATTTCATAGACCATCTTGCAGCCGCCGATCGCCTTGTCGATGCATTCGCCGAACTGGTCCGGAGAAAGGTTGCCGTCCAGCTGCAACAGGGTCACCTGCTCCAGGCGCGGCATGTATGCGACAGGCATGTCCGCGCCGCCTTCCTTGTCTTCAGTGTCGTTGATGTCAAGGACGATCTTTTCGTCGACCTTGCCTGCGGCGCACGCTGCCACAAGGTCGCGCATGTTGATGCCCGCGTCAGCAAGCGCCACTGCCGCCGCCGTTATTCCTGCGCAGCGGGACCCGCCGTCCGACTGGAGCACTTCGACAAAGACGTCGATCGCCGCCCTGGGATAGTCTTCCAGCATCACCGCTGGCTCGAGCGACTCGCGCATCACCTTGGAGATCTCGATCTCCCTCCGTGAGGGAGCCGGGTTCTTGCGAGTGTCCGTCGAGAACGGCGACATGTGGTACCTGCAACGGAGCACGCACCTGTCGGACTGCGCCATGTGCTTTGGGTGCACTTCGCGTGGCCCGTACACGGCCGCCAGTATCTTGTTCTTTCCAAATTCAATGAATGCAGAGCCGTCGGCGTTTTTCACGGTGCCCACGGTTATCTTTACTTCGCGGAGATCGTCTATTCCCCGGCCGTCTGTCCTTTTTCCATTTGCGTCAATCAAATTTCTTGTTTGAGTCATTTTTCACCTTCAACCTCCAATCCTTCCTCTGCCTCTTCCGGGGCAGAGCCGATTCTGGGAGCGCCGCCGACCGGAGCGCGCGATGCTTCCCGCTGCGGGGGAGTGTCCGGCACGTTCAGGAGCACCTTGATGCGCTGCGTCAGGTTCGCCGTGTGCGCTTCCTCTTCGACCATGTTGATCGCCCTGACTGCCAGTTTTATTCCTTCCGGAGTCCTGCCAGTCACGACGACAATCCCGTTCTGCCCGATCAGCACGCGCGTCTGCGTAGCCTGCTCTATCGTCTGGATCATCGACCCGCGCTTGCCTATCAGCCTGGGTACGCGCGTCGCGGAAATCTTTAGCGCCTCGCCCCTTGCGATCTTGCCTAGGTCCCGATCCTGCACCGTGAGCGTCGGGTCGCGCGTCCGATCAAAGGCCATGATGCGCGCGGTTATCATGTCCCCCGTAGCAAAGTGCTTCCCCATGTCGTCCCTCGCCGGCGAAAAGTCCCTTCCAAACACATCTTGAGCCGGCAGGTGACCCGAGAAGCATGAATTGATGTCTACCTCCCACGACAGCGACGAGTGGTCGACGATCTTGCCGATCACCAAGTCGTTGACGCGCGGGATGTAGACTCCTGACAGCGGGATGACCTTCACGCCGTCCCGCCCCGTCTCTGCAATCCCTATTCTTGTGGCAATCAGGGCGTTGCCAGCCTTTACCACGTTCATCAGTGGCCTAAAATTTCCCTCGGCAATCTTATCTCCGGGAATGACATACCTTCTCTTGATGTCGTGCATATCTCAAAGACTCACTACCGGGGCAAAAAGCCCTTCTGAAAATACATCGCCGTTTTCCATTTCTCTCTTTCTCTCCTTTTGGGGTTAGATATAGCTGACTTATATTTTAAGTGTAGATTACTCTTCCTTGACCTGGGCAGAGCCCTTTGTGGCGGAGCCGAGCCTGTCGAGGAACTGGCCCTTGAGGCTGGCGTTCATTTCAAGCACGGCCCTCAGCGAGCCGTCGGCGAGCCACTCCTCGCCCTTGAGGTCGCCCGCGGACTTTAGCACGCTGTACGACTGGGCCGCAAACTGTGGCGGGACGGTGACTGTCAGCTTTGCCGTCTCTGACTTTAGCGGCAGTATCTTGCGCAGCGCTTCGACCACCGCCTTTGTCTGGTCGTCTGCCTTTTTGAACGGGTCTATCACGACCCTCGATTCCTCCAGCGCCGCCTCTATCCTCACGACGGGGTGCGGCAGGTGGGTTTTCGGGTCGACAAAGCTCTTGTTGATGAACTGAACGATCTGCTTTTTCTTTTCCTCCACCATCTTTCTCCGCTGGTCGGTGGTGAGGTTCAGCTCGCCCCTTGCGAGTATCTGCTTTGCCACTTCGGCAGAGTCGGCGGTCTTGAAGTGCTTCATCATCTTTTCGCTCGACGCGCGGGAGCCCTTTTGCGCGTCAGAGTAGATGTCGTCTGACACTAGCACGCTTGAAATGTCCACCTTCTTGCCCAGCTTGTAGTCGAGGGCTGGATCGGGCTTGACAATGAGCTCGAACTTGTCGCCCTCCAGGGTGAGGCGGGCGACTATGAATCTGTCCGTCATTTTACCCGGTGGATCGCCTACGAAGTATATATGCATGTCAAGATGCTGAAAAATTTGCAAAGTTCGGTAGATTTTTAAGGACGTTTTGGCCAGCTGCAGAAGTATTGGCTTCTCCCTCTGTTGAAGTTGTCGAAAAGTCTGACGAGAGGATTGTCGTCAGGTTTAACAATATTCCAAGGCAGTACGTGAACTCGCTCCGCAGGCTGGCGATCAGCGAAGTCCCCACGCTTGCCATTGACGACGTCGTAATCCTTGAAAATTCTTCCGTCATGCACGACGAAGCCGTGGCGCATAGGCTCGGGCTCATCCCGCTGCGCACCGACCCGGGCAGGTTCGTCATGCCGCACGAATGCGACTGCAAGAGCACGCTTGGCTGCAGCAAGTGCAGGGTGCTCCTGGTGCTCGACTCGGAGGCAAACGAAAAGACGCTGGTCGTTACGTCGGGCGAGATGGTGTCGGAGGACGAGCTGGTAAAGCCTGTCAGCAAGGACATCCCGATAGTCGCCCTGGCTCCGAACCAGAAGCTAAAGTTTGAAGCGTACGCGAGGCTCGGAATAGGCAAGGACCATGCGAAGTGGCAGCCGACCGCGGCCGCAGTGGTAAAGGACGGCAAGGACGAAAGCGAGATCATCCTGATGATAGAGTCGAACGGCGCGCTCACAGCCGGAGAGATAGTGACAGTCGCGGCAGAGCAGCTGGTGTCAAAGGTCAAGAGCTTTAAGCAGCTGGTGTCGTCGCTCAAGGTTCCAAAGAGCGCCTAGGGTACATTTATTTGGGGAGCTTTTGCTACGAGTTGACATAACGCATGTTCGCCAATACAATGATTGACAACACCATCTGGACTCTTCGCTCCGCCTTCAAGAAGAACAAGGCGCCGATCTGGCGCGCCCTTGAAGAAGAGCTCGCGGGCCCGAGGGCCAACCGGCGCCAGATCAACGTGAGGAGGCTGGCTGAAATAACAAAGGCAGATGAAGTGGTGGTCGTCCCCGGCAAGGTACTGGGAACCGGGAGCCTGGGCCACAAGCTGACGGTTTGCGCTTTTTCGATATCTGAAACCGCCGCCAAGAAAGTCATGGAGTCTGGCGGCAGGGTCGTGACGTTTGAAGACCTGATAAAGAAACATCCGGACGGAAAAGGGGTGCGCATAATTGGCTGATCAGAAAACAGTGCAAAAGCAGCCAAAGATCATTGTGGTCGACGCCACCAGCTGCATAGCAGGCAGGATGTGCTCGCACGTTTCAAAACTACTGCTGCAGGGCAACAGGGTCATGATAGTGAACGCAGAGAAGGCGATGCTGTCCGGCGCCCGCGCCAAGACCATCCAGCTTTACAAGGAGCACCTGGAGATCAATTCGGCGACAAACCCGATCCACGGCCCGTTCCACCCGAGGAGGCCGGACACGATGCTGACAAAGATGGTGAGGGGCATGGTGCCAAAGAGAAAGTCAAGCGGCATGACCGCGTTCGCGCGCCTGCGGGTATATATCGGGGTGCCGGAGGAAATGAAAAAGTCCAAGATGGAGTCGTTCTCTGATTCCAAGATAACCAAGCCAGAGTCATACTATATTACCGTCGGCGAAGTCGCCAAGGAGATGGGGTGGAAGGGGCAATGACAAACAAGGTAGAGCTTTACCCGGGCCAGCGCAAGACCAGCAGGGCGGTCGCCACGATTGCAAAGGGCTCCGGCAGGGTCAGGATAAACAACACGCCTGCAGAGCTGATGCTGCCCGACGTTGCGAAAGAGCTGGTGCTGACCCCGCTTACGCTGGTCGGCGACTACCGCAACAGGATCGATATTGACGTGCGGGTGCACGGCGGCGGCTTTATGGGCAGGGCGTTTGCCAGCGCGGTCGCAATCTCGAGGGCCATGACAGGGCAGGAGAAGGGCGGCAAGGACCCGAGGGAGCACCCGTTCACAAAGAGCATACGCGAAGAGATCAGGAAAAAGATAACAGAGTACGACAGGCACCTCCTGTCAGGCGACAGCAGGCAGTCAGAGTCGAAAAAGTTCGGCGGACCCAGTGCTCGGCGCAGAAAGCAGAAATCGTACCGTTAAATCCTTTCTTTTGGATTTCATTTCATAACCTGAAGCTGGCTTGAGATTCGCGCGATGTCAGGTATTGAGCAATGCCCGATTCGTTCAACACTTCTCTTTTGGCGCTATCAGCCAGCGTCATTGCTTGTAATTTGTAGGGGTAAGCCAATTCGGTCAACATGCAAGGAAAACTAGTATAAAAGAATTAAATTTGTTGAAATACTGGAAACGCGCACATCTCTACATGCTCCATTAGAAACGCGCGCACGCACCTACTTGCCAGAGTCGCCCTGTATGTACACTTTGTAGAGCTGGCCGGTCTGCCGGTTCGTGTACTTCCATTCGTCCGCCTTGAGCGCCATCTCCTTGAATGTCGCCTGTATCGAGGGGTGGAGCATCTTGTGCACGTCCTCGCCGATTGAAATCTTGTTGGGGCCAGTAAGCGAGGTTATCTTTGCCGCGATGTTCATGCAGTAGCCGAGGATGTCTATCAGCGAGCTCTTGTCGTGGCCGTACTGCACGATCACGTTTTCGCCCTCGTCCATGCCCAGCTTTACGTTCAGCTCCGGGTAGTCATATTGATTCAAAATGGGGTTGAGGCCGTTCTTTACCACCGTCAGCATCGACTTGGCGCACTGGACGGCCCTGTCGCACGCGAGCAGCTTGTTGTAGCTTGCGGGAAAGAACGCGATGACCGCGTCGCCCACGTACTTTAGCACATAGCCTTCGTGGCTGTAGATCACCTGCGACATTTCGTAGGTGAACGCACGTATTATCGTCGTCAGCTTGTCCGCCGGCAGGGTCATGCTCATGTTGGTCGACCCCACGAGATCGGCGTACAATATCACGAGCGGGATCTTGCTGCTCACGTGGTTGAGGAGGTATTCCTGCCCGCGCTCGAGCGACACGTCGTACTGGTAGCGGCGCTTGAGCGCCTTCCAGAGCCGGTCTTGTGTCTGGGAGACGAGGGTCTCGGAATCTACCGTCTTGGACTCTTCTGCGCGGGCTTTTCCCCCGCCGCTCATCATCATGTTATAGAGGGTCTTGCTGGTCTTGTCCTGCTCCTGCTCCTTTTCAGGTTTCTTCTCTGCCTCAGTCAAGCCGGTGCTATCTAGTCAGCTGTCACATTTAAACATGGATATATTAGACAGCTCTGCGGCATTTCTGGCTGTGAGGGCGCCGTTCAGGGGAGACGACTATTTCTGCAAGGAGGTAAACGCCGCAGCGCAGGATGTAGAGCAGGCGCACCTTGAATCGATCGGGCCGGCCATCGCCATGCAAAAGTCCGGCGCCATGCTCGGCGACGGCACGGTGACCCAGGCCGACACTTTTGACCCGCAGAACGTGCAGATGTTCTACCAGCGGCTCGCAAACCTGCTTGAAGGCTGGGCGTTTACCGGCATATTAAAGTCGGCGACCGAGGACCTGCACAGGCGATACTGCCAGTTCACAAAAGAGGTCGGCAGGCACCACATAAACGGATACTTTGGCATCCAGTTCCACGTCCTGCCGTACTACAGGGTCGACAGGCGCGTCATAGAGATACAGAAAGAGCTGGCGAAAATCGCGGACGACGCGACCATTGTCTTCAAGGACATGACTGGCGCGGCAGACAGGATGCTTGCGGCAGAGCTTGAAAAGCGCGGCTACGCCAGCATGGAGTTCCAGGAGCTTTTCACGAAAATGTTCGACGACGAAAAGCTGGTGGGGGAGCTCGACGAAAAGGCGTCGGCCGTCGAAAGCCAGTTCCCCCAGTTCAAAGAGATGGGCAAACAGAAGAACAGGCTCTTTGCTGAGCTGAACGACCTGCTCATTGAATTGTACCAGACGTCGCCGGTGACAATAGACTATAACAGGCTCATGCAGGGAGAGGAGGGCGTCACCACCTACTTTGACATCGAAGTGATAAAGAACAAAAAGACAAGGGCGAGGGAGGCGTACCTCAATACCGGGAAGATAAAGAAGAACGACGCCGACGCGGTCGCCGGCGAGCTTGAAAAGATTGCCAAGGCCCTGAAAAAGGCCAGGCTGCCCTAGCGTTCAGTCGTTCTGGTGCACGTATTCGTCAATGTCCAGCCCTTCACTTATTTCTCCGGCGGGCGCGCCTTCAGAGCCGGCCTTGCGCCTGCGCCCCTGTTTTGCAAGGTAGACAACCCTCTGAGGGAACGGGATCTCGATTTTGCTGGCGTAAAGCTCCTTCTTTATCTGCTGGATGATCTGCTTCCGCATATCGAACCAGACAGTGAACGGGACCCAGCACCACACATTGATGTTGACCGCCGAGTCGCCGAGGCTGTCCACATAGACGTAAGGGTCCGGCTCGACCAGCACGAGCGGAGTCTCCTTCAGGCTCTTTCAGATTATCCCGATCACCTTTGCAACGTCCTCCTTGTACGCGATCCCCACGCTTATCTCTGCCCGGCGGGCCGCCGCGATAGAGTAGTTTCGGATCTCCGAGAGGAACACGTCAGAGTTGGGCAGCCTGACGTATGTCCCGTCGAACATCCTGAGGCGCGACGAAAGCGTTGTTATCTCTACGACGACTCCGGCCACGTCCGGCAGCTTGCCGGTTATGAGGACGGGATCGCCTATCTTCATAGGCTTGTCAATCTGCAGGAATATGCCCGAGATCAGGTTTGAAAAGAGCGATTGCATCGCAAAGCCGATGACGATGCCGGCTATGCTTCCAGCAAGAAATATCCCGGACAGGTCAACGCCCGAGACTCCTAGCGCAGACAGGAGCGCGATCGCTATTATCACGTAATAGATCGTCTTGCCGAGGGTCCTGCGGGTGTCCGGCGGCAGCTTTGCGCCGATGTACTTTGTCGTGATCATGCGGACGAGCCGCGCTATGGCAAAGCCGGCGATGAATATAACTATGGTCAGCAGTATCGTCAGCGGCGCAACCTCGGTCCCGAACAGGTTTATCGTATGGTTTGGAATTCCAAATCACGTCGACGTCGCATTCTCCGCTGACAAGCTTGGAAGGTATGCAACGACGTGGTATATTGGTTTTAGCAGATAGGTTTACAAATGATCGCGGTTGAATTCTGCACCGTTGGAAGAACTGTTTGGGCACCACAGGATGCAGTCCAAGACTACAAAGGACTACCACCTTGTGTTTGGAGAAAACAGGATCGAGATCAACAGCGCAGGCTCTTCGCTGTCATACAAACGGCACGCCGGAAGCGAGCTTGCGGCCGAAGCGATGATAGTTTCAAACGAGGACCCTGTCATAATCGGGGTCTTTCCAACTCCGCCGCTTTTCACGCCCACGACTGTCGCAAAGAACCTGTACCTGAAGTTCAGGACGCAGGTGGTAGTCGACCAGGGCAGCCAGGCCGCGGTCTATGCAAAAATGCCAATCGAGATAGGAGTCTACCGTCAGTCAAAGGACGAAGAGATGCTCATTGACGCGTTCTCGCGTATTCACCAGCAGTACGCGCTTTACGGCTCGCCTGAAAGCGGAGTCGTGTGCCGCTACACGGAAACAGAGGTCAGCACGAACAAGGACGACATCAAGCTGGCGAAATACGAAGAAGCGCTGGTGCGCGTCAGGATCAAAAACGACATCGACAACGTAGTCAGGGTGAGCAAGGTGATAATCCCGATGGATGGCGTGATGCTTGACCACGCGCACGACGACGCGTGGCTTCCGGGAAGCGCGGAGATGGGCCTCGACACGTCTTTTGGCAAGGACGTGGTGCAGGTGCACCTCACGAGCACCAAGGTGAAGCCGTTTGACAAGACAAGCACCAAGGCGAAAAACGAAGAGACGCTTGTCTTCCTGATGGACGCGGGCTACTAGATTTCGTGTATCAGCTCTGACAGGTTCCTCTTTGGCTTTGCCTGCAGCATCTTTTGCGGGTAGCCGAGGCACAGTATGCACGCCGGCGCGAGGTCACTGCCCAGCGCCTGCATAGCCAGTTGCTCGTCTATCATGCCGATCCACACCGAGCTCAGGCCCAGCGCGTGGGCGGCGAGCTGTGCGTACGCAGCGGCCAGCGTGGCATCCTGCACGGAGAACTTTTTGATGATGTTTGGCGGGAAATTCATCTTGACCCTTGACGGGTCCATGCAAAAGACCAGCGTCACCGGCGCGCTCACGTACGGCTGGTTGTTTGCGGCTTGGGCGAGCTTTGCCTTGATGTCCGCGTTCTTTACGTGGTAGATCTCAAACCCCTGAAAGCCACCAGCAGTCGGCGCGGTGTCGGCAGCGGCAAATATCATCTCCAGCTTCCAGTCCTCGACTTCCCGGTTCTCAAACTTGCGCTGCGACCTGCGGTTCAGCATCACGTTGAAAAGGTTGGTCTGCAGGATGTCGTCCACTTCCGACGGCGCCTCTTCCTTTTTCGGGTAGACCTTGGTTTCTTCTTCGCCGGAGTACATCCTTGAAAAAATGTCGCTGGGATACATCGTGATAAATAGGAAAGTCCTTTGCAATAAAGTTTTTCAATGATGAAGACAGAAATAGTACTCGGGCTGAATTATAACTGCGGGCGATGGTTCAGACAAAAAAGATGATCCTTGAAGTTGAGATAGAAGTTGACATCCCGATGGACATTGTGCAGGACAAGGGCAGGATAAAGGCTGTGGAAGAGGGCCTTGGCCAGAGCATTTCAAAGGCCCTGTACGATCAGGGGGTCTCTTTCAGGATAAAGAAGGTGGGCTCCAAGATCAAATGAAGGCAGCCGTCATTATAAGTTCATGAGCGACGGCCAGCTACACTCTAGTGGTTAAAAACTGCGCCCCACGTTCCACTTTTACGAACATATTCCTGATGTTCTCTGCATCCTGCTCGTCGCTGAACTTGGCAGAGTGCACTCCGATGACAACGACGGCTTGCCGTGGTACTTTTTCTCTATCCAGTCAAGGTCCGGCAGCGTGTGCATGCAGTTGATGCAGCAATAGGTCCAGAAGTTAAGGACCGCGACATGCCCCTTCAGGTCTTCGAGCGAAAGCGGCCTGTCGTTGTTGAGTTAGGTAAAGCCTTTCGGGAAATCCTTTGCCTTTGAATTAATGAGAGCGGGCTTGCGGAACATGAATGATTTATCTGCTCGATGGATTTTAAACCATTAACGCTGCCGCTTAAAGGCAGAGTTGCCGGCCTTCTTTGCGATGACAGCATAGATTGTGGAGAAAGGAAATAGATTAAATATCGTAAAATCCGATTCTAAGGCAGCATGGAATGCGCAGTATACGACACTTATGTTACAAAAAATGACGGCAGAGTAATGCACTTTGACGTCATAGTGGAGGCAAGCACTCCACACGAAAAGGCAATCGAGTACGGCAAGGAATACCTCACCACCGCCGGCCAGAGCGGGCAAAAGATGACCCAGGAAGAGTGCCAGTTCTGCCACATACAGGCGGCGCCGCCATTCGTGGAAAAGGCCATCAAGCAGAGCGGCTACTGGATACAAAAGATGGAAGGCTGCCCACAGTAGGGCCTTCTCTTATTTTTCATTCAAATTTTGTGAATATTCTAGGAACATTACTCCGTGCCACTTATACGCTTCCGATAGCGTCTTAAGCGTCGATGCATCGGGAAAGCGAGTTATCTGTTGAAAAATTGAACAACATCCATGTTTGCAAGGAATGCAGCGCTCCGTTCCTTTTTGACTCTGAAATACCGGAACACCAGGCCACGGCCGGGTACTCTGGCATATACGAGATTTCTTTTTCAAGCGCCGACGAATCTCCTGTGTGACGACTGACCGGCACAAATTATAATTAAGGCGTCCACCGCTGATGCATATTCATGAACGACGACAGCGTGTGGAACCCTGACAAGCGGCAAAAGATGCCCACATTCGATGACATCCTCAAGGCCAGGGAGTTGCTGGCAGGGACTGTCAGGAAGACTCTGCTCCAGAGCGCCAGGACCTTCTCTGGGATCGCCGACACGAACCTGTTCCTAAAACTGGAATGCCTCCAGGTGACCGGCTCGTTCAAGGTGCGCGGGGCGTTTGTCAAGGTAAGCAAGCTGTCCGAGAAGCAGGCAGGGCACGGCGTGATTGCCGCGTCTGCAGGCAACCACGCGCAGGGAGTCGCATATGCCGCCGCGATAAAAAAAATCCCGTGCACGATCGTCATGCCGCAAAACGCGTCGCCTGCCAAGGTTGCGGCGACCAGATCGTACGGCGCAAAGGTGGTCAGGAAGGGAGTAAACTATGACGAAGCGTGGGAGGCCACGCAGGAAATAGCCAGGGCAGAAGGCATGACGATAATTCACGCTTTTGACGATCCCGACGTCATTGCAGGGCAGGGGACGGTAGGGCTAGAGATCCTGGAAGACCTGCCTGAAGTTGACAAGATATACCTGCCCGTTGGAGGCGGAGGCCTTGCAGCAGGTGTTGCAATAGCAGTAAAGTCGAAAAAGCCAAACGTAAAGATAATCGGAGTGGAATCCAAAGCGTTCCCCGCGATGAAAGAGTCCGTGGCAAAGGGCTCACTCCAGTCGACAAAGAAAGGCTACAGCATAGCGGACGGCATCGCGGTAAAGCAGCCGGGGAAATTGACGTACGAGATCATCAGCAAATACGTGGACGACATTGTGCTGGTCGACGACGTGTCGATAGTCAAGACGATGTTCCTCCTGATGGAACGCGCCAAGCTGGTGGTCGAGCCGGCCGGCGCGGCAAGCCTCGCCTATTTGCTCTCAAACGGCGGCCACGCAGGCAGGAAGGACAGGGTCGCGACGGTCCTGTCAGGCGGCAACGTCGACATGTACCTCCTTGGCCAGGTGGTGGCAAAGGGGCTGATGCAGATGGGCAGGATGCTCAAGGTCTTCATCCTGCTCCCCGACAAGCCCGGCGCCCTAAAGATTGTAGTGGACAGCATCGCCGAGTTGAGCATCAACATCGTCGAAGTAGAGCACGACAGGCTCAGCTCGCACATACCTGCCGGGACTGCGGGCGTCTACCTAAGCTTGGAAATGGAAGACAAAAAACATGCTCACCGGCTGGTAGAGTTCCTGAAGCAAAAGGGAATAGAGTTCAAGGTAGTTAGCTGACGTAGTCGTATCTATGTGATCAAAATAGTATTACAAAATAAAAGATAAGGTTAGGGCGCTATGGCGCACCTTGAACTCGTAAGAGGTCAATGGTGTCGTTTGCGTCTTGCAACGCAAAGACAGACTTTGCCAAAAGTTACTCGCCGTTAGCGTGTGTCTAGAACAAAATACGAGCGTGAATTACATATTCATTTCGAGTTTGCGTTATAGGCTAGCTATGGGCCAGCTGTGGGTAACCTGTGCCTTTGAGGTCGTCAGACCCAAACGGCACGTTAGCCCGTGTCAGTCTAACTGTGCCCATAGACCAAATGCCTAATGAGTATGTAATTCGTGCGTGAATTTCACGCTACTAGACACGGTATTAGTTACCAATAAAGGGTAAAATTAGGTTACCTATGCCCAAAGCATAATAGCCATGCGCGGGTACGTCTACAATGTCGCACTATGAACTAGCAAACCTTCGCAGACGAGTGTTAGCATTAGAGAAACGAGTAGCCGATTTGCAGGCAGAGAATGAACGTTTGAAAAAAGCTAGCTAATCAGTAAGTCTAATGTAGAGCCTGCAAATCATAGACCTTGTAATTAATACGCACAGGCAAATTATGTGCATTACGTTCACATTACAGTACATCCACTAACACACACAAACCCTACTCGCCGTTAGCTGTCATTAAATCATAAAATACTGAATACTTTTTACGTTATGTAGTCGTATTCCCGGAAGCCGGCTTTGTCTGCAGTAGTGCCGCCCAGCTTTACCAAGACAAACTCTTTGTGGGCGTGTACGACAGAGTCGCTGAACTTGCGCTCGTTTCTGTGAAGCCTCTCGTACTCTACCATCGAGAGCTTTTGGCGCGGGCCAATGTCTTCTTCAAGGTCCATCTTGCTCACGACCTGCTTGTACTCCGGCTGTATCACGCCGCTGAACACCATCGCGCTGCTCCCGCTGCCGTATGAGCCAAAGCCGACCCTGTTGCCTTCAAGGTCCGTCCCCTTCTTGAACTCGAATTCTAGCAGGCTCCGCAGGCCCATGTACATCGACGCGGTGTAGAGGTTGCCAATGATCGCAGACGCTTCAAGCGAAGTCGCCATCTTTTTCTCGTAAACTTCGTTGTAGAACGACGTCTGCATGAAGGCGCGCCTGAACTGCTCGTCTGCCTTCATGAACTGGGTATCAGCAAGAATCGACTCGATCGTGCCGCGCGGGTCCTTTGGCTGCGGCTCGGGCGTCCCGATCTCCTTTATGACGTGCGTCCAGCGCGGGAGATGGCGCCACTCGTGCCTCAAAAGGTAGGCAAGCGCCTTTTCGCCCATCTTCCTGTACGGGAGGTGCACGGCGAAAAAGTCGATGTGATCGGTGATGGACTCGCCGTCCTTTAGCTTTACAAGCCCGGTCTTGATCGCCTTTTCCTTGTAGGCGTCAAACGCCTTCCTGACAGATATTAGATATAACAGGTTTGAGTAGCTGCCGTTGACGAGTGGGGTTTCCTTGCCAAACGGGCGGTAAAAGTCGTATTCGTTTTTTATAGTGGTAGAAGCGACCTTTTGGTCAAAGGCCATCAGGCGAGGCTGTTCCTTTATCAAAAGCGCGACTGCGCCGGCCCCCTGCGTGTATTCGCCTGTCGAGCCCATGTCGTACTTTGCGATGTCGCTTACAATGACTACGGCGGCCTTGCCGTTGTTTTCTTCTGCCCTGATCCAGTTTGCGTTGTCATAGAGCGCGTACGAGCCGCTCACGCACGCGAACTTGCATTCGATTCCGCCGGCGTGCTCAAACGAGCCTTCGCCGTAGATCTGCTCAAGCATCCCGACGACAAAAGAGTTCATCGCCTTTGACTCGTCCAGCGACGACTCGGTGGCGACGTAGACCCTGCCAATGTCCTCCGGGTGCAGGCGGTTCCTCTGCATCAGCTTCAGGCACGCGTTTGCGGCCATGCAGGCAGAATCCTGGTTGGTGTCAGCAAGGGCCATCTTTTTAATTCCTATACCGTACTCGAGCTTTTGCGGGTCGATGCCTCTTGCTTCCGCAAAATCCTTGTAATCGAGGTAGAGTTTAGGCACATAGATAGCCAGATCGTCGATACCTACTACTGGCATTACTGGCAATCGTAGGGCAGTTGGTCATTTAAAGGTATTTCTGGAGAAACTTGACCTATACATATCAATTTATTGAGCAGGCTACTGCGAGAATCTTCCCGAGGCGGGCCTCGTGAGCTACCACAGGACCTGCTGGCATTCGCACTGGTTGCCGAACTTGGTTGTGTCGCATATTTTATATTCATATAACGTCGCCCACAAGATAAGATGGGGCAGGAAGAGCGGGACTTTCTCCAAAAGCTGTGTGATTCTATCCTGAACGCCGAAAAGACCGTCAGGTTTGCAGGCGTGATAAACAGCGAGGGCAAGCTCTTGATTGGCACATACCGCTCGGACATTCCGTCACCCCTTATAAAGGCAAACGCCGAGGGCGACACAAGGGCGACTTCGTTCTACAGCGCGTACCAGGCGCTTGCAGTCAACAAAAAGTTCGAGTCCGACCTCGGGCAGATACGGTTCCAGATGACGGAATTTGACAGGGTGACGCTCGTGTCGGTGCCGCTGACTGCGACAAACGACAGGTTCCTGTGCATCTCCCTTGACGCGCCGACATACCACGAGCGAGTCATCCCGAAGATCCTGGACATCATTGGTTGAAGCATCACATTTAAATTGTCAATGCGCCAGAGTATCCCTACATCGACCAAACCGATGGGGAACAAACTGTCTGGTCGAGGCGCAGGTGAGAAAAAAACTGCGCTTCGCCAGACTCTTTTAATCAACTATCCTGATGTCCACTTCGTCATAGGCGTCCTTTACCGCTAGCAAGAACAGGTCGTCCTCGTAGATCAGCAGCCAGTCCTTTACTCCAATGACTGGCAGCTTGCGCACCAGTATCTTGCCGGTGTCGTTTATCGTAGTCATCAGGTATGCAAGCCGCGGCTGCCTGCCCCCGAGCTTGAACAGCGTTTCCTGAAGCTCAATGCCAAGCCGCCCGCCTTCGATGTTTAGCTTTACAATGTCGCCGTACCTGTTTTCCACCTTGGCCGTGACGTAGCTCTGCGCCACGTCGAACTGGTCGATGTGGAGCATCACCTTGTTGGACGCTGACGACGTGTCGGGTATTTCGCGGTGCAGCGCCTCGGAGAGCTTGTCGTGGAAGACCTTCATTAAAAGCCCGGCATTTTCCTTGCAAGCCTCTGCACCGCGATCACTGTGCCGAGCACCCCTGCCACGGCAAGCATGACGCCGATCGGGAACTCTGGTACGACCACTATTCCCCTTGCAATGCCGTTCCTCGTCTGGTCGACTGGCTGATCCTCCCGCATGATGCCCGTGACTTCCACTTCCATGCGATAGTTCTCGTTGCTTGGAAAGTCTACTGTCTGGGTGCCGGTCCCGCCTTCTGCCACGAGGTCTGACTGGCTGTAGGCCTGCGTGCCGTTGAGGTCGAATATCCGCAGGTTATAGCTCACGTCGCCAGTTATCCGCTGGCCTGAAAAGCCGTCAGAGAAGGCCAGCGTCAGATTAGAGTCGGCGCCGGCGCTCAGCTGGCTCGGGGTCCACTCGACCAGGACGTTGACGTTTCCGCTGTCCGTGAGCATTTCGCCCGAAGTCTGCGCGTTGTCGCCGGTCGCCGGCGCAAGCGTAAATGTCATTTCAGACGTCCCTTCAGGAATTCCTCCAGCCATGCCAATGATGTCGTTCTTGTTCACCAGGTAGTGGAGGGTGAGGTCCTGCTCTGAAGTATACGGGTCGACGGCAAGCATCCTGCCGGATATGGGGTTGCCGTTGACGGTCGCGGCAAACGAGGTGGCATCACCTATCCCTGCAAGCGACTTTGGTATCTGGACCTCCTCGTGGACAAAGATGTTTGTATCTTCAATCCTTGAGACGTTCCAGTCAAACGGCATGGACCAGGAGAACTGCTGCTCGGCGGTGTCAAAGTTGAAATCCTGCACCTGGTCATAGTACGATATTATGGTCGTGTTGTACTGCTGACCCTGGTACTCCACGCTTTCGGTAAATATGTCGCCCACGCTGAGCCAAGAATCAAATCGCGGGATCTGGTCAGGCGGAAAGATCTCGCGGATACTATCGATGCCGAGGATATCTATGCGGAGGTGGTATATGCCGCCTTCAAGAAACATGGGACCGCGGATGTTCACCGTTCCGCCAGGATCCGCAACCCACGCATTCAAAAACTGTTCACGGGTTCCAAAGAACTGCACCTCACCTTCTGAAGGCTGCACCTTCAGCCGGAGCAGGCCGCTCTCTGTATGGAAAACGTCCGTAAAGATCTCTTCCGCATTTGCTCCAACTCCTTTTTCCACAGTGATGATAAATGAGGTGTACTGGATGGTCTGGTTGTTGTTTGCATCGTACAGCCTCAAGAGCAGGTATGCGTCCTCGATGCTTGCATCCGTCAAAATGGGGGGGTTGACACTTACCAATAACTCGGCCTCCCTGCCACCAAGCGACGCCGAAAACGTCTCCACAGTCAGACCGTCCGCAAACGCCTTCTGGCTTGGAATGCCGATTGCAAGAATTGAAAGGGCAAGAACCGCAGAAAAAGCATAAGCCAAGAGCTTTTGTCCGCCTGCTTTCACACTAATAATTGCACCAGCTGTATATTTAATTCTTGATGCCGCGCTATAATGATTTAATTATCTAATAGACAACTATATTGGTCAGGTGTCAAGGCAAAAGATCGTTGCAATAGCGTCGATAGCCGCCGCGGCAGCCATCCTGGCAGCCGCATTTGCGGCGCTGCCAAGGTCAGACGGCACGACGGTTACAAACAGCTCTTCTTTAAGTCAGGAAAACGACACCCAGCTGAGCAACATCATCTACAACGTGAAATTCGAGTGCGGCACCATATCAGGGAGCGAGGGGCCGCTGAGGCCGGGGCACTACGACACTGACATTGGCATCCTGAACAAGCAGGACTTTTCTGTAAAGATCCAGTGGAGCGCCACTCCAAACGACGGCATGAACACGAACTCGATACTAAGGACGCTGCAGCCGCAGGGCGTGATTGGCATCGTGTGCAAGGACCTCCGTCAGGTGCTTGGCAGCAACCAGAGCTTTGTTGAAGGATTTGTCATCATTAACGTGCCCGTAGAGCCAGGATTGCTCGGATCGCTGTCAGGCGGCACCACGGTTTTTGGCCGCGCCGATGACATCAACCTGCTTGAGGTGCAGGCGTTCTATACTGCCAACGCGCTCGACGAGCTCCCCCACGAGGTGCTGGTCGACAAGATCACCTTTACAATTGCCAACGACACGAGCGGCAAGATCCCGACAGAAATGATTGGAAAAATACTGGACGTCACCGTACCGTCAGCGATGAACGAGATATCCGATCCAGAGTCAAAAGTAAAACAGGCGCTGGCAGAAATGTACGCCCTGTCAGAGCAAGAGCTTGCAGGGTTGGAGATAGAGGTGCAGAGTGTGGGGGTCGGGGTCGGCACAATGATAGACGACCACGCGATCTCCCATTCAACCATCATGCCGCAGGCAGGCTGATAGCAGTAGCCTTGCAAAAAACAATATATTCTTCCCTCGACCTCTCCTCATGCATGGCTAACTTTACACTCCCTCCATTGCCTTACTCGTACGACGCACTGGAGCCGCACATTGACGCAAGGACCATGGAAATTCATCACACAAAGCACCACCAGGCTTATACCGACGGCCTGAACAAGGCGCTGGGCAACCTGGGTCCAGAATGGCAGAGCAAGAGCGACGTTGTAGAGATCCTGAAGAACATTGATTCCGTCCCGGATAATGCTAGGGGCGCTGTCAACTTTCACGGCGGAGGCTACAACAATCACGCGCTATTCTGGAACAACATGAAAAAGGGTGGTGGTGGCGAACCAAGCGGCGGGCTGGCAGACGCAATCAAGAAGGCGTTTGGGAGCTTTGCGGATTTCAAGACAAAGTTTTCGCAGGACTCGACTACGCTGCAGGGAAGCGGCTGGGGATGGCTCGTCAAGAACGCCTCTGGCGGGGTGCAGTTCATCACAATGCCAAACCAAACTAGCCCGTGGACCAGATTCAACAAGGAAAAGCTTGTTCCGCTGTTGGGCCTAGACGTATGGGAGCATAGCTACTATCTGAAATACCAGAACAAGCGCGCCGACTATATCGCAGCATGGTGGAACGTGGTCAACTGGGACGAAGTAGGCAAGAGGTTCGCGTAACCTCCTTTTTCAATTTATACCAGGCCGCCCAATGCAGATCATGGTGTACCGCGTGGTCTGCCCTGCGTGCGATGCTTCCTTTCCAAGCTACGAAGAATATGTTGACCACGTTTTCAAGGACCACAGCAACGAGCCGGCGCTGCGCATGAAAGCCAGGATTGTGCGCGACTAGCCCCTTCGCAGGTCGACGAAATTGACAAAGCCGTAATTCTCCCGCGTCGTCCTGCTCACCGCCATGTTATAGCTGTAGATCTTGCTCGAATATTCCTGCAGCACCGGCATCATGCCGTCTATCGACTTGTCCAAGTAAAAGCCCGGGCAGTCGCCCGTGAACTGGAACGTAGCGTGCGCCACCGGTTGGCCCCGCGCGTCGGCCTCAAGCCACGACGCAAACGGGTAGAGCCAGCATACGCCGGGCTTGTCAGGGTGGATGCCGCAGTAGCCCTTGTCGTCAAGGAACCTGCAGCGGAGCGGGGTCCCGTCCTCCTCTTCCCGCTCGTCCGGCTTTCTCTTGAGCGAGATCATGCTAAGCGTCGTTATCACGTTGCCAAACGCTTCCTGCTCCTGCCAGCTGGAGATGCGGGTCTCGTTCCTTACAAACTCGGCCTTTGAGTCATAGCCCACCTTTTTCGCTATCCTGCCAATGTCGTCCTTTGTCAGAGGCAGCCTGCCCTGCCGCTCGCAGCAGTTGTGGCAGTCGGGCCAGAGGCACTTCCACAAAACATACAGTCCGTCTTTTGACAGCGCCGGGATGTGGAACACCACGCCCCCGACGCTCACCGGCGTGTCAACCACGTCGTCGCGCCCGCCAGTCTGGAGGTCGTACAGTTTTGGATCTACCTTCCACTTTTTTGCAAGGAGGTCAAGCGAATCCTTGACCGAGCTTTCGGGCTGCACTGCCATCAATTATAAACCCGGGAGTTTAAACGTACTCCACTTTGCTCAGCTCCCAGCACGAACGATCCGTGGAAGAGCAGCCGGTGCCGAGAAGCAAGGGCAAGTACGCTTCATCCACGGAGAACCGCAGGATGGTCTGGGAAAACGTCGTCTGGCCGCTGGTGCTCGACGTCAACAGGTCTTATTTCACGCTGAAGGAATACCACGCAAAGAGGGACGCGTTCTGCAAGAGCGGAATCGCGCCTTCAAAGGTTGCCGGCGGCTTTGTTTCGCTCCTGATAAAGAACATCATCGCAAGGGACAAGAACGTCTACTCCATCCACTACCGCCTTATCCCCTACATGAGGAAAAGGGCGCCGCTTGAATACGGCCTTGTCATAAGGGAAGTAAACACAAAGCGTTAGAGTCAAATAGAGGAGATGCAACTGGGTTTTTGGTTAGCCCGGTCGTCTAGTGGCCAATCTCCAAGGTTGAGGGCTAGGGATTTCAGGCTCTGGATCTTACTAGAGAAAAGAAACCTGGAGACAGCAGTTCGAATCTGCTCCGGGCTACCATTTTCTTTTTATACTTTCGGGCCTGCCTCGACTATCTCTTTTGACACGCTGCCAAACTTTTCAAAGTTCTTGACAAAGAGCGCCGCCAGCCGCCTTGCAGACGCGTCGTATTTCTCCTTGTCGGACCACGTGCTGCGCGGGTCGAGCACTTCGTCGGGCACGCCGGGGCACGAAGTCGGGATGTCGAGGTTGAAAATGGCGTGGCGCCTTACCGGGACTCTGTCTATCTCGCCGTTGAGCGCCGCCGTGACCATCGCCCTCGTGTATGTGAGGTTCATCCTCTTGCCTACTCCGTAGGGCCCGCCTGTCCAGCCGGTGTTGATCAGATACACGCGCGTGCCGTGCTCGGTTATCTTTTTGCCAAGCATCGCCGCGTATTTCGAAGCATGCAGCGGCATAAAGGGGGCGCCAAAGCAGTGCGAAAATGTTTCTTTAGGCTCTGTTATGCCCCGCTCGGTCCCGGCAAGCTTGCTCGTGTATCCGGCCATAAAGTGGTACATCGCACCTTCCTTTGTCAGTTTTGCAATTGGGGGCATGACGCCAAACGCATCAGCAGTCAGGAACACGATGACTTTGGGGTGACCGGCGACGCTTGGGATCACCGCGCCGTCGATATAGTCCAAAGGATACGCGACGCGCGTGTTTTCAGTAAGGCTGCCGTCGTCAAAGTCCGGCTCCCTCGTGCCGTCACGCATTACCACGTTTTCCATCACGGAGCCAAAGCGGATCGCGTTCCAGATCTGCGGTTCCTTTTCCTTTTTCAGGTTGATGCACTTTGCATAGCACCCCCCTTCAAAGTTGAACACGCCGCTGTCAGACCAGCCGTGCTCGTCGTCGCCTACCAGCCGCCGGTCTGGATCGGCTGACAGCGTGGTCTTGCCCGTGCCGGACAGCCCAAAGAACAGGGCCGTGTCGCCGCCCTTGCCCACGTTGGCAGAGCAATGCATGGGGAAGACATTCTTTCTTGGCAGGACAAAGTTCATTATTGAAAACATAGCCTTCTTGATCTCGCCAGCGTACGAAGTCGAGCCTATCAGCACCAGCTTTTTCTTAAAGTTGATGATGATGAAAGTTTCGGTCCTAGTCCCGACTGCCTCCGAGATGGCGGCAAAGTCGTCGCATGAGAGAAGCGTGAATTCGGGCTTGAAGTTTTCAAGCTCTTCCTGATCGGGCCTTATGAACAGCTGCCTGGCAAAGAGGTTGTGCCATGCCCTGTTGTTGATAACCCTTATAGGCAGCCTGTTGTCAGAGTCTGCCCCAACAAAGCCGTCAAAGATAAAGAACTCTTTTTCTTCGACGTGGCTCTTCATACTGCGGAATATCTTGTCAAAGTTCTCCTCTGAAATAGAGTGGTTGACCTTGCCCCAGTCTACCGCGCCGTGGGTGACTTCGTCGTCGACGATGAACTTGTCGTCAGGCGACCTGCCGGTGAACTTGCCCGTCTTGACAGAGAGGGCGCCGGTGGAAGATAGGACGCCTTCCTTTCGATTGATAATTAGCTCGATCAACGATGGAACTGGCAGGTTGTGATGAACTCTGCCAAGCTTGATATCCATCTCTGCAAGCTGTATCATAGACTTTGTAGTTATAATCTTTGGGTTGTTTTCTACGAGCATATATCTTCACCACTTGCGTTCAGATTTAATTGGTTTAGTTCGATGTTCATGGAACAAAAACTGATATGAGTTCTATAATAAAAATTTCCCTTCCATAACGCAAATGATAGTCGCCGACTTTAACCAAATCTCTCTGTTGTTGTGGTTAGCTATTGCAGAGCGCAATATTCTCTGGCAAATGTATTGCCACAACAAATTGCTCCCAATTTTCAGTTTAGGAACGCACTTCGTATAGCGTGAATAACAGATAGACGATAGCGATTAGGCATAACATCACTTCTGCGACAGTGCAGACTATATTGTTAGTCTAACAGATCTTTTCTTGACAGCAGGGCCAGGGGGATAACGTGATTTGAGTTTAGAGATGAACTGGTCGATTTCATCGGGCGTCAACAGGACCATTTCTACATCGGGAGACAAGCTTTGTGTGAGTGAAAACTGGTAGCTTAAAAAGATTTTCAGAGTGTCCACGCTCCGCCCGAGCTTCTCAGGCAAGGTTTTAGATGCCAGCTGCCGGAAATGTGGGCGGGTGCAGCTATTGCTGCTTTAGCGCCTTTCTTATATCGCCGGCTTTCTTTGCCAGAATGAAGAGGAACTCGTCAAACTCTTCCTCGGTGGCGTTGCGCTTTAGTGCGCGCCTTGTCTGGTAATGGAACGAGTTGTATATCCTCCCAATGGCGATGCCAAGCGCAAAGTCGTTCTTGCTTTCGACCGGGATGTGACCGAGGCTCTGCAGGATTTCTGAAATTTCGTTGACGTTTGACACTGTCTCGCCTATCTTCTCAAGCACTGCCTTCTTTACCCGGGCGTCCACTGACATAGGTTCATGCCTGCGCTATTAAAATAATCCGTAGCGGGACGACTTCAGGTCCGACAGCAGGTTGAAATGCATCCTGTCGCCGACATTCCTGGCTTTCGCCTAGCTGTTGAGCCAGCCGACGAATTTTTGCTCAAGCGAGCTGCCCTTGGCATCCAGGATGCCGCTTTCCGGCAGCTTGTACAGCTGCCTCGCCACAGCCTTGTCGACTGACATGACGTAAAAGTTCCACCCCAAAGCCTGTTCCGCAGAGCCCATGCGCACGTCGGACTCGTCCGCATGGGCGAGGCGTAGGACGTCGGCCATCAGGGCCTCGATCAACTTGCTGTCCGGCTCTGTCTAGGTGACCTGGATGACTATCAGCTCCGGATCGAACATAATTGTGATAGGCATGCAGGCTATTTCTGCGCTTTTATCATGCCGCTCAGGTCTATGCTAAAGAAGGATTTCAGTATCCCGACGTAGGTCTGGACAGGCGGCGGGACCTCGTCTTCGCAGGCGACCCCCATGTTCCACGCGTTTATCCATATCACCATCCCCTGCAGCATGTTGACAAAGCGCCGGTACTCGCTGGGCACCACTTCCAGCGCGTCGATGTACCGCTCTGCGAGGAGCCACGCAGCAGTAAAGTCGATGCAGTCGGTCTTGTAGATCGCGTTTATCTGCTGCCGTATCGATCTCGCGCGCTTGAACGGCTTTTTGCTCACGAAAAACGGGAAATCTATCTTGTCAGGCAGCGTCATACCAAGCGGCGCCCATATCGTTATCACCCGGGCGCCGTCCTTTAGCTTCTTGAACCTCTTTGCCATCGCGTCGACCATGTCCGGGTCGCTGAACCAGAAGAGCAGGATCGTCGCGCCTGAAATGTCGGCCTTTCGGATGTCGGCGTTGACTATTTCTGCGTTCTTTATGCCGGCGATCTGCTTTCGCGCCTTGGCGGCCGTCGCCTTGTCAAGCTCGACGCCGATTGATTTCTTTACGCCAAACTCTTTGGCTGCAATCGCGACTGTGTTGCCCTTTCCGCAGCCGAGGTGGCAGAACACGTCGCTCTTTTTCAGCTCTGCAAACTTGAATATCTTGCGAACGACGCTGTCGGGGAGCGAGACGGCTTCTCCAGTGACTATGGACTGCGGCAGTGAAGATAGGAATTCGTCCAGTTCCAACTACCTGTTTGATTCCTGTCCGATAATAAAAAGTAAAGTTTGACAGCACCTGCACCAATTATTATACCCGGTGCCCCATATAATGGCGTCATGACCGTGCATGCGGAGATCAGCATCGTGCCAATCGCAGGGGGCCGCGGTACCAGCATGAGCAAGGAAGTAGCCGCTGCATTTGACGCTATTCGCAAAATAAAAAATATCAAAGCCAACCTTACGGCACTTGGGACGCAGGTCGAGGCCAGGGACCTTGGCAGCGTCCTTTTAGCAGTCGGGGCCGCTCACCAGGCAGCCAGGTCTGCAGGCGCAAAGCGCGTAATATCCAACGTCAGGATAGACGAGCGCCTCGACAAGGCCCAGACGCTGCACGACAAGGTAAAATCCGTAAGGCGAAAGTTGAAAAAATAACAGGCCGGGATCATGACAATAGAGTCGACGTTTCTGCACATGATAATTTCACTTGGCATACTGCTCTTTGCAGCCAAGCTGATGGCAGAGCTGTTCCACCGGATCAAGCTGCCGGTGGTGCTGGGCGAGCTCTTGGCAGGCATAATTGTCGGCCCCTTTGCAATAGGCGGCCTGCCGCTCTTTAACGGCGAGCCGCTTGTTGTGCTTGACGAGACGGTGCGCCACATTGGCGAGAATTCCGCGATAGTCATACTGTTTGTGGCCGGCCTGCACATCACGCCGCGCGAATTCCTCAGAGGAGGAGCGGCATCGTTCACTGTGGGCTCGCTGGGAGTCGTCGTGCCGTTCTTTGTCGGGTATTACGTATTCACCGCGTTTGGGATTGAGGCGCTCCAGTCGATGCTTATTGCAACTGCGCTGACCGCTACCAGCATTGCGATCTCTATCCAGGTGCTGACAGAGCTTGGCAGGATGCACTCAAAAGAGGCGCGCCTCATTCTGGGCGCGGCCATAGTGTCCGATCCGGCAGTATACATCGTTCCACCGCCTCTCGAAAAAGACGAGTTGTGTGGTTCCAAACAGCCGAAAAACCCTTCGATACCAAACAGGGCAACGATCAGGCTCGAACATGTCAAGAATGGCGATAGGACAGCGAGCCAGCTGAGGAAGCAACTAGTGGAACGCGATAACGGCGACGCTTCCGAGGAGCAGCCCGATAAGGGCGAGAGCGACGATCTTTCCGAGGAGGTTGCGCGATAACTTTGCCTTCACAGCTAGGTCTTTCGATTGAGAAGGTCCTGCGTAATATAGACTTGAATGAGTATGTTTCGCTCACAGACAAAGTCCCATTATCGCCTCAGGCGTTCTACGAGTCACTTGGATATCTGAGACATCCAAAGATGGGCCTGCCAGGAGGGCCCCGACAACTGCAATGATTACAAATTTGTTCATATGGCTAAGCGAACGTTCTCAGACAAAAGGTTAGCGCGCTCGAGGATCCGCCGAGTTGACCGAAAATGCCCCGTTTTAGCTCACAAATGATCTTATTTTATCGGAATTGGATATGATATTTTGTCGCCGTTTATGGGCGATGTCTGCAAGATTGAAGAGGGATAGCTGTCTCAGGTCTTTGAGCTGGCATCCGTGTCGGCTTAGAATGCGCTGAACACGAACTTCGCCGCTAGAACTACGACTATTACAACGACGAGTACTCCGACTATGGTCCATAACATATAGTTCAATACACGCTACGACTAGAAGTGTCATAGCTACACTATTGTCTTGAAGAAACGGAATAACGCTCGATAAAGCGGAGAATGCAAGCCTTTCGTCCTATACTTCAATCGTTTCGGAGCGCACTATAGTTATAGCTAGATTGATTGAATATTGCTATGACAGAATATGAAATAAAAAAGAAAGGAGAGGTGAAGAAGGACCTTGAAGATGCCTCAGACAAGGTACAAGCTGGAGTAAAGGCAGTAGTAAAGAAGCTTGAGGACCCGAGCAAGGACCTTGATACAGAATACACAAAAGAGAAAATAAAGGAAAAGTTCGATTAGGATAGAATTCCCATGTCCAGCACCGCATCTGAGGAAAAAAACGACGAACGAAAGACCATGCTGATCAAGGGAACTGGCACGCCTGCCGGAGAAAAAGAAGCCAGAGAAGAAGAGAAAGCAGCCAAAGTTGATTCAGAATACGAAAAGCATGACAAGATTACAGAAGCGACCCTAAAACCAGTAACGAGGGTCAAATCCAAACTAGACAAGGAATTACAGGAATGGGAAGTCGAATCAACCAAGGACGGTCAGGATTCACAAGGTGCCTAGACCTCTCTTGCAGCTTGTCAATCATCAATCTGATGTCTGATTTCCTTAAACTTTTCAAGTTCTTCGTAACATCAGCATCAACTATCTCCATCAGGATGCCCACAATAGTGGGCGAAACGACCAAACCTTGCGAAAATACCGGCAAAAATTATTAATAGTAGATCCTGCCTTGTTGAATCTCGTGTCTGGAAAGGATGGCCGCTGTCCGATCTGCGGGCACTATCTTTGTGGCAGGTTAAAGGGACATGACCAGACCAGAACCACGATGCAATGGGTCAACAAATAGGGCTGCCATGCCTTAAAGTTTATTTAGCCGAAATTACGATTTTCCGATAAGTCGGGGAATGAAGGCCGGCAAAATTACCTGTCCTATTTGTG
>CAYYYR010000006.1:0-92930 GCA_964476255.1 uncultured Nitrososphaera sp.
CAATCCATTTGATACTCGCATCATATCTCTTGATAGCCTCCTCAGAGGTTACAAAATCTCGAAGCGGTGCAGGGATAAATCCCTCAGCTTTCATGGCAACCAATTCATTTCTTATCATTGCTGCATGGGAGGGGACAATCAACGAGAGCCATGGTACGTTTTTCGATGAAGCTTCACCTCGCGAAAAAGCAGCTTTTCCAGATGAAACGAGTCTCTCAGTGGCAGCAGTGATCTCCCAAGGCTCAACTGCCCAAGGCGATGCAGCAGCTGCTAGCTCCTTGTCGTCAAAATGCCACTGGTCAATATAGGATTCCACGGTCTGATTATCTAGGAATCTTATTCCCGCTATTAGAGGTAGAGCAGGCTGTACGCGCGACATGTACTGGGCATCCTTTGTTAAATCCGCAGGATCGCCGGTGTCCTTTCCCCACTCAAACACAAAGTATTGAGGATAAAGCAGGTCTGCAGGCGCCATCGGAATTCCATGATGCCAGTTTGAATATAGGGTCCCGTATTTGACTACTGTGAACGCAGAATTATTCTTCCCAGGGCCCTTCCATTGCTGAGAAATTGGATCCCAATTCATCGAATTATTGGGTACAACCAATTTTTCCAATGGTCCTTTTGTAGTTATATTGACCCAAGGAGTTCTCATTGGTATTACCTCTCCTGTATACGGATCTCGAAAGGTGCCGGAGTCGGATAATGCTGAGGAGATGTCTCTGCAATACTGGTCCTCGCAACCCCCAACTCCATTCCATGCTCCCTGGTATATCTGTTTGACGCCAATGTCCAATACATTTGACGGATCTTCAGTCCTGGCATTTATCAGCGAGAATTTACTCGATATGCCTGCACCAAAATCATTAACAAGACCTGTAAGATCAGATGAAGCAACATAAGGATCGATTAATTGCGCAATGAAAATTCTAACGGCCTCCTGTACTCCTAAATCCGTGGCATTTCGAACAAGTGAATTTCTCTCCTTTTCCGAAGTAAAATTAAGGAACTGAATTCTCTGGGTTATCATGTCAATACTTTCATTCTTATAATTCCAAGAAGCAGGGTCTTGCTGACCCGGCATCCGTCCAAAATATGGAGCGTACATTTGTGCAGGTATCACAGGATTGTACTTCACAAAGCCACCTGTACCGCCGAATGCTTCAGTATAGATGTTCCATCCAAGTTCTTGCGGATCAGAGCCGTAAACTACGGTATTTGCTTTGTTCAAGTCGCCATAGTCCCGCTTCACGGTAAATCCTGCCTTTTCCATCTCAGAAGCTACCATCTCTCCAACCGATCTTAGAGGCTGATTGTCACTTCTAATCAAAATTGAAATGCCAATTGGTTTCCCATTTAACACCCATTTCCCATTTTCCTTTAGGGCATCAGCTTTAGTCATTGCGGCTGTGATAATCTGGTCGGCGAGTGTAGGATTGTACCTCAGTCCGGAGGACTCTAATGAGTCAATTACGTTAAAATATTCTGGTGAAAATATCCCGTAAGGACCCACCAGAGGTGTACCCAAGCCCTTTAGGATTTCATCTACCACAAATTCCCTGTCAATTAAATAATTCATTGCGTATCTAACCTCCCTTAATGAAAAGGGATTCAACGAGCTAGAGTCATTTGATGGTGCAGGATTCAAAAGTAAGCCAAAAGAGCCGGAAAGTTTGTCATACTCTTTTAGACTTGGAATATTTTTAATTTCAGCAGCCGCTTCTAGAGGAATTCTAAAATAATACGTATCCAAATTTCCTGATTTCAATTCCTCTAAAGCTACATTGTCGTCTAAATACTGAATGAATCTAACACCGTCGATGTAAGCCCCGGTCCCATTGCTCTGCGCCGCGCTAACGAACCCCGGAGTCAGAAGGAGAAATGGAAGTAGGGCAAGAATGCCAAAAACTGGAGCCTTCCCATGCTTCACCGGCCCTATCTCAGTTCGTAAAAATAAATTAAGTTCCATTCTGGATTCGAGTTTCAGGAATTACATCAAGATAAAGGGGGGCGTAGGGGAGAATTTTAGAACGAAAAGGAAAATCTCGTCAAGCGCCGTCGATTTTCAAAGTAGCTGGACTTTCTGAGTGGATTTACATGATTGCTGGACAAATATTTTCTGATGTCTTCGGCTATCATGGCTTGGTCGGTTGCCATGTGGCGGGTATAGCTGTTTGGGAACAACTTTGGAGTACCAATCTCATACTTCCGAGTATTCCCCTCAATTTCGAGTCCCTGAGCTTCATCACGATTCGTGTTATTTATGGCAACATTCTCTGAAGGATTCATACCAATTTCACGACTAGAATATTCGTTCACATCAAGTAAGGACGGATCAGCCTGTTCGATAAATTCAGAATGGGGTATCCTATATCCATATGATCGGGGAAATCTACGACCAACGATCTCTTCTGGTATCATTATAACTAGCTACATATTGGCGCGATATTAATTTGTACTGTAGATATCATTATCATCAGGTGATGTGATTAAGATTCCTATTACTTTGATGTGTGTTGTGTGAATGCATTGACTAAATTGTCATGATTTAGTGCATTTTCCATAAAATATAGAAACAATAATGATTTATAGTAAAAGCGTTAGGTGTTTTATATCATAGTTGTAAAAATTCCAAATCTAAGTAAAGAATCATAGGTTAAGAGGAATAACTTTATATACAAGAATAAAACATTTATACTAGATGCGGTATTCTGACAATTTTTCTGGTGAAAAACTTTGGTAAAAGACATAACTCTATTCAATGAAAGATGCCCTCGATGCGGAAAGGGCCCTATGGTCACAGACAATTCTAGCGGAGAAATGTTTTGCGGAAATTGTGGGTTTGTTATCACCGAAAGAATCGAAGAAATGGGTCCAGAATGGAGAGCCTTTTCAAAGGAGGAGCATGAGGATAGGAGTAGAGCAGGTGTGCCCACTTCGTTGGCAATGCATGATATGGGATTGGCTACTATCATTGGTCCTATCGATAAAGACGCCTCTGGTAAGCCACTATCGGCTTCTATGAAAAGCACCATCGAAAGACTCCGAACATGGGATAGCAGAAGCCAAGTGCATGAGCCGGTAGACCGTAATTTCAGGCAAGCATTCAGTGAACTTGACCGCCTTAAAGATAAGCTGGCAGTAGGAGATGCTGTTATAGAAAAGGCCGCCTACGTATATCGAAAGGCTCTGGAAAGGGGTCTGGTGAGAGGAAGATCCATATCAGCGCTGGTTGCAGCTGCCCTTTACGCTGCTTGCAGAGATACCGAAACGCCTAGGACATTGAAGGACATTGCTAATGCAAGTAATATCAAAAAGAAGGATGTTGCAAGGTGTTATCGGCTTTTGATAAGGGAGCTTGACTTAAAGATGCCGGTAGTCGACCCCGTTAAATGTGTGGCCAGAATCGCAAGCAAGGCAGGGCTTTCAGAAAAGACAAAGAGAAAGGCACTTGAGATCCTCAAGAGAGCAGAGGAAGGGAAAATATCTGCGGGAAAAGATCCTATGGGATTGGCGGCGGCTGCATTATATGTGGCGTGCGTAATGAACGGTGAGAATAAAACACAAAAAGATGTCGCAGAAGCAGCCGGAGTAACGGAAGTTACAATTAGAAATAGGTACAAAGGATTGAAACTGCATTTAAAGTTGTAACTCGTTTGATTTCTGCATGTAAGTAAAATTGGCAGAGCGTCACCCTCATGCGGAAGGGCGCGATAGGAGTCTGTTTAGCTTAGGCAGTGAAAGAGGCTGAAGAACATACTTAAATATACTCCTAAATCCACCTTTACGTAATACTGATCCGCCTGTTGAGTTAAAATACCAAACTATCTTCCTACCATACTGATATCGTGAAGGAGACAACCAATATATACCACATTATGGGACAGAACCGAGTCTGCCTAGATTCTCACATAAGATAACCCGCACCTTTCAAAAAGAATTCAACGGGTGTATGCCAGTTCACTGAACTTCAATAGCCGCCTCATTGAAACCCATTTTAAGCAGATAGCTCTTAACATCGTCTCTATGGTCGCCCTGCAACATTATGAACCCATCTTTTGCGGTGCCACCACACGCAAATCTGCTCTTCAATTCCTTAATTATACTCTGAACATCACTTTGTTTTGGATCTATACCTTCAATCATAGTTGTTGTCTTGGAGAAACGCCTTTTTTCTAGTCGAACGATGATCCTTGTATCCTCTTTCTCCAATTCGCCACAGGCACAAAGATCGTCGGGAAGGCCACATTTCTTGCATATAACCGCCATCTATTGATAGTTATTTCTCCAATTCTTACTTTTAAGCCTTGCCTGATGAGAGAGGCTCACCAGGCTCATTCCTTACATTCTCATGTTTCAGTTATCCGCTGAGATCTGATTACATCCACCGTACCGATTCTCATCCTTAATCGTAATCTATTTAACCGAGTTACGGTCCTTCAATTGTAGCAATGAGCAGCAGCAAGAAAAAGAATGCGCCATTACCAGCTTCAAGTGCAGGGTTACTTCGATTCTTTGAAGATGAGACAAAAGGGGTCAAGATAAGGCCTGAATTGGTACTTGGGATAGCAGGTGGGATAATTGGAGTGTCTGTCCTCATTCGCGTAATATTTCCTGTGTGAAGACACTTTTTATGTTTAGTCAGGCAGAAAATAGCGTTTCAAATATACATAAAAGATGGGCTCTAACGAAGCTAAATCCATCTACTACTAAGCTTTCTTTTGTAATCACATGTTGCGCCTTTACTGCTCTGGTTATCCTCATCAATGCATATGTAACTGGGGTTGGATTCGGTAACCTTCCGTATCTCCTTTACTATGTCGTCGTAGGCAACATCGCCTTATTCGCACTGACATATTTGGACTACATGCTATTGAAAGGCACCTCCTTAAGCAAGCTCTCAAAGGTTTTTCACGTATCTGCATTCTCGTATCTTATCTGGTTGCTTACCTTGGGCATAGGCATGCTCGCTCCTAATTTAATAAACAATGATGGTCCTGCTGCTGCCACTAACTCAAATTACATATTGGAAGGGTTGCTCTTCGTGGCCGGTTTTAGGGTCTGTATGTTCAAGTCTGTTTTTGGGGCTAGATTTATTCGGGCGATCTTTGTAGGACTGGTCGCCCCATTCACCATTGTCTTTTTCTTTATGCCCATTGAATTTCTCCCGGAATTATTCACAAATCCGGTCGCTCTTGGATATGGACTAGTACTTCTCGGCATGGGGATTTTGTGGGTAATTATGGCAGATCGCGCGGGAAGACCGGAGATTAGGAGCACATTTGAAGTCTTGCAGGCATTTCTGGCTGCTTGGACTGAGAAAGATGGAACCAGGTTTGAGCGAATAGCCGAAGAAAAAGCAGATGAAAAGCCCGTCTCTACGTTCATGATGAAGTTTTCCATTGACAAGAGGAATGGATACTCTCTTGTGGTACCTGAAGTCCATCCTGGTCCCTTTCTGTCTGTGGGGGGCAGTAATCTCCCCTACGTTCTATACAATGCTTTTTCTGGAAGGGCAATGGTCTTGCACGGAGTTTCTGACCACGCATTGAATATTCCTTCTAAGGAAGAGCTAGACAAATACATAAGAGGACTCAAATCCGCTAAAAAGATCTCAACTCATAGCCGCTGTTCGAGGCCGGTCAGAATTGAGGATGGTCATTGCAGCGTGACGGGTATAAGATTCGACAATGTCTGTATGCTAATTTTGTCCATGTCTCCAAAAGGTATGGAGGATGTACCTTATTCGGTGCTCTCTCAACTTACCCATTACTCAAAAAAGATCGGGTTTGATTCCTTGCTTTTGATAGATAGTCATAACGCAATGGGAGTTTCATTAGATGGTCAGCAGACAGAGCAGCTGCTCAGGACTGCAGAGTGTTGCTTGGATAAGCTAGTCACAGCAGCCGAATATCCGTTTCGCGCAGGCTATGCCAATATTAGAGACATACCTCTTGGAGTGAGTTTCCAAGACGATTTGGGCGAGTCTGGGTTGGCTATGCTTGCGTTGTGTATCGACAACAACTGGAACTTGTTGGGCTGGGCTGATTCTAATAACATGAAGAATGGTCTGCGTGAGGAACTTTTGAAAAGACTGACGAGTCACGACAATCACATGGTAGAGATCTGCACCTCAGATACACATGGTACTTCAGGGAAAAGAACCAGGAATGGATACTTTGCACTTGGAGAGCTTAGCAAGGAAGATGAGATCATAGAAGCATTTCAAGCACTGTCACTTCGCGCCAAGGAATCGGCCGAGTCTTCATCTTTGGAGCTGTTCTCTGCTATATCGAAGGTAAAGGTTATGGGGTCAAAACAACTAGGCGACTATTCATCTGCATTAGATAGATCAATGAGGGTCACGAAAGTATTCTTGTGTGCCCTCGCGGTAACGTTTGTTAGTATGATACTAACGACCTAAATTGTGATAGAGTATAGCTGGATAACTACGAGTTTCATCGGTATGATATGATATGAATCCATTTACATTGCATTTATTGTATGGTTAGCGTGATACAAAAAAAAGAGTCCGACTATGTCTTTTCAAGTTAGGTGGATGGGGAGAGATTCGAACTCTCGACCACCTGCGTGTAAGGCAGGTATCCTAACCAGGCTAGACAACCCATCCGATAAAACTGCAACCCAGCTGCGCGTATTAATAGTATTGGGAAATGCAAGCAAGACGTATTAGAGACGCCGCGCCACATATTTCCATGTCGGAAGAGGACTATAGCAAGCTGTCCGAGAAGGAGATACAGCAGCAAGTCGCCGAGCTCGGCGGCTGGAAGGTCGTCGGCGGAAAAATAAACAAGACTTTTGAGTTTGACGATTTTGTACAGGCGTTTGGCTTTATGACGAGGGTTGCAATGGAGGCCGAGAAGATGAACCACCACCCCGAGTGGTTCAACGTCTACAACCGCGTCACGATCGACCTAGTGACACACGACGTGGGCGGCATCAGCAATTACGACATCAAGCTGGCAAAGACAATCGACAAGATTGCAAAGGGCTGATCACTGTACGGGCCGCCTGGCCAGCCTGCTGCTCTTGCATACCGGGCACCTTGAGGCGCCGGCGTGGTCGATGTAGGACGTGCACCAAAAGCACGCCGCGCTAAGATCCACTCACTCGATCCGGAAGCGGCGTGACCGAACTGTGAACTAGAGCAATCTGTTGAAATCATTATAAGTTCTAAAGGCGCGCAAGTTGCGATGATGACCCCTGGCATACAGATGTTAGAGGTAGCTGTAGGGATCAAGGACTCGCTCATTGCCGCCGGCTTTACGTCGCTTGATTCGCTGCTCCGGTCAAGCCCTGCAGAAATTGCCGCGATACTCGGCATCGAGCTCTACGTCGCAAAGCTGATAATAGACGCGGCAAAGAGCGCCGCCGGGCAAAACGAAACCGCTAACGACAGCACGGACTAGTTTGCGCATAACTTTCGTTTTTTGCGCAATTAAAAGCAGTATTAAATGGTCGCAATGCCTGATATTGCGATGGATAATAAAGTAAAGTTTGGGATCGCAGCAGCAATAGTTGCCGCGGTAGTTGTCACTTCTCTGCCAGTCGGGTTCTCACTTGCCGGGACTAACCACAGTTCCGCCGAATCCAATGTATTGAGGATAGGCTATTTCCCAAACATCAACCACGCTCAGGCCGTCATCGGGCTTGGCCAGGGCGACTTTCAGGAGGCTCTGGGAGATGATATTGAAGTAAAGACTCAGATATTCAGCGCCGGCCCTTCGGTTATCGAGGCATTGCGTGCCAACGCGATAGACCTATCTTACATAGGTCCCAACCCTGCGATCAACGGCTACGTAGTGACAAACGGCGAAGGGCTGCGAATAATTTCAGGCGTGGCGAGTGGCGGCGCGGTATTTGTGGTAAGAAGTGACGCCGGCATAGATTCAATAGACGATTTTGCCAGCAAGAAATTTTCATCGCCGCAGCTTGGAAACACGCAGGATGTCGCGCTGCGCAAGTACCTTCTTGAAAACGGCTATGAAACAAAGGAAAACGGCGGCAACGTGGAGGTGCTGCCGGCAAAGAACACCGACATTCTAACGTTAATGGTAAAGAAAGAGATTCATGGCGCGTGGGTGCCGGAACCCTGGGGAGCCAAGCTGGTCAAGGAAGCCAATGCAAGAATATTCCTTGACGAGCGCAACCTGTGGCCTGACGGTGAATTTGTGACCGCGCACATCATAGTCAGGACAGAATATCTGGAGGACAACCCTGAGACGATCAGGATGCTTCTGGAAGCGCACGTTGACGAAACCATCGAGATAAACGAAAATCCTGACGAAGCGATGCAGGCGTTCAACATAGAGCTTGAAAGACTTACAGGCAAAACCATCCCTGAAGACGAGTTTGAAGCAGGAATCTCGAGAATGGCGCTGACCTGGGATCCGGTAAAGGAGTCGTTGTTCCAGTCGGCAAACGATGCTTTTGACATCGGGTTCTTGGGAGACGGGAGGCCGGACCTGTCAGAGATCTACGACCTGACGCTGCTAAATGAAGTTCTTGGCGAAAAGGGGCTGCCTGAGATACAATGATGCAAGAAGTGCACCTACCTTGCAACGATTGCGCATTTGGAGTGGATTATATGCTGTGCACTCTTATCGGAGGCAATCAACCTTGATAACATCTGAATACAGGCAAAGCAACGCGACTCTGCTGCAGGTCAAAGAGGTGTCAAAGGTCTTCTATTATTCTGCCGGCTCGCAGGATCATGTCGTCCTAAACAAGGTCAGCATCAACATCAAGGACGGCGAGTTTGTGACGATCGTGGGGCCGTCCGGCTGCGGCAAAAGTACGCTGCTCAACATTATCGCCGGGCTCGACCACCCGGATTCAGGCAGTATATCTGTGAAAGGAGAAAACAAAACCTCTACCGATCCCGGAAGGCTAGTAATATTCCAAGAAGGCGCGCTCTTTCCCTGGCTCACCGTTTCAGAAAATGTCGTGTTTGGACTGAAGGTGGCGGGAATTTCAAAAAGCGAGCAGAGGCAGGCCGCAAGCCGCTTTATAGACATGGTGCAGCTGTCAAGGTTCGCAGACTCGTACATCTACCAGCTGTCTGGCGGCATGAAGCAGAGGGTGGCGATTGCGCGCGCCCTTGCAATGGACCCGGACATTCTGCTGATGGACGAGCCCTTTGCTGCTCTTGACGTGCAGACAAGAGACATGCTGCATAACCAGCTGCTGCAGATCCACGAAGCAACGGGAAAGACGATCCTGTTTGTGACTCACAACATTAACGAGGCGCTGGCGCTTGGCAACAGAATTGTAGTGCTATCGCCCAGAAGCGGCAACATCAAGCGAGATTTTGCGATAATCCTTCCAAGGCCGCGAGACGTGGACAGCCCGGAAATAACCGTGTTCAAGAGGCAGATCCTGAAGGAACTGGAGGAAGACTTTCAATTTGTTAGAAGAGAAAACACAGCAGGCAGAGAAGCGGCGCAGTAACATCAGGTTAGACGTAACAGACGCCGCCAACACTGCGCTGTTCCTGGCTGCATTTGCAGGCATGTGGCAGCTGGTGTTCCTGCTTGGGATATGGCCCGAAACCATACTTCCATCGCCTGCAATTGTTGTAGAAGCAGTAGGGGGCCTGATAGCAAACTCTTCGCTTACGGTCGGAATTGGAATAACGCTGCTAAGGCTTGCCACAGGATTCGCGATTTCAATTGGCATTGGCGTGGCAGCAGGGCTGGCAATGGTAAGGTTCCGCGGGTTTGGCAAGACGATGAGCTCATTCGCGGTCGGGCTCCTGACATTCCCGAGCATAGCGTGGGTCCCGTTTGCGATCCTGCTCGTTGGCTTTGGCGACTTTGGAATAATGTTCGTAGTCGTCATGGCGTCGGTGTTTTCGGTAATGATAACAACCTACAGCTCGATCCGCAACATCCCGCCGCTCTACCTGCGCGCGGCCAGCAACATGGGCGCAAAGGGGTTTGGGCTGTTCCGGCACGTCATGATCCCGGCGGCGACCCCGTCGCTCATCCTCGGAATAAGGCAGGCCTGGTCGTTTGCTTGGCATGCGCTCATCGGGGCTGAAATACTGATAACGACGCTGTACGGCCTCGGGCATGTGCTGAGCGTGGGGAGAGAATTCGGATTCATGGAAGACATCATCGCCACAATGATCACGATCTTTGTGATAGGCATAATATTTGACCGGGTTCTCTTTGCCAAGATCGAGGAAAGGGTAAGGGCGCGCTGGGGTCTGGACCAGCAGAGCGGGTAGCTCTCCAGTTGAGATGAATTGATGCTCAGAAACCCGCAAATTAAAATATGCGCAAAATCTGCATATATCATAATCTATGCTTGACGACCTTGCAAAGAACAGGCTGGACTCGAAAAAGCCCCGCAAAGAGGGCATGACCTGCACGGTAGACAAGCTGCAAGGTATAGACACAGACAACTTCTCAATGATCGCCCCGTTCATAGACGTGGTCAAGGTCTACGGGGTGCTTCCTATGCTGGTCTCGGAAGAGAACCTGAAGAAAAAGATCAAGTTCTACCACGACTCTGGGGTGCGCGTCTCAACCGGCAGCACGATAACCGAGTTTGCGATCTCGGAGAACTCGCTAGAGGGGTTCGTCAAGGAGGCCGCAAAAGCCGGCTTTGACATAATTGAGGTTGGTGAGAACAACACCGACTTTTCTATCGATCAAAAGCGCAAGATAGGCGACGTGATAAAGTCGGCCGGCCTGGAATTCCAGTGGAAGGTGGGCAAGAAGGACCCGCGCCACCAGCTCGGGATCGACGACACGCTCGAGAAGATAAAAGAGGCGGTTAAGCTGGGGTCAAAGAAAATAGTGCTCGAGGCAAACGAGGGGGTCAACGTCGGCATCTACGACGAGAAGGCCCTGGTAAAGTGGAGCTTTGTTGGCGCGATAACAAACGAGTACCCTCCGAGCACCTTCATCTTTGAGGTGCCACTAGAGTCGCAGCAGTCGGCGCTCATTGCCGAGTTTGGCCAGCGCGTCAATCTCGCGGAGGTGCACCAAGACGCGGTCGCGTCAGTCGAGTCGCAGCGCAGGGGCTTTCTCTCAAAATCTGCGTTCGGTGTGTCATACCTGCGCCGGAACCCCGAGGGCGGGCCGGCTGCAAAGTTCATCTACTTTGTCATCAGGACAAAGCACCCGATAGAACAGAGCGAGCTCGTCTCGATGAGCCATCTGCCGAGGAGGACTGTGCAGGCGGCAGTCGACGACCTGAAGCGCCAGGGGTTGATAATCGAGAGGAACAGCCTCGACGACGCGAGGAAAAAGGTGTACCAGCCGGTTCAGTCGGACTGGCTGTAGGCGAGAAGCGCCGCTACCGTCTTGCTGTCCCAAATCTCGCCGCTCAGGCATTTCGTGAGGGCAGCGCTCAACTTTATTTTCTTGATCCTGATGTTCTCGTCGTCATCCAATGGTCCACGCGTTATCTTTCTCAGGTTGGTGGCGACAAACACGTGCATGAGCTCGGTGGAATAGCCGGGCGCGAGGTACCATTTCAGGAGCGGCGTGAGCTTGCCGGAGCAGCCAATCTCTTCGGCCATTTCCCGGATCGCCGCCTGCCTTGGAGTCTCGCCCTTTTCCATCTTGCCGGCCGGTATCTCTAAAAGCGCCCTCCCTGCCGCGCGCCTGTACTGGGTGACGAGAATGACGTCGCTTCCGTTAACTGCCACTATCCCGACAGAATCCTGGTGCTCGACAATCTCTTTGTCGATCACCTTACCGCCCAGCGAGAACCGGTCACGCCTGAGGTTGATGCCGCCGGAGTAGACCCTGCGGCTCTCGATGACTCTGACGCTTCCCATCGCATTTACAGCATGAGGCGGGGGATTAAACCTATTCGCTAGTTTTATATGCGATCCGGCGCCTTTTCTGAAACGTGGAGTTCGTCGACATTGATGGCAACATCATTGTGCCCAAGGCTGTTAGACCCATAGTCGACCTCAAGGAGACAGTCCTTGGCGGCAAAAAGGGAGCCAGAAGACAGTACCGCTACGGCAACCTCCACATCCGCGATTATGACACTCATTACACCGTCCACATGGACAGGGTGGACCCGCTGAAAAACCCGCTCAGCCACCTGCTCGTCGACGCGCCGGAATACCTTGCCGGCGCGGCAGCCGCAGTGATCGTCGGCAGGCGCGTTGTCGCGGCGGTGTACAGCAGGCGCAAGAAAGAAGGCAAGAGCACCCGGGACGCGGCGATCGACGCCGCGGTGGCCGGGTACGTCGCCGGGTCTTCGGCCGGCAACATTATCTTCAACGCCGCCAGCTCGATGAAAAAGGTGGGCAAGTAGTGGAGCGCCCCGCCCAGGTCCGAAAAGACAGCGTCGACGAAAAGCCCGTCTTTCCACACCCTTCAAAGTTGCACGTCGCCAGAGTCATGCTAAAGCTCTTACCGGTCGTCATCAGCCTGCGCCGGGACAGGCGCGAGTGGGTAAAGAAGGAGGGCAAGAACGTCGACGAAGAAAAATACCGCCGGCACGCCCGCAGGGCGCTCAGGACTTTCATCGAGCTCGGGCCGTCGTACATAAAGCTGGGCCAGTGGCTTTCGACGCGAGTAGACATCCTGCCAGAGCCGTACCTTGAAGTGCTTGCGAAACTGCAGGATGACGTGCCGCCCGCGCCGTTTCCCGAAATAAAACTGATAATCGAAGCCGAGCTTGGAAAGATTGATGACGCCTTTGAAGAGTTTGATAGCGCCCCCCTGTCCGGCGCGTCGCTGGGGCAGGTCTATGTTGCCAAATACGCCGGCCGCCAGGTAATAGTCAAGGTGAGCAGGCCGGACATCGAGCGAACTATTGAAAATGACATTTATGTCCTGAAAAAGATAATGCCGCTTGCCACGCGCTTTATCGACCCGAACCTGCGCTTCTCTGCTGAAGGCATGCTGGCCCAGTTCGTCGAGACGGTGCACGAGGAGATGGACTACCGGGTGGAGGCGAACAACCTACTCACGATCAGGCGCAATTTGTCGGGCGACCCGTCGGTGGTAATACCGGATGTCTTCATGGAAAGGACGAGCAGGCACGTCCTGACTATGGAGTACGTGCCCGGCGTCAAAATCACGGACGTTGCAAGGCTGGAGGAAAAGGGGATCGACAGGGAAAAGCTGGTGGTGCGTGTGCACCGGCTGTTTTTCAAGATGCTTCTGCGCCACAGCCTGTTCCACGCCGACCCGCACCCCGGCAACATTTCAGTCACCGACGACGGCCGGCTGATACTCTATGACTTTGGGATGGTCGGCAGGCTGGATAGCGAGACCCGTATCCGGCTAATCCGGCTGTACCTGGGCCTGCTGGACAAGGACCCGGAAAGGACCGTGAACGTGCTGATAGAGCTCGGGACGCTCGAGCCCACCGTCAACCGCTACATCGTAGAGAGGGGCATCGCGCTCTCTATCCAGTCTATGCACGGCAAGAAGGTCGACAGGATGGAAGTGAAGGCCCTGGTCGACCTTGCGAACAAGACGATGAGCCGCTTTCCGTTTCGGCTGCCCAAGAACCTCGCGCTCTACATGCGCATGACGTCGATCTTGGAAGGCATCTACCAGCACCACAAGGTGTCGTTCCAGTTCGTCAAGGTGCTTGCGAACCTGCTGGAGGAAGAGGGGCTCGTGAGGGACGCGTATATTGAAGAAGTAAAGGTGTCTGCAAAGAGGTTTGCAAAGGGCATACAGGACTCGGTGAGCGTCGCGCCCCTGCTCAGAACGTACCTAGAGACTGCAGGTCAGTACGGCCGGCAGGACCGGAGCACCGGCGCGCTTGCCGCAAGCATTCTGGCATCCGCGCTGTTTGTCGGCTCGGCGGTGATGCTGCCGTACAACGCATACTTTTCATACGGCGGCTTTGCGGCAGCCGCAGCGGCGGTTGCAGTCGCGCTGAAAAAGAAGCTCTAGGTCCTGTTACGCCTTACCACGGCCAGAAAGAACAGGACTAGGATGGCGAGGGTCATGGCGTAGAATATGACGTCGCTGAATGGCTGCTCAAATCCTTCGACCGCGTCTTCAAGGTAGTCAAAGAACATCTGCACAGCAAATATCCCAAACGCCACGGCCGCATAGAGGATCCCCTTGAAGGCTGTCTTTTTGTAGGCAGAGAGCGAAAGGCCGAACAGCAGGACTGAAAATGTCGCTATGCCTATCTTGATCGCCTGCTCCACAGGCTCGAAAGGCTCTGCTTCCGCTGCCGGCTCTTCAATGCCTTCGGGCTCTATCTCATTTTCGGGCTCTTCGCCGGGATCGAGCCCGGCCTCTACCTGCCGTATGAGCCAGGAAAGCACGAGCCAGATTGGCAGGATGAAATCTGCCATTATTCTTCTTCTCCCTTGGTCTGGCTTGACATGGACAAGAACATTTCCGCGAGCCTGTTACTCCATCTGTCCCAGATGCTCGGATAAAAGTTCTTCAGCATCGCGACCACCTGCCTGGAATCGCCACGCAGCTTGCACCGCTTGAACTTTCCTTCCCTGGTCACGTCAATGATTTTCGAGTCCTCCAGCCGCCTGATGTGCCAGTTTACAGACGCCGGCGATATGCCGACGAATTCGCCGATCTCGGTCTGCGAAGGGCTCTTCTGCTCCACGATGAACATCAGAATCTCGCGCGCGGTTTCGTTGCTCAGGACTTCGAGCAGCTGCTTTTCATTCTCTTCGAACCCCGCGGCAAAGTAGTACTTGTGCAAGCCGTGCCTCTGGGTAGTTATCCTGCCTGCCTTTTCCAGTCTGTCAAGGTGGTACTGAACCGTTCCCATCGCTAGGTCGAGCTCCTTTTTGATTCTTCGGAGGTGGCAGCTGGGGTTTTCCTGAATAAAGAGAAATATCCTGTCTGTTGCGCTGCCTTCAGGCTGATGAGAGCCTTCGTCTGCCACAACCGACCTACTCGCTCCTATTCAGCGGCTGACATGTATTATCCTTATCGCAGTGACAACTTGCCTGCATTGTCCTTCTTCCTGTGGTTGCGATATAATAAGTTCTGGTACAAGTACCTAATCGAGCCCGGATCTCCATACTGGGAACCTGCTGCACAATTAGCCGACTGCATCACATTTGTTATTAAGTCAGGCAAAGCGATACAACCAATGAATACGAAAAATCTTTTGACGTTCGTGGCGATGGCAGTGCTCGTCGGAGCCATAGTCTCGATGACTACCTCTGGCGCATTTGCCCAAAGCAACAACAGCAACCAAGACGGCGATCCCTACAACGGCTCGCTGATAGACAGGATAATGGCGCAGCAGGGAAGCAACAATAACGAAAATAACAACAACGCTGGCGACGAAGAGGATTGCGTCGAAGTGGAGGATGAAGAGGGTGAGGAAGAGGATGCGAATGAAGCAGAAGACGAAGATGAAGAAGGCGACGTAGATGAGGCAGACGATGAAGAATGCGGCGCTGAAGCCGATGAAGACGAAGGCGAAAAGACGTTCACCACCTCGTTCATGACAGAGAACTGCACATTCACCTCTACTGGCACAAACCCGTTCTTCATACTGGAGCCCGGCTACCATCTGGTCTTGGCAGGAGAAGAAGACAGTGAAATGGTAGAAATGGTCATCACCGTGCTGAACGAGACAAGAGTAGTTGATGGTACAGAAACTAGGATAGTTGAAGAAAGGGAATGGGTAGACGGCGAGCTGGTAGAAGTGTCGACGAACTTTGTTGCCATATGCGGGGATACAAACAGCGTCTTTTACTTTGGCGAAGAGGTCAACGACTATGAAGACGGCGAACTTGTGAGCCACGAAGGAGAATGGCTTGCCGGCGAAGACAACGCAACTGCGGGAATCCTGATGCCCGGAACCATTCTGCTCGGATCAAGGTACCAGCAAGAGACAGCACCAGGCGTTGCCATGGACAGAGCTGAAATAATGAGCATGGACGAGACGATAGAAACACCTGCCGGCACATTTTCAAACGTGCTGGAGATAAGGGAAACCAATCCCCTCGAGTCAGGTGAAGAGTTCAAGTACCATGTGGCTGGAATCGGCCTGATACAGGACGAAAACCTAAAGCTGCAAGAATACGGGTTCGCCGAATAGAAAGCCGGCAGCGCCCGGCGCATTTTTTCTTTTTTTACGTTATCGGTATGTTTGTCGACTTTGGTATCGGCACCTTGATCGTCACGACGCCGTTGTCGTACGTCGCCTTGCCCACGACCTTGTCCTCTTCCTTGACTGCTATCGGCAGCAGGACCTTTTTCTCTATCCTGGCCGGCCTGTGCCTGCAGTAAACGGTGCCAAGCGCCTCGTCATGGTCCCTCTTTGCGCTTATCGACAGGACGCTGCCGGTTATCCTCAGATTAATGTCCTTCTTGGCAAAGCCGGGAAGGTCAATCGCGATTACAAGATCGCTGCCGTCCTCCACCATGTCTATGGCCGGCATGACAAACTCGTAGAACTCCCTCGACTTGCTGTCCAGTTCCTTCGCCAGGCCCTTTGCCATGTATCCTCCAATGCCCATAGCATAACTTGTGTGAAAGATGGTATAAATCCTTTATTTTCTGGCCCCAACAAAAGTAAAAATAGGCCGGCGAGGATATCAATCCGGAAAATGTACGCCGGTTCGTACGATATGCCGAGCTGCAACGCCTGCGGCAAGGAAGTGAGGCCGGGCGAGCTGTCGGAGAGTTTCAGCTGCCCAAAGTGCAAGAACGCCCGGATATGGCGCTGCGAGGGCTGCAAGGGCAAGCAAAAAAAGTACCGCTGCACCGCCTGCGGCTACGAAGGCCACTAGCCCAGAACCTTGAAAAAGTTTCTTACGAGTTCCTTGTTGTCCTGGGGCATCGCGATGAAAGCTTCGACGAGCTCTTTTTCGACTATAATCTGCTTTGCGATGACGGATCTCAGCTTCTTCGCGTCAAGCGGCGCGATCGTGTCTGTCGCGCCGGTGCTGTAGGCGTAAATGTATTCGCTGATTATCTTTGAAACAAACGACGGCGCGGCCCCTATCAGGAAGAGCATGCCCTCCTTCATAGTCTTGGAGCTCGAATCTCCGGCCGGCAGCGTCGAAATGTACGACTGCAACAGCTTCATGCGCTTGTCGCCAAGCTCCTCAATCGCCGACGCGACCAGCATGCCCGTGTCTGTCAGCTCGTAGAACGGGACACCTTCGAGCTGGAGCGCCTTTGGGCCGCGCCTGAGCGGCAGCCTGCCCCCCTCCTTTACCACGCCGGCCGGGATCAGGACTTCGTCAAGGTCGCGGAATATGCCAGAATAGATGTTCTGCCACAGGATGCCGTGCTCTTTTGCAATGGCGTGTGCTATAGAGGTCCTGGTGCGGAGCTCGGGGCTCTGCTCGGTGGCTAGGTGGGCGATTATGCCCCGCTGCCTCTTTGCCTCGCCGGTAAACTTGTTCTGGCGGGTCTTGAACGTGTCAAATATCGCGATTATTGATCTCTCGTCCTTCACTCTCAATAAGCCCCCTCTAACGACCATTTGTTACAATGTCTGTTGATATTTTAATTTGTTGGTTTTTTAGATTAAATTCTTGATGTTCAAGGCGTGTAAAATGCCACGAACCGGCGCCTGTGGCAAATAATGCTCAACATCTTTTTATTGATGCTTCAATGAACCCTCCAGCGGTGGCAAAAAAGGGCAAGGTAATCGTGCTGGAAGGACCGGACAAGGCAGGCAAGACGACCCAGTCACACCTGCTTGCGGAAGCCATAAAGCTCTCCGGCAAGGTCTGCGTCGTAATCGATTTTCCAGACTATACCACGCCGATCGGGTTGGAAATAAGGGCGTTCCTTGACGGCAGGCGCGACTACCCCGCGGAAACCAAACACCTGCTGTTTTCGGCAAACCGGTGGGAGAAAAAGAAAGAGATAGAGAGCATGGTGGAAAGCGGCACCATCGTCGTCATGAACCGCTACTGGCAGTCAAACCTCATCTACGGCGCGGCAAACGGCATGGACACTAGCTGGCTCCTCAGGCTCGACAAAGGCCTGCCAAGGGGAGACTTGGTCGTTGTCATTCTGGTCAACCCGGGCGTAACGAACAGGCGCGCCGAAACCCTCGATGCCTTTGAATCAGATCAAAAGCTCGCTGCCAGCGCGTACAAGAACTATTTGAAATTTGCAAAGCAGTTCAGGTGGAAGGTCATCGACGGCTCTAAAAGCAAAGAGCAGGTCCACCAAGAAATAATGAAGGTAGTAAGGAAAGAGCTTAAAGTTTAAGTCCTGTTGAATTGTGTGATAGTTGATGGAGTTTGCAGGCGAGATCACCGACCCAGTGCACAGGTACATCCGGTTCTCGCAGGTCGAAAAAGAGGTCATAGACAGCCCCGCGTTCCAGCGCCTCCGGCGGATAAGGCAGCTGGCCGGCGCACACCTCGTTTACCCGAGCGCGCAGCACTCACGCTTTGAGCATTCGCTTGGAGCCATGCACGTAGCCGGGCTTACCGGCGAGTCGCTTCTCGGCAAGGGGCACATCGACCACGCAGAGGCGGTGCAGGACCTCAGGCTCGCCGCGCTCTTGCATGACATCGGCCACGGACCGTTTTCGCATCTCTTTGAAGAGGTGCTGGAGTACGGCTGCAACACGACCCACGAGGAGATGGGAAAAAGGATCATCATGCAGAGCGAAATCGCCGACATCCTGGACAGGCACGGCCACAGCGCAGACCTGGTCTGCCGGATGTCGTTTGGCCAGTCAAAGGTGAATTTCATGAACGAGATAATTTCCGGCGGGCTGTCGGCCGACATCATGGACTATCTGCCACGCGACGGGCTTTTCACGGGTGCAGAGTACGCCAAGGTCGACTACCACAGGCTGCTGAGCTCGCTTGAAGTTTCAAAGAACCGGCTTGCGATAAACAGGTCGGCCCTCAACTCGCTCGAGTCGATGCTGATTTCCCGCTATGAAATGTTCAAGGCGGTGTACTTTCACAAGACGGTGCGGGCCGCGGAGGTGATGCTCATAAGGGCAATGATTGGCGCAAACGGGGCGCTTGCGCTTACGGACTCTTCGCTCAAGAACTACCTTGCGCTCACCGACGAAGCGACGCTGGAGCGGCTCTGCGCGCTCGGCGGCAGACACGCGTTTGCAGGCAAGATGGCGCGGGACTACCGCGACAGGCGGCTGCTAAAGAGCGTCTATGAAAAATTCCTGCACAAGCGCGACAGGCAAAAGATGGACAGAAAGGCGCTGCACGCGCTTGCGCTGCGCATCGCGGACGCGGCAGGCGTAGACAGCAACTACGTCTTTGTGGACGCGTCGCGCGCCCCCTCCATGCCCCTGACTCCGAGCAAGGAGGAGATGTATTCGCTGCTTGTGGTCGACAAGAACCGGGTCTACGAGATGCCGGTGTCCGAGATGCCGCTCGTAGAGTCGATCTCGGGGTTCTTTGACATGCTGCGCGTCTACACCACGGCCGAGAACCGCGAGAAGGTGGAGCGATCTGTTAAAAAGGTGCTGGGAGAACAGGAAACCCTGTACATGGGAGCGGGCAAGCTTGGGCACTGAGCGCGTAGTGATAAAATTATCCGGCAGGGTTTTTGGCGACGACGCGGCGGGCGAACTGAAAAAGTACGCGCGCATGCTCCTCGACATCGGGGAACGGATACAGCCTATCGTCGTGGCAGGCGGCGGCAAGGTTGCGCGCCACTACATCAACATCGCGAGGGGCTTTGGCTCCGACGAGGCGTCCCTTGACATCCTGGGAATCGAAGTGTCAAGGCTGAACGCGAGGCTGTTGATAGCCGCGCTCGGCGACGACGCATACCCTGGGGTGCCCGTTGACCTGGAGCAGGTGGGCAAGGCCGCGGCTGGCGGCAAGGTCGTGGTGACCGGCGGCCTTCATCCGGGGCAGAGCACCAACGCGACTGCCGCGCTCATTGCGGAAAAGGTCAAGGCGAAAAAGTTCCTAAACGCGACGGACGTCGACGGCATCTACGACTCTGACCCGAACAAGAACAAGAATGCCAAGATGTTCAAGGATATAACCGTGAAAAAGTGCCTTGAACTTCTGGGATCGGAAAATTCGGTGGCCGGCGCCTACGACCTTATGGACATTGTCGCGCTCAAGGTTATAGAGCGGAGCAAGATACCGACGGTGGTGCTCAAATCTGATCCGGCGACGATCAAAAGCGCGATAGCCGGCAAGCCTATAGGGACGAGAATCGTAGTATAGGCAATGCCAGGTTCGCGCCTTGTACTGATGAACTGGTGGCGAAGCGACAGGAAAATCCTGTACATCTTTGCATTGTACGGCCTTGCGGCGGGCATCATGACATCTGCCCTGAGTTTGTACAATGACAACAACCTCACCTACCTTGTTCGCCAGCTCAACTTTCCCGCCATGATGATTGTCGGCAGCATGGCCGCGTGGTCGTTCATCGGGCTGCTGATATACTCGCTTGTCAGGATGTTCCGGATGGGGCCCTAGGATACTGTCCTGATCTTGCCGGCAAATTCCGGCAAGCCGTTGGCAAGCATCTTTCTGAAAATCTCTTCTCCCTTCTCGATCGGCATCGGCCTTGACTGCGCCTTTGCGTAGCCGTCCTTGTCGCAGATAAAGAGCATGGCCTCGTTTTCTTTTGTCATCTTGCCGGCCATGTCTTCTTCGCCAACCGGATCGAATCCTACCTTCCCCTGCTTTATCGTGTAGGTCAGCATGGCAAAGCCGGTGTAGTCAAACAGCTTCATCTGGGCCTTCCTCGACCTTTCCTGTCCTATGTGGGCGGCCCTGTGGTACTGCAAGCCGGCAGCAAATTTCGCGACCAGCTAGTATAAGCATTTGCATAATCGACAGATTTAAAGCGTGGGCGAACGCGAGAAAAGGCAATCGTGAATCCAAAGGCCCTTTATGCGGCAGGCGGCGGAATCGCCGTTGCTGCGATAGCGATATTTTTCATCATGGGGCCGGGAAACCTCAGGCTTCCAGGCGGCCCGGAAACTGCGGCCCCGGTCCAGCCTGCCGAATTGCAGGTGATGCTTAGAGAAATCAATGTCAACCAGACGGATGACAGGAACGCAGACGTGGAGGTCGTCTTTGACGCCCACAATCCAAACAGGAGCACTATATTGCTTGAAACAATTCACTACACACTGTACGTGAGCGAGCTCCGGATGACGTCCGGCGACATCGGCGCGAGCCCAGATGGATTCAGACCGGGGCTGGGCGACACCTTTACAATAGTTGGTAACAGCACAATCGAACTCGAAAACGAGGGTGTGGCTGAGCGCAACAACGACACGGCCAGCAGCTGGGATAGCATGGTCGACGGAACTGCAGAATACCGGATTGAAGGTCACTACGCCTACCGGCTGACAAGCTCTAACTTCCAGACGAACTATTATGAAAAGGACTTTACCATGACATTCCCTTAACATTTTATGATAATATCACTGCGTGGAATATCCCCATGCGATAAGAATATTAAGATTCAGGCGTGGATTTTGGTGATATGGCAGATGCAATGATAATGTTTGCAGTGACGGCAGGAATCTTTGTGTTCCTCGTAGCGGTAACGTTCGGCGCAAGGGCTAAAAGGTACTCGTCGGGGTACACAAAGGCCGAAGGACACGCAGAAAGCCACAAAAGCTAGCTGCGGCAACGTTCTTTTTCTTATTTCTTGCTCTTGAAGATTTCTTCCAGTATAAAGCCCGAGCCTTCGTCCTTTACCTGCTTTCTTGCGTAGCACCTTTCATAGTACCTGCAGTTCTGGCACAGCTCAGACGGCTCGACAATCGGCACCTTGCCGTCCTTGAGCAGGGTGCTCAGCACCCTCGCCCTCCTGATGATCTCTTCAAACATCCTGTTGTTCTTTGTAACGGAAAACTCGACGGTCTTGCCCTCTGCCGTCATGTAGATCAGGAGGCCGTCCTTTTTGTTGAACGCAAAGAGGCAGGCGTTCAGATACAGCAGGTGGCGCGGGTGCGGTACTTCGGGCAAAGCGGGCACCACTTCAAACCTGACTACAAACTCGTCGGCCATTATCATGTCCGCGTTGGCTTCAAGCGACAAGCCCTCAGCCTTGTACTCGCCACGCACGTTGCTGAGCGAATGGCGCATCGCGCTTCCTAGCAGGATCGAGATCCTGGACAGGCTGTCAATCGGCAGCGGGTCTTTGCGCTCGTAATATGCAAACCTTGTGCAGCCTGAAGCCTCTACCGCGTGAATCCTGTCCGGATTTTTCTTGTCTATCTTGACGCTCAGGTCGTCGTGCAGTTTGTCAAGGCTCTTTTCTATCGTCTCCCGCAGGTCCCTGTCGCCAAGCATTTCTGTATCATACCACGCTGCGCGTCATATATTATGTTTTGAGCTAAAAGCCGCTCCTGATCGGGTCTTCCGGCTTGATCAGCTCGCGCAGGAGCGTCGTCGCGTACGACCCCTTTGGCAGCTTGAATGAAACTGCAAGCGGGCTTTTGTAGGAAAAGTTCATGCACCAAAGGGGCGCCTGCCGGAATCCCCCCTGTTGGCTCAGCTCCTGCATCTCCTTTATGTAAAAGTCCTTTGCAGCGGCGCCTTCTTCCTCCAGGACTGCCTTGGTGATGCTTTCAAACCTGCCCTTGCCGGGCTGAAAGGTGTAGCCCGCCATCCTGATCGCCGGCACCATTTTCGCCTTTGCAGCCGGGTCGTACTTGATTATCCTGCCAAACGTGGCCGGCCCTTCCATCTCGAAGCAGAGGTCGCCGGCCGCCGGCTCTAGCAAATCTTCGCCGTTTGCGATGGCGGCGCTGAGGCACCTGTTGAAAATGTAGGCCTGGTACGCCTGCACGAACAACCGGCGGATCGTGATCGGGACCGCGCGCAGGGCCGAAACCGCGTCCTTGCCGGCGACGAGCGCGGAGAGCACCTGCCGCTCGATGTCCATTCCCCTTGGCAGCATCCTGAGCACCTGCTTGTAACTGCCCGGGTCGGCGCTCTTGCTCCTGATCTCTCTGCTCATCGGTGTGTCGTATTCAGTCGTAAAAGACAACAACAATTCTACTGCGCGGCCAAAGTTGCGCCTGACGATCTCTTTGCCCACAAGGTGCGTCACCAGCCTTTCGCTTCCAAACCTCTGCAGGCCGTAAAAGTTGCCGATCCTGTTTATTTCTGGGACGAATCCCGACAGGTCCTGCGAGCGCGGGCCGTGGATCGTTATTTCAAACCTGTTGCCCGCAAGGAACTCTTTGCCGAGCGGGCGCCGGGTGAAGCCCTTCAGCGTGAGGCGGGTGTGGGTGCTCTCCAGCACCGACGGCGGGTTCTTTATCACTTTGTCAGCGCCGGCATACTGCGTCGTCACCGCCTTTGCGTCCTTTATCCCCATCACCCTGAGCCTGATGCGGCACTCGCGTTCGATTTCAAAAAGCGCGTGGTTGGAGTCGATGTCGTGCTTTTCAAGGATGTATACCGGGTAGCGGTGTCGATCGTCAAAGGACGGCGAAATGCTTCCTGCGAGAGAATCGTCTATGAGCTCGGACACCCTGAACCCTTCGCTCCCCTGCTTGATCGACCCGCCTGTCCCGGCAAAGCTGGTGCAGTAGCACTCTATGCCTGCTAGCCTGTCGATCCTGGGGACGGGTGCCATGCTATTCCTTTTTTGCCTTCTTGGTTGCCTTGGGCTTGCTTCCCTTGCGAGTCTCGATCGCCTTGGAGACCGACTTCAGCTGCTCGACGTTCTCGGGGTGCTTTGTATGCCTCCACACGTCGACTGGCACGCCGCTCTTTCTTGCCACCCGCGGGTCAATTCCCGCTTCCTTGAGCTCCTCGAATGAGTAGCCCCTGCCGGTCCTGATGATGTAGCCGTTCCTGACTGTTGGCCTGGCTGCTTGCATGGGTCCTGTATGCGCAGGCTATAATAAAATCATGCTGCGCGGGCTTTCCTGTAAGGCCCCCTTGACCTCTTGCGGGCCTTCTCTTCCGCGCCGGCCCTTTTGAGGAGCGACGATTCCTGTTCTGCGAAATTGTGCGCCGCGATGCCGTGCTCTTCAAGCTCCCCGGCCTTTGCAAACGTCATCCCGCAGATGCTACATTTGGGCACAACTGACAATGCGCGTCTCGGGTAATTTACGCTTTCCAGCGCGCACCGCTCAAGCCAACTATGACAAGCTGCGCGACACCCGCAGACCAACGGAAAACCTGAACATAGACATGGAAAAGAACAGGGAAAGAGTCGCGCCGGCCGGCGTCGCGTTATTACTGTAGATGGCGGAAAAGCTCAAAGACATAAAAGAGACTGCATCTGATGCTGTAGAGATAATCAGGGAACTGGGTTCGCCGGACGTTCAGGAATCGCTTGAAAAGATGGGGGAAGTCGCCTAGACTGCCCGCGAGATAATCGGGTCCTTCAAGGACCCGTCCCTGGTTACGAACATCGAGAACATGCGCAAGATGTTCGAGTCGGTCGACAGCGCGAGTGCCAGCATGGAAAAGATCACGATGGAGCTGAAGAACTCGGGAGTCCTTGACGAGGCGAGGGAAACGATCAAGTCTGCCAAGAACACCATCAGCTCCATGGGCGGCGCCGGCGGCAACATGGGCGAAACGATGGACGCTATCAAGGAGATGCTGCGCTCCATTTCCGGGCTAGTGGACGAGCTGAAACTTACCGTCGCGTCTTCAAAGAAGGACGGCGTGATCCGCGACGCGGAAGAAGCGATACGCGAAACCAAGAGCGCGCTTACCGAAAACAAATAGCGATGACTCCTCTTTTATACGATGACGTCATATAACTTTCAATGTCCACCGACATGACTAACAGTAATGCCCGCACCACCAGCCTGAAAGAAATGACGCCCGAGCAGACCGCCGAAGCGATCAAAAACATTGCAAAGAGGATTAGGGAAGAGTCCACCAAGATGCGCGAGACGGTCAAGATAATTCGGCAGAGCGGCGCGATTGAAGAATTGACAGAGGCCGTGCGCGAGGCCACGATGGCCGCGCGGGACAGCGCCAAGGAGATAAACGAAGTTGCAAACGACCTGAAGCAGAAAGGCGTCATCAGGGAGACGATAAGTGCGGCAGAAGAAACAGGGGCTGCTGCGCGCGACACCGCCCAGACTGTGAGAGACACGGTCCGCAGGAACCCGGCAAAGGACAAGACGGCTCCGGCCTAGCCCTCCCTTCCTTTATTTTGCAGCCAGAATAATCTTCTGATCGATTTGCTCAAGACGCTTTTATGGACGTTGGTACGTAGGATAGCCATGAAATATAGAAGCAGAACTGACATAACTGCTCAAATTCTAGAAGCCGCAAACGGAGGCGTTACCAAGACCAAGATAATGTACAAGGCCTTCCTGTCGTACGCGCAGCTGAAGGAATACCTTTCAGTGCTGCTTGCAAACGGCCTTGTGGAATACATTGAAGGGGAGCAGATCTACAAGACGACCGACAAGGGTAACCGCTTCCTGAAGATATACAACCAGATCGGCGAATACGTCGCGCCGGACGCGTCGGAAAAGTAGCGAATCTACACATAAATAGCCACGGACCCGAGTCAGGGCTGTGTCTCCAAAGCGGCGGGTAGCAGTGATGACCGCGGTATTTGCCGCAGTCGGCGTAGGGGTGAGCGCCGGCATCATTGCTGTGGGAGGAGGGTTTGGTGGCCCCGGCGGCCCGGGCATATTCGACCCGCCCACGGACGCGGACATCTGGGTGGTAGGCGGCAACATCCAGGACGGCACGGCGCTCGGCTACTCGCTGACGGCCGTGGAAGAAGCCAGCTCGCTTGAATCCGCGCAGGTTTCAATGGTCTTTGAGGAGGCCGGCGACAACTGGGACGTACACTTTACGATCGTAAACGGGACGGTCCCTGTAATGAACAGCATGACGATGTCAAAAGAGCTGACGAGGGAAGGGCAAGTAGACGAGTCGTTCAGGCCATACTTTGTGCCGATACAGTCGTCGATCTTTGCAGTCCGGGACATGGAGTACGGCGCCAGCCCAAAGTATCTGGTGGTGAACGCGCCGTGGAATCAGATATTCTATCAGTCGTCAGAAGTCATTGTCCGGGTCACCGGCGAGGAAGCGGTGCAGACGCCAGCGGGCACGTTTGACGCCTTTGTGCTGAGCTACAAGCTCGAAGAGAATACCAGCATGATATGGGTGGTCAGAGACCTGCCGCTGCCGGTCAAGGCGGAGGTCTACGGCCCCGAAGACGAGCTGCAGTACCGATACGAGCTTGTCAGCGCAGCCTAGAGGCAGATCGGGATCGCGCCAAAGTAGCACTTTAGCTCCTGAGGCTCCAGTGTTATCTCCCTGACGCTCAGGTCCCTGAACTCGAACGTCGCGTTATCGACTCTGAACATCACTCGCGGCCTTGTCTCTGAAATCACGTGGTCCGAATCCCTTCCACAGAAACCCTCCCTGCTGCTCCACCCTCCGTCATCAGTCGTTTCTGCAATCTTGGTCCAGTTGTTGTCAACCCTGTCGTCTACCCACAGCTCCAGCTTGACGCCCTGCTCAACATTGTACGCCACCATCTTGATGCCCACCCACCTGTCTTTCAGCGGATCGACGGTTATGTTGCTGTGGCGCTTGTCTGTGAATCCGCCGTCAAAATGGGCCACCTCTTTCTGAAACGTTGCCTCACCTGCAAACGAGATGGCGCCGTAATACGCCGTCCCTTCGCAGGGGTTGCTGCCGGTATGCTGGCCGGTCCTCACGGCCCATGCAAACTCCTCATCAAACGAAAACGACCTTAACTTCACATAGCCGGTCATCTCCACATCGCGCCAACCATCAGGCGATATGACGTACATCCTCAGGCCGGTCTCGCGGCTGCCAGTCTCACGGCTTATCTGCCACGGGCCGTCAGGATTTCCGTAAAGCGTGGCTGCGGCGGGGCTTATCATCAAAAGCCCGTTCCGCGGTTCGGTCGCGTTAAGAAACCACTCGCGGCCGCCCGGCTTGGTCGGGTAGATCTCACTGGCCTCAAACCCGCCAGCGTCGCGACTGGCGGCTGTAGCACCAGTGCATGTAATCATAAAGCCAGCGCAGGCCACGGCTGCTGCGATGCCAAATTTGTTGGCAGCTATCGCTTTTGGTAGCACCATCGCTTATCTGACTGTGGAAAGAGTATTAACAATTCAGAAACAATTTACGCGTCAAGTCTTCTTGTTCGGGAAATACACGTTTTCGGCGAGCCAGTCGGCATACGCCCTGACCCTTTCGTCTATCACGCACCAGAAATGCACAGAGCCGGGGAGGACTTCGATCCTGCCGCCGGGCATGACCACCTTGACACCCTCCTTGCCCTCATACATGTAGGCGTCCTGGGGCTGGGCGTCAGGGCCGACAAGCTCGACTGCCTTTTGCTTCACGGTTTCTCTGGGCACAGGGAAAGTCTTTCTGAACTTGTCGACCACGATGCCGACGTTTTCCGTCCCGTACGAGCTGATGTCAGAGATCTTGCCGGGCGCCGGAAAGTGCAGCTGCAAGTTTACGCTATGGCGGGAGCCGACAAAAAGTGCAAGCTCGTTCACCTTCTGGTACGCCACGTTGGGGCTCCTCTTCAGGGCCGCGGCGAGTTCCTCGCGGTTGCTCTCGATGTTGTACCGCAGGTCGTCCATGAGGCTCGAAAATGTTGCCACAAGTTTTCTTCCCGGTCTGCCATTAATTAGCATTACAATTATTATATCACTTTGTGGAGCTCTACACAGTTGAACAAGTCTGAACAGCTCTTTGGCAGGGCCAGGAAGGTCTTGCCCGGCGGGGTCAACAGCCCAGTGCGCTTTTACGAACCCTATCCATTCTTCGCCACCTCTGCAAAGGGAAGCAAGCTCATTACGGCCGACCACAAGACGTACCTTGACTACTGCATGGGCTATGGCGCGATGGTCCTGGGGCACGGCTATCGCTCGGTAATCGAGGCGGTCAGGTCTCAGCTCGACAACGGCACGCTCTTTTGCGTGCCGACTGACCGGGAGGTCAAGCTGGCAGAAATGATCTGCAAGGTCGTCCCTTGCTCAGAAATGGTGCGGCTTGTCAACACCGGCTCTGAAGCCACAATGCACGCGATCAGGCTTGCCCGTGCCCATACAAAGAAAAAAGACGTGATCAAGTTTGAAGGCGGCTATCACGGCGCGCACGACTATGTCCTTGCAAATGCAGGCTCTGGCGCCGCCAGCATGCCAGCGTCAGAAGGGGTGCTCGAAGAGGCATCGTCGCACACTGCAGTCGTGCCGTACAACGACCCTGCGGCGCTAGAGCGCGCGATAGAAAAGAACCGCGGCACTGCCTGCGTGATAATGGAGCCCGTGCTCACAAACATCGGGCTCGTGCTGCCGGAAAGGGGGTACCTCAACGAGGTGAAAAAGATTACCGTACAGAACGATGTGGTGCTGATATTTGACGAAGTGGTGACAGGCTTTCGCCTAGGGCTTGGCGGCGCAGGCGGGTTCTTTGGAGTAAAGCCGGACCTTGCGACGTTTGCAAAGGCGCTTGGCAACGGCCTGCCTATAGCCGCGATCGCCGGCAAGAAAGAGATAATGGGCAGGCTCGCGCCCGCAGGCGCGGTCTACCAGGCCAGCACTTTCGCCGGCAACCCCGTGTCGGTCGCGGCAGCAATAGCGACCCTCGAAACGCTGATCGAAGCCAAGAATACGCTCTACCCAAAGATTGCAAGGACGTGCGACAGCATAGTCAACGGCATAAAGGACGCCGTGTCAAGCGTCCAGCTCGACTGCACGGTAAACTCGATAGGCTCGATGTTCCAGCTGTTCTTCACCAATGAGAAGGTAAAGGATGAGGCAAGCGCCAGGAAGGCTGACGCGGCGATGTTCCGCAAGCTGTTTGACGAGCTGCTAAAGCGCGACGTGTTCATCCCGCCTTCGCAGTTTGAAACCTGCTTTGTTTCGTACGCGCACAACGAAGAAGACGCAGACAGGACGGTAGAAGCATACGGCGAGGCATTTCGCAGGATAAAGAAATGAAGGCGATACGAGTCGGGACCCGGGGGAGCCGGCTCGCCATATCGCAGACAGAGATAGCTCTTGCAGCGCTGCGAAGGGCACATCCCGGCGTGCGGTTTGAAGTTGTCACGATAAGCACAAAGGGCGACGTGGATAAGCGGCCGCTGTTCACGATGGACGAAAAGGGGATCTTTGAAAAGGAGGTTAATGAGGCGGTCAAAAACGGCGAAGTCGACTTTGCGGTCCACAGCCTGAAGGACGTGCCGTCAGACCTGTCCGACGAACTGGTGGTTGCGTGCATACCAAAGAGGGCGAGCCCGAACGACGTGCTCGTGAACGACAAGGGCCAAAAGCTGAAAGAGCTCGCGCCAGGATCGACTGTCGGCACGAGCAGCCTCCGGCGCGCCGTGCAGCTGGCAAAATCCCGGCCCGACCTCAACGTCAGGCCGATAAGAGGCAACGTCGAAACTAGGGTGAAAAAGGTGATCAGCGGCGAGTACGACGCGGTGGTGCTGGCGGAGGCCGGCCTGACGCGTATAGGCATGAAGGACGTGATCGTGGAGCGCTTTGGGGTCAGGGACTTTGTCCCCGCACCGGGGCAGGGCGCGATAGCGATCGTGTGCAGGCACGACAACAGAAAGCTGATCAGCATGCTAAAGACGATAGAGGACTCGCGCTCGCGCTCCGAAGTGCTCGCAGAGCGAGCGCTGATAAAAAAAGTCGAAGGCGGCTGCAGGTTTCCGCTCGGGGCGGTGGCGGTGACCAACGGCGACAAGCTCACGCTTTACGCGAGCGTGTTTTCGGCGGACGGCAGCAGGAACATCAAGGTGAAAAAAATCGGGAACGCGAATGACCCGGAAAAGCTGGGCAACAAGGTGGCGGACATGCTAGTCAAGCAGGGCGCGACGGAGATGGCGGAAGGCTGGCGCAGGGCGGTAGAAGAGTGGAACAGGAAACTATGAAAAAAGGTAAGGTGTTCATCTGCGGGGCAGGCCCAGGCGACCCGAAGCTGATAACGCTCAGGGCGCTGGAGCTGCTAAAGACATGCGACGTCGTTCTGTACGACAGGCTAGTTGGCAAGGAGATAACTGACCAGATACCACAAGGCACTGAAAAGATGTACGTCGGAAGGACGGTCGGCGACCCGACAACCCATCAGGACAGGACCAACGAGCTCATGGCAAGATACGCGAAAAAGGGCAAGAATGTATTGCGGCTAAAGGGGGGCGACCCGTTCATCTTTGGGCGCGGCGCCGAGGAAGCCGAGTACCTCATCGAGCGCGGGATAACGTTTGAGATAGTGCCGGGCATCACGTCGGCGATAGCGTCGCCAGCCTACGCCGGCATCCCGCTGACCCACCGGCGCTATTCCTCATCTGTCGCAATAGTCACGGGGCACGAGGGCGCGGAAAAGGACGAGATGGCAGTCAGGTGGGACAGGCTGGCAGGGGCAGTCGACACCATAGTCGTCCTGATGGGAATCGGCCAGCTGGACCAGATCTCGCGCGATCTGGTAAAGGCCGGGATGAAAAAGAACACACTGGTGGCAATCGTCGCAAGCGGCACGACAGACAACCAGAGAATAGTCCGGGGCACGCTTGCCACCATTGCGAGCGAAGCCAAGAAAGCTGATGTCAAGCCGCCGGCAGTCGTTGTGATAGGCAGGGTAACAGGCCTTGCCCACTTGGAATGGTTGCGGTGACCGCGATGCCGGGCCTGAAAAACAAGGTTATCGCAATAACCCGGAGCGGGCGCGACGCAGCGGAATTTTCGGAGCTGGTGAGCGAGGAGGGGGGCAGGCCGATAGCTCTCCCGACTATAGAGATTGTTCCAGAGGGGCCGCGGGCCGCAAACGAGTTTCTGGAGAAACTCCAGAAGAAACAGCACGACTATTGCGCGTTCATGAGCCCGCAGGCCGTGCACATTTTGTTCGATCTAGCCGGCAGGGAGGCGACGCTCGCGCTAAAATCCACGACAGTGATAGCAGTCGGGCCAAAGACTAAGGAGAGTCTGCAGGAGCACGGCGTGAAAGTCAGGCTGGTGCCGGACAAGTTTTCTTCGGCGGGCCTGGTCGACCTGCTCTCGTCAATGGAACATGCGGGGAAAAAGATAATCATACCGCGGAGCGGCGCGGCAAACGAGTTTGCCACCAAGGCCCTTACAGACCTCGGCATGGACGTTGACGAAATCCTGCTCTACACGGTGCGCACCGGCACCGTAATGCCTGTGTGGAGCGAATTCTCGGATATGCTCTTGCAGAAAAAGGTCGACGCCGTCATTTTCACGAGCGCTTCAAGCGTCAACTCATTCTTTGAAATAATGGGCAAGCTGTCCGAAGGCCACCTGCAACTAGACACCCTTGCCAAAGTTGTATCGATAGGGCCACTTACAAGCAAGGAGCTGAAAAGCAGAAAGATAAGATATTTTGAATCACAAGAGCACACAGTAAAGGGCTCGCTCGAGCTCGCAAAGAAAATCCTGTAACTCTTTTTAGTCTTTGTGAGCCATATGAGGCATGACAGAAACCACAAAGCGGGGCGTCCTGCTAGAAGACTCGACGTTCAACGTGATAAGCCAGCTTGAAAAGAAGGCTGATTTCCTTTACACATCGGTTGAAAAATATGTGCGCGACGCGGAAAAGGACAATAAACCCGAGCTGATAAAAATGTGGAACACGATCAAAGAAGACGAGCAGAACCATCTGAAGATGCTGCGTGAAGAGCTCGTAAGAGAAGTCAAAGAAAATAAGTTAAAGTAGGAAAGCACCAGGCTTTGCTGCGCGCCGGGTCTCTATAGCCAGCATGGCAGACATCCTCTCCGCGGCGGCAAGGTACTCCACTCCCTTTGGCGTAGTGCGGAACTGCCTGAGCGAGGCTGCTTCAATGTCCTGCTCCAACAAACCATTGCTCACCAGCGCCTGCGTGTATTCCTTGGCTTGGGTGTGGGTCAGGTAGGCGTGGAACATTATCCTGGTGATGCCGGCTCCGCCCTGCGCACTATAAAGGACATCTCTCATGATTTCGTCTTTTTGTCGATTGTGCATCCCGATCTCCAGTTTATATAGTAATGGCTGACTGCATATAAGATTACCTCCTTTGGCTTATAGAGAAATATTCTATTGGCAATTTTCATTATCTCCAAAGATTGCTCGCGGAACACTGGCGCGATTGCCTTACCATTGATGATTGCAAAAGTACTGCGATCCGGATTTTTACGACCCTTCAGACAATCAATTTAGCTCTTTTATCTGGCCGCGCAGCCACACAATATACGTCCGCCGCGTCTTTCTGAGATGGATGGCCTGCTTGCACAGCTCCTTGATTGCGTCCCTGTTCCTTTCCCAGTCACACCTTGAATTTTTCATGAGGTAATACGGCCGCTGGTCCAGGAGTTCGGCCGGTAGCCTGCGTATCGTCCAGATGTCGCAGGCAACCTCACCATGAGGTATGCCCGAGCCGTTCCCTTGGATGAGGTGCGTCAGCTCGTGCGCTATTGTGTAGCGAGAGACACCCGGCTGCAGCCGGAAAACTGGGGGCGACGTCCAGCTGGTAGCCGTGCCTTCAACCCAGCCTCGTCCCTTTAGCACACCACAGGAAATTCTCTTCTCCTGCAACTCGGGAAACAGGTCATAGACCTGCATTATCCGCGACTTGAATACTGGACTGAACGCCTGCAGCGCCGGCCCGCTGAACTCTATCGGCATCTGGCAATAAGATCTGGCTGCCCGTTAACAACCTTTATGATCGCCTTTTGAGTGCATACATCATTTTAGCCGGGAATTCCATCAACTCTACGCCGATTGGCGAGGGCAGGATGATCATGTGGCCGAGCATGTAGCTCATGGTGGCTTCGCCGACAAGTATGGAGAAGGCTGGAAAAGCCTTGATGCCTATCTTTACAATGAACGAGCAGACAAAGTTTTCAACGGTGCCTGCTTGCATTGACTAATACAAAATCATAAAGTAGATAACGATTAGCGAGCTTGGCCACGGCGTCATAGTGATCTTCGTGTAATATGCCTTTGAAAACGAGAGTTGCTTGACAGGTCTTCAGTACGCATTGTTCCCTTTGGCTCCGGTGTACTGAGACTTCCTTAACTACCTGTATCTTGCGATAGACATGCCAATGAAATAAGATTAGTAACATGATAATTCTTGATAGCTAAAAACTACGACCCATCGTTCGGGCGGACCCTGAATTCCATCCCGTCCTGCAGCTCTAGCCCTTCGTCGCCGTCTATCTGGTGTGCCTTGCCCTCGCTGTCGATCAGGACAATTTCATGCCGTTTTGGGTCAAGCCCTGCCAGCTCTAGAAGTTGATCCTTTGCAAGGATCTTTTTTAGCGGCTGGAAAGCCTTGCCGTCGATGTGGATCATCATCTATTGAAATACACTCCATTCATGAACACCCTACATCGGCGTCGTTAATAAAAGCCGGGTACCACAACACTTGCCTTGCCCTTTGCATAGTATTCCGCCTATTTGCCTTTATCCCTTAGCATCTAATTGTATACTATTGATACTAGCCAGATGGCATCGAGTATGCTAAGGGGACATCAGGGTAGTTAGGGATGATATCAAGGCTACCAAGGATATCTTGCCGGCGGCCCCCCCACCAAGGCTCCTAGATGCCAATTGACCACTAGGACTTTACAAGGAAATTACAGTGTCTAGGCTATTCCCCCCCAAGTGCAGCCATTTCCATTATGCATTCATCTTAGCATGCCTAATACACGCGTAGTATGTCCCAGCATTCCAGCGACATGATCGGTAAGCCAGTAGTATCAGATGTCATCGTTGGGGACTACGCAATAGCCGAATTTCGCTCCTGCTCATATCAAGAATTGCAGCTCGCCCTTGGCCCCGACCATTGTAGCAAGAACTATAGATTGAGCATGATTCCTAAATGAAAAAGGCCTCTGAAATTGAATTATATATTGAATTAACACTGACAGATATCTCAGTCAATAGTTATGTCAGGTAACACTGGTACTATAATGGATCTTCCATGACAACTAGCTTTCAGGAAAAAAGCATGTGGTGAAGAGAGCCTGCCCGTTTTCTGACATCTGGTTTAGTAGAATTCATCAATTCAAAAAGCCATTCTTCAGCGGATTCCTTGAACTCGTAGTCTTGCTTCGTAAAAAATAGTGCATACGGTTTCATATGTTCTTCATAATCGTCTGAGTCGGAGATTTTATTAACCAGTTCTTCCCAAAATCCCCAGAATAATTCACGTAATTCTTTTTGTTCAAGCAACATTCCAAGGACATCCATTATTTCGTTTCTAGTTGTGAACCATGGTGGTTCAAATCTCCTTAGGTTATTCTTTAAGAGCTCAAGATATTTTTTCCCAATCTCAAGGACTAGGTCATTTTCCTTACTCGGTTTCCGATCGGCCCGATCAAGAACCTTTTTCAGATAGTCAAGACCCTTTCGAAAATCACGAGGTTCATCTGATCGAAGAAGTTGATCCACATAGTTCCGAAAGCTTTTGAATTTCCAGATGTTAGCATGATTAGACAACTTGTCAAGGCGCATCGATGCCGCACTTGATGCATCTGTACTTGACTTAGTGGCTTGATGAATGAGGAAAGTAATCCTCTTTTCTTGAAGCTGCGGAAAAACCTGGATTTCAGGCTGAGAAATCTCCTCATTTACAGCACGTATTGCGCCTACATAATGCTTGCCTTTCTCGGTCAGTTGGACAAATTTCATGTTGCCTCCTGACCCATCTTCTTTTTTGGTCACCAGACTAGGCTCCTGACGTTCAAGTTCTACCAGCGCCCTCGACACGGTAGGCTTGTCCTTTTGAGCCGATGTCGCGATTTGAGATACATTCAATGACTTATCTGGATAGAGACAATCTAGGATTTCCCAATTCTTGCCTATCGCCTTGACCAACTTGGTGAGTTCCATGTTGTTGTTTGCACAATGTGTATTGTGCAACTGTTATATATTAAATTTATGCTTTATACAGCTATGTCAAAAACTAATGACGATTCGTCCCTGCTATTCCTCAAGCCCCGGTTTACGAGGAGTGTTTTAATGGCGCCTCTGAAAGACTCCGGGCTGTTCTTTCTCTGGGTCAGAAAATCGTGGGCAAGAATTCGGCAGGTCCTGAAGTGTTCCGATTGCGGTTTAGAACAACTCCAATTGTCGAAAGCATGTGCCGAAGGGCTGAGGGCAGATTATCTATGACAAAAGAGATGGACGATGAAGCTACCGAAATATTTCGAGAGCTCAATCAAATAGGAAAAGCGCAGCCGAACAGATTAGACAGTCCTAGTGCAAAGCGGGTCAATTGGCTCCTTTGCAGGGCAAAGGAAATGGGCTATTCGAACGAGCGAATACACAGGTTGACGCATGGTAGATGGAGCATCAATACGATAAAACAATGGACGAAGAATATGAAAGTAAAAGACTCCAAAGAAATGGAGAGGATTGATGAAATGTTTGGACAAGTAATCCAATCTGAAAGTTCAATGAATGATGTTAGAGAGTACATAGAGCACAGGAAAGCACTCGAGAAGCATGGGCTAACCCACGACGACGAAGTAGAATTCATGACATATGTTCGTCAATCACCAGAAGAATTAGGCAACTTGCTCTCCCTGTTCGGCCATTGGAAGAAAGAGAATCTTAACATCAATGAACTAATAGATGTCCATAACAATATGATCGAGCTGAAGCAATTCGGATACTCAGGTGACATCTTTATTGACCTCAAAATGGCAGCGAAGGGCTTTGATCCGCAATCACTCCTAAAGGCAATCAATCGGTACAACAATCTGCCCGCCATCGACGCAGAACTGAAGAAAAGATCTGTCGAAGTGCAGTCTGAAGAGAAGAGACTGCAAGGCCTGAAAGATGAAACGAGCAAGCTCGAAACTCGCAAGGTTCAGATCAAGGGATACCTGGATAAACACGCGAAACTCACATCACAGGGCTTTACCGAGCAGACTCTTGATCTGCTGCTCAACGTTGCCAAGAATTATGGAGGCGTAGAGAACGTGGTAAAGGCACTAAATGTCTACCAAGACCTGCAACAGCTGCTTTCAAAGGCCGCGAGCCTCGAACAGAACTGCCAAGACTCGGAATCAAGACTAAAGATGCTAAATTCAGAGTACGCCGACTTGAAGACAGTCATAGCCATGTGCGATTTCCTCCTAAAAGATCGCAAGATGAGCATCCAATTCATTTCACAGTTGATAGATTTGGCAAAGCAATATGGCGACCCGCTGGAGGTTCTCAAGACATTGACCGCCTTAGGAGGGCTAGAAAACATTGAGCGGAAGCGGGATGAATTACTGACCACCATTAAGGAACTGGAGAAGAAGAAAACGAGTGCTGAATCAGAGCTCAGTGTTGTAAGCCAACAGCTTGCGAAAACGTTGGGAGACATAAAAGCATTAGAGAATGATCTGAACCTAGCTCGCGTCTTCTATGCGGCAGCTTACTTTCCGAAGCAAAACATAGAATTCGCTCTAAAGTATGCCATCCTGATGGTTGGAGCTACGAAGAACCTCTGCATAGGCGGGAATATCAACCCCAAGGTTAAGGTTGGCAGCGTCTTTACGAAAAAGTATCCCCATTATGCGTACGACGAATTTGAAGTGATGGACCTCTTTGCATTGCTCCTTCAAGCTCTGATGTCTCTCAATGGACAAAGGAGGAATCTCTGACATGAATTACACAGAAGCAGCGGATAAGTACATCGAACAAATTTTGTTCATGAAAGATATGGTTACAATAAGGCAATCAGCGGACAAGATTATGCATTTTACATTCGAGCAAAAGGTAAAGATCGGTGGTTATGACGCGATGGCCAAACGAAACAAGATGCTAGAAGGCGCGCAAATTGGAAGTTTTGAAGCTGCAGCACAAACATTGGAGCGTATATTGCGAGACCTCGATGGCAAAGTAGAGGAATGCCAGACTGCAATGCCTGACATGCCAGCTGAAGATTATCAAAGGCTAAAGTCAATAGCAAAGGGGGTGCTGGACAAGTGGGTAGATGAAAAGTTCAATCTTGCATTTATGAAGGAACTTGACAGCAAATTTCAAAGAATGTGCGCTGAGGAAGCCGAGTTAATAATAGCATCGTTTGGTCCTGAGCCGCGTGACCAAGCTACAAAGAGCAAGATGCAGCACATAAGAGACTTGACCAAAATTAGAGCAATCGCCGCGCTTCAGGGAGAATGGAAAGTACCGTGCAGGCGTTGTAAGTCCAGCCATAAGTATTGGTTTAGTGAGGATCAGGTGAAAACCTTAGTGTATGATGGGATTTTAGAGTTACACACTACGCAGAGCATTATGACTTCGATGCTTGATCTACCGCATTACCAAGAATATGGACGTCATAAACAAACAATTGTGCTCGGGGAAATAATAAGACTATACCTTCAGTACCAATGACGGCTCTAACCAACGTTCCGATCCACTCGGCCAGTTCAGTTCTTGTACTTGGGCACAAAGTCCATGCGTCTCAGGTTGAACTCGAAGCATCAGGCACATCTAGGTCAGGACTGAACTCTCAAAGTGAGCCGAAATGATGACCATGAGTTTGGATACATAGAGCCGCGCGCATAGATGGGATTAAGAAGCCCGACAAGGCAAGTAGAATGGGTGAAGCTTGTCATTTTCGACCACAGCGGGGTGCTCGTAAATGACCTGCGTGAATCCTGGCTGGCAATATCCAAGATAGTCGGTCTTCGGGGCTACAAGCCGGACGAGCTGAACGCTTTCAGAAGGAACTTTAGGCTTCCGTACTGGGAATATCTGATCTACAAGGGACTGACAGAATACGAAGCAAAGGACGCGGGAGTCGTGAAGGACTACACAAGATTCTATGGTGAAACCCTCGAACACGTAAAGCTGTTCGACGATGTCCAGATCAGTCTCTCTAAATTGATCGAAAAGGGGATAGAGCTAGCGGTAGTCTCGCACAGTCCTCGTGAAGTTGTCGACAAGGTGATGCAGAGATTCAATTTGGCGCAGTACTTCAAGCGCAACTGTGTTTTCACACTACAAGACTACAAGGGGCAGAAGCCGCATCCCGAATCCATCGAGCTTGCGTTGAAAAGGTTGGGTTATTCTGCAGCAGACACCATCTATGTTGGTGACATGAGGGAGGATGTCGTCGCAGCCAAGAGGGCTGGAGTGAGCTCTGCCGCGATATATAGGGAGGGTGGGAGCTACCACATCGAACAATACCTGAAAGGCGAGAATCCGACTTTTTTCATCAGGAGCCTTGGAGAACTGGTTGATATGCTCGATGGACAGAACCACTGATGGTTGACGCTGAATGATATCTGATCACACGGCAAATATCTAGCATGATGCCAGAAACCTAGGGTAGTTAATGGGGAGGCATTACTCTGCATATCAATTTTCTTTCTTTTTACTCTTTTTTTACTCCACTTTCGTCCATGTATAGTATTTCCCAGAGCTGCCCGTCAGTGTCCTGAAAACCACGTCCGTACATCCATCCGTGGTCTTGGGGCTCTCTAGATTCCCTGCCTCCAGCTTCTATAGCCTTGCTTATCATCCGATCTACTTTTTCCCTGCTTTCTGCAGACAATGCCAATATCACTTCTGTATCTTTTGCAGTATCGCAGATTTCCTTTTTGGTAAAGGTCTTGAAAAATTTTTTCGACCAAGAGCATCACGAAGATGTCTTTGCCGACAATCATACATGTCGCATTCTCATCGGTAAATCGAGGGTTAAACGTAAAACCAAGTTTGGTAAAGAACTGTACTGTTTTGTCGAGGTCTTTTACTGGTAAATTCACGAAAATTTGTGTAGCCATAATGTTAGAACAAGGATCAAACATTATAAAGGCTATGAATCAGCTGACGTTCAAAGTTCAAATTGATGCCGTGGCCTGTCTGGGGAAAGAGATTTTCCAAATAATCATAAAGCGGGTTCGGAGGGATTTGGACCCTCGACATTTTAACCCAGAATAACTGACTGGTTAAGAGCCAGACGCTCTACCTGGCTGAGCTACGAACCCGCAGAAAATTTGCTGGACCGATCCATATTTAAACGAAACTAGACGAGGGAGGAAAAAAGTTTAGGCCTTGACCGTCTGCTGGCTCTGCTGGATAATCTTTACTATCGCCTCAGAGACAGAGCAGTTGAGCTTTTCCTTTTCCTTCAGGATATGCCTGTAGGCGTCCAGCGTGATGTAGACTGGAATCGAGCCCGTGCCTTCAAGCAGCGCCTTTACGCGATACAAGCCGTTTTCCATGCCGCGCTCGGCAACCTTTCTCAGCTTGACCTTGTCCATAAAGCTGCCCAGCGGTCCCATCGGCATTTCATATTCTACGGTCATGCCGGTCCTGCTCTTTTTCTCGCCCAGCTCTTCAAAGTCGACGGTTATCTGCCAGCTCTTGAACGGGCCTTCGATCATTTTCGCCACGATCTTGCGCATCGGGACATAGTCGATGGTCTCGCAGTCCCATTCGAGCTTTTTACCGTCAAAATCTCCGCTTATCCTGAAAATAGTGCCAACGCCAAAGCCGTTCTTGACTTCGACCGGGATAACGCTCAGACCCATGTTCTCCGGGAACTGGTCGGCCATGTGCTCTGGCCTTGCAAAATATGTGAATACTTCGCTGATCGGAGCGTTTATTTCTATACTCTTTTGGATAACGGTCATCGGGGAACAAAACCGGAGAACTGAATTTAAAGGTTTTGGGTTCTGTCAGGCCTCGGCTATAGCCGAGAACTTAAACAAGGCCGGGTTGCAGTTGAACGATTTTGAAAGGAAGGGGAACCCGGCTCAGGCCAGCGGGTTTGCGTTCACTATCTCGTCCAGACACTTGATGACATCCTGCTTGCCTATCGGCACGGGGTTGTTGTCAAGGTGGCCGTGGTCCGGCATGATTACGTCTGCCGCCTGATCTAGCGGCTGCGTTAGCTTCAGCGGCTCAAACTTCAGCTTTTGCGCGATTTCCTTGAATCGCTTGTAATAGATCGACTTGTTGAACTTGTGCGCGACGGTGGTGCACGACGACAGCGCGTAGCCGTGCGGCACTCCTTCATTTGAAAATACGTACGACAGCGCGTGGCCAAGCGTGGTAGAAGAATTGCCAAAGCCGATGCCGGATAGCATCGCGCCGTACGGCAGCAGGCTCTGCTTGTCGTTCATGATGGCGTCGTAGAGGATGTCAAACGCCTCCTTGCAGAAAAACTGCGTGAACGGGTTGCCGGCCCTGCTGTCATAGCCCTCGGACGCCTGAGCGGCCGCGTCGCACGCAGAGTTGCGCATGATGTTGAAGGGCGTGCCGGGCAAAAAGTACGGGTCGACTACGGCCGCGTCTGCAAGGAAGGCCTCGTCCTGCAGGAGCTTTTTCTTGTGGTCAAAACTAATGACGGCGTAGGTGGTCATCTCTGCGCCGGTGCCAAACGTGGTCGGGATCAGGATCTTGGGTATGCCAGTCATCTTGCTCAGGTACTTGCAGATGTCCATCGAGCTTCCTCCGCCAAGGCCGATGTAGCAGGATACGTTCTTGCCTTCGTACTGCTTCTTTATAGCTTCCACGGTTTCAATGGCCGGGTCGGGGGTAGCCTTGTCGTAAAGCTCATAGTCCTTGATACCCATGTATTCCAACCACTTGTTGTAAATGTCCGGAGTCGTCGTGGTAATCACAAGAGCGTTCTTTGGGTAGGGAAACTCTTTTGCGGCGTTTTCGCCGAACATGATCTTTTTCGGCATCATTACTTTCCAAGCCATATTGTATGGGTTCTCCCTCTTGGTGTTTTATGTCTTACTCGGTCACGCGTGCTCTTTCAGGTAGACGGCCAGCCGGCGCCGCTCGAGCATCATCAGGTAGACGATCCCCATGACCGTGAACACCTCTATCGCCTTTGACAGTATGCCGGCGACGTCCACGGGCTCTGGCTGGCCGGTGGGCGAAAGCGGCGGCGGCAGCGTGACAGAGTAGACATAGAGCCCGAGCAGGACCGCCGTCCCGACCAGGCCAAAGAGGTTAACTGCCACGGTCTTGCGGTAGTGTTCCTGCGGCCTCGCCCTGCCGCTCGTCGACGCAGTCAGTGTCAGGAGCATGTACAGTATGCCATAGGTCACCTGCATCCCGCCGGCCGCAATGAGGAATATGCTGTACTCTATCCTGAGCGAGGCGTGGTCGGAATACACCGCAAAGTGGACCAGCCCGCCCGCGATGGCGGCGAGGGTCACGATGTACCTTACAGTGTCGCCGGGCGCGCCGACAAACTGGCCGCTCTTTTTCTTGCTCCAGTAGGTCGTGCCGAGCACCGCGCCAAATAGCGCAAGGGGACCGAACACCGCGATGGCAAGGGTCGAGTTGTAGATCGTGCCAAAGCCCTGCGAAATAGCGACGTTGAATATCACCCGTTCGCAGTTGCAGCCGGACGTGCTGCCGAGCGTCCTCCTCGGCGGGTCGATCGCGTTGGTGTTGACCTGCCCGTCAGCTATGCTGAGCACTATCTGGTAGCTGCCGATCTGGGGAAAAGTGTAAAAGACCTGGAAGTCGCCGACGTCCTGCCTTGTCCACGGGAACGCCTTTAGCCGGTCCCCTGATGAGGCGTAGACTTCAACCATCGTTTCAATATTGTACGTGTCCCTACCGTCGTGGTCCTGCACGCTGAACATGATGGCGGTCGGCTCGCCCGGCGCGGCATAGTCTGGCTCGAGCGCTTCATGGACATAGTATTGGCCTGACGTTCCGCCCCTGCCGTTGTAGTGGGAAAGGTGGTCAAAGTGGGCGTACGCGGGCGCCGCGGAAACAAGCAGCAATGAAACCGCCAACAGGGCTGGGACGTTCACGTGCATAATTTTGCCCTGCCCGTATATTACTGTGCCTTGGCCAGCGCCTTCCTGCCTTCGATCTTGTGCGCGTAGAGCGCGGTGATCAGCACCATGGAAAAGAGCACGATGCCCAAGCCCAGATGTGTCGTGACCAGTATCGCGTGCAGCCGCTCCACTATCACTATTGCGCCAAGCGTTATCTGACCGATTACCGCTGCACCAGCTATAATCGAAGCGATCTTCATGCCTTTTGGCGCGGCCTTTGACTTTAGCACAAACGCCATCGTCGCGATCACGAGCATGCCGGTTACCGCAGCGACTGACCTGTGGATGTATTCGATGATAAAGTCGTCATGCGGCAGCAGCCCCTGCGGGCAGAGCGGCCAGTCGGGGCACGTGAGGCCGACTCCGGAAGCGCTTACGTACCCTCCGATAAATATCAATGAAAAGAGGACGGCGAGTGTGGAATAAGAGAGAGCTCGCAGGAGCATGTTATTCTACTGTGATCGTGCCCGTCATGTACGGGTGGACTATGCAGAAATAGCCGTATTCTCCCGCGTCGACCTCTGCCAGCGATATTGTTGCTGATTCGCCGCCGTTGATGATGTTTGTGTCAAACGCCGTGCCCCTGTTCGCGTCGGTTGGCCCTGTCCCTGACGTCACTGTGTGGGGAACGGTATCTTGGTTGACGACGCTGACTTCATCGCCTACGTTTGCAGTCAGCGGGTCGGGGTCATAGTCGTCGCTTCCCTGCACAGAAGAGCCTTGAAGGATGTTTATAGTTGGCCCGGCTGCGGCGCCTTCTTCAGCCGCGATGATTGTGAGAACGCTTGTCATGTAGGGGTGGAGCGTGCAGAAGTACTCGATGACGGCCCCTTCGGCCATGCCCTCTGTCTCTATCGGTTCTGACTGCTCGCCGCCCATGATGATGCCTGTGTCAAACAGCTCGCCCATTGCAGGATCGCTGCCGTCAGCTCCTGACGTGGCGGTGTGGGGAACAGTGTCCTGGTTGTCCCAGACTATTCTGTTGCCGAGGGGCACGGTAGCTTCGTCAGGGTCATAGTCCGGGCTTCCCTGGGTCGCCGCTCCCTGCAGTATTGCAATCGTGGTGGTGCCTGCCTCCGGCGGGGTATCTGGCGGCGGCCTTTCGGTGCGTATCTGGGTCACCGGCGGCGGGGTGGAAAACATCTGGTCAAAGAACGGCACAATAATGCCTGCCCCTACTGCCAGTGTCGCGATCACTATTATCAGGCCTTTTCCCATGCGCCTCCCGGAGGTCAGGATTATTGGATCCTTGTCGTGCTCGTCATGCGACATTTCTCATTCTCTCCTAGTGGTGGGGCTCGCGCCTGGTGTAGTCGTAGTACTGTTCGCCGATGTTGAACGGGTCGTCCATCTTGGCAGGCTTGCCCGATACCGTGCTTTTGATCAGGTTCCACACAAACAGCGCGGCTCCTGCTGCAGTTATCCATGCGCCGACTGTCGATATCTGGTTCAGTATGATGAGCGGCTCCACCGGCACATAGTCAAACACGCGCCTTGGCTGGCCGTAGAGGCCGAGTACGTGCTGGGTCAGGAATATCATCGAAACCCCGATGAACATGAGCCAGAACTGTATCATTGCGGCCTTTTCGTTGTACATCCTGCCCGTGATGAACGGGAACATGTAGTAGATGAATCCAATGAACGCGAATGTGACTAGCCCCATGACGAACAGGTGGAAGTGGCCGACTACCCAGTAGCTGTCGTGAGTGAGAAAGTCCAGCGGCATGGCGGTGTTGACGATGCCTCCGGCTCCGGCGAAGAAGAACAGCACCAGGCCGCCGACTGCAAAGCTCATGGGGGACGCGAACTTGATCCTGCCGCCCCACATAGTGGCTATCCAGTTAAAGACGTGCATGGCCGACGCGGGAACTGCCGCTAGCGTCCCTACCATAAAGACGGTCTTTTCAGTGAAACTCATGCCCGTCGCGTACATGTGGTGCCCCCAGGACGCAAAGCCCACGATGCCGAGCAGCACAAACGCGGCCACCCCTGACTGGTAGCTGAATATCGGCTTCCTCGAGAACCTGGGTATCACCTCGTACATTATGCCTACCGCCGGTAGGATGAAGATGTACACCTCGGGATGGAACGTGAACCAGAAGAGGTGCTGGTAAGCTATAGGATCCCCTCCCATGGCCGGGTTGAAAAAGCCCGATACGCCAAGCCTATCCGTGTACAGCATGATAAGCGCCGCCGCAAACGTGGGAATTGCGACGATTATCATGAGCGACGTTATAAGCGTTGACCAGACGAACAGAGAGGTCTTCATCAGCGGCATGTCCGGATGCTTCATCCTCAGGATCGTGACTATGAAATTGATGGCTCCAAGGACCGATGAAATGCCGAGTATCTTTAGCCCGAAAATCCACATTTCGGCCGCCGGGCCCGGGGCACTGATGATCGAGTAGGGCGGGTAGGCGTTCCACGTGGTGTCTGAAAAGCCGAGCCAGATGAGCGCCATGCCCACCGGTATCATCCAGAACGCGACTGCGTTGAGCTTTGGCCAGGCCATGTCCTTGTACCTGACCATGATCGGTATCAGGTAGTTGCCGATGCCTGACGCGAATGGGATGAGCCACAGGAACAGCATGTTTGTGCCGTGCACCGTGAATATTCTGTGGAAAGTGTTAGAGTCGGAAATAATGTTTATCGCGTCGCCGGGCAGGAACAATTCCGTGCGGATCGCAATTGCCAGGGCGCCGCCCAAGATGAAGGCAGTCAATGAAAGGTAGACGTACAGCAGGCCGATATCGGTATGATGGGTCGAAAAAAGGATCTCCCACATTGGACGGGGTTTCTTAACCTCTAGGACCAACCAGCATCCATCCTCTTATTGCTCATACATGGAATGCTATATCAATAAAAGCATTTTGTTTTTGGCATCGGCGAGAGGATCAATGAGGTTTGTAAAAGTAAAATTTGCCAAAAACTGGTTTTAGCTTCCAAGCGCAGTTTGGCCCTTGCTCGGCGCAAGTTCGGCAGCGTTTGTGATCTCGGCTTGTGCGCCCGGCTCTTCGACTATGAGCGTTGCCCTCATCTGGTAGTGCGAGAATCCGCAGTATTCCCTGCACTGTATGAGGTATTCGCCTGACTGGTCGGGGACGACCCATACCGTGTTGATCTTGCCGGGAACCGCGTCCATCATGGTCGTAAAGTCGTGCATGTTGAAAGCGTGTATCACATCAAGAGAAGTCACCTCGAACCTGTAGGGCTTGCCCTTGACAAGGTGGAGCTCGCCTATTTCTCTGGTGCCGTCTTCGTGCTCGAATGTCCAGAACCACTGCTGGCCGGTGACCCTGATCACCTGCGCGTCTTCGGGGACGTGCTCGAGCAGCCTCTCGACATTCCACGCGTCGGCGCCGATGTAACAGAGTATAGCGATAACTACGCCGACATAGACCCATTCGATTGTCGCGTGGCCCACTAGTGTTGCGCGCCTCCGGTCCTTGCGGGGGTGATGTCGCCCCTGTTCTTTGGATGGGACTCGCGGAAGCGCCACACGACGAAAAAGATCGAGCCCATTACTACCGCGCCGATGACAAACGCGACGACCATGAGCCTGTAGAACAGGCCCCAGATTTCTACCCTGTGCAGGATGTATCGCTCAGTCGACTCTTGTGCAAACGCCGAGTCGATGCCAAAAAGAGAAATAGCAACGGCAGGAATCAAGAGCAAAATAATCGTTGAATGCGAGACCATTGTCCCTTTTCTGCTATCAATCCTTTGGCAATCTTATTTAAGGTTTTGCAAATCGGGCTAGTCGATCGGATACCTGTGCATCGCCATCACGTTGACTCCTGAAAGCGAATAGATCCTGCTTTCGTGTTTTAGCACCGTGAGCGATGCGTTGCGTATGTGCCACCGGTACAGCGCCTCCGGCTTTAGGTCGAGCATCGTAGACAGCGCCGCCTTGATCGGGTCAAGGTGCGTGACCATGAGCACGTTGCTGTCTCCGTGCTTTTCCAGCGCGTGATCGAGGAGGCTCTTTATGCGCTGCTTCACCGCCGCGAACGGCTCCACACCAAAGCCGTCGAGCACCGGGTCGTGTTCGGCGTAGAACCTCAGGAAAAGGTCGCCGTATTTTGTGGTCACCTCTTCATAGTTCATCCCTACAAGCTTGCCCAGCTCTATTTCGTAGAGCCGCTCGTCCACTTCATAGTCCATGCCGAGTGTCTCGCACACTATCTGCGCGGTCTCCATTGTTCTTATCACGGGAGAGGCGTAGACCTTGTCGATTGGGATGGTTTTCAGCTGCTTTGCGGCGTCTGCGACCTGCTGCCTGCCCTGAGACGTGAGGTGCGACTCGATGTGCCTGCCGACTAGGGTCCTGCTGACGTTGTTATCGGCCTGGCCGTGGCGCATAAATATGACTAGAGGCAATGGCTGAGCCTTGTGGACGTGGGATCACTTAATAATTTTTTAGATAGCCGTCATAGCCAATGTAGCTTCCCTATTGGCAGGCAGTGGATTCTGGCCTGCAAAGAAGAATAGATCCACAAACAAGAAAAGCAAAAGCCGATGTAAAGTTAATATCAAGATCACTTGTGAACAAACCCATGAGAATAGGCATAGTGGGCGGCACCGGCGGCATGGGTGAGGGCTTTGCGCTCCGCTGGTGCAAAAAGCATGACGTGGTCGTTGGATCGAGGGACGTCAAGAAGGCCAGAGAAGCTGCAGACAACTATACCAAGGCTGCAAAAGAAGCCTATGGCAGCGTGGCCGGCAGCATAACCGGCGACGACAACATTGCGCTTGGCAAAGATGTCGACGTTTTGATACTTTCGATACCCTACGAATTCATTGATGACACGTGCGACAAGCTGGCCGGCAGGATCCGCGACGACTGCATCGTCGTGTCGCCCATCGTGCCAATGGCAAGGACCGACGCCGGGTTCATCTACATACCGCTGGAGCAGGGCACGAGGCAGGCGGTGGAAATGGTCGCAGAAAAGCTGCCGCCGAGGCCAAGGATCGTTTCCGCGTTCCACACCATATCTGAAGTGAAATTGAAAAATGTCGGCCAGGGCCTGGACGCTGACACGTTTATCTGCGGCGACGACCAGGGTGCCGTAGCAAAGCTGACGGAACTTGTTTCTGAAATCGCCGGCCTGCGCCCGGTCTACCTCGGGCCGCTCGCCCTCACGTACCAGGCAGAGATCCTGACTCCGATGCTCCTGAACGCAGCCAAGAGGAACAAGTTGAAGCACCCCGGCGTAAAGCTGATCTGAGCGCAAACGTTATCAACAAAGGCGCGTTCTATATTGTGCGGGCATGAGATGGAAGGAAGAGATCGGCGGCAGGAGGCGCGGGAGGAACTGGATGTCTGCAATGGGGGTCCTGTTCATGGTCGCCGCCGGGATCATACTGATCAGGAACCTCGTGCTATTCTACATCGATCATTCCGCCGGCCTTGTCGGAGATCCTGCGCAATTATTCCTTGACAACTTTGTCAACGGACAGGTCACGAATGAAAAATTTGCGATTGCAATGATCGCTGCCGGCGGCTTTTTGCTCTATTGGGGGTTCTTTCGAAAAAAGGAAGACTATGGTCCGCCGGACGAGCGCGAATGGCGCCGGCTCAACCGCTAGCATCATATTTTAATATCCAGTCACCGAATAGTAATCGAAGAAAAATTGGGCCTGATGAACCGCATGTCAACCGTGATCAAGCAAAAAGTAAACATGCTCCTCAACAAGTTCGAGGACCCGCGCGAAGCTCTCGATTATTCGTATGTCAAGCAGCAGGAAATGCTGAACAAGCTGCGGAGAGCCCTTGCAGAGATCATCACGTCGCGCAAGAGGCTTGAAATGCAAAAGTCAAAGCTGTGGGACAACATCCGGCTGCTCGACGAGCAGGCAAGGAGATCTCTTGACGCCGGCAGGGAAGACCTAGCAAGGCTTGCCCTTGAGCGTAAGAACGCCAACCTACTCCAGATCCAGGATCTCGACAAGCAGATAGCGGAACTGAAGGAAGAGGCAGACAAGATGGAAGAAGGACAGAAACGCATGGCAATCAAGGTAGAGGAGTTCAAGTCCCGGAAGGAGGTCATAAAGGCGCGCTACTCGGCAGCGGAGGCGCAGGTCAAGATAAAGGAGAGCATCACCGGCATCTCGGAGGAGATGGCCGACGTCGGCATGTCCATGAACAGAGCCGAGGAAAAGACCGAGAACATGAGGGCCAAGGCCCAAGCGCTGGACGACATGATAGATTCGGGAGTTCTTACAGATTTTACGTCAAATAAGGACGAAATCGAGCGAGAATTAGAAAAAATTACAGTACAGAGCTCGGTCGAAGAAGAATTAGCAAAGTTAAAGTCAGAGAAGGAACGTAAAAAGAAGCAACAAGTGGAGCAAGAAACGCAACAATGAGTAGAAAAGCGAAGGCAAAAGGCAGGGCGGCCGCCAGCAAACTCAAATCAAAAGGCAAATTGCGCGCCAAAAAGGCGGCTTCTGCACGAAAGCCAGCCACAAAGGCCCGCAAAAAGGCGATAGCTGGCCGGGCAAAGGCGAAAAGCGGCGAAGGGTCAAAGAAAATAGTTAGGATAATGGGTCACGGCCAGTTCACCGTGGACGGCAAGACCCTGAAAAAGCTCAACGACATCGACAACGCCATAGTAAAGCTGGTCAGCACGGAAAGGTCGGACGACATGGAATTCAAGAAAAGGCTGACAGAGCTGAGCGACGTGGTGGTAAAAAAAGGCAGGCCGCTTGATCCGCACAAGATAATAAAGTCTGACATTATACTGCCGAGCGTGGACCTATCGATAGACGAAGCAAAAAGGCTGTTCAGAGGAGAAGGCGTCATCCCAGAGATCTGAGGGGGAGGTCCCACAGCGGGTACCAGAGCGCCATGTCTTTTTCAAAGGGCATTTCTTCGCCAGCAGCGGCCATCATCTTCATTTCCTGCTCTGTATCCCTTGACTTGCTGCCGGCCGGCACGAAGGGGTAAAAGTTGTTGCGCCTGTAATTGTATATCAGGTACTGGTGGCCGCCCTGCAGCTCGTTTGCAAATTCAAACACTGCCGCCAGCAATTGGTCTGAAAAGCCCTTTTCCGCCACAATGTCGCCCGTGGCAGTCAGGCCTGCCAGCAAGTCCTCGATCCTCTTGCCCTCAAACACTATCCACATGTAGCCGTACGAGTCGGTGATCGTGCGAAAAGCCAGATCGAATTCCGGCTGCAGGGAGCCGAGGAAGCGCCTGACATCCTGCTCCATTTCGTAAAAGAACGTGCCGCTGACAGTCTTGAATGCGAGCGCGCACCTGCCGCTGACCTTGAGTCCCAGCTTTACTTCCAGGGTGACGTGCGACGAAGAAATGGAGAACAATATCTCCGAATCGTCTTTTGGCAGGCGCTTGCCGTTGATGCTGTCGCGTATCCTCTTGAAAAAGCTCAGCTCATTGCAGCCTCCATTTCCATGAGCTTTTTCACCCGCTTGTCGACAGGCGGGTGGGTGGAGAACAGGCTCGCAAATGCGTCGCCCGAGAGCGCCGGGATGATAAAGAACGCGTTCATGCCCTCCACTTCGCGCAGATCCTTGGTCGGCATGCGCTTCATCGTTCCGCTTATCTTTAACAGGGCGCCTGCCAGCTTGGCGGGCTTGCCGGTCATCAGCGCGCCGTCCCTGTCGGCCACGAACTCGCGGTAACGCGAAATCGCCCTGATTATCAAAAAGCTGGCAAACCAAGTGACTATCGCGACGATCAGCATTAGCGCCATGGCTCCTCCGCTGTCCCTGCTGCGCCCGTGCCCACGCATCCCGCCGTACATGCCAAACCTCATCATGTACCACGCTATGGTGGAGAACAGGCTTGCCATCGTCAGCACCAGCACGTCGCGGTTTTTGATGTGTGCCAGCTCGTGTGCGACGACGCCTTCCAGCTCTTCTGTGTCGAGCTGGTCCATCAGGCCCATGGTCACGGCGACGATCGAGCTTTTGGGCGTCTTGCCAGTCGCAAACGCGTTTGGAATCTTGGTGTTGACGACTGCGATCCGTGGCTTGGGCAGGTTGTTTCGCGCCACTATGCGCTCGACCAGGTCGTGCAATTCGGGGAACTGCTCCCTGCTCACGATCTTTGCGCCGGTGCTCCAAAGCACTATCCTGTCTGAAAAGTACCACTGTGCCAGTATCATGGCGCCTGCAATGACTGCTATCGGGATTGCGCCAAAGCCTACGTAGGCAAGCACACTCAAGAATATCAGGTAGAGTATCGTGAGCACTGCAAAGCTGACGATTATCCTTGCGGTAAGGCCGTTGTCCCTCCTCTGCCATGGGGCCTTTTTCGTGTACACAGGTAACTTATGTCGGATTTGTTTTATAATCATTCTTGTTGCGCGCTAGCGCTGCGGAGTGTCGAGCTGGGACTTTACTATCTGCACCAGCCTCGCCATGGTCACGGGCTTTTCGATAAAGCAGCCGTTGTCGGCCAGCTCGGGGTACTGGTGCCTGAGCTTTTCGTATTCGCCGACAACAAACGTGGAGATAAAGCACACCTTGAACCCGCGGTCTATTTCCCTCAGCTTGCCGTACAGCTCGATCCCGTCCCACGTCGGGCATCCTTATGTCAAGGATCACAACGTCGTATGCGCCAGCCCGAAAATTCCTAAAGGCCTCGATAGGGTCGGATTCCGCGTCCACGGCAAAGTCCGCGGTTTCTAGGCTCTTTTTCATCACCGTGGTGATGTCTAGTTCGTCGTCGATTATCAGCAGACGGGCGGCGGCCATGCCGGAATCCAGAACCCATCTCTTCTAATTATACAGGTCAGGAACATTCTACTGTACAATGCGACACCGCGAACGATAGTCACGTTATGCTAACCGAGTTAGCAACTGAATACTGCTGAATTTATTAGTCGCATCGTATAACAATAGCGCCTGTGGATTTCTTGCTTCAAGTGCTGAAATCTGTACGTGAAATTTCGGAACTAGGCTCTAAATAGGTTGTCGATAGAGTGGTCAGCATAGAAAAACAAGACGTGAATCGTTCAGAATGGAGAATACTCATCATCCTGAGTTGTTTGGGCCTGATCGTCATGTTTGACGAAACGATGATACTGCCGGCCATACCGGATTTCATCCGCGATTTCAACATCTCGTACAGCACCTCGTCGTGGCTGCTTTCGGCTTACATAATCGCGGCGGCCGTCATGACTCCGATTGGCGGCAGGCTGTCTGACATCTATGGCAAGAAAAAGATACTGCTCATAGTGATGGCAGTTTACACAGTAGGTCTTCTGGCAGGGCGATTTGCCACCGACATCGAATCCATGATCGCAGCAAGAGCGGCCCAGGGCATTGGAATGGCGATGTTCCCCATTGCTTTTGGAATAATAAGGGAAGTCCTTCCGGAGAAAAAGCTTGCAATAGGCCAGACCATATTCAGCTCGACATTTTCTGGCGGAGCCATTGTCGGTCTGGTGGGCGGAGCAGTCATTATCCAGAATTTTGGCTGGCAGGCAACGTTTCTGGCGATACTTCCTGTAGCGATCGCACTCTGGCTGATAATAGTTAGGTTCGTGCATGTCCAGAGTCCCACATCAATAGAGGAGAGTAATGGCAGTCCGCCGAATGACCGGACAGTTGACATAAAGGGAACTATGGCCCTTGCTGCTACAATAATTTCATTTCTCGCCGGCATAACTTTCCTAGAAAGCGAAGGCGCAATGTATCAGGTTGCCGGCCTCTTTGCCGCGTCAGGAGCCTCGCTTGCAGCGTTTATCGTCATTGAAAAGAGGGTGCGCTCTCCTCTGCTTGATCTCAAGTTGATGACTAGCAAAAGTTTCCTTCCCCCGACCATCATTCTCATGCTTGTCTTTATGTCCATTTTCATGGTATACCTGACGATCCCCATCATTGTGAGAAGTCCGGAGCCGCTGGGATTTGGAGGCGACGCCGTTGCCGTCGCGAGCGTCCAACTGCCCTTCATGATTGTGCTGCTGATCGGGACAATCATGTCAGGCTTTATCCTGAACAAAATCAAGAATACCAAGCTGACACTGATTGGCACTGTAATCAGCGCGATCGGATTCTTTATTCTGCTCATGTTCCATTCGACTGAAAACATGGTTTCAGTTGGACTAGCGATACTCGCAGCCGGACTTTCGCTTTCGATTTCCGGAGCGTTTAACGTAATACTCGTTTCCGTGCCGATGCAGATGACCGGGATTGCCCTCGGAATGACGCTGCTTCTCAACCTAGTTGGAATGTCAGTGGGCCCGGCACTTGCCGGAGTATTACAGCAGACGTACCAGGGGACCGTGGAGGGAGTGGCCGGGCAGTTCCCAACGCAGGACGCGTACAACCTGATATTCCTTGCAGCCGCCCTGATCTCGCTGGCGTCGGTTGCCATGGCGCTGGCGGTGAGCAGGAGAAAAGCAGTCCCTGCAATCGCCCATGAAGGCGCGCCGAAAACAGACGAAAAGAGCTAAGCCTGCTTGTTCATGAATCGCTCGAGCCTGTCCATCGCCTTCTCGAGCATCTCTTCTGGCGCAAGATATACGATCCTGAAATGGCCCGAGCCGTAGGTGGAGCCAAAGCCAGAACCGTGCACGGTCAGGACGCCCGTATTATTCAGCAGGTCGATTACAAACTGCTGGTCGTCCTTCCACCGCGTGCCGAGGTTGATCTTTGGGAAGACGTAAAACGCGCCGCGCGGGACCCTGCTCTGCATCCCCATCGCGTTGAGGCGCTTTACCACATAGTCGCGCCTCGCCCTCAGCTTTTCCACCATCTTTGGTATGTGGGTCTGCGGCCCCCTGAGCGCCTGGACGGCCGCAATCTGCACCGGCATATTCGCGGCAATCCGCACGCGCGCAAGTTTAGGAATGTCTTCGCGGAGGCCTGCAAGCTTCTTTGAATTGCTGTTCATGGCGATGTAGCCGCAGCGCCAGCCAGTCATCAGGTACGCCTTTGAAAAGCCGTTTAGCAAAATGACGGGGGCATCCTTGGCGACTTTGCCGATGCCGGTGAACTGCGAATCAAAGACGATCTTGTCGTATATCTCGTCGCAAATGACATAGAGGTCGTGCTCTGTAGCAATGTCTATTAGCTGCTGCAGGCTCTTTCTGTCGAAAACCTCTCCAGTCGGGTTGTTCGGGCTGATGATGCAAAGAGCGCGAGACCTCGGCGTTATCTTTGCTTGCAAGTCTTCTAGGTCTGGCCTGCCGTCCGCGTGCAATTTGAATTCGACGGGTCTGCCCCCGTAAAACTTCGTGTACGACGCATAGGGGGGATAGTAGGGCCCCGGCATAAGCACTTCACTGTTTGGGTCGACTATGGACGCCATCGTCATGTCGAGCCCTTCGGACACGCCGTTTGTCACAATGACGTCTTCTTCGGTGACGCTCAGGCCCTTCTCTGACTCTTTTTCCACGATCGCCTGACGGAGTTCCGGCAGCCCTTCAGAGTCGGTGTAGTAATTTTCGTCGCGCATGACCGCGTCGACCATGGCCTTTTTGATGTGATCGGGGGTCTTGAAGTCGAACTTGACAGGGTCGCCTATGTTGAGGTAGATTATCTCCTTGCCCGATGCCTTGTATTTTCGCGCATAGGTGGCAATGTCGCGGATGGCATATTCCACGCCGTGCGTCCTGTCCGATACCTTCAAACTAGACATGTAGAGAGGAATTTGACCGAGATAAAATGTTATGCGTTTGCAATAAAACAGTTTTACATAAAACCCGGGCAATAAATTTAAAGCCTGTCCCAGACGTCTGCTTCTTGCAGATGGTGGCCAATTACGACGAGGTAATGAAACTGGCCCTCGAAAGAGGATTCTACTTTCCAAGTTGCGAGATCTACTCTGACGCCCCGGCAGGGTTCTGGGAGTACGGACCGACTGGCGTCAACATGAAGAACAAGTTCGTCGAGCTGTGGCGGCGCGAGCTGGTAAGGCGCGATGGCATGATGGAGATCGACGGCTGCCAGATAATGAGCAAGAGCGTCTTTGTAGCGTCAGGCCACCTCGGCAACTTTACCGACCCGATTGTGAAATGCACAAAGTGCAGCTCTACCTTCCGCGCCGACCGCTACATCACGGAAAAGACCGGCGAAAACGTACCGGAGAGGATGGCAGACGAAGAGATAAACGCGCTGATCAAGAAACACAACCTGCGCTGCCCGAACTGCAAAGGGGAATTCGGAGGAGTGAGCAGGTTCAACATGATGTTTCGAGTCGGCATAGGCCCGGCGGCAGAGGAAGCGTACCTGCGGCCGGAAACCTGCCAAACGATATTCGTCGACTTTGCCCGCGTCTTCAAGACGATGCGCGGCCGCCTGCCGCTTGGAGTCGCGCAGGTGGGCAAGAGTTTCCGAAACGAAATCGCGCCGAGGCAGAGCCTACTCAGGCTGAGGGAGTTCTACCAGGCCGAGATCGAAGTATTCTGCAACCCGAACAGGCTGGACGAGGTGCCAAAATTCGAGGAAGTGAAAAACACCGTCCTGAGGATATCCTCGCATGACGGCTCGTCGATCACGGAAGCAACTGCAGACGAAGCGATCAGGAAGGGCCTGATACCGAACAAGCTGGTCGCCTACTACCTTGCGCTCCTGATAGAGTTCTACGCCAAGACCGGCGTCGACGTAAAGCGCAGCCGGTTCCGCAGGCTGTCGGACGAGGAAAAGGCGTTCTACGCGTCAGTCGCCTTTGACTTTGAAGTGGAGACGAGCATCGGCTGGCTCGAGCTCGTCGCCTGCAACTACCGCTCTGACTATGACCTGAATGGCCACGGAACGACCAGCAAGCAGAACCTCGAAGTCGTCGACCCAGCAGATCAAACAAAGGTGCTCCCACACGTCTTTGAGCTGTCGATGGGCATTGATAGAAGCATCTACACCATACTAGAGCACTGCTACTACGAAGACGAGCAACACGACGACAGGGTGGTGCTGAAACTAAAGCCGTACCTCGCCCCAGTCCTAGTGGGCATACTGCCGCTTATGACCAAAGACGGCCTGGGCGAAAAGGCGCGCAAGATACATTCGGACCTGAAGTTCGACTACGACACCTTTTACGACGAGTCAGGGTCGATTGGCCGGCGCTACCGCAGGCTGGAAGAGGTGGGGGCGCCGTTTGCCGTGACAATCGACCAGACGACGATGCAGGATGACACCGTAACTGTAAGGCACAGGGACACGATGCAGCAGGAACGGGTCAAGGCGAGAGAGCTGCGCCAGTACATGCAGAACGCGCTTGCAGCAGCAAGGAATTAAAATCGCGACAGGCAAAGAATCACCGTGAAGGGCAGGAAAGGGGTGGCGTCCGGCGACGAACTGCCGGCTGAAAAGTGGCTTGTAGCCTATCGGAACCCCGAGTCAAAAAAACATCCCGGCGGCTCTGTCTTCATGCGACAGTTCTACGCGCCCGGCTATTACGAGGCCTACGACACGGTCCTGACGCACGCCGAAAAGATGAACCTTGAGGTGTTATGGTTCCGCGAAAAACGATCCTGCGAGCCCTTCCTCAACCGGGACTTTCCAGAGCTGGAGGCGGTATGCATCTACTGCAACAAAAAGTTCAACCACGCCGAGCCGGTGCCGTGCAGCCACGACGGCTGCGATTTTGAATTCTGCTCAAGGGAGTGCATGGCGGGGCACGGCGCGATGCGGCACAAAAGTTAGGACTGCGTAGCGTTTTGCCTGTTGCCTCTGAGCACGTTTGTCTGGCTCGTCGCGTCCATTTCTATCGCGACATCGTTGCCTGCGACGTTATTGGTCGCGATTATGTTGTTGGTAGAAGATCCTGTCAGCGTTATGCCCTCTTCGCTCCCGGTCACGGTATTGTTGCGGATCACGTTGTCGGTGCTGTTGTTCCTGAGGTAGATGCCGAATTTCTCGTTGTACTGGACGGCGTTGCTGCTGACGGTGGTAGCATTGGTATGGGAAAACAGCTTTATGCCTGCTTCCTTGTTGTGCTCCACAGTGTTGCCGGCGATGTGGACCCCGCTGCATTCGGTGCAGATCACGCCTTCGTAGCCGTTGTCGTGAACGCGGTTTGAACTCATGGTAAAGTTCATCGAGCCGGATCGGATGTCGATCCCGGACCGGGCGTTGCCGTAGATCTCGTTGCTGGTGATCAGGAAGTTGCTGCTGTTCCTCGCGTAAATCCCGTCAAAGTTGAACGCTATAGTGGAGTTGGCGATTGTAAAGTTGCTGCTGTCGTGGAACATTATCGCAGCCCTTGCACTTCTCTCTTCGCTCAGGCCGGCCAGCGGAAAACCCATGTGGCTTATGGTGGAATTTCTGATGTCGAGCGTACCGCCGTCTACAAAGATGAACGGCCGCTGCCGGTAGGGGTTCTGGTTGGGCGCGCCTGCCGCCACGTCCCACGAGGAGACGAGCGAGTCGGCTATCGACGCCTTGCCGATCACCTCTATCCTCCTGTCCTTGTCCTGCGCAGGCGACGCTATCAGGACGTTTTCGCCGGCAATGTCGAGCTGCGCGTCTTCGCCGACGACCACCGTGGTGTCAATAAGGTAGCCGGGGCCAGAGCTGGTCTGTATGACGCTGATGTCGGCCGGGTACCTCTGCTGCAGGCGCTGCATGTCCCACGCGCCTGCCTCTATCACTATCCTGTAAGTTGTTTCAACGCCGATGGAAGTGGTCGTTACGTTGCCCGCGCTGCCGAAGGCCATGCTTGCCGGCTGGGCGGGGCTGCTCCAGTTTGTAAACGCCAGCGTCCTGCCGCTGCCCAGCAGTTCTTCGAGCAGCGCGGTCGTGGAGTTGAACCTTGGAAGCGCGCTCGGGGTGAACGCGACAACGCTTGAATTGCCCGAGTGGAGCGCGAGGTTGTAAAACGCCATGACATCTGCCATCTTGTCGGTCCTGCCAAGCACGTCCCTGTCTGACAGCAGGATGTCGCCAAAAGCCATGGGTGCATAGTTCGAGTCGTACTGGGCGACATTGTCCCATCGCAGGACGGTGTATCCCATCTGCTTCACGGCGTTGGCAAGGGACAGGTTGGCCGCTGCAAAGCTGGGCTGGATGAAAAACACCGCCTCGCTGACGTTGGCTGACTGCAGGGCGTCCAGAATCTCCTGCAGGCGCGTGGCGTCGTTCTGGCCGATGTAAAACGTAAGCGTAACGTAATGTACAGAGTCGCCGTAGACCGCCTCCTGCCGCTGCCCGCGAGTCTCAGCCAGCTGTGCAGTTGCGGCGGGCAACAATGAAACAAGCATCATTGCGCCGGCCACAATGACAAAAGCAGAGTTCCGCATCTGCAAGTCAAGCGTGCACTAACTATAAAGCCGGTTTTCAGTCGGATTAGCGAAGAGTGACACTAAAGCAGCAACCGGAATTATTGATCACTTTGCCAGCTCTAGCGTCGCCATGCGGATCCGCTCCGGGTCTCCCCTGAACTGGTCGAGGCAGCGCGACGAGAAATGCGCCGGGGCGCCTCCTCGCCGGCTCTTCAGGGTAAAGCCGATCGAGAGCAAGCTGGACTCGAGCCACGCGGCCCACCTTGCATACGCTTCGTCTCCCACCGGCTGCAGCAGCTCGTCGGTTATTTCCGCGACAAGCTGGAACGTCCCGCCCGGCTTTAGCTTGGCATGGACAGTTTTGTAGAACGGCTTCCACCTGCTCTCCCTCTTTTCGTCAATGAACGCCGGGTCAGGCAGCACGGCGATAAAGCGGTCGACCGACCCGTCGGGAAAAGCCGGGAGGATGTCTTCAAACGAGCCGCTCGTGATTTCGACGTTGGCAAGTGAGATCCTAGCGCGCGCCTGCGCGCATTGCTCTTTGTCTAGCTCGATGCCGACGTAAAGGGAATTGGCGTCGCTCTTGGCAAGACTCTCAAGCAGCCTGCCGTCGCCCATGCCAAGCTCCACTATTACTTTTGGATTGGAGAAAAGCCTGTCCAGCATCAGGCCTTTAGCAGCTCGGCTTCAAGCAACTGCTGGACCAGCTGGACCACTTCCTGCTCTACCTGCTGCCTGGGCATCCCCAGCTTCGCCGAAAACTGGTCGGTGAGCTGGTTTATCGTCTTATTGCCGTCGCAGGTGTTCCAGAATTCAACTATCGCTTCGTTCACCATAAAGCCTTGGTCCTTGTCGTTTGCAAGCATCATCGAGCCGTCTTCCTGTTTTGCAAACCTGCCTACTTTCAGAGGCTGGCTCTTTTCATAGTCGATCTGGAAGCGGAGCTTTGGTTTTCCAAAGCCGAGCTTGTCGCGGGCCTCAGGGTTCATCTTTTCAAGTGTCCATGGCGGGTCCCACACGATCTCGACGTTGATGCTGCCTATCCCGTTTATCTTGCCGACGTAGCGTTTTACGTCGCTAACCAGAGTATCGTGAAGCGGGCAGCCCCGGGTGGTCATGGTCATCCTGATGTCCACGTCCTTGCCGCTGTCAACCTTGACTCCATAAATGAGCCCGAGGTCGACCACGTTGACCGGTATTTCCGGATCCATGCACTTTTTCAGTGCGTCATACACCTGCGATTCAGTGACTGTCTTTTGTGACATGTGGCTGCATAAAGGTGGGCAAAAACACGATAAATACTTTATCCGTAGAAGCTTCCGTCAGGTCTGGCGCATAAATATACTCTCCCTCTCCCTGAGGTGTTCCACTCTTTGAATCACAGTTGTCTGATACAAGATGCTGGAAGCCGTCAGTCAGTATGACAACACACACAAGTTGTCTGATGTGGGCGGGTTTGGTCGAGTTGCCAATCGCAAGGCGTAAAACCGAACGGCAACATGCGAAGCTCAGACCGTAATAGCCGCGAAGGGCAGTGGTGTGTTCCACGGTTCAAAAGGCTTGGCAGTTGAAGCAATGAAGCGGAATGTCTGACTGAGGCTAATCCGCAGAGTCGATGCCAAGAAGGATGAAGGCAAAAGCCTGACAGAACCTCCGTAAGGCTAGCCTAACAATGCTTTCAGGTTCTTTTCAAAGGGCGGCGTGAGCACGCCGCGCTCGGTGATGATGCCGGTGATGAGCTCGGGCGGCGTCATGTCAAAGGCCGGGTTGAAGACCCTCACTCCCTTTGGCGCGACCCTCTTTCTGCCGACCTTTACGACCTCGTCGACAGACCTCTCTTCGATTACGACGTCCCCGGGGCTGCTTTCAAAATCAAACGTGGAGAGCGGTGCCGCGACATAGAACGGCACCTTGTGCTTGCTTGCAAGGATCGCGACCTGGTAGGTGCCGATCTTGTTGAACACGTGGCCAGTACGGAGCACCCTGTCGGCGCCGACGATTACCCTTCTGATCGCGCCCCTTGACATCATGTGGCCCACTGCCGTGTCCGGTATCAGGCTGACATCGATGCCGTCGTGCTGGAGCTCAAACGCAGTAAGGCGCGAGCCCTGCATCACAGGCCGTGTTTCAGTGGCAATGACGCTCAGGCGCTTGCCAGATTCTATTGCAGCTCTAATCACCCCAAGGGCCGTGCCGTACGCAACCGTCGCAAGGGAGCCGGCGTTGCAGTGGGTGAGCACAATGTCTCCGTCCTTGAACAATCTGGCGCCGTTTGCTCCCATCCGCAGGTTGGCGCTAATGTCTTCATCGGAAATTTTGAGGGCCTCGTGAAGAACGATTTTTTTAACTTCCTGCACTGATTTGGCCCGCTTTGCCTTGCCCATCACGCGCTCTAGCGCCCAGAACAGGTTGATCGCCGTCGGGCGCGTGGCCCGCAGAACCTTGAACGCGCTGTCAAGGTCGGTCATAAGCTCAGGCAATGCTTTTGCCTTGCTCTGCTGCGCCGCAAGGGCAAGCCCAAAAGCAGCTGTTACGCCGATGGCCGGCGCGCCGCGCACGACAAGCTTTTTGATGGCGTCAGCCACTTCTCTGTAGTCCTTGCACTTGACGTGGACCAGCTTGTTTGGAAGCCTTGTCTGGTCGATAAGCACCACCGAATTATCTTCCCATTCCACTGTTAGCAAAAGGTCAAGGTTGCGGGCCAAACAACTGGAATCTTTTTTCAGGCGGTATTAAACCTAACTGGGTCTGCCTATCGACGCGAACCTGCTGCCTGCAAACCGCGACTGGTCAAGGATGCCGCGGCCGTCGTACACCGGAGCGCCGCCCAGGTCTTCCTGCCTCAGGTTCCTGTATTCGAGGTGATCAGAAACCAGCATCACGAGGTCGGCTCCCTGAACTGCCTTTGAGAGGCTGGATGTCAGGATTACATCCTGCGGCAGGGCAGGGTCGCTTGCCACGAGGGGGTCGTGCACGCGGATCTCTTTTACCTTTAATTTCTTTAGCTCTTCGATTACCCTGTAGGTGGGCGACAGCCGGGTGTCAGACACGCCGCCCCTGAACGCTAGCCCAAGCAGCGCGACCGTTGCCTGCGAAGCGCCCGGCCCGAGCATCTTGATCGCCTGGTCGACGCAGTAGGCCGGCATAGATTCGTTGACGTTCCTCCCAAGCCGGGTGATGTTGCATTCGACTTTGTTGATGTCTGCAGTGTGGAGTATGAACTGGGGGTACACCGGTATGCACGCGCCTCCGACGCCAGCGCCAGGCTTGTGTATGTGGCAAAAGGGCTGCGAGTTGGCTGCCTCCCTTGCCTCCCAAAAGTTGACCCCGACCTTTTCGCAGAACTTGGCCATCTCGTTTGCAAGCGCAATGTTTACGTCGCGGTAGACTCCTTCGAGCAGCTTCTCCGTCTCGGCAGTCCTCATGCTGCTCATCCTGATCACGCCCTTTCTGGCGATCAGGGAATAGAGCTTGCTGCCGATCTCTAGGCTCTTTGGGCCGGCGCCGGCGACCACCGCCGGGTACCGCTCTTCAATGTCCTCTATCGCCCTGCCCTCGTAGATCCGCTCGGGGTTGTACACCATGTAAAAGTCCCGCTCGGCCTGCAGTCGGCTCTCTTTTTCTAGGATCGGCAGGACGACGTCTTCCGACGTGCCCGGAGGCACGCTGGGGTTGAGCGAAACGACGTCACCCTTTTTCAGCCCGCGCCCGATTGCAGAGGCGACCTGCTTTACCGCGGCAAGGTCAGCGGAGAAAGAGTCGGTGAGCAACACCGGCACGCATATCATCTTGAAGCTGGCGTTCTGCGACGCCCTTACCGGATCGTCGCAAACGTAAAACCGCTTTTCCTTGAGGCCCTTTGAAAACGCCTCGTTCACACCGGGCTCTGGCACGTGCGTCCTGCCCTTCCTTGCGTTTTCAAGCACCTTTGGGGACTTGTCGACTCCCACAACGTGCGCGCCGGCGCGGAGCCACGCTGAAACAAGCGGAGAGCCAACATGCCCCAGACCGTAGACCGCGATCTTCCATTCTCCAGACCTGACCTTCCTTGCCAGATCCGCGTTGCCGTTATACCTGCCGGTCGAAACTGCCTTGGCTTTGCCGCCCTTCATATTGCGCTAACATATAGTTTCTGTTCATATATTAGAGTTGATTTTGGTGCCTCAAACAGGTTAAATTCCTGAAGCTCCCAATGCCGCATGATTGCACGCAGTGCCAGCAGACGTCAGGAAACTAGCAGACGGCATACCACATCCTGTCGCGTTGATCGGATGCCGCGCGTCGGAAACGTCGCTTGACTGCTGCGAGTACGATCTGGCGGTGTTTTCGCCGGAGAGCCAGAGCAGCCGGGTCCTGCAGGCAGGCGGCCACGCGGTGGAACTCGTTCACATTCCCGGACAGGTGAAAAACCACGTTGTCGAGCTGGGCGGCATGGCTATACTGAAGGACACGAGCAAGTTTGAGCTGTCGTCGGCAGTCAGGGGCGTCACGCCGGAGAAATACAAAAGGGCGCTTGCTGTCGCAGGCAAGAAATCGCTGATAAGCTCGCTCTTTTGCCAGCAGAAGATGGGCCACGCAAATCACCCTGCCGTGGCCGCAATGTGGCTCAAGGTCGCGGCCTATGACTTTGTGGGAGGGATGCTTGCCATATCGGGCAGCAGGCCGATGCCGCTGCACGAGCTAGAGCAGGTGAGGCAGGCAGACGCCGGCGGCATGGCGGAGGGAGTCGAAGTCGCTCTAGAGTGCATAGGGATAGAAAGGGCCACCCGCCCGGCGATATCGCGATCGATGGGCGCCATCAGGGAGCTAAAGTCAAAAGACTACGACAGGGTTCTCTTTTTGTCAAAAGCAGAACACCTGCTAGATAGCAGCATGCTGGCCGACTGCTATTACTACGCCGGCAGGATGGCAGCGAAAAACCTTGCCGGGAGGAAGGATCTTTTCTACGGCCGGTATCCAAAACTAGTCCAGCTTGCGCTGGATTTGTCGAGCGATGTGCAGCATCTTGAAAAGCTGCAAAAGCGCCTCTTCAGGGCCGCTAACGGCGGCCTGAAAGGCTAATTATTTCCTTCTGACGGTCAAGACCGGCGGCGCTTCGAACCGAGTGGTACTGGTCTTTGCCCTGAGCTTTGCCTTGTACTTCAGGTTCCTCGGCTTTGTCCGCAGGCGATATCCGCAGCACGGGCACCAGAGCCCGTCCCACTTTATGAATATCTCGCAGATCTGGCATCTCTTTTGTCCGCTTGCGTAGCGGCCAGAGCCGACTGGCTTTTGAGCCTTGTGACGGATGCATATACCCTTACAAGTCATCTTGAAAATGAGGCATGAATTTTCTATTTAATACTTCGTAGCAATTGATCCTGATAGGTAAGCAACGATTGTGGAAAAGTAAAGAAAAAAGGCCGTTAGCCCTTTTAGCGTACGTTGATGCTCTTTGCTTTGAATGTCTCATTCATCGTCAGGTATTCATCGAGCTTCATCTTGATGTCGTCTGGCTGGGTATCGTCCATTCCTGAAAAGCCAGCCTTGAATGAGATCTTGTTGCCTGAAACATTCACGTCTGAAATCTCCATATCTGCATAGACGTTGGCAAGCTCGTTAACCCATTCCTTGGCTTCAGTTGCATCTATTCCTGCCGTGTCTATATTGACGTTTAACATTTTGGTCATCCGAATCCACCTACAACGGAATTCATACCGACATTAATAAAGTTGACGCATAGCTGGCAAGGAGGCTTGGCTGGAGAATTTAAACAGCACGGTTCATCCGCATATAAAGGCGGTTACTCTTTCTTTTCCTCAAAGCCCCAGTACTTTGTGAGCTCTTTTTCAAATGCGGAGAACTGGTCCTCGTTCAAAAAGTCGCCGCAGTTTTTGTGGTTGGCTATGACCCTCATCCCGACCAGCTTGAACTCGACTTCATAAAATGTGACCTTGGGGCAGTTGCACATTTGTATAGGACTCCTTGCCTTACTCTACTTATTTGTTTACCCGTGGAATAAACATTTATCAGTTGCCACATTCCTATTTTTATTAATGAGCTCTAGATTTCTCGCCTTTGCGTTGATGGCTTCGCTGATTGTATTAGGGGCGTTGTCCGTTTCCCTAAGCGATGCACATGCGCAAGGAGACGATCTTTGGTATCCCGGCGAAGGCATACAGCAGGACACATTCTTCAAGTATAGCATCAATGAACACGACACAAACGGTGGAGATGAGTTTGAATTGACGCTGTGGTTCCAGGAGCAGCAAGACGGCGACTGGATCGTTCCAACGTTTGTGGTCGACCAGGGCAGGGTCATTTCGGGAACTTGGAAGCTTTCAGACAGTATGGGCTACCTTGCAGGTGGCAGCAATGTGCCGCCTGAAATGAACGATTTCATCGGCGGGTATTCAGGCTCGATCCACTGGATCGATTCATTCTCAACAAAGGCAGATCCCAAGTCTCTGAGTGCGCCCAACTGGGGCAGAACAGGCTCCATAGGAGGCTCTGATCTCAGGCCAATGGGTCAGGAGACCGTTACTGTACCTGGTGGCACTTTTGAAACTACTGTTCTTGTATTGCACAAGGGTCAGGCTGACAGCAAGATATGGGTAACAAATGAATTTCCATTTCCTGTTAAGGCACTTTTCTTTACCGACACTACAGCAGGCCAACCTGAAATTCAATTTGAATTTGAACTTTTGGAGACAGGCACAGGTCAGCCCGAAGTTCCCATAACTGAAGAGCGAATCCCGACGCCTCCTTTGAGCAGAAATACTCCACGAGGAACCTACACGATTGGGATAGACTGGGCACCAGAATCAATCGAGCCTAACTCGAATGTGATTTTTACCGTGATGTTGACAGACAATACCGGCTTCCCGCTAGAGAATGCAAACTATGACTTTGCAGTCAAGAACGCCAACGGCATCATAATTCAGGAATTCAACAACCAAGACGCAGACGCCGAGTTTGGCACCGGGACGCATGAAGTGCAGTTTGGCGATGCCGGCCCGATAACGGTCACGGTGACGGTCAATTCTGTCAGCGGCCAGACCCCCGGCCAGTTCACTGAGAGCGCCGACTTTAACGTGGTCGTCGTCCCCGAGTTCCCGATAAGCGCCGCGATAGTGGCCGCAGCCGTGATAGGCCTGGTGGTCGTCATGACGAGAGCGAGAGGCTCTGGCCCTGGCAGCCTGTTTGGCGCCAAGGGCGCCCTCTAACCTCTTTTTTCCTTTTTGACCGACGAATTCCGCTTTCGCTAGGGCTGCCTGCACGCCTGACAGCAAAATTTAAAAAGGCATATTCTGATTACATAGCAAATGACATTACCAAAGGGATACGGAAGTGGTGGTAAGCGGAGTGGCGGCGGAGGCGAAGGCCGCGACGACATTGAGCGCATGATTGGCCGCAGAGTCGAGAATATGAATGCAATCTATATCATTGGCTTTGCGCTGTGCTGGGCTGCAACCGCAGGCGGAGTCTATGTAGGCGTCTCAGTCTACCCGTGGGCATACCCGCTGCCAAGCGGTATTTACGCGCTTTCTGTCCTGACCGTTATTGAGGCACTCGGGTTCTTCTTCATCATGAAGATCGCTCACGAGAAGCCAGTCAGAGCATAAACGTCCTCTTTTTGTTTTTTATTTTTTCATTCCGCAAGATACGCTTTTGCACATGCCGCACCTGACTTCAAGCAAAATATCCCGATGCCATGTCTGAATTTCGCACCGCCTCGGGCACGGCATAAAAATTAATATACTACGTCTATGTCTGGGTAGATAATGGTCTGGCTTAGACGTACAACGCACTATTTGTTCATAGTAGTGGTTGCTGTCAACAGCACGCTGCTAACCATCAACGCAGGAGACTATATCTTCTACACAGACTGGATGTGGACCTCCTTCGTAGTATTCTCGGTCTCGCAATCAACGATGCTTGCGGTAGGCGCGATATACTACATGCTCTTCACAGGAGTACCAGGGACGGCCACATACTACGCCACAATCATGACAATCTACACATGGGTCGCAAAGGGTGCATGGTTCGCACTGGGCTATCCGTACGACTTCATTGTAGTTCCTATCTGGATACCTTCAGCAATGCTGTTGGATCTCACATACTGGGCTACAAGGCGGAACAAGCACGCTGCAATCATCATCGGTGGAACACTGGTTGGACTATCGTTCCCGCTGTTCAACATGGTCAACCTGTTGCTCGTGAGAGATCCATTGGAGGTGGCGTTCAAGTATCCTAGACCGACACTGCCTGCGTACATGACTCCGATCGAGCCTCAGGTAGGCAAGTTCTACAACAGTCCCGTAGCCTTGGCTTCGGGAGCAGGAGCGGTGCTGACAGTGCCGATCGCTGCGTTGGGTGCGAAGCTTAACACGTGGACGTACAGATGGATGGCCGCGTGGAGCAAGTGGGATTAAACCTCCACTTTTTCCTTTCTTTTTCATTTTTCTACAACCCAGCGGATGCTGTAATCTGCGAACATGTTGAATTTGGGAAAAAGGATAAATCCCCACCAACCGACAAATTGAAAACTGAACGTGCGCGATGATTCCCAGTCAAGAATAACGGTTTATGAAAATTGCAGGCATCGCAAACGCGGCGTGCGGATAAATGGCACGTGCGGCAATCCCAATTGCCCTTCTAGCAGGTAGTTAAATCAGGACGCGGTTTGCATCTGCTTTTTTACAGCGTTGCATATTTCCAATAGCCTGAACGGCTTTTCGAGAATATCCTTGTACTTTACTATGGGGAGGTTGCTTTCAAGGTCGTCTGGAATCACGTCGTACGCGGTCATCAATATGATCTTGATGTCAGGTTTGGCCCTCTGCATAGCGCCTGCCATGTCATTGCCGTTCATCTGGGGCATCTTGATGTCTGTTATGACAAGGGAATAGCTGCCAGGGTTTTCCTTGAAATGCGCCAGTGCTTCAAGGGGGTCGTTGAAGGGATCGGCGGCAAATTTCCATTGCCTCAGATACCGGTTGACCATGTCCAGCAGGTCGGGGTCGTCCTCAACAACCAGTATTCTGTTGTCTGACATCTTGTTTCAACTATGGAGAATATGCTACATGAGCCTTCACCGTAAGACAACCTGCTGTGATTGTTGGCATCGATTATGCTGGATTATCTGCACCGCCCTTTTGAAACAGCTGTCTAGACAATCGCCTGTTGCCGGCGCAGTTACTGCCTTATCTTGCAGGCTGTATAAAATGGTGGGGTCGGCCGGATTCGAACCAGCGGCCTCCAGCGCCCAAGGCTGGCATCATACCATGCTAGACAACGACCCCGGTGAAAAGCTTGCCTGTCAGGCGCAATTTTAACTTAATGAACGAACTGGAAGGGGTTCTTTCTTGCCTTGTAGAGCTTGCCAATTACTGGAATAGGATAGCCGCAGTTCTTGCAACAATTATTGTTGTCAAGGTTCCACGACTCGATTGCAAAGCCGTAGCGCCCGATGACGACGTTCTTGCATTCCGGGCAATATGTATCTTCAAGCGGGTGACCCGGCACGTTGCCGAGGTAGGCGTATTTCAGCCCTTCCTGCTTGGCTATCGCGTGGTGCTTCTCCAGCGTTTCGACTGGCGTGCTGTCAAACTCCATCATCTTGTAGTCGGGGTGAAACCGCAGGAAATGTATCGGAGTGTCAGGCCCCAGCTCGTCATGCACAAACCTGCACAGCTTTCTCGCTGCGTCAAGGTCGTCGCCCACCTGCGGCACTATCAAGTCCGTTATCTCGACGTGGATCTTTGTCCTGTCGCGGATCTCTTTTAGCGTCTGGAAGATCGGGTTTGCATCGGGTATTCCGATGTAGCGCCTGACGAATTTCTGCTCGCCGCTCCCCTTGAAGTCGACGGTGATGCAGTCCAGAAACTGGCCCATCATGCTCACCGACTCGGGAGTGTCGTAGCCGTTTGATACAAAGATGTTGAATATGCCTCGCTTGTGCGCTTCGATGCCGCAGTCTCTTGCAAACTCGATAAATATAGAAGGCTCGTTGTAGGTGTAGGCGATCCCCTGCGCGCCATAGCGGGCGGCAGTCTCAGCTACCCGCTCTGGCGTCATCTCCGCGCCTTCCACCTTGCGCCTCTGCGAAATATCATAGTTCTGGCAGTACTGGCAAAGCCAATTACAGCCGCTTGTAGCTATAGAGAAAATGTCGCTTCCAGGCATGTAGTGGGTCACCGGCTTTTTCTCGATCGGATCAACGTGGCCGGCGATTACCCTGCCGTAAACGAACAGCCGCAGCTTGTTGTTCATTACGCCCCTGATGCCGCACAGGCCGATCTTGCCCTCTGGTATCTCGCACAGCCTTGCGCACGCCGTGCACTTTATCCTTCCGTTTGGCAGGGCTGTAAAAAGCTCGGCGTCTTTTCCGGGGACGTTCGTCTGCACTGGCATTCTTACGCGTTTTAATCTTATAAATCCTCGGAGTTGGCTGTCAGGCAGCGATGCGCATCAGCTCTACCTCGTTTGACCTGCCCTTGATCTCACCCGGCTCGGTGTAGTCGTGCTTGCCCCACGACACGCGAATATCCGAGTAAAGCTTTTGGGCGCCAGAGTCGAGGTCGCTTCCGCTCAATTCGATCACCTTGTTGACGTCAAAGAGCAGCGACTTGGCTTCTTCTTCGGCCAGCGGATAGAACGGCGCGTTGTCCTTGACTATCGACACCCATATCCTGTACGGGATCTTGGGGTTGCGGGTCCAGAACAAAGCTGCCTTTCTGACGAATTTTATCGGCATGACCGTTTTTCTTCCAGACTTTAGGTCGACTTCAATGGTCATCCTAAAGCCGTTGTCGTGCTTGTTGTAGGCACGCTCCCAGTTTTTTTGCGAAAAGACTTCCCTTATCGCGCCGTCCACCTTAAAGTTGAGGCTCAGGGTGAGCGGCTGGCCGGATTTGACGCTGTCCTGAGACTTTGCAAGGGTGGCGCCGGCAATGAAACTGTCTGCCATCTGCTGGATGGTATCATTTATATCCTCAATAAGTAGTTGTCTGTATTGCGTTCATGCAAGTCGAGATTTCAGACGTCAAGGACAACGAGATTGAGCTAAAAATACGTGAAGAGGATATCTCTGTTTTATACATCGTTCAGCACGAGTTGCTGAAGGAAAAGAGCGTGGACTTTGCCGGCGTCATCCAAAAGCACCCGCTGACAAACGAATACATGATGAGAGTGACGACAAAGAGGAAGGACCCGATGGAAGTCATCCAGGACGCCTCTGCTTCAGCCCAGGAATATTCAAAAGAACTTTTCAGCATGGTCAAGTCCGCCCTTAAAAAGTAACGGGGTTTTACGCCTTGCGTTTCTGTCCAAAGTGCGAAACACGCCTGCGGCCCGCGCCCGGCGAAGAAATAATTGCATGCGCAAAGTGCGGCTTCAAGGCCAAGAGTGGGCAGGAAGAAAAGGCCAAAAAACAGGAGAGCAAAAAGCTAGGCTCTGACGCTTCACTCAAGGTGATGGAAGGGGAGACCATCGACGCGCTTCCGACGACCAGCATCGAGTGCCCTAAGTGCAAGAACGACGTGGCGTTCTGGTGGATGCTGCAGACAAGGTCGGCAGACGAAGCGACCACCCAATTTTACAGGTGCACAAAGTGCAGCCACACATGGCGCAACTATGCCTAGCCGGTACCGATATCTTTAAAATCCGATAGAGCTGCCACATAGATAATTTGGTATTTGTAGCTAGGAGCAAGTCGCCTGAAGAATGGAAGGCCGTTGCGTCCGCAATCTCGACCCTCGTTGACGAAGCCACATTTGAAGCTGCCGCCGAAGGCATCTCTTTTCGGGGAATGGACCCGTCCCACATCGCGCTTATCGACATACACTGGCCCAACCACGCGTTTGAAACGTACGAGTGCGACAGCCTAGTAAAGTTCGGAATCAGGGTCGACGAATTTTCAAAGCTGATCAAGAGGGCCGACAAAAAGGACGCGATAGAGATTTCCTTGGGCGACGACAGCATGCTGCACGTAAAGATGTCAAACGGCTACAAGCGGGAATACAAGACGCGCCTGATAGAAAGCTCGGCCAGCTCGACTCCGCTGCCAAAGCTCAACTTTAACTCAAAGGCGGTGCTCACAGCCACGGCGTTTGACAAGGTGCTGTCCGACGTCCAGGTAGTCTCGGAATACATTTCGATCGAAAGCAAGTCGGGCAGGATCAACTTTTCCGGTAGGGGAGACTCGGGCGAGGCCGACATTGCACTCGAGGCAGGCAACGAGGGGCTCGAAGAGCTGGCGGTAAAGGAAGACAGCAAGGCAACCTACAGCCTAGACTACCTGTCGAAAATAACCAAGGCCGTGGTATCGATGGGCGGCTCTGTCAGCGCGGAATATTCAAGCAAGATGCCGCTCCGGCTGGAATTCAAGATAGCAAACGTTGGCAGGATACACTTCTATCTGGCACCCCGGGTCCAGGATTAGCATGCGCCTTGTAATGAAGTTTGGCGGAACTGCGGTGGATTCCCCAAACAAGGTCAGGCACGTCGCGCAGCTGGTAAAGTCGCACAAGAAGGGCAACGACATCGTGTGCGTGGTTTCAGCGGTGCGGGGCATGACCGACGGCCTGCTGTCGATAGCAGACAGCGTAAAGCGCGGCGACAAGACATCGATAGACGAGTTTGTGAAAAAGTCGGCCAAGATCCACACCGACATTGCAGAGGGCGCGATTTCGGACAAAAAGCTAAGGGGCGAAGCCGTGGCTGCCGTGAAAAAAATCGTCAGCGAGCTGCAAGACGTGCTTGGCGGGATCGTGCTCCTGGGCGAGGTGACGCCAAAGTCCCTCGACTACCTGATGTCGTTTGGCGAGCGCCTCTCGACTCCGATAGTTTCGTTCGCGCTGCAGGACATTGGGATGAAGTCGGTCCACCTCACGGGCAAGGAGGCGGGCATACTGACGGACGGCAACTTTGGCGAAGCCCGGCCGCTGATGGACACTACAAAGCTCCGGGTGAGCCACAAGCTCGAACCTATGTTAAAGCAGGACGTCGCACCGGTGATCACCGGCTTTATCGGCGCCGACCAGTACGGCAACATCACCACCATTGGCCGCGGCGGCTCCGACTACACGGCGACCGTAGTCGCAGCAAGCATCGGCGCGGAAGAAGTGTGGCTCTGGAGCGACGTCGACGGCCTGATGACGGCGGATCCGAAAATAGTAAAGGACGCGCAGGTGCTTCGCGAAGTGTCATTTGCAGAAGCGATGGAGATGGCGCTATTTGGGGCAAAGTACATGCACCCGCGCGCGCTAGAGCCGGTAATTGAAACCAAGATCCCGATAAGGATCAGAAACACGTTCAACGTAAAGCACGCGGGAACGGTCATCACTCAGAATCCTGGCAAAAAATCGCAGAAAATAGTCAAGTCGGTGAGCGCGATACGCCACACCGCCCTCATTGACGTGAGCGGGGGCGGGATGGTGGGCGCCCCGGGTACGGCGGCCAAGATATTCGACACACTGGCAAAGAACCGCGTCAACATCATGATGATATCGCAGAGCCCGTCAGAGTCGAGCATTTCGATGGTCGTCAGAAAGACCGACCTTGACAAGGCCACAACAACCCTAGAGCTGAGCCTGCTCGGAAAGGTGATCAAGCAGATAAACGTCGTCGACGACGTCGCAGTGATCGCGGTGGTGGGCTCGGGCATGCGCGGCATAAAGGGAGTGGCGGCCAAAGTCTTTGGCGCGGTGGCAAAGCGCGGCGTAAACGTCATAATGATCGCGCAGGGGTCGTCGGAGCTCAACCTGGCGTTCGTGGTGAGCGACAGCGACTGCGACCAGGCGGTAAGGGCGCTGCACGGTGAGTTCGAGCTGGCAAAAGCCGCTGGAAAAGGATAAATTACATCTACCCAATCCCAACTTTTGCAAACATGAGCGTCAAGGGCAAGCTGTACGTAGTCGGAGTAGGACCGGGCAACCACGATCACATGACGTACCGGGCAAAGCAGGTAATCGACGAAAGCCGGGTCATCATCGGCTATGACACGTACGTCACCCTCGTAGAAGACCTGATAGCGGGCAAGGAGGTCCACCGCTACGCCATGACGCAGGAAGTTGACCGCGCCAACCAGGCAATCGACCTTGCAGAAAAGGGCAAGGTGGTGTCGCTCGTGTCGTCAGGCGACCCGGGCATTTATGGCATGATCGGGCTCATCTATGAAATTCTGGCGGAAAAGGGCTGGGACAGGGAAAAGGGCATTTACGTCGAATGCGTACCCGGCGTGTCATCGCTTAATTCATGCGCCGCCCTGGTCGGCTCGCCCCTGATGACTGACTTTGCAGTAGTCAGCATGAGCGACCTCTTGGTGCCGTGGGACATTATAGTAAAGAGGGTAGAAGCTGCAGCCATGGGCGACTATGTCACAGTCATCTACAACCCCGCAAGCAAAAAGCGCATACACCAGCTGCGCGACACGAGGGAGATATTCCTGAAGCACCGCAACCTTGGCACGCCCGTGGCAATAGTAAAGGGCGCGTACCGCGAGAGCCAGCAGGTGGTCATGACGACTCTTGACAGGATGCTGGATCACCAGGACATGCTCGGCATGATAACGACGGTAATCGTGGGCAACTCGTCAACCTACAACTACAAGGGGATGATGATAAACCCACGCGGATATACGTCCAAGTACGAGCTCGTAAAGCAGCCCGCCGAGCAGTAATTGTTTTTCTGACAGCATACGCTGGCTTGTGTGGGAAATTAAAAATTAAAAGGAAAGAGTACCGTGGCCTAGATTACTTGCCACGGTCTTGTTAAGAAAGTCACGCCAAGGCCTGCGCCAATGATTACACACTGGTAGACAATGTTGCCGTACGGGATTTCCTTCAGTATGGGTTCACCGCTTACGTTCACTGTCTGACCCCTGCCTAGACCTGGACCTACGTTCTCTATGTTAAGCTGTGTGTGTACGTGGTATGTTGCTGGTTCGAGTGCCCTTACCGTGATCGCATATTGGACTGTTCCGCCTGGCGGAATGTCGAATATGTTGCCTGGCGGGTCTCTCGTCAAGAACTCCCATCTGTTGCCTGCATTCGCTGACTCGCTGAATAGAGACAGCCACGCTCTGAGCGGCCTGTTGACCAAGCTTCTCAGCTCGCCGGTTACTGTTAGCTGCTCGCCTGTGTTCAGCGTCTGGTCAGAAAATTGTTCATTATCAATCCTTACGAATCTGCTCTGAAGCTGTGCCTGTACACCGTGCCCCTCTGCGCTTGGAAAGAAGTACACGAATGATGACAGCACCATGACAGTCGCAAGAGCCGTCACGACTAACGTCTTGCTTTCCATCATATCCCTATATCTTAGGTAGACCAGAAAGAACAAAGATATATATTTTGCTCCGGCGGCGCTCGTGCCGAATTTCGTCGTTTCGTCAATGCTAATTAGTGGCACCCGCAAAGGTAGTAGCACTTGGCTGCTTCAGAGGACGCTCCGGGACGGCTCGCGCTTTCTCGCATTGAGGAGATAGGGCCGGCCACGGAAAAACGCCTCAGGGAGGCCGGTTTTCGGTCGATCCGCGACCTTCTGGTGAGGGGACCGGTCGACGTGGCCGAGGCCACCGGGATGGAGATGGACGAGTCGGTCGAGATATGCAACAAGGCACGGGTGACACTGCAGGACCTCGGGATAATCGACAAAAGCTTTGTCACGGCGATCAGTCTTTACAGCAAGCGCAGGGATCGCATATCGACGGGCTCCAAAAGCTTTGACGACCTGCTTGGCGGCGGGCTGGAGACAAAGGCGGTGACGGAGGTCTATGGCGAATTCGGGACGGGCAAGACCCAGCTATGCCACACGCTTTGCGTGATCGTGCAGCAGGACGCACTGGCAGGCGGCCTTGCAGCAAAGGCCCTGTACATCGACACCGAGAACACCTTCCGGCCGGAGAGGATAGTTTCGATTGCCGAAGCGCGGGGCTTTGACCCGCGAAAATCCCTTGAAAACGTCATTGTAGCAAAAGCGTACAACAGCGCGCACCAGGAGCTCATCATTGAAGAGGCAGGCTCTGTGATTGAAGACAACAATGCCAGGCTGATAGTAGTCGACTCGGCAGTAGCCCACTACCGCGCGGAATTCATCGGCCGCGCGACGCTGTCGGAGCGGCAGCAGCGCCTGAACAAGTTCATGCACATCCTGGTAAGGATAGCGGAAACCTACGAAGTGGCGGTGGTGCTGACAAACCAGATACAGGCGTCGCCTGACGCTTATTTCGGCGACACGGTCCGGCCTACCGGCGGCAACGTTGTCGCGCACACCAGCACGTACAGAATACACCTCAAGCGCTCGGGCAAGAACAGGATAGCAAGGATGGTCGACAGCCCCTACCACGCGGAGAGGGAGATCCTGTTCACCCTGTCAGAGAGCGGCATTTCAGATGTCGGCGAAGGTAGATAATATTAAATTAAGGCTGGTGGCTCTGGCTTGCTATGCGTTCACACGGCACTAGGAGGAAGGCCCGCTCTATCCTGACAAAGGACAATGTTGTCAGGGGCATATCATATCTGCTTCACGATTACAAGGTTGGAGACAAGGTCGTTGTCGACATCGACCCGAGGGAGCACGACACCATGCCACACAGGAGGTTCCACGGCAGGATAGGCGAGGTGGAGCTGGTCGGAAGGCGCACCCTGCGAGTCGCGGTGGTGTTTGGCGACAAGAAAAAGATCCTGCAGACCCGGTTCAACCACATCAAGCCGCTGGCAGGTACTGCACAAATGTCCGCAGCAGGTGCCAACAGCAAATGACTGAAATAATCAAGAAAGAGATCGTCACGCTCCCGCACGTAAAAGAGATCCTAGAATCGGTCAAGCCCGACGACATGGACCAGATCCAGAGGTGGACATCCGACTATGTGACCAAGTTCGCCAAGGCCGAATCGAAGAAGGCCCAGAAGATGGTGCGGCAGCTGGTTGACCAGTGCGACCTGACGGAGGAAGAGGCGGTCGAAGTGGTCAATATCATGCCCGTGTCGCTTGAGGAGCTAAGAGCCTTTACCTTTGGGTGGAAGAAACTCATTCTCACCGACACCTTGGAAAAGATGCTGAATATCCTGAAGGAAGGCACCCAAAGTTAAATACCCACTCTCGCATTATAGGGATTGAACATTGTCTGGACAACCACCCACTATACCGGACGCTGCGCCGGGGCACTATGGCCACGGCGAGCACGGCCAACCCAGGAAATACGAAGAGTACGCCTACGTCCTCGACTTTACACCAAGGGGCAAGTCGATAACGGTCAGGGGCAGGGAGGGCGTAATCATCCAGGCGATAGGCGAAGAGCGGCTGACGCTCCTGGAGCTGCTGGGGGTCCAGAATGTCAATGTCGAAATCGGCGAGCGGCTCTACATCGGGCGCGAGGGGCGCGACAAGGTCGCAAGCGTGCTTGGCAGGCTGGAGTACAACGACGTTTCGCAGACCTCCAAGAACGAACTTCCAATCATCGTGGAAAAGATCGTGGTCGCCAATGAAAAGCGCTTTGTGGAATACATCAACATGTCGCAGCCGATAACCCCGAGGATTCACGCGCTGGAGCTCATCCCCGGCATCGGCAAGACCTACATGATGACGATAATCAAGGAAAGGGACAAGAAAAAGTTCGAGAACTTTGCAGACCTCCAGAGCAGGGTGGGGCTGAGGGAGCCCTCCAAGCTCGTGACCAAGAGGATCATTGAAGAAATAATGGGGCAGGCCAGAATGAACCTTTTCGTACGAAAGTAATTGCCCAGCACTACCCGATCACTCGGCCAGCACATGCTTGTAGACCGGCGGGTACTTGCCAAGATTGTCGACGCTGCCAAAATCGGAAAGAGCGAGACAGTGCTTGAGGCAGGCACCGGGCAGGGAATCCTTACGGCAGAGCTGTGCAAGGTTGCAAAGAGCGTGGTTTCGTACGAAGTCGATCGCAAGCTGATACAGCTTGCACAGGCGCGACTGCAGTTCCAGAACTTGGAGCTTGTAAACGCGGATCTGTTCAAAACCGAAAACCTGCACTTTGACGTCCTTGCTTCAAACCTCCCCTATTCGCGCAGCAGGGACGCCTTTGAATGGCTGGCTGCACAGAAATTCGGCAGGGCGATAGTGATGGTGCAGGAAGAGTTTGCAGACAAACTCGCCGCAAAACCGTGCAGCAAGAACTACCGCGCGATATCCGCGCTGGCCGCCCACTGCTTTGCTATCGAAAAACTATTCAGTGTTGGAGGAGGGTCGTTTGAGCCGCAGCCAAAGGTAGAGTCCGCGGTCATAAAAATAACCCCGGTCAACACTGTCGCAAAAGAGACGGTAAAGAGCCTCAACCTCCTCTTCTCAAAGAGGAACAAGAAAGCGTCAACCGTGGCTGCCAAAATTGGGGTCAAGGCCGACTTTGGCGACAAACGCATAGACCAGCTTGCAGCAGACGATCTGATCAGGATGGCAGAGTTGATGTAATGTACGTCCCGTCTGACGACACTTTCCTATTGGCTGACTGCATAAAGCAGTACCGCGGCAGGTGGGCCCTGGAAATAGGGGTCGGCTCCGGCGTCCTGCTCAACCTGCTTGAAAAAAACTTTTCAAACGTGGCCGGCTCTGACATTGACCTCCGGGCGCTCCAGCACAGCCGGGGCAGGTCGGTGGCAATGCTTGCCTGCTGCGACGCGGCGTCTGCGTTTGCCGGCAGGTTCGACCTGATAGTGAGCAACCCTCCCTACCTGCCCGACGACAGGGTCAGGGACACGGCCGTGCACGGCGGCCCGGCCGGAATAGAAGCGACAATACACTTTGTACGATCTGCGCTGCCGCTGCTCGCCCGCGGCGGCAGGATGCTGCTTGTAGTCTCATCTCTTGCAGACTCTTCCGCGCTTGATCAATTGGTGGGTGAGAAAAAAATGAGCAAAAAAGTGGTAAGGGAAAAAAGGGTGTTCTACGAGACGCTCTCTGTAGTCGAGCTGGCGTGATCACTTTTTCAAGAGCTTGCCGGACCGCGACGCAATCTGGTCTGCCATCTGCGACAGGGTCGCGTTGCCGCCTAGGTCGTACGTCACGTACCTGTTTTCGTTGATCACGTCTTCGGTGGCCTTGAATATCGCGTCCGAGATCGGCTTTTCTCCAAGGTATTCCACCATCCACGCTCCCGACAGCACCGTGGCGACCGGGTTGACTTTGTTCTGGCCAGCGTACTTTGGCGCGCTGCCGTGGGCCGGCTCAAACATCGCGTACTTTTCGCCATAGTTGCCGGAATACACGTTGCCTATCGAGCCCACGTGGCCGGAGGCGCACTCTGACACAATATCCATGAAGAGGTTGGTGCTCAGCAGCACGCTCTTGTTGAACCTCTCCGGGTTCTTTACCAGCTGCTGGGTCATGTTGTCGATGTAGTATTCTTCCACCTGTATGCCCTTGAACTGCTTTTGCGCGTTTTCCACCGCGCCCCAGAATATGCCGTCGGTCTCTTTGAGTATATTGCGCTTTGTGATCGCGTACACCTTGTTAAAGCCCCTCTTTTTCGCGACTTCAAATCCTGCCTTGGAAACGCGGTCGCAGCCCTTTCGAGTCGTCTTGCGTATCGCTATGGCCGAGTCGTCGCTCGTCCGAAACTCGATTCCCGCGTACAGCCCCTCGGTGGCTTCGCGCACGCACACAAAGTCCAGCTGTTTTTCGGCGTTCTTGTACGTCTTAATCGGCCTGATGTTGGCGCCCAGTTCGAACTTTTGCCGGATGCTCACCGCGACGCTGCGCGGCGCGCCTGGCACCGGCACGGTGGTAGTCGGCCCCTTAAAGCAGGCGTCAGACTCTTTGAGCAGCTTCCACACCTCTGGCGAGATGTACGAGCTGCCGCCATTCTTTTCCCACCACTCTGATCCTGCGTCGCATGGAACTAGTTCAACCTTGGAATTGCAAGCTTTCAAAACCTTTGTCATTGCGTTGACGAGCTCGGGCCCGGTGCCGTCGCCCCTGATTACCGCTGCAGTCTTGCTGGCCAAATCAGAGAGGCGGCGTTTTTTTCGCTATTTATTCTATTGCTTCGACACGAGCTCTATGCGAGCTACCATCTGGTTGTTGGCAGGAAACGGCGGCGCGTCAAAGGCGCTGGCCACCTTGGTGAACTCGCCAGCTTCAGAAAAGTACGAGTACTCGATGTTGTAGCCGGTAAGATTCAGCGCCTGTTCGACATTTGTGCCCGTCGAGTTGTCGACGACGCTTATCATGTTGGTGTTGTTGTAGATCCGCATAAAGTCGCCCAGCGTGAACCTGATCGGCCTGATGTATTCAATGTGGACGACGTTGCCCTCTTCGTCGGTGTGAATCGGGCGCAGGCAGTCCTGGCCGTTCTTGGGCTCCTTGCCGACGTCGGCTGGCAGCAGCATATGCCTGCCGTCGACTACTACCTGGACCATGGGGTGAAGCTGGAAACTTTCAATGTTGTGCGCCTTGAGGCATACCCCAGTAGGATCGGGCGGCGGCGCAAAGAGCGGGATGATGACCAGCGCGACAAGGGTGGCGCCGCCCATGGCGATCGGGACTATCAGCATTTCCTTCTTGCCCAGCTTCCTTTTCGGCTTCTCCTCCTTTCTCTTGCGATTTGGCAAACCGGTTGCTGTAAGGGCGGGTCATGGCGTTAATATTGCTTTGCGCACACATTGTTAAATAATGCCATGTGCCGATGTACCCCGGCTTGCAAATAGTCCAGCTATCAGACATCCACATCGGCAGCCATTTTGTCCAGAGCGTTTTTGACGCCGTCGTCGACGAAGTCAACAGGCTCAAGCCCGATGCCATAATAGTCACTGGCGACCTGACAGACGACGGCCTGCTTTTCCAGTTTGAAAAGGCAAGGAGCGAGCTCAAGCGTTTTGCCTGCCCGAATATCATCGTCGTCGCCGGCAACCACGACTACCGGCACACCGGATATTTGCTGTTCAAAAAGTTCTTCCCATCAAAGCAGATCTACGAGTTTGACGAAGCCTTTGTCGTCACGCTCGGCACGGCACGGCCGGACAGGGACGAGGGCGAGGTGGGCTACCGGCAGAACCAGTGGATGGAAAAGACTCTGAGCAGGTTCCCGGAGACAAAACCCAAGATAATCGCGATGCACCACCACCTGATAGGCATCCCTGACACAGGCACCGACAAGATAATCATCCTCGACGCGGGCGACACACTGCGCACTTGCCTGCATTCCGGAGTCGACCTCGTATTGTGCGGCCACAAGCACCGGCCCTGGGTCTGGAACCTTGGCAGGCTTGAAATCGCATACGCCGGCACGGCATCGACGACAAGGTTCCGCGGGTTCTTTGAAAACTGCTACAACATCATCCAGATTGAAAAAGGGAAAAAGCCGCGCGTCGACATCAAGATAGTCGGCAAAAAGCGCTTCCCGCTCGCAGAGCTTGTCGAGCGCTACAAGCCCTTCCTTGAGCAGGGATAGGCGCGTGCGCGCGTTGCCACTGTTGCCAGTCCAGAACCAGTTAATTCTTTTATACCCGCTATTCAGCTTGCTTAAAAGAATTAATTAATGAGAAGCGCCTACTGTAGGCGGCAGCAGTGAAGATTCAGAGTTAATCCTGACGTTGTGAAGAGAAGGCATTTGACTGAGCTGCCTCTATTATTCAGCGGTAGGCATATGATTATCATCTATGATTATCATTATTGCCTATCTTATAGTTGTGATTATTCTAATAATCCTGCGCCAGTATAGCAGGATGATTCTGTTAATGAATGGCAATTTCATATAGATTTTACATTTTTTCTTGCACAAGTCTGAACTACATCTTAATATACTGGATGCCATCCTAGGTAACTCATGGCGCAAATGCCAGCACTGATACCAAAGGAAGTCGAAATTCAGAGACTGAAAAAGATCTACATCATGGTCATCATGCTGGGTTCAATCGCAGCTTCAGTAGAAGTCGACAACTTTGTCGACGGCTCACTGCACCAGACGGCAATCAGAGACAGTGCCTTTACGCCGGCTCACTGGTGGCTATACAGCCACTTCGTAGCGCTCCCACTGGGTTGGGGCTTTGTCGCAATGTATGACAGAAGGGTACCAATCCTCAGGGGTCCAGGCAACTCGATGAACACCGGTCTAAAGATAACCATCATTGGCTACTTGGCCACGATGTTTACAATCGGTGTCAACGAGATGTGGCACTTCTGGTTCGTCGAAGAAATCTTTGCAGTTCCTAACCATTGGATGTTCAACATGGGTGTCGTCGTGGCATTCATGGGCGCTCTGGCATACGTGGTCAGAGTATACGCCAGGCTGGTGGAGCTGGGTGCAGAAACACCTGCGAAGAATCCGTATGTGGCCGAGATGTACAAGCTAGCACTCGAAGGCAAGCTGTACAGCAGGTCTATCCCGTAGACGGGGTTTCGACTCACACGCGTCTAGAAAAACCAGACGCCCACTTTTTACTTTTATTTTCTAACAAAATTACAGTACTTTCTACCATACCCAGTCACTGCAAGATTTTTAATGATCAACAGTCGAATTAACTCCGATGAAGTTTGGAAATATCCATGCAGTATTGCTTGCCGCAGCACTAGTTTCTGCAGCCCTTGTTTCAATGACTGGAAGCAGCTCAGCTACGCCGTTGCCGCAAGTGTCAATGTCTGCCCTGCACGTTGCAGGCCCCACTATCCTGAAGGGCTCAATAGCCAACGTCCAGCTTGACGGCGAAGGGAACCCCGAGTGGATCGAGTCGGGGTTCTGGGTCCTGCGCCTAAGGCCGGGCACGTCTGATTCAGACATGCCATCGGCTAACCTGGTGTCCCGGATCTCGATGGTAGGGGTGGACGGCACCGCGGCGCATGGTCACGCAATAACCAATTTCACACTGGCCAGCGCTTCGATGGAAGGCAACGCCACCCACGTGTTCGAGGGGACGGCTACTGTCACAATGAGGGACGGCCCGGTGTCCGGCGTCTCCCTTACGATCAAGATACTAAACAACGCAGCGATTGCAATGTGGATCGGGCCGGACAGGATAGACTCGCACTTTGGCACAAACCCGGTTTATGGCACGCTCACCGAGTCGTCAAGGACGGCGATGGCAGACATACGCGAAGGCATGGCGATGAATGACAGGCCGGCCAACGTGACTGGCACCGCGCTGGAGAGCAGCACTGTCAATTATTACGGCAACGCGACAGGATATCTTGTGCACTCGGAGGATGGAGCCAACATGCCCGCGGTTATCATGATCCACGAGTGGTGGGGGCTCAACCAGCACATCAAGGACGCGGCAGACAGACTCGCCAACGAAGGATATGCCGTTCTAGCTGTCGATCTCTATAACGGCGAAGTGGCTACAGAGTCCACCCGCGCCGGCCAGCTAGCCGGCTCTGTAAGGAACAACCCTGACGAAGCAATCGGCAACCTGAACGCGGCGGTGGAACATGTTTCATCGCTGCAAAACGTAAACAGCTCAAGAATAGCTTCATTGGGCTGGTGCTTTGGCGGCGGCCAGTCGCTGCAGCTTGCACTCAATACTGAACAGCCGCTGGCTGCAACAGTCATTTACTATGGCAATCTGATTACAAACCAGACAGATCTGGCAGAAATTACCTGGCCGGTGTTGGGCGTATTCGGCGCCGCAGACCAGTCAATCCCTGTAGACACGGTCAACCAGTTTGACGCCGCGCTTGATGCCAACGGCGTCATAAACGAGATCTACATCTACGAAGGAGTCGGGCACGCCTTTGCAAACCCCTCAGGAGACAACTATGCGCCAGAAGAAACTGCCGACGCGTGGGAAAAAACTTTAGCGTTCCTGAGCAAGTACGTATAGGGCGACGGCCCCTTTCTTTTTATTCTCTTCTCAGCGCCACTATCGGCGGCAGCCTTGACGCCTTCCACGCGGGGTAGCTGCCTGCCAATATTGAAAGCCCGACCGAAAGCCCCCATACACTTGCCAAGTCCGTCGGCAGGAAGACCGGCGTCAGCCCTGAAGAACCGGGGTCCTGCCCCGCAAAGCCGGCGACAAGTACAAAGCCGCCTGCTATGCCAAGTCCCATGCCGAGTGTCGCGCCGAACACGCCTATTATCAGGGCTTCTGAGAGGAAGAGCGCAAGGATAAAGCCCTTCTGGGCGCCTATCGCCTTCATCGTGCCGATCTCCCTGATCCTCTCCATCACCGACGTGTAGAGGGTGGTGATGATGCCGACGCCGCCGACTAGCAGGGCGACAAGCGCGATGCTCAGGATAAACGACGTAAAGCCCGCCGTGAATTCCTGGATGGTCTCCAGAATTGCAGTCGCGGTGGTGATTCCGATGTCGTTCCCGTAGAGGCTCCGTATCTCCTCTTCTACGATTCCGACATATTCGCCAGACTCGGCAGCGACCAGCAGCGTGTCATACTTATTGGCTTTCTCCAGCAGCGTGTTTCCAGAAATCCTGTTGAACACCACCGCGTTGTCGATGGTCGGGTTGCCGGTGGGCTCCATTATGCCGCTGACCACAAAGCTCTTTGAATTTTCTTCCTGCTTGCCCGTGTCGGCGTTGACGAACGAGTACGTCACCCTGAGGGTCTGGCCGACCACCGCAAAGGGCGAGGACTCGCCGGGCGGATTTGCCACGCTGTCTGAAAGGATTATCGCCGACGGGTCGTTCTGCCGGATGGTCGAGCCTTCGACGAACTCTAGCGTCGGCGCGATGACAAAGAGCTTTTGCGGGTCTATTGAAAACACGGTCGTATCTTCGGACCTACCCCTCGACTCTAGCGTGATCTGAGCCTGGTACGACGGTATTACCTCGTCCACGAATGGAAGGGAACTGATCCTGCTCACCACCGCCTCATTGAGCGTGATCTTTGGTGCCGGCGGCGGGCCTCCGCCGAGGGGGCCGGCGTTTTCCGCCTGAGCACTCGTCACGAAAATAATGTTTGGAGCAAGCTGGCTGAACTGGTCGTCAATGAACGCCCCAAAGCCGGCGCCAAGGCCGTTGAGCGCAGTCATCAGGGCGCTTCCGACGACTACCATGAGCACAGTCAATGCCGACCGGGTTTTCCTTTCCTTCAGCGCGTCAAATGATAGCGAAAAAACCTGAAAGATGTTCATTTGCGATCGTCTTTCTTGTTGTGGCTGTCAAGGACAGATTCGATGTCGTCGTCCTGCTTGCCTGCCTGGATCGTGCGCTTCAGGGAAGTCTTTTTCCTCCTCCTTAGGGCCACGCCCGCGCCTATCGCCACCGCGGCCGCCGCGCCGATGCCAAGCGGCAGGGTCATCATGCTGCCGTCCTGCCCGGGCTCGTCAGCCGGCTGCTCTGGCACAAACTCGACTTCTGAATCAATGTCAAGCGTGTGGAGCTCCCTGAGGTTGTCCTTGTACGTCACCTGCAGCGACACCGGATACGTGCCTGCGCCGCTGTTGCTGTCAATGTTTACCGGTATGCTGAACGGCAGGGGCGAGTTCTGTTCGAGATCGCCGAGGTACTGCGACGGAGGCAGGCTCGACACCAGGTTTTCAGCGCCGACGAGCTCGACGGTGGTAAAAAGCGCGACAGTGTTGCCTTCGTTCAGCAGGTTGCCGACGATGTTGGGGGTGCCGCCGATGTAGTTGACCCCGATTTCATAGGCCGTTATGCTGATCTCTCCCGCGACGTAGGTTCCAAGCGTGAACCTTTCAGTGCTTGGCTGCCCGTTCGATGAATATTCCACCGTCACGTCAAACGAAGCCGGGCTTCCGATCAGCGCGTTTGCCGCAAAGACTTTTGTAGCCAGATCGACCTGCGAGTCTTCCTCGATTCTCTGGATGTCCCATTTTGAATCCCCGAGGATCTCCAGAGACTCTGAAGCGGATTCCATGGTTACGACGACACTCGTTATGGGAGCCGTTCCGCTGTTTGCCACGCTGAACGAATAGTCTTCAATCTTGCCGGCAGAAATCTGGGTGCTGCTCTGGTTTTCATCGCCGGCCGTCCTGCTCAAAGTCAGGATAGCGTCGCCTGTCACCCTGAACGGGACATCCATCTCTGAATTTCTCGGCGTCCCAGTTTCGAAGACCCTCGAATAATCTACAGAAAGCCGCGCGGTATATTCCCCGATATTCGCAGCGTCGAGCACGTCCACGTCAAAAAAGAGGGTAAACGGGTTCCCCACTTCTGCAACCTGGTTGAAGGTGGCTACCGCGGGGGCTCCAGCAGCCTTGCCTGTTGCCTGAAAGTTCTCCGGGAGCGACAGCCGGCCGGTGATCCCTGCAATGTCTGACGGGCCCCTGTTTATCAGGACTACTGCAAGGGTGGAAGCGCCGTCGCCGGGGCCGACGTCTACCTCTGCACCGCTCTGGTTGCCAACAGAGCCTGATGTCCAGAATGAATCGAGATACACCGGACCGCTATACCTGGACTCTATGATCTCTTCTCTGGTTGGGCCGCGCTCTTGGGCGTAAACGCCCGCAGGTATCAAAAGCATTGCCGCTGCAAGCAGCGCGAAAATTATTATCGTGCGCATTAGTTGTATACAACCTCCTTTTCGACCCTGCCGTCCCTTATGAATATCGCCCTGTCGGTGGCCTCTGCGAGCTCGGGGTTGTGCGTCACCATCACTACGGTGCGCCTGAACTTGTTTGAGAGCATCTTGAGCAGGTCAAATACCTCCTGTCCTGTCTTTGTGTCGAGGTTGCCGGTGGGCTCGTCTGCAAGGATCATCGCCGGGTCGTTCATGAGCGCCCGCGCTATGGCGACCCTCTGCTGCTGCCCTCCGCTCAGGCTGGAGGGCTTGAAGCGCGCCTTGTCGCTGATGCCTAGGACGTTGAGAATTTTCATCGCGCGCTGCTCCCTTTTGCTACCTTCCATGCCTGATAGGATTGCTGGGAGCTGGACGTTCTTCAGGACAGTCGTCCTGTTTATCAGGTTGTACGACTGGAAGATAAATCCGATAAGGTGGTTCCTCATGGTGGCAAGCTCGGAATCGCTCAGCGAAAATACGTCGACGCCGTTTATGAATACTCTTCCAGACGTGGGCCGGTCGAGCGCGCCTATCATATTGAGCAATGTCGACTTGCCGCTGCCGGAGGGGCCGACGATCGCGATAAACTCACCCTTCTTTATCGAAAGGTTCACGCCGCGAAGTGCCGCAACCCTGCCTGCAGCGGACTCGAACACCTTGACAATGTTTTCAACCTTGAGAACTATAGAATTTCCGCTTCCGTTTGCATTCTTGCTAGCCACGCGTCATATAGAAATTGGCATCCGTCTAATAAGGATAACTGACTGGCCAGTCAGTTTTTCCTTACAGGACCTTGAATCTATATAGAATCCGCCACTGGCAAAAAAATAAATACGCACACCAGATGTTGGAAGGTGTGCCCGTCGATCCCGTCTGCGGAATTGAAATGGATCAGGAACTTGCCGTGAGCCACGATCACCGCGGCAAGACCTATTACTTTTGCTGCGAAGGCTGCAAGAGGATCTTTGTGAAAAAGCCGGGCAAGTATTCAAAATAACGGCGCAACCGGAAACGCGCCGCACGTCCGGCAAAACCTGCCGTCAGGCGGCATGCACCCATGGCATTGCGGGCAGCGCGACTTGCAATCCTCCTCTTTTGGCGGCGGAAAATAGCTCCTGAAGATCGCGTAATAGTGCAGGTGCTCCTTGCTCCTTATCGCGACGCCGTCCAGCTCATTCGCTATCCTCGCCTTGTTCGCAAACGTCAGGTCGTCGATCATTTCTTCGATGTGGTGCTGGTACTTGTCTGTGGCCGCACCCTGCTCCTGCGCCAGCTTGGGCCTCCACGCAAGGTCGCCAAGCGTCACCTCAAAGCACTTTCTCAGGACGAACTTGCCCCACTTGCTGCCTCTATGCTCGCCCACCTTGTCGTTTACGCCTATTGACTTTGCAAACGACGCAAACTCTTCGTCAAGGAAGGGCGTCTTTACTTTTACACCGACGTGCTCGCCCAGTTTTCTCGACGAAAAGTGCATGACCTGCCAGAGCCGGCGCAATTCAGAGTCGAGTCTCTGCGGATCAGAGTAATATCGGGCAAGGTAGTTGTAGCCGGCGAACAGCTCGTCGCCGCCGTCGCCTGTCATTATTGTCGAATGGCCGTCGCTTTTCGCCTGCTCGATCCCTGCAAGCGCAACTACAGAATTCCTGATCTCTATCGGGTCAAACGTCTTGAATATCTGTATCGCCTGCTCGATCAGCTCTGCCATCCTGTTCTGGTCGAAAACGACTTCGACGTGGCGCATGCTGTACCTGCCTGCGACCTGCTTTGCGTGGACGAGGTCCGGCGCGCCTGCGCCAAAGCCGGCAGCCACGGAATATTCCGGGCGCAGTATGCTTGCCAGGATGCTGCTGTCCAACCCGCCAGAGAGCAGCAGCGCGTCCGCGCGGTTCCGCTCCACGCTTTCCGTCAGCAGCCTGACGAGCTGTTCGCAGTGCAATACAGGAGAAAACAGGACAGTGCTTATTCTTCTTTGCCGTTCTCTGGCGGCGCTTCGCAAAACTCTGTCAGCACGCCGTGGAGCGACTTGGGGTGTATGAACGTGATCCTGCGGCCGTACGAGCCGCTGCGCAGGCCGCCCAGCATCTTCATGCCGTTGGCAGACGCCCTTGCGACGTCCTTTTCAATGTCGTCGGCGGTGATTGCGATGTGGTGGATGCCTTCGCCGCGCTCTTCCAAGAACTTTGATATCGGGCTGTCCGGTGACGTCGGCTCCATGAGCTCGATCCTGGTGTCTTCGAGCATGAGCATCGCGACCCTGACCTTTTCGGTTGGCACTTCTTCAATCTCCAGATGATCGACATTCAGTATCTTCTGGTAGTTCTTCAGTGCCTCTTCGACGTTCTTCACGGCTATGGCGATGTGGTCAACCCGCATTTTACATCATATTTTGCTCGTTTTGGTTTATTTAACATATCCTAGAACGATATTTTGGGCTCGTACCTGCCAAAGACCGCGCGAAGCGTGCCGCTTATTTCGCCAAGCGTGCTGTAGCTCTTGACCGCGTCGATGATGTGCGGCATCAGGTTCTCCTCCTTTTCGGTGGCCCTCTGCAGCTGCGACAGCGCATGATCGGCCTTTGCCCTGTCGCGGGTGCTTTTTAATTCTTTGAGCCTAGCGACTTGCCTGTTCTCTATCTCCTGGTCTATCCTGTTGAGCTTTGGCTCTACATCGTGCGCGTCCTGGTACTTGTTGACGCCGACTATTACGCGCCTGTTTTCGTCTATCTCCTTCTTTAGCTGGTAGGCATTGTTCCTGATCTCTTCCTGGAAGAATCCCTTTTCCACCGCGACCAGAGCGCCGCCCATCCTGTCTATCTTTTTGAGGTACTTGCTCACCTCGTCCTCTATCCTGCTGGTCAAGTACTCGACATAGTGCGAGCCGGCCATCGGGTCGACCGTCTTTACCACTCCGGTTTCGCTTGATATTATCTGCTGGGTGCGGAGCGCCACCTTGACCGACTCCTCGGTGGGGAGCGCGAGCGCCTCGTCCCTGGAGTTGGTGTGCAGCGACTGGCAGCCGCCGAGCACGGCGGCCAGCGCTTCCGTCGCGACCCTGACGATGTTGTTGTCGACCTGCTGCGCAGTCAGCGACTCGCCGGACGTCTGCACGTGGAAGCGCAGGTGCATCGACTTTGCGTCCTTTGCGTGGAAGCGTTCTTTCATTATCTTAGCATAGATGCGCCTTGCCGCCCTGAACTTGGCAATTTCCTCAAAGAACTCCATCGTGCAGCAGAAAAAGAACGAAAGCCGGGGCGCAAAGTCGTCAACCTTCATGCCCCTCGCGGTGCAGGTCTCGATGTATTCAATCGCGTTTGCAAACGTGAACGCCAACTCCTGCACGGCGTTGCATCCTGCCTCCCTCATGTGGTAGCCGGAGATGCTGATCGGGTACCACTGCGGTACTTTTTTCGAGCAGTATTCGATCATGTCGCCTATCAGGCGCATCGACGGCTTGGGTGGGTAGATGTAGGTGTTCCGGGCAATGTATTCCTTCAGGATGTCGTTCTGGGTCGTGCCGCGCAACTGGTCCGGCGACACTCCCTGCGACTCTGCGACTGTGATGTAGAGCGACAATAAAGTCGAAGCAGTGGAATTGATGGTCATCGACGTGCTGACCTTGTCAAGCGGGATTCCTTCAAAGCAGGTCATCATGTCCTTTATCGAGCTGATTGCGACACCTGTCCTGCCGACTTCGCCGTCAGACTGCGGGTCGTCAGAGTCCCTGCCAGTCTGGGTCGGCAGATCAAACGCCAGTGATAGCCCGGTCTGGCCGTGGTCGAGGAGGAACTTGAAGCGCTTGTTGGTCTCTTCCGCGCTGCCAAAGCCGCTGTACTGGCGCATAGTCCAGACCCGCTCGCGGTACATGTTGGGATACAATCCCCGCGTAAACGGGTACTTGCCTGGCTCTTCGTCGTGCCGGCCGTCGTATTTTGCAAGGTCCTTCTTTCTGTAGGCGCGCTTTACCGGGATGTTTGAATCAGTCTTGAAATTCTTGGCTGGTTTTGCCATAATGATCACCGGAAAAAGCCGGCGGCCAGCTCTTCTGCTGCCGCGTACGGGTCGATCTCTTTCTTTGCCAGCTTTTCAACAAATTCTGAATATTTCCTGTTGCCTGCAAGCATTGACGAAGCCTTTTTCTCGAGCATATTTAAAACCATGTCCCTCAACTCGTCCTCCAGCATCTTTCTCTCGCGTTCTTTATAATTAATGCTTTTTTCCTTTAGTAATTTATCAATACCCTTGGCTAGTTCGCGGACGCCCCTGCCGGTCTTGGCAGACGCCTTGAGCACTACAGGCTTGCGATCCGTGTCACCTATCAGATCCACTATGGTGTTGTACAGCGCAGCCGCGCCTTCGAGGTCGGACTTGTTGACGACGTACATGTCGCCAATTTCCGTCAGCCCTGCCTTTACCGCCTGCACGTTGTCGCCCGTGTGCGGCGTAAACACGACCGCCGTCACGTCGACCGCCCTTGATATCTCCACTTCGAGCTGCCCCGCGCCGACGCTTTCGACCAGCACGAGGCTGTAGCCTGCCGCGTCCAGAATCCTGATTGCGTTCCGCAGCGACTTTGACACTCCTCCCACCGCGCCCCTCGACGCCATGCTCCTCATGAACACCTTTTCGTCATCAAGGTTGCCCTGCATCCTGACCCTGTCGCCCAGTATCGCGCCCCCTGTTATCGGGCTCGTCGGGTCGACCGCAAGGACTGCAACCTTGTAGCCAAGCGCCTGGCACTCGGGTATCATTTTGCCGACAAGCGAGCTCTTGCCCGCCCCGCCCGGCCCGGTGAACCCCACGGTCCTTGCCTTGCCGGTCTTGCTGAAAATCTGCCTTATTATTTCGCGGGACTCGGGCTCGTCGTTGTCAACAATTGAAATGGCCCTTGCAAGGGCGCGCCGCTCTCCCGCAAGCAGGTCCTTCACTATTGGGAGCATTCCACGGGGTTGTATCACGTGCAATATTAACGAATTCTTGGCTACTTGCCTAGCGATTCGGATATGATGCCTGCAAGCCTGTCCCTGCCCTCCCTGCGGTACTTTTCGGCGTCGCGGGTCAGCTGCTCTTTTAATTGCCTGTAAAGGTCAACCTGCTCCCTCACGGTCTTTTCCCTAAGCTCCTCGACTTCTTCAGACGGCGAGGCCATGCAACTGTATGGCGGCTTTTGTATTTATGGCTTGGCAGTAAACGCCGGGCTTGACCATTCACGTCCAAATTGAATAAATATTTTAAGCGGAACGGCCAATCTCCCAGTATAATGTCGGCGCAGCAACAGCAGCAGAAAAAGCCAATTCGCGTCCTCGTGAGCAAGCTCGGGCTGGACGGCCACGACAGGGGGGCCCTCGTGATATGCAGGGCGTTCCGTGACGCCGGCATGGAGGTCATTTATTCGGGGCTGTTCTGCACGCCAGAACAGGTCGCAAGCATGGCGGTGGACGAAGACGTCGACGTGGTGGCGATGAGCCTTCTAAACGGCGCCCACCTGACATTGTTTCCAAAGGTCGCGCGTATGCTCAAGGACAAGGGAGCCGGCGACATTCTCATCGTGGGCGGCGGCATCATCCCGGAAAGCGACAGGAAAGAGCTTGAAAAGCAGGGCGTGACCGGCAACTTTGGGCCCGGCACTCCGCTGCCAGTTATAATAAAGCACATCTCGGAGAACATGCAAAAGCGCAAGTAGCTACTGTGCCTTGCCAAAGTCCCATGTGGAAAAGAACCTGGGGTTGATCTCCAGCATGATTGAAGTGCCGTTCCTAACGTTTTCTATGAGCATCTGGGCGAGCGGGTTGTCCAGCGTGCCAAGGTACTTTACATTCATCTTCTCTACCACTGGCAAGTTTCTCCCAACATCTTCAGATATGCTCACGGTTCCCTTGCCCTTGACGCCCTTGTAGGGATAGTTCTCGTCATCTATTGAAAAATACACAGTCGGGTTGCCACGGACATTCTGGACTTTCTTTGAATCCTTGCGGGTGTCGATGTATAATTTGCCTGCTGCTTTATCGTAATGGAACCAGAGGGGCTGGATGTTTGGGTCGCCGCTTCCGTCAACGGTAGCCAGTTGCAGGTTCAGCTTGCTTTCCAAAAAGTGATCGACTTCTGCCTGGCTCATGGCAGCGCCCATTCCGGGCATCGCGTTAATGATCTTCATTGCCTATTAGACGCCTGTTTTCGATATAAGGTTTTGAGCTGACTTAACCAGATTAGACTTCTGGCGCGTCGGGCCACATCATCCTGCGCATCTCTCTGCCCACCTTTTCCACCTGATGGCTCTCGATCTCCTTCATGTAGCGTGCAAACGAGTTCTTGCCCTCCTTCTTGTACTTGCTTACCCATTCCTCGGCGAACTCGCCGGACTGGATCTCCTTGAGCGCTTCCTTCATCTTTTTCTTGGCTTCCTTGTCGACCACGCGCGGACCACGGGTGAGCCCGCCGTACCTCGCGGTTTCGCTCACGCGGTTGTACATGCCGGTAATGCCGTACTTTTGGATGAGATCCACTATCAGCTTTAGCTCGTGCAGGCACTCGAAGTACGCGACCTCCGGCTGGTAGCCGGCCTCGACAAGCGTCTCAAAGGCATTAATTACCATCGCGTGGGCTCCTCCGCAGAGGTCCACCTGCTCGCCGAACCAGTCGGTCTCCACCTCTTCCTTGAAATTGGTCTGAAGCACGCCTGGGCGGGTGCTCCCTATCCCCTTTGCCATCGCAAGGACGCGGTCCCACGCCTTGCCAGAATGATCCTGGTAGACTGCCACGAGCGACGGGGTGCCGAACCCTTCCTGATATAATTCGCGGACGCGCTGGCCCGGCCCCTTTGGCGCGACCATGATCACGTCCACGTTCTTTGGCGGCACTATCCACTTCCAGTGGATCGCCGCGCCGTGGGAAAACGAAAGCGCCTTGCCTTCGGTAATGTGCTTGGCGATTTCTTTCTTATAAGTGTCAGCCTGCTCCATGTCCGGGATCAGGAGGTGTATAATGTCGGCGGCCTCTGCTGCCTCTCCAACTTCCATGACCTTGTGGCCCTCTGCCTCTGCCTGCTTCCACGTCTTGCCTCCCTTCCTGAGGCCGACTATGACCTTGAGACCTGAATCCTTCATGTTGGACGCCTGGGCGCGCCCCTGAATTCCGTAACCGATTACTGCAACCGTCTGGTTCATTAGCGGAGCTAGTGACACTTGGTTGTCAAGCCATTTCTTGGCGGGCATGAGTGTGTTTCGTTGGCACGCATTATATTATTCTACTGATGGTTCAGTTTGCGATTAAAGGCAGGCGGCGCATGGACCACCTTCTGTCAAGCTCTACCAACATGGCTTCAAGCTCTTTTGCGCCGGCAGTCAATCTTGTCGAGTGACTTTCTGTTCATCAATCCACCGTCGATAAGCGTGTACGAGTTAAAGCAGTTGTATGTAATAATCATGACAGACTCAATACTATATACATTCTACAGTCTAGATCTTGAACAATGAAGATATTGATCGCCGAAGACGAACATCAAATAGCAATGCAATATGAAGTTGCTTTAAAGGAAAGAAGCCACGAAGTCACGATTACACACGACGGCGAGCAGTGTCTTGAGGCTTTTTACAAAGAATTGGAGCGTCAAGAGTCTAGACGCAAATCCAGATTGATGAAGCCGCCGTTCGACGCAGTGATCCTGGACTACAGAATGCCCAAAAAGGATGGTATGGAAGTTGCTAAGGAAATCCTGTCAATAGAGCCGAAACAGAGAATCTTATTTGCTTCTGCTTATGTGCTTGAAACCCTGGCTGATTCCGTAAAGAACCTACAGCAAGTAGTTGAACTTATACAAAAACCATTTGAGTTAGATCCGTTCGTCGATCTAATAGAGGACAAGGGTATTTACAGCGAGCTGGAAAAGCTAAATGTGAAGGTCAAGGAGGTTCAGGACCTTAATCCGACGCACCAGCAAGTACGGGACCTGCTCGAAGGTCTGAAGAAGCTTCAAAAGGGGCGGACCCTTTAATCATAAATAGGCTTTGATTGATCTATGGGCAAAACTACGGTGAAAGTGGCTCCGCCGTTATTGTTATTTGATGCATTAATTTCGCCCTTGTGTGCAGTCACTATTGCCCTGCTTATGAAAAGACCAAGACCCGTCCCGCTATGATCGCTTGTTCCAACATCTCTTGTCACGAATTTACCGAATAGTTTCGGGAGAACTTCTTGTGGTATGCCGCCACCTGTGTCACTTATCATAATTTGAATTTTATTCTTGTTCTGGGATAATTGGCATTCCACTTGTATATTACCAGTCTTTGTAAATTTCATCGCATTTCCGATGACATTGGTCAAGACTTGAGTCATCCGTGATTTATCCAATTCTGTCTCTACCACTTTGCTCTCTTCATCCATCTTCACTTCCAAAGTCACATTTTTTGCAAGATTTGACATCGCTGAGCTCAGCACGCTCTCAATTAGGTGTACTATAGCAATTTTTTCCATATGGTACATTAGACTGCCACTCTCAATCCTGCTCACATCTAGAATGTCGTTTGCTAATTGCTGAAGCCGACGCGCCTCCTTGAGTACTCCATCCCACGCTGCATCTTGACTTATCTTGCCCCTTTTTGCGAGAAGCGCATAGCCAAGGATCGGTTGGATAGGAGTCCTAAGTTCATGAGATGCGATTGCAACGAATTCGTTTTTTAACTGCTCCTTAAGCTTCAATTCTTCATTAACCTTCTCCACCTCACTTTTGGTCTTGTATATATCAGTTTGATCAATTAATGCCAGGCCACACGCGTTGATGTTCCCGCATTCGTCGGAAACAGAGAAACCGCTCATTAGTGTTGGAAAAACACTATCATCTTTTCCTTTTAACCAGACCTCACAGTTCCCAATGGTTCCTTTTTGCTGCCAGTTGTCGAGGATTTCGTGCAGAGCAACAAGATTGTTGGGACTGATGTGTTTATCCAGTGATGTGCCTATTATCTCACTTTTAGGGTACCCGAGTCGCCTTGCATATAGTTCATTGCAGTCAAGGATATTCCCACCTACGTCTACCGTGCAAAAAAGTATAGATGATTTCTCGTAAAAGTTCTCAAGGATATTATAGGTCCTAGAATAAGAGGTCGATAGGGGCATTTCAGCACCTCTAAGCGACTTTCCCGCTTGTTGCTTCAATACATAAGCGAGCAGCAGAAAATAATCTTAGGATTTGTGTGTAATCATTTTGACACATCTATTGTTATTACATTACTAGAAGCAAAACTGTAGTTGCAGACTATAGGATTCAATGGTGAATAAATTGCAATTTGGTAAGCTTCCGAAGGATGGCGATGGAAGTCAGACTGTGGTACGCCAGGCAATAAATGATGCCATTGGTTCCTTAGGAGGTCCAATCCACAAGACCATTGTATGGCACATGAATAATCGAGGAGTCTTTGCCAATCCAAAAACAATTGACATCAATTTCTTTTATGACAATCTGAAAGAGCTGCTCGGTCCTGGTGCTGATATGATAATGGAAGATACATGGGAGCATTTACAAAAGCAACATGGAGTGCGGTTTGACCCCGATTTCGAACGTAAGCATTCTCCTGCTGAGAAAATTCAAAAAGTCATGGAGATAAGTGAAGCATAAATGGAACAACAGGGATATCTTGA
>CAYYYR010000007.1:0-50916 GCA_964476255.1 uncultured Nitrososphaera sp.
AGCCACGCCGCGCCGCCTGTCATCCGCTCAAACGTGCCCCTGATGTCGCCGTCGACCCTCTGGAACGCCTCCATGAAGACCTTCTCCTTCTCCTTCACTATCTGCTCGATGAACGACACGATGGAATTGCGCTCGCTTTCCAGCTGGTTGCGCCGGGTGGATATGCCCCGGTAGCCGTCCACCACCTGCACGTACGCTTCGTCGGCGCGCAGGTTGATCTTGGACTTTACTCCTTCAAATTCGTCCGCCAGCTCTTTGATGGCCGCGCCGACGTCCATTTCGTCAAGGAGGTTCTTGTACCCGAGCCACAGGAGGTCGTTTGTCTGGCGCGACTCTTGCTCGGTCAGGTCGCCGACGTCCTTCCTGAGCAGCGCTGACTCGCGCTCTAGGATGTTGTGCTCCTTTGACAGCCTCCTCTCGTTTTCCGCCAGTGCCTTTATCTTGCGCTCGTATTCCTGGAGCACGCCGTAGGCGCTGCCGGAAGAGTCGATTACCTGTTGCTCCTGGTCCCTGAGCGCCTTCAGTTCTGCTTCAATTGACTGTGATTTTCCGCGCAACTCTTCAATCAGGCGCCTCCTCTGCTCCAGCTCTAGCGCGAGGCGCTCCTTTTCGCCGTCCATCTCGCCCAGCTGCCGCGTGTCCTGATCGAACCTGCCCTCCAGCCCGCCGAGCATCGACGTCGCCTGGCCAAGCTCGATATTGGCGGTGTCTATCGCCTTGATTATCTGGTTGCGCTGCTGGCTCTTGGCGGCAAGCTCGCTCTTGCTCGACGGCTCGTCGCCGATGGCCTGCAGCCTGGACGACAGCCTGCCAGTCGCGGGAGTCAAAAGCTCAAGCCTCCTTGCATATCTTGCAAGCTCTGACGCCAGCATGTCGGCCTCAGACTGGAGGACCTGGTTGCCGGAAACAAACTGCGACGTCAACTTTTCCTTCGCATTCACAGCTTCCCACTCGCCAGCAATCCTGCTTTCAAGGTTGCCTATGCCCAGTTCCAGCCTGACCTTTTCGGCCTCGCTTGAGACTATGCGCTCGGCAATTTCCTGCAGCTGGGCGTTCTTTTTCTCTACAGTCTTTGACAGCTTTGCAAGCATTTCGCGCAGGTCTTCGACAGAGTCGCCAAACAGTATCGCCATTGTCATGTCGGTTATCTTGCCTCCAAAGTCAAGCGACATAGATCCTCCAGCCGGCTCGAACAGCTCGCCCTCTGCCGTCACAGTCCTGTAGCCCTGCCTCGCCAGTATGAACGCGCTGGACGAGTTCCTCACAAGGAGCGTGTCAAAAAACAGGAACGCCGGCAGCCTTTCGTATTCAGATTGCACAAAGTCTGACAGCCTCCCGATGACGTTGACATCGTCGTCCGGGATGTCCTTGTTTTCCTTGAAGCGGTTGACGACGTCAAGTGGTATTATGCGAAGGCGCGGCAGCTTGCGTTCCTTGGCGTATGCTGCGATCAGTATCATGGATTTTATGTCGTCTACGACAAAGGCCTTCATCCATTCAGAGCCGGCCGCAAGAACAGGCCGCTCGTAGATCCTGTCCCACCTTACCAAGTCGTGCACAATGCCCACGATGCCAAACCTGTCTTGCTCCTTCATTAGCTCTGCGATGGCAAAATCCTCGCTCATCGCGTTCTTGGCGGCGCTTGCGCGCTCCTCGAACTTTGTCGCTAGGCTTTCGGCGCGAACAAGCAGGTTGCCAGAGCCGGCGAGCTCTTTTTCAAGTACCGCCTTTGCATCTGCAAGTTCGGCAACCAGCCTGGCCGCGTCCTGCAGCTTTTTCCTGTCGGATTCAAGCGAGTTTTCCAGCTCTCCAATCCTGCCCTTCGCAGACGCAACTTCAGCTTGCAGCGCGGCTAGCGCAGAATCGTTTGAACTCTTTTTGTAATTGGTAGTCTTCGCCTTTTCTTCAACCCTTGCCGCTGCGAGCTCTATCTGCCCCTTCAGCGACGACATCCTCGCGTGCCTCTTTTCAAGCCTGTTCCTGAACGCCGCGTACTTTGCGAGCCTTGCTGATATCTGTTCAACTTCCGCGTCGATGGCGTCCAGCTTTGCCCTGAGCTCTGCCCCGGCCGCCTTCTTTTGCTCCACGGTTGCCCTGAGCCTGTCAGCTTCGGCCCGCGCGCCGTCCATGCGCTGGGCGATCGCCTGCTTGCCGCCGTCGATCGCCGGCAGCCTCCTTTCTATCTCTACTATCCTGCGCTCGGACTCTGCCAGCATCGCCTTTGTGCGCTCTGAGTCGTGGACGACGCTCGATATCCTGCTTGCAACCTGCGCCTTGGCCCGGGTGGCCGCGTCGACTTCTTGGATGAACTTTGTCTTCTCGGCGTCAAGTTTTTCAATCTCTATCATGAGCTCTTCGGCCTGCTTTGAGAGTTGGGACGATTTCTGGTTGTTGGACTCTAGTATCTGGTTGCTTGTGAGGAGCTTGTGCCTTACCGTCCGTATGGTGTTAGACACCTGCACCGCCTTGAAGCGCTTGAGCTCTGAATTGATCTGGTCGTATCTCAGCTGGTCGTTCCTCTCTGCTTCGAGCTCGTCTATGCGCTTTCGGATCTCGCCCATCCTTGCAAACGCCACTTCGAGCCTCCTGTCAGCCTCGTCGAGCTGCTTCATCGCCTCGGTCTTTTTCTCGTCAAAGTACGAGAGCCCGACAATGTCCTCGACGATCTTCCTGCGATCCTCCGAGTTGAGCTCCGAGATCCGGGTGATCATGCCCTGCTGGACAATGTTCAGCTTGTTCGGTGCCGCCAGCACCACTTCAAGGAGCTCCATTATGGTCGCCTTGCTCACCTTCTTGCCGTTGAGGGAGTACTGGCTTTCGCCGTTCTGGCCCTCCATCTCACGGGTGAGGGTCACGTTGTCCTCGTCGACCGGGATGCCCCTGTCGAGGTTGTCAAACGTGAGGCTGACTCTGATCAGCCGGTGGCTGCTGTTATGGCTGTCGTGGAAGAGCGACTGGAACTTGTCCACCCTGAGCACCTTTGGGCTGTTCTCGCCTATCGCAAACATGATGGCGTCGAGTATGTTGGACTTGCCAGAGCCGTTTGGGCCCGTCACGGCGACCAGGCCCTTCTCAAAGTGCACTATGGTGTTCTTGAAGCCGAACGACTTGAACCCGTACACTTCGAGCTTTTTAATGTGAACCAACTGATAGCTATCGGGTTGAGTTTTCGCAAGACCTAATTATGCGTTGTAGCGTTCAATCCAGCTCCTTTTGGTGAAATATTTTTTATCTCACGGCTAGCGCTCTCGCTTGCCTTCGACGAATTCCAGGAAATTCGCCTTGGCAACCGAGTATGGCATCTGCACCGGCGGGTGCTTGAAGCAGTATGCCGAAATGCTGTCGAGAGACCCTGAGATGCCCCTGTCGATCGCTATCTTGGTAGCCCGCACCGCGTCTATCATGACGCCGGCGCTGTTGTAGGCGTCCACCACCTTTAGCTTCAGGTCCAGCTCGACCGGTATCCCGCCAAAGTACTGGCCCTTTATCGAAATGTAGCATATCTTGTCGTTTTCAAGGAACGACACAAAGTCAGACGGGCCGATGCGCATTGGGATTTCGTACGGCACCATCGCGGCCACGGCGCTCGTCTTGCTTATCCTTTTGTCTTCGAGGCGCTCTTCGTCGAGCATGTTGTAAAAGTCCATGTCGCCTCCGATGTTCAGCTGGTAGGTTTCGTCCACCTTGACGCCGCGGTCGACGAACAGCTTGACCAGCGTCTTGTGGAGGACCGTCGCGCCGAGCTGGCTCATCACGTCGTCGCCGGCGCACGGGAGGCCCCTGCCGGCAAACGCCTGCTGCCACTTTGGCGTAGAGGCAATGAAAACCGGAATCGCGTTGATAAAGCCGCAGCCCGCGTCGAGCGCAGCTTCGGCATAGTACTGCGTGCCGCGCCTGCTTCCGACCGGCAGGTAGCTGAGCAGCATTTCCGCGCCGGTGTCCTTTAGAACCTGCGCGACGTTGACTGCGGGAGCGCTCGCTAACTTGACCTTTTGCGAAAGGTGGCGCCCGACCCCGTCGTGCACTTCGCCCTTCATTACCTTGACGCCAGTCCTGTCCATTTCCTTGATTATCCTGACGGTATTGTTTGGCTTGGCAAAGATCGCCTCAGAGAGGTCCTTGCCGACCTTGGTGTCTGCAACGTCAAACGCTGCCACAAACTCAATGTCTGAAGGCTCGATGCCACCGATGTTGTAGGCCGTAAGGCCTATCCAGTCGATGTCCGGCTTGCGTGCCTCAGAATTGTCGCGGTAATAGCGGGTGCCTTGAACAAGAGCTGACGCGCAGTTGCCGACGCCAGCCACGGCAACCTTGACCTTTCTTCCCATGATGTAATTGCCATCAAATCCTGATTAATATATCTACTCTGTTTCCTTGAGCACAAGGTGCCGGCGCTTTGCTATCTCCAGCTCGTTTTCCTTCAGGAGGTACTTCAGGTCATGGTCGTGCCGCGCGCACAGGTACAGTATGAGCTTGAACGTGTTGACATCGCCGGGCGAGTCCTTCTCCACTATCATCTGCCTCTCACGCGGGTCGAGGTTCAGAGCGTTGATGTCGCTCTCCTTGATGACCACGTACACGGACGCGGGCTCGAAGCAGCCGGCGACCTGGCATGCTGGACGCTGCATCGTGGAACGCAGCCCCTCGCCGTCGGCCTCGTCGTGTAGCATGTTCCAACAATAAAGTCAAAATTTGATATTTACAGGTTGTTTCTGTCTGTAGGGAATTGTGTACAGGGATTTTGGTACAGATTTATTTCACTGCGCGGTTTTTCGAACCCTTTAATTTGCTTGCGCGCCGGATAGCATAGATCTTTTTGGTATAAGCAACCTCAAAGCCCGCCTTCTCGTAAAACGGCAGCAGCCTTTCGCTGCCAAGCGTCTGGAGGAACAGGCCCCTGGGCATCGCGCTTTTCAAGATGCCCCTCGCAAGCCCCCTTCCGCGCAGATGCGAAATCGTGCCAAGGCAGTAGAGGCCGGTAACGCCGTTTTTGCTGTACAGCGCGGCGCACCCTGCAGGCAAGCCGCCTCTGTACGACAACAAGAACTCCAGCCTTTCAAAGTTGGTGCCCATTATTCTCTTGACTTCCGCCTTCCAATGGGGCACGGCAAAAGACCTGCAAAACACGTCTATCCAGGCAGGCAGCAATGAGCGATCAATGCGAATGACCTTTGTCATGCCTGCAGCACCATCAGAGCCTGCAGTCAGCACATGCATCGTGTCTATCTGGGCAAGGCCTTTTCCCGCCAGCATGTCGTCTTTGTCGTACAGGTAACAGTCCATGCCCTTCCGCCAGATCATTTTTGCGATCTGTCTGGCTGATGTCACAGGGTCGGGGCAACCGGATACGTCTGCCCTGTTGAAGAAATAGTCGCCTTCAAGCCTGCCGTTGGCCAGCGCGCGGCCGCAGCCTGGCCTGAGCCGCTCTGCCCACATCGAGCAGAACGACCACTCGTTGTCCTCCATCCTGTCAATAGCGTAGCCCGAATACGCTCACCATCGCGTCAAGGTCTGCGTTGCGCGCCCTGGCCGCTTCAACCAGCACCTTCAGCGCGACGGGCGTGTCAAAATCGTCTTCAATGTGCCTGAAAAATCTGCCTGTCAGTTTTGATCTGGCGCGGCCGGCCCGCACGCTTGCTGCTATGCTGTCGTTAACCCGTTCAAACCTGTCAAGGTCCTTTTCTGCAAAGTCAAAGTCGTCCCTGTAGTGCTTTGAATAGAAGTACAGCCTGAGCGCGTTCGCGCTGTGCCTCCTGAGCAGGTCGCGGACTGCAACCGTGTTGCCGAACGATTTGGACATCTTTTTGCCCTTTGTGCGCACCAGCCCTACGTGCGTCCAGAACCTCACGGGCTTGTCCTGCGACGTCAGTGCCTGCAGCTGCGCAAGGTGGGATTCGTGGTGCGGGTAGACGAGCTCCCTTGCCCCACCGTGTATGTCGTACAAGCCGCCAAAGCTGGCCACCGCCACCGACGAGTCCTGCATGTGCCACCACGGTATCCCGCTTCCAAGAATATCATCGTGAAAAGCGGCGTCGAAATTCTCGCTCGCGTTCCACAGCAGTATGTCCGGCGGCGACTTTTTCGCCGGCGAAATGTCCAGGCGGCAGTCGTCCAGATCTTTTCTTGCCATACTTGCCATCTTACCAAACGACGGGGTGTCTGTAGAGTCAAGGTAGACGTTCCCCCCTGCAGAATAGGCGCCGCCGTCTTTCAAAAGCCTTGCGACCAGCTGCCGGGCCGCGCCGACGTGATCCGACGCGCGCGCAAGCGCAAAGCCGCCGATGCCGAGCGACGACATGTCAAAGAGCAGTTCCTTGATGAACCTGCCGGCGAGCTCGGCCGGCGGCGTTGCAGTCGCCCTGGCCTTGCTGAATATCTTTTGGTCAATGTCGGTGATGTTGACTATTACGCTGACGCGCATTTTTCTGGATCTGAAATGCCTTGCCATAAGGTCGTAAAAGAGGAGCATTCGCGCGTGCCCGACGTGGGAGTAGTCGTACACGGTGGGGCCGCAGAGGAGTATCCTGACGCGATTTTCACTGGCAACAAACCTTTCCTTCATGCCTGCCATCGTGTCGTACAGTTCCACCTGCTGCAGTCATGAAAAATGATGTTATAAGCCTTTAAGCGGCTCGGGCTGGAGACCATCTCTCGCGGTCTATGACACCGCTTCGGCCAGCTCGGGCCTCTTTTGGCCTATTATCTTGCCCAGGCCGCGCATGTAGTTCCTCGCAAACGTGGTGACTGGCTGCGACGAGTACCAGATGCAGCCAAGCACCTTGCAGTCGTGGCACGTCCTTGCAATTTCCCACTGGGGCGCGTCCCATATTTCGTCCACGCTCTTTTCAAGCAGGCTGTACGTATTTTCAGGCGAATTGAACTTCCAGCAGGGGACCATCACCGTGCCGTTGCCATTGACAAAGACGCTCTTCCAGACGCCACACTCGTTAAATACGGTCCTGCCATGCTCTATCACCTGCTGGAAATATTCCGGCGGTATCATAAGCGGGAGCGCGCCGGGCTTTTCCATGTAGTCAAGGACGCTCCTGCTCACCTCCTTCATGGTCTGCGCGTCAGGCAGGAGCGAATAGTTGACATCGGACCTGTCCTCTACAAACGTGAGCGACACGGCGTTAACGCCAAGCTCCCTTGCCCTGTCAAAATAGGTCTGGTCGATGAACTCCTGCGCGTTGTATTTCGTTATCACGCTGTTGAAATAGTGCGGCACGTGATGCTGTGTTAGCAGGCGCACGTTGTCGATTACTTTCTTGAACATCTGGGGGGTCACGCCGCGGACCTTGCAGTACGGCTCTTCGTAGGTCGAATCGATGCTGCACGTGACAAACTGGATGTACTTTTTCAGCTCATCGAGGTCTATGGCGTGCAGGAGCGAGCAGTTGGTGATGAGCGTCACCGGCATCTTTAGCGCGTAAAGGTATTTCACGAGCTCCATAAAGTCCGGCCGGCTGGTTGGCTCGCCTCCCTCCATTATGGACCAGACGCAGTGCTTTGACACCTTGTCAAATATCGCCTTCCACTGGTCGGTCGTGAGGTCGCGGGCGCGGGCAAGCCTCATCTGGCCCTCCTTGTCCGCGTCGCCAAAGGGGCACATCGGGCAATAAAAGTTGCAATAATGCGTCATGCTAAAGACCGCAACGACTGGCCGCCTTCTCCCGATCGCCCTGTTGGCAGACCACTTTCCCAAAAGCTTGATGGTGCGTATAGTGTCCACCATTGCTCCGTGTTTGCGGCGACCGTTCTATTAAGCGATTCTGTGATGCAAAGACTTTTCGGAAGAACGTTCCGTTACAGCAATGGATGGAGCTGCTGGATTTCGGGGTGCAGGTGATCGCCATTTCGGCGTCGGGCGTGCTTGCCCCCGGGCCGCTCTTTTTCGCAAACATGCTCTACGGCGCGCGGCATGGTGCACGAGCAGGACTGAAAGTGGCCTACGGACACACCGTAGTCGAGCTGCCATTGGTCGTGCTGCTAGCCGCCGGGCTCTTTACATCGGCTGCTGCGGTCCAGTATGCCGGGGCGATAGGCCTGGTTGGCGGGGTCGGCATCCTCGGCTTTGCCGGCCTGCAGATAGCAAATGTCGTCAGGAAAGAGGGTGCCGCCGCGCCGGCAATGGCGGGCAACAAAAGCCCGTTTATTGCAGGCATTGCGCTTTCCGCGCTCAACCCGTTCTTCCTCCTCTGGTGGTTTACCGTCGGATTGAAGCTGATAGCGGACTCGGCCACGTTCGGGCTTGCTGCCGGCATAGTCATCCTCTTTGCGGTCCACATCTGGATGGACTATGCTTGGCTTGCCGGGACAGCCCACCTTGCGTCCAAGGGAAGCTCGGTTCTCAGGTCAAAATACTATCCGCTGTTGTTGGTGGGGATTGCGGCCGTGCTGGCATACTATGGAATATCGTTTGTGCTGCAGGCATTTCAATAAAAGAAAATTCCGGTGCGTTACAGTTCAGCGCGCAGGCAGGATATTACTTGGCGCGAGAAATCGGGACATCGATCGTAGAGACGTTCCTTGTCCTGCCGTCTTCCGACTGCACGGTCTCGGAGCCCAGCTTGATCGGCCCGACCTTGTATCCCAGCGTGTCCATGCGCTTGACAATGATCTGTGCCACGTCCACCGCCCTTGTTATGCTCTTTCCCCTTGCCTTTATCACCACTGTCGGCTCGTTTGCCAGCTGCACCAGAGTTGCAGTGACATATGTCATGAGCGGCTTTTTCCCGATAAATATCTCGTTGCTTGGCTTGTTTGACCGGAATGTGGTGGTGTTTGCGGCATTTGCGGTGTTTGTAGACATGGTGCGAGAATACTCGGCATGGTAGAATATAACGTTTATTCTGGCTCCTTCTGGTTGAACTGACTGGCATATTTTTTGAGTATGCTCTCTATTTCAGAAGGGTTCGCCGCTATTTCCTTGACCGCGTCGGGGTTCTCCACTTCGTAGCAGTGGAGCAAGTCGTTTTCGTCCTTGTAGAACAGGAACACCTTGCTGTCGTAGACGCAGTGGTACAGCTGGTCGGCCACCATCTTTTCGGTCTTGAGCTTGATCCCGTCCTGCCCCGCCGCCACCGGGTAGTCGTCGCCTGCAGCCATCGTGATCTGTGCGCAAAAAGGCTATTTATTCAATTGCCAGAATCCCTTGTAAAGATTTTGACACGCAACGCCGTAATTATTGCGTTGACTGTATTTCTGCGTGCAGGGGCACAGGTTGACAGCCGTAATAGCCGTGGACAGGACTAAAGCAAAGCATACTCGTCGTGGATGACGAGCAGGACATAACCTTCGTCCTAAAGATGCTGCTGAGTGACGACTGTGACGTCTACACGTACACCGACCATGCAGAGGCGTTTGTCGGCTTTAAGCCGCGCAGGTACGACCTGGTTCTGTTTGACTGCCTGATGCCGAAAATGAACGGCTTTGAGTTCTACCGCGCGATAAAGCGGATCGATCCCGGCGTCAACATCTGTATGATGACTGCCTACGAGGCCATCCCTGCCGACAGGCACGGCGACAGTCCTGCCCTGCCCTCTGATCCTAAATTCGTGCAGAAAAAGCCGTTTGATTCTGAACAGATGCTCGCCAAGTTCAGAGAAATAATGAATGGTGGGCATTAGATCGAAAAACTTAAGCATGCACCGGCAAAACGATCAGCATGATCGTTGAAGGGCCCAAAAGCAGTGCTTCAAGGATCATACTGCACGCCGACTTTGACTACTTTTTTGCGCAGTGCGAAGAGCTCCGCCGGCCGGAGCTGCGCAGCAGGCCCGTCGTAGTGTGTGTCTTTTCCGGCAGGACGGAAGACAGCGGAGTCGTAAGCACCGCAAACTATATCGCAAGAAAGTACGGTGTAAAGTCCGGCATCCCGATCAGGGTTGCCAAATCAAAACTTGCAGACGTTTCAGACGCGGTATTTTTGCCGCTTGACGCGGCCTATTATTCGCAGGTGTCAGAGTCTGCGATGTCCTTCATTGGCTCGCACGCCGACAGGTTTGAGCGCGTGGGCATCGACGAATGCTACCTTGACGTTTCAGAGAGGACGGGCAGCTTTGAGGCGGCAAGGAGACTTGCGCAGGAGATCAAGGACGGCGTGAAAAAGCAGGCGCGGCTGACATGCTCGATCGGCGTAGCGCCAAACAAGATGCTTGCCAAGATCGCGTCGGACCTGCTCAAGCCGGACGGCCTGACGGTGATCGAGCCGGGCAGCGCGGCCGAGTCGATCGCCGGCATGGATGCCGGCAGGATACCGGGGATCGGCCCAAAGACGAGCGTGCGGTTGGAGGAGCTGAGCGTAAAGACGATGGGCGACCTTGCCAGATTCGACCTTTTCAGGTTGATGGAAGAGTTTGGCAAAAAGACCGCAACGTACATGCACAACGCGGCGCGGGGGATCGACGACAAGCCTGTAGTCGAGTCTGGAGAAAAGCAACAGATAATGCGAATCATCACGCTCAAGAGCGACGCGACCGGCAGCGCGGAAATGCACCCCGACCTTTACGAGCTGTGCCAGTCGGTCTTCCAGGCGGCGGCCGGCAAAAGGCTGACGTTCGGGACAGTCGGGATACTCTTGATACTGGACAACCTCGACAACGTTACAAGGTCAAAGAGCCTGAAGGTCCATTCAAGCAGCTTTGAGTCGTTGCACTTGACTGCACAGTCTATTTTAGACGAGGCGATGAAAGAGGCCGGCCCGGTGAAGGTGAGGAGGCTAGGGATCAGGCTCTCAGATTTTCAGAGCAGCAAAGGCCAGAACACGATGCTCGACTTTATGGGCTCTGGCGGGTAGGGGCGCTTGCATTTTCAGCCTGAAGCCTGCGAATCCTCTTGCCCTCGACGTACATCACTATGCCGAGGTAGATGCCGAGCCAGGGGAGGAACATTATCTCGCCGGCGACAGAGTGGAACGCCTCCCATTCACGGACGTTCGTGGTGACCACCAGCGCGTAGAGCGAAAGCGCCATTATCCTGATCACGTTTACCCCGATGGTGCCAAACGTCCCGATGGCAAAGTAGATCAGCTTTCTTTTCAGCGGGATGTCCATCTTTAGCAGGAACGCCAGCATCACAAGCGTGTAGATTATCATGCTGTGCACGCCGGCGGACGGCCAGTACACCTTGAGCGCAAACGGGCCGTGCAGGCCGTTCAGGATCAAAAGGTTGTCCCTTGCATTTGCAGGATTGGCCGGGTTGTCGGGGTCCTCGGGGCCGACGTTGACAACATAGTCGTCGATAAAGTTGATGACTCCCTGGTCTATCTGCAGGTATATCGGGACTATGAACTGGAGCGGACCAAGCGAATCAAACGGAAAGAACGCATCGAGCGCGAGTATGGCCGCGCTGCCTGCGAGGTATATTGCACCGGCAGGCGCTATCTTGTACCATTTATTGCCAAAGAGTATGAAAAGCGAGCTTGCGACATAGACTGACATCACGATAAAGTCCCACAACCACACCCAGCTGTCGACGAGCGAGACGGTGTACGAATTAGCCCCGTCCCTGATGTATTGTTCCAGCCCGACGGGAAGGGCCGCGAAATACGCGATTGTCAGCGCGGCGAGCCCGAGTACGATAAAGAATCTTGTCTTGCTGATGCGGTATTTCAGGCCGACCAGCTCGGCCGCGATAAACGCCATTGCAAACAAAAAGCCGCCTCTTCCCTGGTTCCACGAGAGGCTGAAGCTGTCAGAGTAGGCGACGAGCGTGTAAATTATCGGTGCAATCAGCACAAGCGTGGCCACTATGCTTGAATTGATGCCAAATATCGTATAGCCCGCGGCCGCGCCGGAGGCAACCGTCTTGTCGCCGGACAAATTTCATCACTTTTGCGCCGCATTGGGCATAAAAACGTTCGACTGCACGATCGCTTCAGTGAACCACTTTGGCACAATGTCCTGCGCACTCCTTAGCAGGAAGGAAATGCTGCTGTCAAGTATGTAGGTCGTCGCATAGTCGTCCTTGCTCCTGACGCTCCTGCCGTACGCCTGCACGAGCCGGAGCACCGTGTTCCAGGTGTACCACTTTGGGTCGCGCTCTTTCATTTTCGCGATTCTCTTGTCGGTAAGGTCCGGGTACGGCACCTTGACTATGATCTGGAACCTCGAGAGGTCGTCCTTGAGGTCCACTCCGAGGTGCAGCGAAGGCGATATCAGCACCGTCGGCTTTTTGCTGGTGTAATGCCTTTCGAGCACTTCGCTCCTGTCGAGCTTCGATCCGGTTTCTATCAATCTGTCGTTGTTCTCTTTGCTTATGTTGTCCTTGATGAATTGAAGCTGCGAATATGACGTCGTGTGGATTATCCCCTTTTCGTCTTTGTGTTTTGACATTATTTCATCGACGGCATTGACAATCTTGGGCATGCTCTCGCCCATAGTTTTGGCATTAAGCCACGCGGTATTTTTCATATGGATGAGCCTGTTCTTTACCGGAAAGTCAGACTCTTCTATCCTGATGAATCTCACCTTGTCGGGTTCGAGGCCGGCGGTCTTGCAAAGGTTGTCCTTGCTCAATATGGTCGCGCTCATGAAAAGAGTGACCGTCCCCTTGTCAAGTATGGGATCAAAGTAGCCGGAAATGTCCAGTGGAACCAGCGCCACCTTTTGCAGCTGGTTTGAAGCGTCGTACTGCCGATTGGAGACTATCCAGTTGTCCTTTTTTGCCTTCATGTCGTCGATGGCTGCAGCCAGGCTCGTTTCGCGCTCCCGCGTGTCGATCAGGTTTTTTTCGGTGAACGGCTCGGTCATCACATTCTGGTTGCTCCGCTCGATTATCCTCTCCGCTCTTTCTGCAAATTCAAACATCTTTTCCTTCAGCTCGATGCAAAAGTCGATCCATGTTTCAATCTCCTCAATCTTGTTGTCAGGCATCTGCATCTTTAGGAACGGCAGCATGTTCCTGCGGATCGTGAAGCTCTTAAAGTCGCCGACCTCTGACTCTAGCTGGTGCGCCTCGTCGAGGATGAGCAGGTTTCTCTTCTGGGTCGAGCCGGCGTAGAACAGGTCCGACAAAAAGTATCGATAGTTGTACACCGTATGGCTCGATTTCGCCCCGATCCACTTTTGGTGGAAGTAATGGCACGGCCGCCATTCAAGCTCCACTATCTTTGATTTTGATTGCAAGTCCTTGATGTACTTGCGCTCTGCAAACGGATCCAGCTTTACTATTTCGCGTATCGTGCCCTCGCCTTCGACCTTATAGTCCATCATTCGCGTCTTGTACGCGCAGTCGTACCCGTCGTCCTTGACGCAGGGGCCGTAGTCGCAGCTCTCGTCGAGCCCCATGTCTTCCTTGACGATGCAGGGAAAGTTGCCCCTCCCCTTGACCTCGACTACGAAGGGAAAGTCGCGCCGGTACTGCGTCTGCAGATCCTTTGTCGCGGTGCAGATGTGGGAACTTCCGAGATACCGCGCGAGCGCTATCGCCACCGGCGTCTTGCCAAATCCCGTGGGAGCTTCAAGGAAGATCTGCCGGTAGCCGGACTTGATCGCCGACTCGATGTCGGCAAGCGCACTCTTTTGCTTTTCGCGGATCTGCGGGAATGGAAAATGCGCGAGTATTGCCGACAAGTAAACGCTCTGTCACTTCGCCTTTCGCCCTTTTTAAGGTTGGGGCTTCTCGTACAGCCAGCAGCGCACATAGCCGGTGTCTGTCTTGAATTCAGGCGGGTCCTGCCTGCACGCGTCCATCGCATGCGGGCAGCGCGCGTAGAACCGGCAGCCGGGCGGAGGGTCGAGCAGGGACGGAGGGCTGCCCTTGACAAAGTGTATCTTTTTTTCCTTCGACCGCAGCCGCGGCATGGAGGCGATCAGGGCCTGCGTGTAGGGGTGCTTTGGATTCCTGTAAATGTCGCCTGTGGAGGCGACTTCGACCAGCTGGCCGGCGTACATTATGCCGACCTTGTCAACCAGCTGCGAGACCAGCGCCAGGTCGTGCGTGATCAGGACTATCGTTATGCCCTTTTCCTTGCGCAGCTTTTTGAGAAGGCCGATTATCTGTGACTGCACCAGCACGTCAAGCGCAGTCGTCGGCTCGTCTGCTATCAAGAGGTCGGGCTCGAGCAAAAGCGCCATCGCGATTATGACGCGCTGCTTCATGCCACCTGACAGCTCGTGGGGGTACCGCTTTGCGACAGACGGCTCAAGCCCAACCCGGCTGAGCGACTCGGCTATCTTTTTCTCTACGTCGCCTTCAAACCGGTGCTCCCTGAGAACTTCGCGCAGCTGGCTTTCTATCGTGTAGACGGGGTCGAGCGCGTTCATGGCGCCCTGAAAGACCATCGCTATTTTCTTCCATCTTATTCTGTTATCGAATTCCGGCGCCGGCATCTTTGAAATGTCGTCGCCGTCCAGAGTCACGTTGCCGCCAGCTATTTTGCCGGGCGGCTGCATCGAGCGCATGAGGGCCGCGCCAAGGGTGCTCTTGCCGCACGCCGACTCGCCAACGATGCCAATTGACTCGCCGCTTGACAGCTCCAGGTTGACTTTATCTACTGCCCTGACCGGGCCCCTCTCGGTGATATAATATGCCTTGAGCCCGGATACCGCGAGTTTTGGCAACCAACAGAGCATCCTTTGCGCATTATAAGAGGATTCTGTCGCTTCATAGCTGTTATATAACAACGGAAACAAGTTCACCTAGGCCGTGGCGGCAGGCGACTCCAAAAGGGCGCGCGTTAATATAGAAAAGGCTGTAAAGATTCCCAAGGCAGTCAGGAACATTGAACCGCTCGTTGAATTTGAAAACAGGTAGATAGGAATGGTGGACATCAAAAGGACGCATTATGCACGCCAGCTCGACGACACGCTGGTGGGGCAGCAGGTGAGGGTCGGGGGATGGATAGAGGATGTCCGCGACATTGGCAAGCTCGCGTTCGTTACAATCAGGGACGTCACCGGGGTGTGCCAGGCTATAGTGACGGGCGACAGCGTGCCGGCAGCCAGGCAGGCGCCGCGGCAGAGCGCGGTGGTAGTCGCCGGCGTCGTGCAAAAGAGCAAGGCAAAGGATTTTCCGGTGGAAGTCAAGGTCAGCGAAATTACGATACTTACAAAGGCGGTCCATCCGCTGCCGATAGACCCGACCGGGCGGGTAGAGTCTGCCATCGACAAGAGGCTCGACTCGCGCGCGCTAGACCTGCGAACGCCAAAGGTTGCGGCCATTTTCCGGCTGCGCTCGGCCGGACTTGAAGTGATAAGGGACACGCTCCGGGCGGAGGGCTTTATTGAGGTTAACACGCCAAAGGTGATCGGGAGCGCGAGCGAGGGCGGGGCCAACCTCTTTGGGTTTGACTACTTTGGCAAGCGCAAGGCTTACCTCGCCCAGAGCCCGCAACTGTACAAAGAACAATTGACCCTCGGCCTCGACAGGGTGTTCGAGATAGGGCCGTACTTCAGGGCCGAAAACTCGCACACGGTGAGGCATCTGACAGAGTTTACAAGCGTCGACATCGAAGCGGCGTTCCTCGACTATGAAGACGTGATGGACGTCGTGGAGAGGGTTGTGAAAAACGTCGCCAACGAATTCCAAGAAAAACACAGGGCCGACTTCCAGCTGGCAGGCGGGAAAGAGATCTCGATTTCAAAGATAGACCGGCTGACGTACGAGCAGTGCCTTGACGAGCTCGCAAAGGAAGGGGAAAAGCTGCAGTTTGGCGACGACCTGTCGGACGCGGCGCTCCGCAAGCTGGGCGAAATTCACCGCGGCCTTTACTTTATCATGGACTGGCCGCTCAAGCTAAAGCCGTTCTACATACACGAAAAGGAGGACAACACAATGCTGTCAAAGTCGTTTGACCTGCAATATGGCTATCTGGAGCTCGTGTCCGGCGGCCGGCGCCTGCACGACCCGGCAAAATTGCGGATCAGGCTTGCAGAGCAGGGGCTCAACCCTGCCAGCTTTGAAGAGCACCTCAAGGCGTTTGACTGGGGCATGCCTCCGCATTCGGGCTGGGGCCTCGGCTACGACAGGCTCATGATGGTTCTGACCGGGTCGCAGAACGTGCGCGATGTCGTCCTGTACCCGAGGGACACGGACCGGCTCACCCCGTGATTTTTACGGCGACTTCACTTACGTCGTTTTCGTAAATGTACGCCTTGAACCAGTGCTCTGTGGTCGAGTAGATGAGCCACACCACCGGGTTTATCTCCATGAACTGCCTGTCGGTGCCAGACGGCGCGGGCCGGGCAGGGTGCGAATGGAATATCCCGACCACCTGCAGCCTTTTGCTTTCTGCAAGGTCGTACGCGCGCAGCACTTCCCGCGGCTCGATGCTGAAAGACACCTGCGACTCGTCGGCGTTTCGCATCGGCAGTATCTCGATCACTCTACAGTCATTGCCAAGGAGGAACGCGCAGGACTCGTTTGGAAGGGCGCCTTTTGCAATGCTGGCGAGTTGTTCGAGCTGTCCTGCCGTTAGGGAAATTTCCATTAGTTTACAGTGACCTGGCCGGTCATCCACGGGTGCAGCAAGCAATAGTACGGGTATTCGCCGGCAGCGTCAAACACGAACGAGAAGCTGTCGCCGGCGTTCATGATGCCCGAGTCGAACCTGCCGTCGGGCGCGGGACTGTTGTCTTCAACCACTCCCGAGGTGACGGTGTGAGGGAGGCTGTCGTCGTTGTTCCAAGTCACCATGCTGCCTACCGTGGTCACTACGCTGTCGGGATCGTAAAACTCGTTGTTTGTCGGGACCGACGCCCCGACCACTATCGATACCGTATTTACCGTGGCGCCGCCAGTGACCGGCGCGCCTGCCGTTTCATTTCCTGTGGACGACTGGTTGCCTGCGCTTGACTGGTTGGACGGAGTAGCTGGGGCCGTTGCATTTCCTGCTCCTTCAGCAGGGGCCGCTTCCTCGCCTGCAACTATCAGCGTGGCTACCATGTGCGGGTGTACAAAGCAATAGTATTCGTATTCCGCCGGGTCAAGCACGGCAGTGTCCAAGAGCCACACGTCGCCTGCGTTGATGAGCAACGAATCAAACAAGCCTTCCTGCTTGCTTGTGACGGTATGGGGCACGTTGTCCTCGTTGATCCATTGCACCCCGTCGCCCTGGTTGACCGTGAGCACGTCCGGGTCATAGTCGGGATTGTCCAGCGCAGAAGACCCTGCCAGTATCGTCGCGTTGACGGTGTTGACTGGAAGGGCTGCCGGCTCTTCTCCAGCCGGTTCCTCCACAGGCACAGGCGGCCGGGGACTCACCAGCCCAAAAGCATAGAACGTAGAGCCGCCGACTACTGCGGCGCCGACGAAAATAATGGCCAGCGCTTTGAGGTAGGGAACCTGCCTGAAAGAGGCGATTGCAAGGACCGTGGCCGGGATAGAGATTATCAGCATGAGGCCGATGTAGGCGTAAATGCTCGGGACCTGCGCGCTGACCGTGACCGCGCCTGCAAAGCCAAAGGTGACAAGGAAGCCGAGCGTGATAAAGGTGGCAGACTTTGCCTTGCCGGTTGACGGGAAGCCGTCCTTGAAAAGCCCCGACGCAAGGAAGATCATGCCGATAAACATCGTCAAAAGCGAAACGGCGTGCATGCCGTCGATAAAGGTCTTGGCAATGCCTGCAAGAGAAATTCCGACGCCGACAATCCCCAAGGAAGTAAGACCTATCCCTGGGGTCAGAAGGTCCCAGTCCGTCATGTTACGAGTATTTGGGTTTGTTTGTCATACTTAATCGTTTCTAGCTTTTCAAATGCCGGTCGGCGCCTTGTGCCGCGCGGCCCTGTGCTCCTGCAGTTTTGAAGGGCTGCCGAATTTTTCCGCGCACATGTCGCATAAATATTCCGAAATGGCAGGCGGCCGCTCGGCAGCCTTGCTCGCTTCAACAGGGTGGGACGATTCGTAGTGGATCACCTGCTTTTCCACCGGTATCTTTGGTTCTGACTCTGCAGCCCCGCTTGCAAATTCAGAATTGGGCCTGCCCTTTGCAAACTCGCTGCCGTGCTTTACCTGGTCTTCCTTCAGGTTGAGCCTGACGACGGTGGCGTTGCCGTGGCTTTCAACGGCGGAAATCGCGGACATTGGAATCCTGAACTCCTCGTCCGTCGCGATGCCGCGCTTTAGCGCCGTAAAATAATTAGAATTGATCTCCTTTATCCTTCCAACCCTTTTGCCTTCAAGCGTGTAAACTTCGGCTCCCCTAAAGTCTCCCATCTTATTATTGCGCCCACATGGCTTTTATCCTGTTGTACAACCGTTAAAAGAAATGCTGGACACTTTTTCGCCATGCCGGAAAGAGAGAACCGCGACCAGATCCCGACCGAATACAACGGAGGGCTTTGAGAAAGCAGGAAAGAGTGGAAGGCGGGCTGAGGGGCAAGACAGTCAGCGACTTTCCGCAGGCGGCGGCCCTCGGGCAGGTCTTGAAGGACTTTAACTTTCCAGCCGGCAGGGGCGCTCTGGTCAGCTTTGTCGAGCAGTCAAACAGGCCCGAGCGCAACGAGGTGCTGTCGCTCGTGCGAAAGCTGGAAGAGCGCCAGTACCGGAACGTTTCTGAAGTGGCCGAGGCGGCACGGCTGGTACAAAGCTGATTGCGAATCTAAAATAATTGATATGGCATCTTAATACCGTATATAGAAATGCCTTAGCCGTGTCTGTAGCAGACCTGTTCGAAGTGAGCGAGAGCGATGACGTGTGGGACGCGTGGCTCACGACCATCAACCTGTTGGACATGCTGGAGCACACCCACAGGATCGAGCACTATGATTTCGGGCAGGCGCGGGACAGGATAGCCCGGCTCTGCGCCATCGCGGAGGCCCACTCGATCGACAGGGGCGCGTGCAGGTGCGGCCTGTCAGACGGCGAGCACGCCCTTCTAAGGCGCAAGATGATGACATTTTTCAAGCTGCAGGTGGCCAACCTGAAACATTTTGTCTACTGACCCGTGAACGAATAAATTAAATGCAAGCAGAGCAGACTGTCTTCGAGGCAGCTCTGTGGGCGCACGCGATTATGTCGAAGTTTCAAAGCCACGAATAGTGGTCGTCCTTGTGATAACAGCCGTTACTTCTCTTCTTGCCGCAAGCAGGTTTGACTCTACGCCGGACGTCGCGTGGGACGTGACGGCATGGCAGCTGGGCTTCCTTACTCTGGCCGGCGCTCTGGCGTCGATGGGCGCGAGCGCGCTAAACCACTATTACGACCGCGACATTGACAAGATAATGGAGAGGACTGCCAACCGGCCGATACCCGCCGGCAGGCTCACCCCAAAAAACGTCCTTGCGTACGGCATCGGCGTGAGCATACTTTCAGTAGTTATTGCGTGGTTCACGCTCAACCCGGTCGCGACAGGAATGATCGTGCTCGGCATATTCTTTTACGTCATTGTCTACACTGCTTGGCTCAAGCGCAGCAACGCCTCGAACATTGTAATCGGCGGCTTTGCAGGGAGCGCCGCGTCGATGGCAGGCTGGGCGACTGCCACCGGCTCCATCGACCTCCTTGGCTTTCTGGTGGGCTGGCTGGTGTTCATGTGGACGCCCCCGCACTTTTGGTGCCTTGCGATAAAGGCGAGGGAAGAGTACGCCAGCGTGCGCGTCCCGATGCTTCCTGTCCTTATCGGCAACCAGAGGACTGCAAGTTACATCCTGGTCAACACCGCGATACTGCTGCCGTACTCTGTGGCGCTGTCGCTCTTTGGTCTTGGCGCGCTCTACACCGCGGCCGCGGCGGTTTCCGGCGGGCTCATGCTCGCGTACCACTACAAGCTGACAAAGAACCCGACGCCGGAATTTGCGTGGAAAGCCTACAAGGTGACCGCGCCGTACCTTGTTGTGATATTTGTCGCGCTGGCGCTTGACGCGCTGTTCTACTACCCGATACCTTTTTCGCTTCTTAACTAGAAGTGCCTGAATCGGCGACGAGCTCGATCCTGCGCTTGTCCTTTGTCACCCACGACACTCTAACGAGGCCGTATATCTCGAGGTCGAGGAGCGTCTTGTTAAAGTCAGACTCGGCAAGCGTGACGCCGTCCTTTGTCAGGTCCTTGGCGAGGTCCGCGTCGGTCAGCGTGCCTGCCTGCCTTATCTTTTCATACATCAGGTTCCGGATAGGATATTTCATCATTTCACCCGTAGAATGCTCTCACTGTAGCCTGCGGCTGGTTATAATCTTTTGAACATTTGGATAGTTGTTCTATGAATTGTTTTATCGTACATTACTTGGGGTCAGGTTGTACATTGCTTGAAACTCTGGCATATCCAGCTCCTCTGAAAATGGTCCAATGTACATCAGCTGGATTGTATCATTGCCGCGCTGGGTAGAGACTGTAAAGATATTGTCCCGATCGGCCAGCAGTGTTTGCAGACTTTCGGCTGATTTTTCGCCGATGATAGTCCATGTGTACGGGTCTGCTATTGCCCCTGAGAGGTACAACTTATCCTCTGCTGGCAGTGGTTTGGCGCGTAGAGTCATCTCATGCGTAATCCTGTCAACAGGAGCGTAAAGCAACACAAATGCATGATGATTTTCCAGAGATTGGCGGTTCGATATATGTGAAGCGATAGTATGTCGTTTCACCGTCATGAGATGTTACGACAAACCTATATCCTTTATCTGAAAATGTGTTGAAACGTCCATTTCTGTGTTTGAAAGAAACGTTGCGCCCTTACTGACGGCTCTATCAAGAAAGTCATACTGCCCTTCTGATACTTCATGATAGTATAACGACTCTACCTTTTCGATTTATTCGAATGCCGTCAACCCGGGATGCCTGTCCTGATATCGATCTCATTTGGCTTTGGACCGTCCACATCTGCATGCACTTCTCGCTGCTGATCACTCGGTGTAGATGTTTGTATCGACGTTTGCGGGGAAGGATTGCCAAGAGTAATCAGTGTTATATCTACAAAGACTATACCTGATGCGAGAGCTATCGCAGCAGGAAAAAATAGTAGAATCTCTGGACAATAGATGAATATCATTCGTCGCCTTTTTGAATATTGTGCATCTTGTCTCTACGGATGACTTTTGAGGCTTCGGTTACTTTTCATGTTCTATGAGCTATAATCAGCCGTAAAATGTCTTGTCTATTGGTTTGGGCATGGCGTATGTAATGTTTTTCTTTATAGACTCGTACCAGTCCTCGACGTCCTTTGTTATCGAGGGCCGAACGAGCCTTATCGCCTTGCCAAAGTGGGCGTTTGACACGATCTCTGACTTGGCCTGCATGGCGTTCACCGCCGCCTCCCTGCAAAGCGCCACGAGGTCCGCCCCGCTAAAGCTCTTTGTGGACTGGGCAATGCTTACGAGGTCGACGTCCCTGGCAAGCGGCATCGGCTGGCTTATTATCCTCAATATCTCCTGCCGGGCCTTTTCGTCCGGCGGCCCGACGTATATTATGAGGTCGAGCCTGCCGGGCCGGAGCAAAGAAGTGTCGATGAGGTCGGGCCGGTTGGTTATCCCGATCACGACCACGCCGGCGCTGCCAGAGTCGTCCATCTCTGTCAGTATCTGGCTCAGCACCCGCTCGTTGCCCGACATGTCCTCTTCCTGTCCCCTCGGCCTTGCGAGCGAGTCCAGCTCGTCAAACACCACGATGCAGGGGGATGCCGCCTTGGCCTTTCGGAATATCTCGCGTATGGCCTTTTCCGACTCGCCGACCCACTTGCTCAGCACTTCGGGGCCGCGCACTACGATGATGTTGGCGCTGCTCTGGGTGGCAAGCGCCTTTGCCAGCAGCGTCTTGCCGGTGCCCGGCGGGCCGTAGAGCAGCGCCCCCCGGGGAGGCCTGATGCCCATCTTGGCAAACTTGTCCGGCTCCCTGATCGCCGTGATGAGGTTGTCGTGCAGCGTGCGCTTTGCCTCGTATAGGCCGCCGACGTCGTTCCACTTTACGCGGGCGACTTCGACGTAGAACTCCCTCATGGCAGTCGGAATTATCTCCTTCATGCCCTCCTTGAAGTCGCGGTTGGTGATCACCATTCCTTCGAGGATCTCCGGCGATATCTTATCGCCTTCAAGGTCTATCTCGGGCAGGTAGCGCCTGAGGGCCTTCATGGCCGCTTCCCTGCAGAGTGACTTGATGTCCGCGCCCGTGTACCCGTGCAGCTCGGACGCGAGGTCCTGAAGGTCGATGTCATCTGACAGGGGCATGCCCCGGGTGTGTATCTGCAGTATCTCGAGCCTGCCTTCCGCGTTTGGAACGCCAACCTCTATTTCCCTGTCAAACCGGCCGGGGCGCCTGAGGGCGGGGTCGAGGCTTTCCGGCCTGTTGGTGGCGCCGAGCACGATGACCTGCCCCCTGTCGGACATGCCGTCCATCAGCGCCAGGAGCTGCGCCACGACGCGCTTTTCCACGTCTCCAAACGCCTCTTCCCTCTTCGGGGCGATCGCGTCGATCTCGTCTATGAATATTATGCTCGGCGACGACTCGCGCGCTTCCTTGAAGATGTCGCGCAGCCTCGCTTCTGTTTCGCCATAGTACTTGTTCATGATCTCCGGGCCGTTGATTATGAAAAAGTTCGCCTCCGACTCTGACGCAAGCGCCTTTGCGATCAGCGTCTTGCCGCATCCGGGCGAGCCGTACATGAGGATGCCGCTGTGGGGCTCTATGCCGAGCCTTGCAAAGACTTCGGGGTGGCGCATCGGGAGCTCTACTATTTCGCGCAGGCGCTTTATCTGCTCCTTCATGCCCCCGATCTCCTCGTATGTCACGCGCGGCTTTCTGTCAGTCGTGATCTCGGCCATTATCGTGAGCTTGCTCGGCCGCTCTATCCTCACGATGCTCTTTGGCACGACCCTTTCGACCTTAAAGTCCATCTGGTTGCCGAGGATCACCACCGAAATCTCGTCGCCTTCGCTCACGGGGTAGCCTTTGAGCCTGTTCTTTACAAAGTCGCAAAACTCTTTGTCGACCGTGATGCTGCTGTCGCCTAGCGGCATCAGGGTTACGCTCTTTGCCTGCTTGGAGTCGATCCTTATGACCTGCAGGAGGTCATTCAGCCCGACGCCGGCGTTCTTCCTCGTCTGGCCGTCTATCCTGACAATGTCGTCCTCCTTTTCCTCCTCGTCGGCCGGCCACGCCGTGACTGCTGTGCTACGCTTGCCGACAATCTCGACTACTTCGCCGGACTGTATTCGGAGGTGCTCCATGTAGCGCAGATCAATCCTTGCGCGCCGCTTGCCGACATCGCGGTGCTTGGCCTCAGCTACCCTAAGCTGAACTGGCGACGACTCGTCGCTCCCCGCGCGCACCTTTTTCAAACTCTAGCCTCCGGCAAAGCGTCACTTCATTTTTACGGACTGCCTGCTGATGTTCATCACTTCGATTTCGCCGACTCCCTCTATGTTCTTGATAGAGTCTTCGAGCTTGTCCATCTGGCCTTCCGCGTCTTCGAGCACAAAGTCGCCGACAACGGCCTTCAGCCCAAACGCAATGGGCTCTATCGCGTGGCCCTTCATCTCCATCCCTTCTGGCATGGAACTTTTCATCGAATTGACGACGTTGTCAAGGTTGGACTCGGCGTCTGCAGGCATTATCCTTATTCTGGCTACCAGCCGGGTCATGTCTATGGGCCCTCAAAGCCGCAGCCTACGCATTTGTAGGCTCTGGCAAACTCGCGGCATGACTCGCAGCGCCACATCAGGACATAGCCACAGCTTGGACAGTAATACTTGACGCATTCATCGTTAGGCATGATCGGCCTGCTGCATGATGTGCAGACCGGCAACTGCAATGGCTTGGACATACGTGCTCACTTCCGGTCAACCGAATTTATATCTTGCTTAGCTGCCGTCGATCAGGCGCCTGATCTCGTTGCCAAGCAGAGCCATGGCCATCCTGGCGGCGCTCTTTGCCCCGAGGATCTTGGCCAGCGCGGCGGAGTGAAAGTCAAAGTCGCCGCCGGCCGACGCTTCTTCAAGTTTCTCCGGCGGCACCGCGGCAAACAGCCCATCTATGGCCTTGTTGTCCAGCCGCTCCAGGAGCTTCCTCGCAAGCAGCATCTTTTCAAACTCTGCTCCAAACATCGACAGCCAGCCCTTCTTGTACTGAGCAAGCACGCCGTCGTCGTTTTTCCCGGCGGCCTCGACCACCGCCCGCCCGGCGAGCACGCCGCCCATGCCGCAGGTATAGATCCCGCCTGCAGTAGTCGGCTTGCTCTGGCCTGCCGCGTCTCCCACTATTATTGTCCTGCCGGAGATGAAATTTTCCTCCGCTCCATTGACCCAGATCGGGGCGTACACCTTGCGCACAATCGAGCACTTGCCCTTGCCTCCGATGTACGACTGGAGCGCGCCTGCCGCATTTATGCCCCTGCCGGCCACACCGACCTTGCCGGCGCCCTGGGCCGTAGGGATTATCCACGCGAAAAAGCCGGGGTAGAGCTCGCTGTCAAACGCGACTTCGATGGTGTCGCGCTCTATCCACGGCGCGTAGACTTCGTACTGGGCCGACTGCAAGACGCCCTCCCTGTTCCTGGCGATCATCGACGCGACGCCCCGCGCGTCGACAAAGTATTTGCACCCAAGGTCTCCTTCAGACGTCTTTACCAGATATCCTTCGCCATCTTTAGCAAACGACCGCATCGAGCATTTCACCCTGATTTCGGCGCCCAGCTTTTGCGCCTGAAAGGCGATCTGCTTGTCGAGCGCTCGCCGGTCAAGCACCATGACCTTCTGCTTCTCAGCACTGATCTCAAAGCCCTTGGAAGGCGACAGGATCCTCGCCCTTGCTATCTTGGTGTTCTCGACCGCGCTGGCGTCCGGCACGATGCCGAGGTTGCGCATGCCTGCAATGCTCACGAGGCCGCCGCAGTGCTCCGGCGTCCCTATCTCAGAGTCCTCTTCAAGGACCGCGACTGAGAGGCCGCCGGCAGCCGCCTCGCGCGCCGCAAGTAGGCCGGAAACGCTCCCGCCTGCAACTATCACGTCATAGCCCGGCATCTCGCAAAAGACCAGCAATGTATTTTTCACTCTGTTAATTAAACTATGGCTGAGCGCCAGTGGAGTTCAAGCAGGTAATGGTGGTAAGGCGGGACCTCGGCATGGGGACCGGCAAGATAGCAGCGCAGGTAGCGCATGCCGCGGTGATGGGTGCAGAAAAGGCAAAGGCTCACAAGCACGAGTGGTTCGACGCGTGGTTTCACACCGGCCAGGCAAAGGTGGTGGTAAAAGTGCAAAGTATGGACGAGCTGATGGAGGTGAGAAAGCGCGCAGAAAGCCTCAGGCTGCCTGTCGTCCAAGTGCAGGACAGCGGGCTGACCCAGATACCGCCGGGCACGACGACCTGCATAGGGATAGGCCCGGCGCCGGCAGATCTGGTGGACAAGGTGACCAACGACCTTAAGCTGCTCTAGCGGCGGCTCACGAGCAGGATCCCGAAGATTATCAGGCCGGTCGCGATCCCCTGAAAGACGCTTATCGATTCGCCAAGCGCCAAGGCCGCGATGACTATTCCGAATATTGGGGTCATTGAAAACACCGACATTGTCTTCACAGTCCCTATCCTCTTGATGCCTTGCAAAAAGAGCAAGAGCGCGCCACCAAACCCTGAAATCGACATGCCGACAATAATGAGCCACAGGCCCGGCTCGATTCCTGTTATCGCGCTGCCCCTGCCCAGCGCGAGCGCAGCTGCAAGCATGACGAGGCCGCCGGCGAGCGACTTGACCATCGCTATCTTGGCCGGGCTCGCGTTTGTGGTGAGGCGCCTGCTGACGTTGTTGTCAATCGCCCACATGAACATCGACGCCAGTATCATCAGGTTGCCGGCGTTGAACTGGAGTATCGTCTCTGACAGCTTCAGGTCGGTGGTGGCTATGAAAAGCCCGATCACGACCAGGATCACCGCAAGCAGCCCGACCCTGCCGTGCGGCTTTTCCCCGAAAAATATCGCGGACAGGATTATCGTGAACACGATCTCGCCGTTTGTCAGTATCGCCGCGTCGGAGGCGTCTGTCTGCTGGAGGCCGTAGAGCAGGAGCACCGGCGCGGCCACCGCGCCAAAGGCCGTTATTATCGCGAGGTAGTAATAGTCGCGCCTTGTGTCGAACCTGAACGACGCCTTTGTAAACGGGATCAGGCCAAGCCCTGCAATGGTGTAGACCACTGCCGACAGCGCGAGCGGATCAACAGTAGCGAGCGGGACCTTTGCCAGGGTAAACACAGAGCCAAACAGCGCGGAGGCGAACAATACCGACAGGTAGCCCGCCAATGAATGTCGCTCTTGGCCCTGCGCTTTTTCTGAAGCCAACTGGGCAACTACAACTGAAATGGTATTTCTGTCTATGCCACGGTGGCACTAGAGATATATGGTGGAAAACGGTTTTTCTCATCGTGCCGAGATCCTCTCGTAGCTCCCGCTCATCGTCGTCAAAAAAGATCATTGTTTATGCGCTGATCGGGATACTCGCGGTTGCAGCGGTCTCTGTTACAGTTTTTGCACGCCCGCCTGCAGCTCCAACAAACCCAAACAACGGAGCGGAGGCATTGCAAAGGTTCGAGCAGCAGTGGTGCGGCCCGGACGCAAAGGCAAATTCCAACGGATACATTACCGAGTTTGTGCTTCCGCAGGAATGTGAAATGCCGGTCGGCATTGCAGTTGATAGCGGCCAGTTGTGGTACGTCTCTGCAAAGCGCGGATTGCTTGGCAGCTACAGCCTGTCTGAAAACAGGTTTGACGAGTACAACATTCCATTATGGCCCTCGCTTGAACAGCCGTTCACAAGAGTGCCGTCGTGGGCAATGTCGTGGACTGTCAAGCCAGATGCCAACGGCAACATCTGGTTCACTGACCAGTACAACGCGATTTGGAGGTTCGATAAGACTTCAGAGTCGTTTGACATGTTCAGGGTTCCTGCAAGCTATCCTTCCGCGATGGACTTTGACGCAGATGGCAACATTTACTTTATTGGAATAGATTCTGAGTCTCTATTCTTTGGCGACGTTTCAGAAATGAGGAACGGGACTTCAGAAGGCTTTACCGAGATCCCGCTTCCTCTTGACGGCTTTGCCGGAATTAATCCGACACTAATAACGTCGGGATTGCTGGTGCTCGATAACGAGAGAAACGACGTGTGGCTTTCGCTCCTTGCTTTTCAAGCACGCAAGGGTCAGCTCTTCCAGTACAACATTGAATCAAACGAGATCATCCGCACGGTCGACCTTCCCGCCGACATGAGTTTGCCGGTAGGAGGAGCCCTTGACACCGCAGGCAACCTGTGGGTTGGGGATCATGGCACAAACATATTTTTCAAGTACGATCCTGCCAGCGAAGAGCTGACAAGGTTCATAACATCGGTAGCGTCGCCAAGGATTTTCGGCCGAGAGACGCCTAGCAACGCCTACACATGGCCGTACTGGTTGGAGGAAGGCCCTGATGGCACGATCTGGTTCAACCAGCACCTCGGCAACAAGATCGCTCGCTTTGATCCTGCAGAGCTCACACTGACAGAGTACTGGATACCGTCACAGAATCCGGCTTGGACTGTCTGCCCACCGGACGCGTCAACCTGCGGCATTTCAAACGCCATACAGTTTACAGTGGGGCAGGATGGCCAAGTCTGGTTCTCGGAATGGACTGAAAACAAGATCGCTCGACTGGACGCTGCAAAACAGGTTCCGTTGGCAGTCTCGGCTCCGGAAGAGATAACGGTGGCAAGAGGCGACAGCGCGGAGATCAGGGTAACGATAAATGCACTGGGCGATTTCAGCGGCAGAATGATGGCGTCAGGCACGTTTACTCCAAATGGCATGCTCGGCGATTCATCGGGGATATTTAGCGAAGAGTCGGTTTCACTGTCTGGAGGATCAAAGCAGGTTTCGTACACATTCACGCCGGTTGAAGACCTTGCTCCCGGGCAATACGTTATCATGATCGGGGCCGAAAACGACGAAGTGTCGCAGCTAAAGGCAGTCAGGGTCAACATAATCTAATCATCTTTCAGTTCTATAGTTGTACCAATGAGCTTAAATCCTGCGAACCTAAAACTTCCGCTGTGAATTCTTTACAACTGATGCAGTTTGGGCCGTTCCCCCTCAGGATCATGCTGGGGATAACGTTCCTTGCCCACCGCGTGCCCAGCCTGGCAGACTTTGGGATGGTGCAGGGATTCGTTGGCAGCAACCTTGGCCTGCCGCCAGAAGTGGCGTACGTCGTGGCAACCCTGGAAATCGGGGGGCGCGATAGCCATGTTCGCCGGTATAATCACGAGGATCACCGCCGTGCTTTACATAATCCTGATGCTGTCCACGACGCTCGTGGTAAAGCTGTCGCGTGGATTTCTCGGCGGCTTTGAAGTCGACCTGCTGCTCCTTGTAATGGCAGTCAGCCTGCTTGTCACCGGCCCGGGAAGGATCTCCATCGAGTGGGACGTGCTCAAGAGGGAGATATGGCCGAGGGGCAGGTCGCTGGTGCAGGCACCAGCGGCGAAGACCTAGTGGCCGTTCAGGATGACCACGCCGGGCATCTCGTCGCCTGCGAGGTAGCGCAGAGTCGCGCCGCCGCCGGTCGACACGTGGCTCACCTCGTTTTCCGCCACGCCTGACTTTTTCATCGCTTCCAGGGTGTCGCCGCCGCCGATTAGCGTCTTGCTCCCGCGCCAGAACGCGAGGGCCATGCTCTTGGCAATGTTTGCAGTGCCGTTTGAAAACGCCCTTATCTCAAACATGCCCATCGGCCCGTTCCAGAAGACAGTCCCGCCGCCGTTGCCGCCCACCTCAGCCGAGTACCGCTCTATCGTCTCGTTGCCGATGTCAAAGCCGGACATGCCGGTGGGTATGTCTCCCCTTGCCACCGTGACTGAGGTGTCGCTTGGAGAAGCGGCGCATATGTGGTCGGTCGGGAGAACTAACTTGTCGCCGTAGGTTGACAGCGCCTTGGTGACCCACGGCAACCGCTCCTCGTCAATGAGGGAGTTGCCCGTCTTTACGCCTTTGGCTTTCAGGAACGTGTACGCCGCTGCGCCGCCTATCATGACCTTGTCGGCCTTTGGCAGCAGGTGCTCGAGCGCGCCTATCTTGTCCTTTATCTTTACTCCGCCGACCACGAGCGTAAAGGGCTTCATCGGGTTCTCCCTTATCATCGACAGGTATTCCACCTCCTTGCTCAGGTTAAAGCCGGCGAGCCGGGTGTCAAAGAGCCACGCCGCGCCGTAGGTGGAGGAATGCTTCCTGTGCGAGGTGCTGAAGGCGTCGTTGACGTAAATGTCCGCTAGCGTCGCGAGCTGCTTGCTGAACTCGGGGTCGTTCAGCTCCTCCTCATTGTGGAAGCGCAGGTTTTCGAGCAAAAGTATGTCGCCGTTGCTCATCTTGCCTATTTCGTCCTCTACCTCAAAGCCGACGCAGTCGTCTACAAAACGTATCGGGGGGCGCGACCTGCCGACAATGTCAGAGAGGCGCTTTGCCACCGGAGCGAGCGAATACTGTCTGTCCCGCCCGTCGGGCCTGCCGAGGTGCGACGCAAGTATCACCTTTGCCCCGCGCTTTGTCAGATATTCAATAGTCGGGAGGGACATCCTGATTCTATAGTCTTCGCCCACCGCGCCGTTGTTCACGCTGACGTTGAAGTCGACTCTGACGAGCACCCTTTTTCCGTAAAACTGAGAGTCCGGCAGGCTGGCAAGAGTTCTAAGGGGCAACTGGACAATCGGTAATTTGTTTGGGTTTAATTTATCTTTAAGCACCATCTTTTCGGGGTATTATAAGTAAATTCTGTAACGCTTTGCGAAGCAAATGATATGAATAGCCACCTCACGAAAAGTTCGCACATCCTGAAATTGTTCGAGCAAAATTTTGCTGAGCGTTTAATACCATGAACAGTTCTGCTTCGATCTCGGGTGTTCCAAAGGCGCACTACCTTTCAATGTCGCGCCAAGTTGCCAGAACCTCAATTCTTATAAGCCCAGTATGTCTTCATCAGCGGAGACATTCAGCGAAAAACCTACGAAAAGCAGCGCTAAATTATCCGAATCATCGTCTTCATATTCCGGCATTTCCTACCTCTCTACCTCAACTAATGATCACTGGATGTTTTTAGTTAATAAGGCTATCATCCGTCTAACCGTACTTCTGATCAATCACTGGATACTTCTTGCGAAGAAGTACGTTATTCTTCAAGAGAAGGTCGTACTTCCCGCCTATTTTCCCCGTACTTCCGGCATTTCAAATAATTTCAAATATTTGAAATTTTACGGGGTATATCGCTGCACCCCCCGGAAGTACGATCCAAGAAGTTTAATTCGGCCAAAATCACGTCATCCGGCATCTTCTTTCTCCCCCAAACATAGCGTGTGTTCAATATGACAGTCCTTATCCCCTCGTTTTCAGCTAGAAATTCATCCCTGACTCTATCTCGCATGTTCGTGATGGGAGTACCGTGGCCCTTGTACGGGGTGTCAATCTCAATGGCTACCCTGTCATAGAACATCTTGCACTTCTGACAGGCGTAGTATATCGCATGAACGTCAAGTTTCTACCACATGAGGATTCTAGAATAAACTTCCCATGGAGGATCCTGTGGATGGAGTATTCATCGATGAAATAGGAAAGAACAACGAGGGTGCTAACCAGTAAAGGCCCTTGATGACATATACATTCGGATGATGTTGAAGAAGCCGGAGGATGGGAGATTGAAGAGATTAGAAAACTAAAGGAAGAAAATGAAGAATTGAAAAGTTGTATAGAATTACTACTTTCAAAGAAAACGTCAGATTACGTCCAATAAGTCGCCATGACCCGACAGTTAACACCCTACTGAAAACCTGAATATGCGCGGCCAACCTAACAGTGTCACGAATCCGCATCTTTATAAGAAGAGATCTGCAGAAATGAGCTCCTGCCGGTACATTTTACACGGTGTTAAATATATTGAGTTGCATAAAGCCTGCAGCCTTGCGGTTTTCCGGGTTCTTACTTTCTGAAAATGCGCATCGTGATATTGGCAGCTATTACGGAAACAACAGACAATATCGCAACAATTCCCCACTCTTGCAAATCCAGTGGATGAAGTTCAAATGCGTCGCTTATTGGCTCCACGTAGATAGCCACAAACAGCAGTCCCAGCGACAGTGCAATTGCGCCGACCAGCGGCCTGTTTACCGCAACCGATTTGTCAATAATCCTCTTTAAAGTCGAAGAGTAGTTCAATACGTGCCACGTCTGGGCGAGGCTAAGCGTAGAGAACGCCATTGTTTAAGCCACCGATTGCTCGTCTGAATCTGACAGTGCCCACACAAAGACAGCTATAGCAGCCGCTGTCATGAATGATGATTGTATGCATATGTCAAGCCACTCCTTTTTAGAAACCATGGGTTGCTGTTTTCCAGGCGGCCTGATGTGTATGGAGTTTCTGCCTCCTTTTTCAGCTGCAAGTGCCAGTGCCGGGAACGTGTTTATCGTAAGGTTCATCCACAATAGCTGCAAGGGAAGCAACGGGAATGGCAGTGCCATGACTATGGCGACAAGCATGGTCATCACCTCGCTTATGTTGCACGAGAAGAGGTACTGGACGAATTTCTTGATATTGGCAAAAATAAGCCTGCCAAGCTCTATCGCATGCGTTATGGTGGTAAAATTGTCGTCGAGAAGTATCAGTTCGGCAGATTCCTTCGCCACGTTGGTCCCCTTCTTTCCCATGGCCACGCCAATGTCCGCCTTCTTTAGAGCTGGCGCGTCGTTGACGCCGTCTCCTGTCATTGCTACTACGTGCCCTCTCCTCTGTAGGGCTTTTACTATCTTTAACTTGTGCTCCGGCGTCGCCCGGGCAAAAACCCGTATTCTGTCAATCTCTTCAGTCAGTTTCTCTATTGACATCTTTTCCAATTCGCTTCCAGTCAGCACGGCCGCCGAATCGCCGTCGCCTATTATCTTTAATTCTCTGGCTATCGCCTTTGCAGTGACGGGATGATCGCCTGTTATCATTATCACCCGTGTCTTTGCCTGTTTCATAAATTCAATGGCATCCTTCACCTCCGGTCTTGGAGGATCGTATATCGCAGCTATTCCCAGCAGGATGGCATCATGTGCAACCGCGTTCTGGTAATTATCTTCGTTTTCATCCTTGTTCAGCTCTTTATACGCTAGCATGAGTAGCCTGTAGCCCTTGCCCGTGATTTCATTGGTAGTTCGCTGGACATCATTTACTTTGTCCGGATCAAGTCTTGCGATATTCCCGTTTTCTCTTACCCTGTTGCATATTGGCAGAATAGACTCTGGCGCGCCCTTGATGAAGTCGTAAATTCTGCCGCCATCGTGCGTTTTATGCACCGTCGTCATTCTTCTTGTCTTTGGGTCAAACGGGTCTTCCCATACCCTCTCGTTTTCTTCTTCCACCTTCTTTTTCTCCATGCCGCTCTTGTGAGCGGCAACAACCAGCGCCCCTTCCGTGGAATCCCCGTGCAGAATCCGCTGTTTCCCGTCAAACGATAGCTCTGCGTTGTTACATAACGCGCCGGCCCTCAGAAACATCAAGAGATCCGATTCTCTGGCCAGATCGGCTACCTCTTTGCCGTCCTTGTGTAATTTGCCTGTCGGGTCGAAACCTTCGCCAGTCAGCGAAACCATACTGCCGCTGCCCAGCACGATTTCGCGAAGAGTAGGCTCGTTTCTAGTCAGGGTTCCGGTCTTGTCTGTGCATACAACAGTAACCGAACCAAGGGTTTCGGCGGCTGCCAGCCTCCTTATCAAGACACGTTTTTTCGCCATCCTTTTTACACCTATAGCGAGTGTGATGGTTGCAACGGCAGGCAATCCTTCTGGAACCGCCACAATAGCCAGCACGATGCCGCTTAGCATTATCACTCCAATGTCAAATCCCTGCAAGTAGCCTATTGCAATGTACAGCGCGGTTATTGCAAAAATGCAATGACGAGCGTCTTTCCAAGCCCTTCTATCTTGTGTTCAAGGGGCGTTTTGCCGCCGCTTACGCCCTGTAAAAGCTCGCCTACTTTGCCTATCTCTGTTTGTATGCCCGTAGCGGTGACTATGCTTTTTGCCCTGCCCTCAAGGACCAGCGTGCCCATGTAGCACATGTTTGTCCTTTCTGCAAGATCGACCTGACCCAAGATTGCATCGCCATCCTTTCTGACGCCCTGCGATTCGCCGGTTAGCGGGGATTCGTCTATGACCAGATCAAATGATTCAATCAACCTGTAATCGGCAGGCACCTTGTCGCCAGATTCAAATTCAATTAAATCTCCCGGAACCAGATCATGCGTATTGATTTCTGTTTCGCGGCCGTCCCTTAGCACCTTTGCCTTTGGCGCCCTTAGCGTAACCAGCGAACTTATCGCCCGCTCTGCGCTCTTTTCCATAAAGAATCCAAAGCCGACAGTCATGAATACAACGGCAAAAATTGCGATTGATTCAAGAACTCTTCCCAAAGAATACGACAGTATTGACGCTGTTATCAGCAATACTATCGGAAGGTTCTTAAATTGTAGAAAAAGGATCTTTGCTGTAGAGCGTTGCTCGACATTCGGTATGACGTTTTGGCCATACTTTTGGCGTCTTTCACTTACTTCATGAGATGAGAGGCCTTTTTCAACATCAGATTTTAACTTTAAGACAACATCAGAAGCCAGCATAGAATGCCAATGGCTGAGCGATAGGTGGTCTTCTATAATGGACAAAATTTTGCCTGTCTATTATTGGCGTTCAAATTAGATAAACATAATGATTCGTGAAACACGTGCATGTCTACGCTGCCAGGCCTGCCGTCACAAATAACTCTTCCAGAATACTCTTGCAGTAGTCTTAAAGGCAATCCAGCGCTGCATGTATTGTTTAGGTCAGGGCGAGTCGGCTTGTTCATTCCTTTGGTTTCGATGCCACCGTGCTGCCATGCCCCGGCTCGCCAGATCCTTACAGAACATTAATAAAATAAATTGCAAGAAACCATACCATTGGGCAGCTTTATCCCTAAGAAGGTCCTTGGCAAGTTCATGCACGTCACCGACGAGCCGCTGAAAAGGGAAAACGGCAAGTCGCTCGTGTTCTTTATGGGCGCCGGCTTTTGCCCGTTCTGCGCTGCGGAGCGCTGGGCCATCGTCAGAGCGCTGGGCAACTTTGGCAAGTGGGAGGGGCTTGTGGAGACCGCGAGCGCCGACCATGACGAAAAATACCTGAACATCCCGACCGTGAGCTTTGCGCGCGCAAGATACGAAAGCGAGTATGTCGAGTTTGTTGGGCGAGAGACTGCCGACCGGAATTTCGAGCCACTGCAGGAGCTCGGCGAAAAGGACTATGAGATTCTCGACACTTTCAACGCCGACCAGATAATCCCGTTCATATTAGTCGACGGGCAGTTCATGCAGGTCGGCGCCGGCTACAGCCCGCAAATCCTGGAAGGGATGGATCACGCCAAAGTTCGGGCCGAGCTTGCAAATCCCGCTTCGCCAGTCGGAAAGGCAATGAAAGCCGAGATCGACAACATTACCGCGCTCATATGCAAGAGCATCGGCGGCAGGGCCGCCGCATGCAGCTCAGAAAATATCAAAAGTCTGGCCGGCAGGATCTAGTCATCGGCGACCGCTATCTGCTCTTTCAGTGGCGTTATCCTGACAGTCATCGGGCAACCCAGCTTGCTTGAAGCGACCTTGAACCCTTCTTTTGCAAGGCTCAGGTTTGCCGCCGCCACGTGGGCCTCGAACAGGACCTGGCCGGGCTTTACCCTAGCTGCAAGGCCTGTCGCCTTGCCAAAGGCGCGCCTCATACCCTCCTGGAGACGGTCTGCTCCTGCCGTGGCGATCATCTTGTTCTCCCTGAGGATGACATGCGGGTAAACCCTAAGCATCGAGAAGAAGGACATCTCGCCCGCCGTCGCCATCCTCTTGTTGGCCGCAAGCCTGGCGGCTTCGAGGGCGTTGTGCCGTATCTGGATCTTTTCCGTCGCCAATAGCTCCAGCTTGAAGTCATAGTTGGTGCCGGCCTGGCCGGACGAAAACCTTGCGATCTTGATCTGGGGCTTGCCCGCAATGTATTCGCGCCGGACATATGGCATTCCGCGAGTTTCACGATAATTAACTCCCTTCATTTTGATCACTAAATTTGAATGCTTAAATGTGGTAGTTTGCTGTGATTTAATCGTTATGTCGTCAGCTCCGCCGAGCGCGCAGCCGTTCTCTGAAAAGTCCGGCGAGGCAGAGATGCCGCCAGTAGTAGAGGCGCACCTGGCAGGCGGCGGGAAAATAATTGTCGACGAAACGCGCTTTCAGGACGAGCTCCGCACCAAGGGCTTTGGCGAGAAGGAAGACGGGTACGTGCTCAAGCCGTACGAGGCGCTGTACCTGATGCACACAAAGCGCCTTACGCTCAAGAACAAGCCCCGCATGGCGTTTGACCCGCTGTTCGAGCTCCTGCTGAAATACGACAGGAACATCATGACAAAGTTCCTGCTCTACCGCGACCTCCGGAGCAGGGGCTATGTCGCAAAGGAGGGCTTTGGCTTTGGCAACGACTTTCGTGTCTACGAGCGGGGCGAGTACGAGAAAAAGCCGGCAAAGTATGTGGTCTTTGGCATAAACGAGGGGACGAACACCACAGCAAAGGATCTGGCCGGAGCAGTCGACCAGATAGAAAAGATGGGCAAGGAAGCGGTGGTGGCAGTGATAGAGCGGAGGGGCGAAGTGATCTACTACAAGGCGTCCAAGATGCGCTTTGCCGAAAACAGGTACCGCCAAAACAGTGAATAAGTGGAGCTGCAGATCACAAATTATTGCCGTTCAAGGAGATCTATTGCTCAGACTGCAAGACCGTGCTTGCAAGGTATTCGACGAAATACTTTACCGACGCGGACATCAACGCGCTCGTCCGGCTCCATTATTCCGCGCACATCAAGAACGGCCACTCTATGGAAACCCGGGTCGCCGAATAAACGATTTATAATCCCTAGAGTCACTACCACACATGCAAGGCAACCTTTGCGACAGGATTATCAAGCTTGACCGCAACATACGCTTTGTCGGCATCGTTAACAGCAGGGGAGAGGTCATCGAGGGCGGCTTCCAGCAGGGAGTCGAGCCGCTGCTCAACGAGACCGAGGAGCAGCAGATGTACATCCAGTCGCTCTGGAACCTCACCACGCTAGAGTCGTACAGCGACAGACTTGGCAGGGTCCGCTACAGCATAACCGAGCACGAGAAAGTCACGCTCATGACCTTTCCGTTCGGCACCGGCATCCTCTGCCTTTCTGTGACGCCCAAGGCCAACGCGGCCAAGATCCGCGACAAGGTTGCGCAGGCGATCAAGAAAAAGCCGGGCAAGAAGAAATGATGCAAAAGGTTAAATTGCAACGGAGATGGTTTACCGGTACGAGCTTGGCGAAGAGGTTTTGCGAAAGCTGCTTTTACCGAGGCGACGAATCCGAGTTTCTGGCCGCGGCTGACTTTTGTCTGGACTGCATGGGCGTCCATTCGGCGTGCCCAAAGTGCAAGGCCGGCTTCCACAGCGTCCACGTGATAGAATAACAATTTTTACCAGCTTGATCCTCTCTAACCTAGGCTGCAGGATGATGACGACGTAACAGTCCCCCTATTATCCATCCTTGCGAGGGCGGAAAAAAATGAAGAAAACTCTTCCGGACTGCCGAATCCTGCAGCTTGATCGAAAAAGTGCTCCGGCCGGGATTTGAACCCGGGATCTCCGCCTTGAGAGGGCGAAATGCTTAGCCGGACTACACCACCGGAGCCCTGACACTCTCCATAACGTACAAGATATAAACGCAACTTTGGAACCTGACATCCCGGCGGCGCGGGCCGGACGCTGGTAATTGCTGCAATGGATTTACACACGTCGCCTGTACGTTAAAGCAGCACTTGAAAATCCACGGATGTTTCACCGTCAGCTGCGATCCCGAAAAGGCCTTTGGAGTGCTTGCCGGAGTATGCGACGAGTTGAAGGCAAAGATGCAGGATATAGACACGCTAAGACATCCGATCGACGGCAAGTCTAAAACCACTGCCTGGAGGTGGGGTACAAAATTCCATGTTAGGGTGATCAAGCATTCCCTAGCTACCTTGGTAGAAGTATACGACATTGCTCTGGCAACCGACGACCGGTTCATCAAAGAATTATTCAAGACGTTCACGAAATACCAGCCTGTCTCGCCGCTCGAAAGAGTTCTTTGTCGAGCAGATCAATAATGTCAAAAGCGAGGTCGACGGGATCTTGGCGACAGGCCGCTGCCGGCTGAAGGTTCGCCTCCAATTGAAGGAGACATGCTAGACGGCGCCGGCGGGAAGTTTGCTGCAGGCGGTGTGGGACCTCGAATCCTCCTGGCAGTGAGTATTGCAACAAGTGCGGCGCAAGGCGGTACTAACAATATTTTTATCGCCTTGCAGCCAATGACACCTACCTTTGGGCATCCCAGAGAAGATAAAGGAGATACAGGACCAGATTCACAAGACCCAGATTAACAAGGCGACCGAGTTCCACGTGGGGCTTTTGAAGGCCAAGATAGCCAAGCTCAAGCGGGAACAGGAAGACAACCTCCACGGCAGGACCGTCCATACGGGCGGGGAAAACATTGGATTCGACGTAAAAAAAGCCGGCGACGCCACAATAGTCTTCATAGGGCTTCCCAGCGTCGGCAAGTCCACCCTCTTGAACAAGCTTACCAACGCAAAGTCAAAGATCGCCTCTTACCATTTTACCACGCTCACGGCAATCCCCGGGATGATGGAATACCGGGGTGCACGCATCCAAGTGCTCGACCTCCCCGGAATCATTGAAGGCGCTTCGGGCGGCAAAGGATTTGGCAAGCGGGTCCTTTCGGTGGCGAGGAATGCAGACCTTGTCCTGATAGTGCTGGACGTCTTCCAGCCCCACCACCTGGACATCCTGAAGAAAGAGCTGTCTGAAGCCGGCATAAAGGCAGACCAAAAGCCGCCGGACGTGGTGATCGAGAAAACGTCGACTGGCGGCGTGTCTGTCAGTGCACAGGTCCCAATCAAGACCTCCGAGCGCCTGATCAAGGAGATTGCGAGGCTCTACGGCATACACAACGGACGGATTATCATCCGGGAACCCAATCTCACCGACGAGCAACTAATCGATGTCTTTAACGGCAATCGCGTCTACCTGCCGTCGCTTGCCGTGCTGAACAAGATAGACTTGGTAAACAAGGGATTCATTCAGGAAGTGCAGGCAAAAATAGGAAATAACTTTATCCCGATATCTGCAGACGCAAACATCAACGTAGACGCCTTGAAGGAAGCGCTGTACCAGAGACTGGACTTTATCAGAATTTACATGAGGCCAAAGGGCGGAGAGACCGACTACAAGGAGCCGATGATAATGAAGAGCGGCGCGACGGTGCAGGACGTGTGCAACAAGATACACCGCAACATGGCCAAGAACTTCCGCTACGGGCTGGCGTGGGGCAAGAGCGCGAAATTCGCCGGGCAAAAAGTGGGCCTGGACCACAGGCTCGAAGACGAAGACGTTCTGACCATAGTCAAGGTCGCCGGAGCTATCTGAAAGGCTGCGCCTTCATGCCGTCGTGCCCTGACATTTCACTGTGATCCTCTACGTCAGACTTGAACAGGAAAACCGACTTGCACACCGTGCAATAGTATATCCTGTCCAGCTTCTCTACCGCCAGTTTTGGATTCAAGACTGACACCGCAAAAAATCCACCAGCAATTGCGACTATAAATGATCTGCATGTAGTTTCTGCAAAGCGGTGACACTATTGCGCGACTATTTTTCCGCGCATTTCCAGATGGAGTTCGCAATAGTACTCATAAGTGCCCGGTTTTTGCGTGACAATCGCAGTGGGAAAATCCTGCCCTGCAGGCAGATAAGCGGTGTTGATCGGGGTGATCCCGCCATTTGCTGCCCGGTCGACCCGCAGGTTGTGCGCTATAATGTCGTCGTTGCGTACTACCAGCTTTGTTGGGACGCCTACGGTCACGTTGACGTCCGGGTTGGTGTCGTTGAACGTGCTTCGTTTCGTTATCAGGAGAACATCCTCTACGGGGAGCTCACCCTCTGGCTCTTGGTCCAGCAGGTTGCCGACTCCCCACAACGCGCCCACCATCACAAAAGAAACGGCGACTATGGCGATGATGTTGTTGCGCATACACCGATGAGCTGCAGGATCGCCTAAAAATTCCTTTGGATGACCAACTGTTAAAAACAATGTCAGCATTTTGGTACCACGACATCAGAAGAACTTGCAGCAAGGCGCTACCGCCGGTACAAATGGCAAAAACGAAAAGAGTCGCTCATGCGGCGCATGGCGGATTTCATTTTGCGCATGCTGAAAGCGCTTGTCAGGGCGCGAGAATAATCAAAAAGCGGGCTGTCGAAAAGATAAATGTTGAATAAAAAGAGAGTACTGCGAACGTTTGTCAGAACGCAGCAAGTTAACTTGTTGTTGTTGGTGTGTCTTGCGCAGCAGGTGCCGAATCGGTGACGACCTCTGCGGTCGCGAACCTTGGTCCGAGCTGACTGACGCGGATCTTTGCGTTCTGACCTACCTTGCCGTCTTTTACAAAGATAACAAATCCTTGTATCCTTGCAATGCCGTCGCCTTTGCGGCTGATTTCCGTGATTTGAACGTCGTATTCTTTACCAGCTTCGACTGGTTTCGGACCGAAGTTGTCGCTTCTTCTTTCGTAACTCATACGTAATATTGAGCACTCGCAATCCCTATATAAATCAAGAAGCAGGCCTACGATCCTATCCTCATGCCGTCGTCACATATCGACCGGAGGCACTCGATCGCGGAAAGCACCGCGAGAAAGCTCGTCTTTGGGTTGCCCGGGCTTGGCACGTTGTCGACCATTATTCTTATTTCGCCGAAACTTCCTGCTGCCACAATTTCGTGCCGGTTCGTTGTTGCCCGGGGGTCGGCCACTATCCTTACCTTTGTCCTGTCGACACCGATGCCCGCGAGGCTCAGCACCGCGGCCACGTTGACGTTTGCCGGGAACGCCCTGACTGCTTCTGCCGCGGCTCCTTCGTAAACGACGGTGCTCTTGGCAATGTCGTCAAGCCTGATCCTGCTCGTTTCAAAAAACGGCGCGCCTGCAAGCGCCTTCGGGTTCTTGGTGGTCGTGAGCGTGACAGAGTCGAGGAGGTTCTTGACGCTCCTTATCGCGTCAATGCCGGCTATCGCGCCGGTAGGCACGTAAATCCTGCAGCCCTTTTTTGCGGCCGCCTGCAGGAGCTCTGCCAGAAATCCGCCGTCCGCAACGGCGCCGACGCTCATGATCATCATGTCTTTTCCTGCCTCAAGCGTCGCCCTGCCAAACGCCCTGACGGCGTCCTGCGAGGCCGCCTCGACTACAATGTCGGCGCCGGAGGCAAGGAACCTTCCAAAATCTGAATGGGCCTCTGGGCTGCTGTGCAGCTTTGACTTCAGATTCTGTAGGTTGCCCTCGGCAGCATCAAACAATGCAACAAGCGAAGCGTTGGCTATCTTGTCCGAGTCCACAGACATGGCCAGCTGGCTCCCGATGGTGCCGCAGCCTACGAGCCCGACCCTTTTCTTTGGCATCTAGTATAAAAGAGAAAGTTAGAAGGATTTTTACCTTCTGCCGCCGCGGCGCTCTGGCTTTTTCTGGCCCGGGAGCCTCTTCTTTTCAAACCGCTTGACAAAATTGTCCTTGTTTCGCAGCCTTGCAACTGGGCTCGAACGTGGCTTGCCCTGGATTTTCGGGGTCTGGCCTCTTACCTTGCCGGCCTTTGTGAGTGATCCGTGTGTTGGCATTAATCTTCCGCTATTGAATTGTCGTTTGAATACTTATATTTGTATGCGTTCGCCGATGGTGGCAAGTATTGCCTGCAATTTTGACTTTCAGGGCAGCGTTGTCCTAGATTATACTACTTTAAATGCAGACTCTCTGTAATATTAGATGTTTACCAACAGCCATGACGATGCTAGATCTTGACTACAAGCGCCGGGTCCTTGCGCTGAAGAAGCAAAAGAACGCGGTGGTTCTGGCGCATAACTACCAGCTGCCGGAAGTGCAGGACGTGGCCGACCTCATCGGCGATTCGCTCGCTCTGTCAAAGAGCGCGGCCACGACAGACGCGGACGTCATAGTATTTTGCGGAGTCCACTTTATGGCCGAGACCGCCTCGATCCTCTGCCCCGATAAAAAGGTCCTGATACCAGACCTTGAGGCCGGATGCTCGCTGGCATCGACCATCAACGCCCACGAGCTGCAGGCGTGGAAGGCAGAGCACCCAAACGCGGCGGTGGTGAGCTATGTCAACACTACTGCAGACGTCAAGGCACTGTCTGACTATTGCTGCACGTCTTCAAACGCGGTCAAGGTGGTAAACAGCATACCAAAAGGCATGGAAGTGCTGTTCCTGCCAGACCTGTTCCTAGGCTCGTACGTCGCAGAAGTGACAAAGAGGAAGAACATGTACATCTGGCCGGGCGAGTGTCACGTGCACGCCGGCATAAAGGCAGAAGACATCAACAAGATGCTTGCAACGTTCAAAAACGCCGACTTTCTGGTCCACCCGGAATGCAGCTGCACCTCGTCGACTATGTACCACATGTCCAAGGGCGATCTGGCAAAGACAGGCCACATACTGTCCACGGAGGGCATGATGAAGCACGCCAAGGCGTCAGACGCAAAACAGTTTGTAGTCGCCACTGAAACAGGCATACTCTACAGGATGCAAAAAGAAAATCCAGACAAAGAGTTTGTCCCAATCAAGCAGGACGCAGTATGCAAGTACATGAAAAAGATCACGCTGGAAAAGGTGTACAATTCGCTTGCGCACAATGTCTACGAAGTAAAGGTTCCAAAGGATGTTGCGGACAAGGCAAGGCTTGCAATCGACCGCATGCTGGCTATTTCGTAATTTCCAGGCTAAAGTCTATTGCATCTGGAGAGTGTGTGATGTAGCCAAGCGAGATGAAATCCGGCTTTGCCCGCGCATACTGCCTGATATTCTTTGCGTTGACGCCGCCGGAAATCTCTATTTTCACTTTCTTGCGCAGGCCCATTTTCGCGATCTGCCTTATGGCGCCGGCGGCCCGCCTCGGAGTAAAGTTGTCCAGCATGACAACGTCGGCGCCGGCCGAAATTGCCGACACCGCTTCTTTCACGCTTTTTGCTTCGCATTCTACCTTGATTGAAGAGCCGACGCGCTTCTTGGCGAGCCGGACGCACTTTTCGGCGCCGCCGGCAAGGACTATGTGGTTGTCCTTTACCAGCACCATGTCGTCAAGCCGCATCCGATGAGCGGCCCCGCCGCCCGCAACGACCGCCTTTTTGTCAAAGTAGCGCAGCCCCGGCGCGGTCTTGCGCGTCGCAAGCACCGCGACTCCCTTTGCAAGGTCTGCCATGCGCCTTGTCTCGGTAGCTATCCCGCTCATCCTCATCATCATGTTGAGCGCGACCCTCTCGGCTTTTAGAATCGCGCGGGCGCCGGCAGACACCCTCATGACGACTTTGCCCTTCCTGACCTTCGAGCCGTCCTTGATCAGGATTTCGGTCTTGCAGCCGCAGATGTCAAAAATCATGGCAGCCTCTTCAAGGCCGCAGACGATTGCAGAGTTTGACTTGCACACGATTTCAGCCTTGGCTGCAAGATCGCCTGGAATGATGCTGTTGCTCGTAATGTCGCCTGAGCCAACGTCCTCCTGCAAAAAGTTAGCAAGCATTTCCCTGACGCTGAGAAATGTCTGCAGGTCCTGCAATCTAGGAAACCTTCAAGGCGTACTTGTTGGGAGTTGTGATGTCGAGCGTCTTGGCGACCTGCGACTTGGCAGGCTCAAAAACCAGTATGATGCCGGACCAGTCCGGGCTCAGGTCTGTTGATTTGCAGTTCGGGCACACCTTGCCGGTTGTCACCGTCTTGCACTTTCTGCAAGCCTTTTCCTTGGCCAACTACTTTTTCTCTCCCTTCTTTTCCTTTGGAGCGGCAGCCGGCTTCTCCTTGTCCTTGTCGCTGCCCTTTGCCTTCTTTATCTCCTCTGCAATCCACTCTACTGCGCCCAGGAACGGCTGCCTGCACGTTATGCCGATCTTGCCCATGCCTGCGCCCTTACCGAGACTTACTGCCGTGATCCTTGCCCGCAGCTTTGACCCGATCTTGAGCGACCTTGCTGTCTGGTTCGCCACAATGACGCCCTGCTTTACGTCGCTCTTGAGGTAGTCGTCGGTAATCTGCGACAGGTGCAGCAATGCGTCGGTCGGCCCTATCCTTACAAACGCGCCAAAGTCGGTAATTTCGACAACTTCGCCTTCAACTATTTCCTGAAGCTTTGGGTAGAACGTGAGCGCCTTGAACGTAACCTTGTGGTATGTCGCGCCGTCGCCGGCGACCAGCTTGCCGACGGAACTCGTGTCGGCATCGGTTATCATGATGACGTATCCGACGTCAGGGCTGATCATGCTCTCGTACTTTTCCTTGAGTATCTGGATGGCCGCGTCCTTGAGGGAGTGGGTCAGCCGGTTTGGGGGAATCCTGACAACGTCACTCATGTGCACTATGGCAAACATAATACACGCAATGTTGATCTGGGGGTCATTATGAACTTTTGCCTTATAAGGCGCCTACCTTCTGGCGGGCAGCTCGCACTTTACCGACGAGTCGGTGGCCTCAAATGATGCGTTTATCCCAAGCGTGTTTTTCAGGCCCGCCTGCAAATAGCCTTCCAAAAAGCGCGAGCCCTTTTTGCCGAGCCTGTGGCGAATCACTATGACCATGCCGCCCCCTGGCATCTGCTTTTCGTCGTACGTCCCGAGGTGGCCGTACCTGCAGATCGCCTTTTCAATGTATTCCATCACAGCCCGCTCTGTCATCTCCTTCTTCCAGAAAATGACCGTATCTGCCATCACCGTCCCGCCAAGCTTGATCCCTATGCTGTAGAGTTCGTCCTCGCCGAGCTGCTCGAGTAAAGAAGTCAGCATTTCGCGGTTTATCACCACCATGTCTATCTTGGACAGGTACCTTGTGAACTCGCAGTACCTGCGGAGAACGATGCCCACGAGCGCGTTCACAGATATCCCCATGCGCTCTGCCTCTTCGTCCAGCACCCTCAACACGTCGTTCTCAAACCTGAACGACCGGGTGATCGAAGCAGTCCGCGCGTCTTCTGCCAGCACTGGCACGCTAGCCAGACAATTATATCCCGTTTAAGGAGCACGAATGTGTGTTATGCTACAGTCTTATGTAGCAACTTGTAGTACAGTGTACCACTGATGCGCACATTGTAGACATGGGTCTTAAATGAAATACAGCCACAACAGCTTGCAACATGAGCTACAAACTTGCGTCAGAACAGGCAGATGTCTGCACGCTCTGCAGCTGCACTTCGGTTGTTTTCGACTCTGAAACGAGCGAGGCCATCTGCTCTTCCTGCGGCATGGTTGTCAAGGACAACATCGAATCGATGGGTCCGGAATGGAGGTCGTACTCTGGCGAGGACATTGAAAGCAAGAGCAGGACCGGCATGCCGTCTTCGCTGGCGTTCCACGACATGGGGCTCTCGACATTCATTTCGTATTCAAACGTGGACGCAAACGGCGTCGCGATCAGCGCGGAGCAGAGGAGCAAGGTGCAGAGGATGCGCCGGTGGAACAAGATTTCCAGCAACAACCGCAGCTACCACCGCAACCTAAAGAACGCGTTCGCGATACTCAGCACGATAAAGGACAAGCTGTCGTTGAGCGACACGCTCATTGAAAAGGCGGCATACAACTATAGAAAGGCACTCGACAAAAAGATAATTAAGGGGAGGTCGATCCGCGCGCTTATAGTCGCGGCAGTGTACGCGTCGTGCAGGGACCTGTCGGTGCCACGCACGCTCGAAGAAATATCGGTCGCGGCAAACACGGACTCGATATTTGCCGGCAAGTGCTATCGCCTGCTCGTGCAGAATTTGGAATTGCAGTTGCCGGTCATTGACTCGAACAAGTACTTGGCAAGGATCGCGAACAAGGCGAAAGTGAGTGAAAGGACCTACCGGGCCGCGCTCGATATGCTGACGACCATAAAGAGCAACCCGATTTCGCACGGCAAGGACCCAAACGCTCTCGCAGTCGCGGTGCTGTATGCCGCGTGCCTGAAGGAGGAAGAAAACGTGAGCCAGGCCCAGGTCGCGGTGGCAGGGGACATCAGCATCGTGACTCTGAGGAAAAGGTTCCAAGACGTGAGAAAAATCTTCCCCTCCTGACTTTTTGTTCAATCCGATGATTTAAATACGGTGTGGACAAATTTTTTGTATAATGGTGACAGTCGATCAGGTCCTCAGCTCGCTGAAGAAAGTCGTAGATCCCGAGCTGCACAAGGACATTGTGTCGATGGGAATGATCAAGGACCTATCGATAAACGACAGCAAGGTCGCCTTTACGCTAGAGCTGACGACGCCAGCATGCCCGTTCAACAGCGACATCGAGCGCGACGTGCGAAACGCAATAGCGGGCCTCGGCGTCCAGGACCTCAACCTGAGGGTCACGGCCCGGGTCATGGAGGGCAGGGCGCTTTCGATGGACGAGCTCCTGCCCGGCGTGAAAAACATCGTCGCAGTAGCTAGCGGCAAGGGCGGGGTCGGCAAGACCACTGTTTCTGTCAACCTTGCGCTTGCGCTTGCAAAGACGGGCGCCAGGATCGGCCTGCTCGACGCCGACGTTTACGGTCCGAGCGTGCCTCTGATGTTGGGGCTGAAGGCGTCGCCAGAAGTCATCAACAACAAGATCCAGCCGCCTGTGGTTGAAGGCGTCAAGGTGATTTCGATGGGATTTTTCTACGAGCAGTCGCAGCAGGCCGGCATATACCGGGGCCCGATCGTTTCCGGGATCGTCAAGCAGTTCCTGACAGACGTCAACTGGGGCGAGCTCGACTACCTTATCATTGACCTGCCGCCGGGCACGGGCGACGCGCCGCTGACGATAGCGCAGACGATACCGATCACCGGCATATTGATAGTCACGACTCCGCAGGACGTCGCCATGAACGTGGCCGTCAAGGCGATAGGCATGTTCAACAAGCTCAACGTGCCAATAATCGGAGTCGTCGAGAACATGAGCTACCTCATGTGTCCGCACTGCGACGAGCAGATCCACCTCTTTGGGCAGGGAGGAGGCAAAAAGATAAGCGAAGACTACAAGATTCCTTTCATCGGCGAAATTCCGCTCCACCCGCAAATCAGGGAGGGCAGCGACACCGGCAGGCCCTCGGTGCTGTCCGAGCCAGAGTCGGTGCAGTCGCACGCCTTTACAAAGGCCGCCAAGCTGGTCGCGGGAAGGATCAGCATCATTGCAACCGAAATGCAGGCGCGGGAACAGGCAGAAGCAAGCGAGCAGGCCAAAAAGGAATAATGCCAGTAACCCCACAGGATGCCCAGCTCTTAAAACAGCCCTTTGGGATACTCGTTCCTGACAAAGAAGTAACAAAGCAAAAGGTGGCGTTGATGCTGAAGGGGGCCGGAAAAGTTGTCGCAGTCGGCGACGCCACAACCGAGCGGCTGGTCAGTTTTGGCATCGTGCCGGACGTCGCGGTCATTGACGGCAGGGAACGGAGGTCAAAGCGGATATACCATGCGAATTATCCGGCCAAGGAATTGCGTTGCAGGAATCCAGCCGGCACGATTTCAAAAGACGCGGTGAAGGTCCTGCAGGACGCCCTGAAAACCGCCTCTCCTGTGAGGGTGCTCGTGGAAGGCGAAGAGGACCTGCTCGCGCTGCCGGCTTTTGCGCTGGCGCCGGAAGGCTCTGTCGTCCTGTACGGCCAGCCGCTTGAGGGGCTGGTGGTGGTCAGGATAACCCCTGCAAAACAAAAGCAAGCCAAAGACTTAATGGATAGAATCGGCATCGATTGAATGGGGGGATGAAGATGTGGTGGCTGTATGATCTAGATGATTACGTATACCAATCTCTGACCCCTTCTCTCACTTGTCGCAGCCGCAGCCGTCGTTGCCGAGGTCAAACGTCTTGATGTTGTACTTTTTCATGCAGTCAGGGCAGACGCTCTGGCCATAGGGAATTTTCGCGTCGCAAAAGGCGCACGCTGCCGTGGCGCTTTCATTGGCCAAGGTCTTCAACATCTTGGATAAAGGCTGGATTGCTATTAAACCTTACATTGGCGAGATCAGGATGCGCGGGCGGTTTGGCGTGCTGTGGTGGCACTTTTTGCCGCAGAGCGGACAATTCTTCCTGTCAAGGAACACGCACTGGCAGATGTGGGACTTCATGTAACTTTCAGCTGCTTTAGAATATTCGCCGGTGCCGTTGCAGAACGGGCAATCAGAATCGGTGATTTCTATGGCGCCCCTGCCGGAACAGACTGGGCATTTCTGAACGTCGGTCTGAGCCATCCCCTCTACGTGGATTATACTATAATATAATGGCTATGCTATTTAATAGTAGATTAATCCGGAATCAGACTACTGGTTTCCGCGCCCGGGCAAATTTGTTATATGCGTGCGATTATCCCCCGGTGTTGCGCATAGCCGGCGACCTGCTCCGCATTGCAAAGGGCGAAGTACTGGACGACAGCTGGAGCAGGCAGGTCTACTCTGTCGATGCGAGCCAATATGAAATTTCGCCTGCGGCAGTCGCGTACCCGGCAGACGATCACGACGTGCGGCAGGTATGCGAATACAGCTTTGCAAATAAAACTCCGGTAACCGCCCGGGGCGCGGGGACCGGCCTCCTCGGCCAGTCGCTGTCAGACGGCGGGATAGTTCTGGACTTTACAAAGCACATGAACAGGATAATGGAAATCGAAAATGATCACGTGGTGGTCCAGCCCGGCATCGTCAAGGGAGTGCTTGATCGGGAGCTGAAAAAGAGAAACAAGTTTCTCCCGCCTGACCCGGCAAGCAGCAACTACTGCACCATCGGCGGCATGATCGCAGACAACTCCAGCGGCATACACTGCCTCGGCTACGGAAACACCATTGACTTTGTGGAACAAGTCGACGTCGTGTATCCTGACGGCGGGGCCGGGTTTGCAAGCGCAGAAAAGTTTGACGCTAGGATGGAAAAACTGCATGAATTGCTGGCGCGCTTTGCCGTGGCCATAAAGAACGGGTACCCGAAGGTGAACAAAAACTCGTGCGGCTACCGCCTTGATGCCGTAATCGCGGGAGGCAGGTTCCAGCCGCACAAGGTCTTTGCCGCCTCGGAAGGGACGCTCGGGGTCCTGACGTCTGCAAAGATGCACATCCTTGACATCCCTGCCCATCGCTGCATGCTGGTCCTGGGCTTTGAAGACCTCCTGGACGCCGTTTCGGCGGTCCCTGCGATACTGAAGTTCTCGCCTGCCGCCCTTGAGATGATGGATCACACAATAGTGTCCGGTGGCAAGATGTCGGTGGCAGACGATGCAAGGGGCTGTCTGCTGTTTGTAGAGTTTGTAGGGGACAGCAGCCGCGGCGTGGAAGGCCGCATGACGCTGTGCAGGCAAGAGCTTACCGGCAGGTGCTCAGTGGTCGAATACGCTGCTGACGAGCAGAGCATAACCCGGATCTGGCAGGCAAGGAAGGGCGCGCTGAACACCATCATGAAGATGACCGTCGGCAGCAGAAAGCCGGTGGGGCTCATAGAAGACACCGTGGTCCGCCCTGACCTGCTTGAGGATCACGCGTCTGGTTTGTTACAGACCTACCGCGAAAACAAGCTGGATTACGTGATGTTTGGCCACGTGGGGGACGGCAACATGCACACCCGGCCTGTCATCGACCTCGGCTCAAAACCGCAGGTCGAGCTGATGGAAAGGATTGCAGCGAGCGTTTTTGCCAGAGTGATAAAAAGTGGCGGCACCATCACGGGCGAGCACGGCGACGGGCTCGCAAGGGTGGGCTATATCGAAATGATGTACGGCAGGCAGATCACAGATCTTTTCTCCAAAGTAAAGAGACTGTTTGACCCCGGCTTTACGATGAACCCTGGCAAAAAAGTCCCGGTGCAATGATTTAAGAATGGCGCGGCCCGACCTGCCGCGGTTGAAGGCGCGCTCGGCCGACTTTGCGAGGCTGTGGGGATATTCTGTCGGGTTTTACGGAGTCTGGCTGGCCCACGTGGGGAGGCAGACTGGCCTGCTTGAAAGGCTTGCCCGCGGCCCGGTTCCAGTGAGCCGGCTGATTTCTGCGTCAAAGATGCACGCGCCGGCGGTGAGGGCGTGGTGCTCTGCCGCAGTTTCGTACGGGCTCGTCGGCGAAAGGAAGGGCAGGCTTTATCTAAAGTCGGGAATGGAGGCTATGCTCCTTGACAGGAAAAACCCGGACTATCTCGGCGGCCAGTTCTCGTACCTTGCGCTGAGGAGCCTAGAGTACGGCGCATTTGAGGGCCTCTTCAGGTCTGGAAGGACGCGCGAAATGTCATCGACCCTCGGCGCGATAGAGCAGGCGACAGACTGGGACCACTATGCGTTTCTTGCAGCGGTCAGGCGCGACAAAAAGCTGCACAGTCTGCTGTCAAGAGGGTGCAGCCTACTCGACGTCGGCTGCGGCACCGGGGGCCTGCTTGCCAAGATGCACCGCGAATACCCGAGATCGAGTTTCGTGGGAATAGACTCTTCAGGGAAGGCGGCGGCAAGGGCGTGCAGGGTCGCAAAATCAATCAAGGTAATGAAGCAGGCGGGCGAATCGATGGCGTTTGAAAGCGAGTTTGACATCGTGTACCTTGGCGAGTCGCTCTATGCTGTGCGTGACAAGCAAAAGGTTGTGTCAAACTGCCGGCGCGCGTTGAAATCAGGCGGCACGATAGCCATCGTCGAAGGCCTGCTGCCAGAGTCCAACCAAGATAGCGATGAAAATAGGCTGATAATGGGAATGCAGCTGGACTTTGCGTTGCAGGGTTACACGTTCATGAAAAGGAAACAAGTCGCCACGCTGCTGAACAAGTTCTCAACAGTCCGCTTTAAAGACCTTGGCGGCTCTGTCTGTCTTGTCGCTGCGACCAAGTGATCTATTCGCGCCCTATTAGCCCGAGCAGGTCAAAGCCTTCAGCCGACTTTTCTTTGATCTCGGCTATCGACACTAGATGCCCGTCCGGGTCCTGGATTATCGCGTGCTTGCCAAACGGTTCCTGCTTTGGCTTCTTAAAGAACTTTACCTTCTTTTCCTCCAGGTTTTTCACGGTCAAGTCGAGGTCGCTCACCTCAAAGCCCACGAGCATGCCCGAGCCCGCCTTTATCCTGCTCTTTTTCTTTGCCGGGTGCAGCGCAAGCACCGTGTCCTTGTTGAAAAACTCGGTCCAGTCCTTTGACTTTGTCTTTACCGGGATGCCGAGGGTATCCCTGTAGAACCTGGTCGACTTCTCCATGTTTGAAACGAGCAGTATAACAGCTCCGATTTTTCTAAAGGTCAAGCAAGCGCACCCGATGGAGCTTTGTTAAGGTAAATAATGAACTTTTCCTTGTTAACCCGATGAATACGGTGCGGGCTGGGTTCGGGCATGGCTGCGAATCAGGACAAGAGGGAGGAAAGGCGCCTAACGGACTCGTTTGACAAAGTGAGTTCTTGAATCGATCACGTTGATTTGTTCCTCAAGCAGTTTCCGGTAGCCAGCCAGCAGTCGCACCTGCTCCTCATAGGGATGATCTCGGATACGGTAATCGCATCTTCAAACGTGGTCGCAAGACCTGTTACCAACGGCCCAAGACGGCCTATATCCGCCGAATCCTTTCTTTCTGCGGCATATCCCGGTTCAAAAGCCCCTTACTTTACCAGCTCACTCGCCTTTGCTTTCACAGTGTCTATCACCTTGTCGAGCGAAGAATCAACAAGATCGGTTGCCGCGTCTCCGGCCCGCAGTGCCTTAACTTTCAACTCCTCTTTCTCATTTGACATCATGTGGGTTGACACCTATTCCATAACCACTACCGCTGTTTCTTTTAGGCGTTCTAAAAACTTCATTAGCGAAGTACTTTTTCGCCCATTGTCGTCAAAATAGCCACGGCTTTCCGGCAACGGGAGCTCAGGGTAAAAGCAGTCTTTCAGCTTCCTGTTTATCCTGAACATTGCGTTGGCCGCTTCCTTGCCGTCCAGCTGGATTTTCC
>CAYYYR010000008.1:0-35148 GCA_964476255.1 uncultured Nitrososphaera sp.
GCTTGCCACCACCCGCTCCTGCCCGCCTGTGGTGCGTATGGCAAAGAACTTCGAGTCGGTTGCCGGGGCAGCCTGCTGGGGCTGTGCCGGAGGGGATTTTGCTTCGACTTTTGGCGACTCTTGTACGGCCTCGGCCCGCTGTGTCTCGACCTCTGTAGAATCCTGATTATCATCAACCTTGCCATCCCGGATGCCCATTTCTTCCTCTTGGGCACCGTTTACCCTATCGCTATCGCTCATTTTGGTTAGGTAAGCGGAGGTCTGATGCAATTTATAAATTTACGCAGGCGGTTCGGATCGTCAACCTAAATACTGGAAAAAGCTTACTATTGGTGTCGGAAAATGCAGTCCACACAGGGTTTTGACGAAGGAAATGAAGTCTACCGAAACTTTATCCCGTCGCTAAGGGCCGAGCGCACCCGAATCGGCTACCGCGACGCCCTGTCAAGATTCATGGCCCATCTGGGGATCGACTCTGTCGATGCCCTCCTCATGGGTGGCGACGTAAAGGCCATCCAGAACGCCATAATCGGCTGGCTAGTCTATTTAAAGAACGAGCGCAAGCTGGCCTATGCAACCCGGACCAGCTACCTCTCGGGAGTGATGCATTTCTACCTGATGAACGACATTGAGCTGAATCGGAAAAAGCTTGGCGCCTTTCTTGGAGAAGCGGGCAAGAGCGTCGAAGAGCGCCCCTACACCAAACAAGAGATCCGGCAGCTGCTCCAGCTCTGCGACAGCAGGATGAAGGCAGTAATCCTGCTCCTGGCCTCGTCAGGCCCCGCATGGTCGACGCATATCTTTTCTTCTATGACAAGATAGCTGCGTATTTCTTGGGTACTGAATCGGAAAAGCCCCTCGGCTCTGATCTGGACTTACCATCGAGGCTAGACAAATGCTTCCAGGCCTTGAAGAACGCGCTTCATGTCGTGGTAATAGACTTAGATGAAGACGACGACGCACAAGTGATATTTGAAACGCTAAACGCCAGGGGCGAGCCGCTCCTCGGCGGATGGCGTCTTTTCATCTCTGCGTCCACAAGCTTCTTGACGCTTTCTGGCAGTGATGTATATGGAAGGCCCATGAATAGTGCCCTTACAATGTCTGCAGGAATTAGCCACTCATTTTTCACACCGAGCCATTTTGTTCGGTTGTCAATGTATGTTTGGCCCTGCTCTCCCCAAACGTACGGGTCATCTCTGTTGCCTTTGCCAGCTCTATGGCTTTGACCAGAGCCTCCTTTGATGGTCTCGACTCCTCGTATGGCACAAGAATTCTCTTGAATATCATCCTAATGACGCCCGCTATTTAATACAGGTAAAACATCATTTATCGCCTTGTCACCGGAAACGTTTGAAAAACTTTTCTAAAGCATCACTGGCAAGGCGGGACGACAGCCATAAGATTATGCATAGCAAATCCTTGCAAAGATCAATCCAGCAACCGACATGCAGCTGGAGCTGGTACTTGACTGAATGATTTCTTTGGATCGGTAGACATAATAGAATCGGTCTTTTTTGATCAAAGATTGATGGTATTGCAATGAACACTCCTCAACAACAATCATCATTTACCATCGTGAAAAAGATCGGCATTATCGCTGGGCCTGTTCTTTTCTTTATTATCATCATTTCACCATTCCCTCAATCTCTACCCTATCATCCAAAAGTGGTACTTGCTATAGCTGCGTGGATGGTCGTATGGTGGATAACCGAAGCAATCTCTGTTTATGCTACAGCATTGCTGCCATTAGGCCTCATGCCAGCTACAGGGGTCCTCTCATTAAACGCTACTGCAGCAGAATACATGCATCCGATAGTTGTTCTTTTGCTTGGGATGTTCCTTATTGCTATTGCACTAGAAAAATCTGGCCTGCACAAGAAAATCGCGTTTACTCTCATCTCTATGTTTGGCTATTCTCCAAAGAGGATCGTATTGGGTTTCATTATCGCGTCTGCGATGATGTCTACAGTTGTCATGAGTACCACAACGGTTCTCATCATGCTTCCCATAACCTTTGTAATAATCAGGGCCCTTTCAAATTCCAATATTACTTTAGGAAGGGGCTTTACGATCGCACTGATGCTTGGAATAGCTTATGGGTCTTCGGTGGGAAGTGTTTTTACCCTTGTCGGTGCGCCTCCTAACCTAATCTATGCGGGGACCGTTAACGAGCTTTTTGGACACGTGGTCACATTCGGAGAATGGTCTATCCTAGGGGCACCCCTCGGCGCTACTATGTTGGCCGCAACCGGCATCTTTATGACCCGGAAAATCGGACAGGAATCGCCTGAGCTTCGTAAGACTATCCGCGAAGTTCTTCTTACGGAGAAGGCCAAGACAGGAAAAACAACCCTTCATCAAATTACTGTCTTGGCAGTGCTCGTTAGTGTTCTCGTGCTGATGTTCACCGCTCCATATTTCATCCCTGCAGGAACGTTCATTACAAATTCCGTCATCGCTATCATTGGTGGAATATCTCTCTTTGTTATACCGAGTACCAGGTCAGAAAGGTTGCTTGACTGGGCAGGTGTTGAAAAGCTGCCCTTTGGGCTGCTCTTTCTTCTTGGAGGGGGCCTTGCTCTCTCACTTGCATTCATAAATTCAGGACTAGCAGAATGGCTTGCTGGTGCTCTTTCATTTATCAAGGTGCTTCCCTTTGAAGTCGTAATAGTAATTGTGGTTTCAATGGTTATGTTCCTTTCAAATGTTAAATCTAATACTGCGACAGCAGCTATCTTTATTCCGGTCATTGCGAACATGGCTATTATCAATAACTGGTCTCCACTTCCTGTGATGCTTGCAATAACAATCGCATCATCTTTTGCCTTTCTTCTTCCAATGGGCACTCCGCCCAACGCTCTGGTTTACGAGCGTGCGAAAATAACAATGAGAGAGATGTTTACATACGGCATTGTACTGAATATGATCTCTATTGCGCTCATAACTCTATTTACAATCATTATCAGCCCAATGGTCTTACCGCACCTTGGCAGCTGAGGTCTGCGATATCTAATAAATAAAGTGTTATAACTTGCGAAATCTGTTCTTATAAAATATGGCTGCAGCAAAGAAAAAACAAACGATACATCATCCGCATCCCAGACACTCCCGGTCAAGAAAAGCGGAAAACGTCTTGATTCTTCAGGGCGGCGGTTCTCTTGGTGCATTTGGATGTGGGGTGTTCAAGGCACTGTCTAAACATAAAACAAGATTTGATATTGTGGCAGGCACATCTATCGGCGCAATCAATGCCGCAATTATTGTTGGAAGCAAAAGCAACAATCCGGAAAAGGATCTCGAAGACTTTTGGATAGAGCTCGCTCAAAGCAGTTTTAATTTCATACCGGACTGGTACTTAACATCATTTGACCATAATAAAGGAAACTTGCAATTTAGACTGATCCCGTCAGCAGCAATTAATGCAGCATTTTTTGGAGTGCCAAAGATGTTTGTTCCACGGCTGTGGACCGCTTCATTATATGGTTGGCCTTGGCCCGGGTCATGGCCTTGGGCGACAGGCGAGTCACCCAATAACACGCCTGAGGCCATGCCCATTAATTGGACGTACATGTACGACCATTCTCCGCTGGCAAAGACTTTGGAAAAATATGTTGACTACAACAAACTCGCTCCTGAGCATGTAGGCAAGGGCGGCACAAGGCTAGTTATTACATGTGTCAACGTTCTTACCGCCGAAGCATTAGTATTCGATAGCGGCAAGATGGGCATCAATGCAAAACATCTACTTGCAAGCACTGCATATCCAAATTATGGATTTCCTTGGGTGGAGGTTCAGGATGAAGTATTTGGATGGGACGGGGCGTTAATGAGTAATACCCCTCTTCGAGAAGTGCTGGATGCTTCCCCAAGAAATGACAAACATGTGTATATAGTTGAGAACTATCCTCGAATTAGAGGAAGACTTCCACTTAATAGGATCGAAGTGGCTGATAGGGCAAGAGATATCACATTTAGCGACAAGACCTCATACGACATAGAAACATCACACAAGATGACCCGGATGATAGAACTGGTTGAGCATATTTATGACGTGCTTGAAAAGAGCATTTCTTCTGGAGGCAACCGATCCATTGTTGGAAAAGAAGAAGTAGAATTCATAAGAAATGATTATTTGGAACTGATAGAAAATCACGGCGCTGAGATACTTTCTGTAACAAGGATTACCAGGAACGAGCTAGACTCTCCATATCCATTGAAAAATGCTGATTTCTCCATCTCGACTGTGAGGGAACTGATAGCACAAGGCGAAGAGAACGTGAATAATATATGCTGAATAGTTTCTCTAATAGGAGAAATGAAGGACAGAGGTAGAACTACTGAGAATAGCTTTTGGTCGCATGTTTAGCATGCGACAAGGCTAAAATTAGTATACCGAACCCCTCACATTTATGGTATGAAACCCCCTTGGGTCCATTAATCACGTCATTTTTGGTTCAAACCTCTACTGCAAAGAAGGATCGGATCACAACCCGCCAAATCAGAGGATGCAATGCTGACTGGGCTGGACGCTATGTTGAGATGATTTAATTGCGTTTACGAAGGCAATGACGGGGGGATTCCTACTGTGTTCGAACTCCAAGGGCAATAGCTCCCGACAGTTTCAATCCAATACTCCAAATCCTCTTCAATCAAGCTTGGCCTTCCATCACAAAGCTCAATTGAAACTTCCGCCATCCTTACGCTGTCTGGTTCAAGATGCCAAGGCCAAGGGCTGTTGAATCCGCCATCTCCACGAGCAAGCTTGCCGGTTACGTGCATAGAGTTCTTACCCTCATAGTTCTCTACCAGCAGCCTTATCGTATCTGCGTCGGTTACCCTTACACTAAAGCGCTCGCCCACTACATCGACTACGAATGTCTCTGAAGTCGTGTTTGCCGCGTCTACTACCTTCAAAACAGCCTGAATTACCACATCGGGCTGATCTATGTGGATGTTATGTGAGCTGTTTACAAGTATCTGCTCCCCTTTGGTGGATAGAGCAGCAAGCTGCCTGTGGTGTTCATGCATGCCCAGCATCCTACCCATTTCATTATCAGCTGTCAACACAATTGCGGGGAGATCCTTCCAAGCTCCTTGATATTTAGTCGGTGCTATCGCTTCAGCAGTCACAGGCATAGCCTCTAGCTCATCTGCAGAAGTGGCAAATGTCTTGGAGTTGTAGAGTATATGCAAGTAGGGTTTCAACTCGGCGGGTATTTCTATTCCAGCCATCATGGCAAGGCTCCCTTCATTAATTCTGAAATAACCCAGACGGGCGGCGAGCGAAGCATCCTGCATCATTTTTACTCCCGGCGCCAAATTCTCCCGCGTTAGAACCCTTTCATTTGCCGCATCCTCTAGCACGATACCTGCTACTTTGTTTGGATAATCTTGTACAAAAAACCGAACGGTATGGGCACCAGCAGAGTGTCCAACGAGCACAAACGGCCCCTCCTCACCAGATGAAGCAAGCAATGTATGCAACTCGTCAGTGACTTTCATGTAAGTCCGAAGCTTTGGACCTGACTCGCTCCAGCCCATGCCAGCTCTGTCGTAACTGCAAACTCGGGTATGTTTGGAGATGCCATCTTGAACTTGTGACCAATAAACAGTACCATGTCCGAGACCTGCGTCTAATATGACAATTGGACCTCCTTCTCCGGTGCAGTAAATATGCATGTTAAAGCCGCCGACATCAATTAATCTTCCAGGCGGCACAGGATTGCCCAGTGAAGCAATTGGTTCGATAGATAGGAGAATGAGAAACACCGCTGCCACAGCACCTCCGCCATATGCAGAAAATCTTATTTTTCTAGATTTACTTTTCCAACCCTTTCCACTCCTTTCTGAAGGTTTCTCTTCTGTCATAGCATGACCATGCCTCCTATTTTCACTAACATTTTTTCCTAGAACAATCTTATAATCCTACTGCACATCAGGTATGTTGGTTGCACTTAAAAGCTCAGGCACGCAGCAATCGACACTCTCCAACTTTACGCTTTACAATGAATGATACCACTCGCGCACTATCGACGCGGCTGCCATCCCACCGTCGTAAGCAGCGGCAAGAGCATCTATTGGCCTATTTTCGTGCAAATCCCCTTCAGCGTAAAGTCCTCCAACATTCGTTCGCCCCATTTCATCTGTCTTTACATTACCCTGTCCGTCCAACTCCAAACCCAAGTTTTCAACGAGCTTTTGTAGCACCGGAGAGGGACGTCTAGGTGGTATCCAGAAAAGCGTACTGACTGCAATATTTTCTCGAGTCAAGCGAGACCGATTCTACTTTAGCACCAGTGTGGTTTACATTTTTGATACTTCCTCTATGAATGGTAATTCCTAATCTGGACAATTCATCTTGGTATGACGCAGTTATCTCCATATCAGAAGGTATGAAAACCTTAATTTTTTGCGTCCAATTCTGAACCATCTTGGGAAAACGTTCAAGCTCCGTCTTGGAACTCACGACGACACCCCAGATACGATCTCTATTTTCATATCCGTCACAAAAAGGACAGGGAATAATTGTATCAGCCCAACACTCGACAAACCCAGGAATACCAGGATAGACATCATGATATCCAAAAGCAAGAATCACTTTTCTTGCTTTAATCGATGTCCCACTATCGTCTGTAACAAGAAATAACCCATCTTCGTTCTTCCTGACACTTACTATCTTCTTCTTACGGAGTTCAGCTGAGGCGTATTTGTCGATCTGTTGCCATGCAATCTTGCGAATATCTGCTGGTAATAGCCCATCTAAGCCTAGAAAGTTATGGACTCCATGAGAAGCTGCGTTTCTCGGAGGCTCTGGATCGTCAAAAACCATGATCTTTTTTCTTGTGCGAGAAAGTACTAATGCGGCCTGCAGGCCTGCAGGACCTCCTCCTAGAATCGCGACATCAGTTTGTCCTAAACGATCATTTCCTTGGTTACTCATACTGTTCTCTCACCAATTAGCTCTCGATCTGACATCTAACTACAGTGGGAGCTTCAATTCGCCAATATTTCAATTGAAAGCATTTGCATAGTCATTGACAAAGCGTCCAAATGAATTTGGCTTTCGACCAAGAATCTCTTCAACAGTGTTGCTAATTGTTGATCTATTTCCGAGTTTAGTTTGACGAAATTCTTCCAAGATAGCCTCAACAAGCCAATCTTCCGTACCCATAGCTTTCAACCCTTTACGTGCATCTTCTTCTGTAATGTCGATATAGGCTATTTTCCTGCCAGTTTGTTTGGAGATGACCTCTGCACATTGGCCATAGGATAATGCTTCTGAACCAGTAACGACAATAGCCCTGTTGTCGTATCGCGTGCCATTCGCTCTGATGAGTAACTTTGCCGCAACCGCTGCGACATCTCTAGCGTCCACAAAGCTAACCTTGCCCTGTCCAGCAGGGAGAAAAATTGCATTCTGTGTTTTAATGGTATATCCAAAGTAATTCACAAGGTTTTGCATAAAAGCACTTGGGCGTATGAAAGTATGCGCAATGCCAGATTCCTCTATAATTTTTTCTTCTTGTCTATGTAATCGGCCTACTAATATTCCTGGTTCAGCATCGGCTCCAAACACTGATTGCTTTACTATGTATTCAACGCCAAGTTTCTTTGCTTCGCTTATCACCTTCAAAGCGGTATCTGCCATCTGAAGTGAAGGCAAAGTTAGCAGGAATAGTGTACTTACATTGTGCAATGCTGCAGCCACGGTTTCAGGCATGTTGTAATCCATGGTAACAATTTCAACTGTTTTCGCATATTGCGCCAGTTTGTCAACCCCATTTTGGGAATGAGCTGCGGCTCTAATAGCAATCTGGACATTAGAAGAAACGGATGATGCGAGTTGCTTTATTATTTCACCGCCGACATTCCCGCTTGCTCCGGTCACTAAAACTATTCTATTTTGATTTGTCATGAGTTGAAGCACTATTTAATGCCACGATATTTAACTGATCACAGGATTGGCCAAGCCACTACCATGGCCCTAGCAATGATGATCACCTATCGATTTTAGAACACTTAATTAACACATTTCCTTATGATACATGATGAAAATTGTCCAGACATCCACTGCTGGTTCCCCGATGAGCGAGCAAAAAATTAGGGAATTTTTGGGCAGTAAAATTAACCTTCAGATTGCAACCATTGACAAAAATGGAGATCCGATGATTACACCGGTATGGTATTATTCTGATCCAGATAATGAGAAGATCTATATTATTACAAGCAAGACCTCTCAGAAGGCTGCAAACATCAGACGAAAGAATCTAGTCTATTTCAACCTTGATGAAGACGCTTTTCCCATGCGATGCGCGAAGGGCAAGGCTAAAGCTGCTATTTCTGAAGATCCAAAATTCAATGTTTCGGTTGTACGAAAAATGGTTCTAAAGTATCTCGGGAACACCGAGAACCCAACAGCAAAAAAGATGCTAGATAATGCAGGAAGTAGCGACTCGGCGCTGATAGAATTAACACCTCTGTATTACTCCACATGGGATTTCACTAAATAGTAGGGTGACGCCCCTCCTCAGACTTGTTGCTCCGGCCACTAGAACTACCCTATTAAATACTCCACAACCAGTGTACGTGCGGTTATAGCGTCAAAGGATTAGAACCATGAAATCAGTGATTGCAATGCCGAAGGATCCGAGCCCAGAAATTGAGTCAACTTTAGTTCACAGACCCTTGGGCCCATTAATCATGTCAATTTTGGTTCAAACCTCTACTGCAAAGAAGGTTCGGATCAGAACCCGCCAAATCATGGGATGCAATGCTGCAGGAGATGTACATCTAAATCGGCCGGCGGGAGCACTTTTGGCAGCCTATGATGGTGGGACGGCGGCTACTGCAGTAATACGTGAATGGTTCAATTAGCTGTCAAATTTGCAGTTACGCAGCGTCCGTTGTTTTAGCGCCTCAACCTTTCTACGGTTTTCTTGACAACCTATAGAGATTTATCCCGTGTATCAAAGGCAGAACAATGACGACAATGATAAACAAGAAATTATCGGGATTGTGTTGACCGATTGAAACGAATAAAATGCCTCCAATTGCAGCCAGTCCAAGCACTATACTGACCACGCCAAGGCGCTTGCCAAAGCTCGGATTGCGGATTTGGGCCATGCCGAATAGTATGAAACCTGCGCTCAGCATGATTCCACCCATCACATCGGTCTCGTTGAAAACCGCTTGGACCGCATGCGAGACAAGGACTAACGTAGCCTGCTCGTCAGGGTTCGAAGTATGATAAACGTCAGAGAGATGAGCGAATGAGATCGACACCCAGCCACCAGCGGCGAGCATTGCCAGACCAATCAAACCAATGCCAAATCCTGATAGAGCTGAGGCGATACTCCTGCTGTCGCGAGAAAGCACTCGGTATAGAGATACGACAAGAATCGTAATCAGCATAATCGTCAGAACGTACAAGGCATGATGGGTCATAAGGGCGGTCCTACTGGCTGGGAAGTCCGGAAGCGATGCGCCAACATAACATGAGGGTCCACAGGGATCCCCCGGCTGTACTGACACAAAGAGCGGTTGTGCAAATGCAAGTATCGTCAAGAGACTGACAACAGTCACACCGGCTGACGAAAGGCCGGCAAGTCCGCCCCACCGAAGTACGCTCCTGTTCTCTGACGTCTTGAGTAAACCCGACCCCTCTGAACTCATCCGACACCGATCTCCAGAAAGAGCTGATAAACATTGCTTAAAGACAATTTCTAACAAAATAAAGAATCTGGTTTTATGTCAAAGTTATATCGGATTATTCAGAATATCTCGTATATTTGCTATAACGCCGATGCAGAGTCTGACAACTCCGAGAAATATTCAAAGTTACCCTTGTCAGGTCTATGCCGCCGGGCTCGCATCCGACTTCCGTACAGCCTTGCCAAAATACGCTTTGACATGTGGCCTGTACAGGTAATAGAGGATAATACCACTGATAACAATGCTTACAACTCCACCAAAATTGCCGCTAGCAATAGATATCGCGTTGGATACGATGCTGATTATCGATAGAATAATAGTGACAGTCCAAGCCCAGCCCAATCCTTTCATGAGTCCATAAGCTACGATGAAAGATACAATGCCTAGAGCAATTGTGAATGCCCCTACTGCAATTGCTCCTCCACCAATCAGCGACACGGGTAAGTCTGTAAAGTCGGATTCTTCAAAGGCAGATGGTGGTAGAGATGGAATGAGTGCGCCTGCTGTAATAAGGAAAAGTCCTCCAATCAGCATGATAATTCCTCCAATGATGTTTAGAATTGCAATGATAGTGACTCCAGTTGGGCGTGACTTTGGTGCAGGCTGCATGATTTAACCTAGATAAGGCTCCAATTGTATATTAACAGATCTGCAAAGGCTGGATAGTTTTTAGAGGTACCCTAGCGGATTCGGCCGTCCGCTTTTATTCTTAAATGGCATACGTACCGAAAAATACTAGAGTCAGTTAGATAGGAGATTGCAGTTCATAAAATAAAAACCTCCATCACGCAAGTAGATGCAAGACTTGACGGCGATATTGACATCCAGGGACTGCTTGGAATGTCAGACAAAATAAGGGCCGGCTACGAGAGTATCAAAATCAAGCTGAAAGTGAAAAGGCGACGCGCCCAAGGAGAAGCTTGAGGAATTAGTGATGCTTGCTGAACGGCTATCACCCGTTGCAGACGTAGTCTCCCATGGAACGCCGGTAAGAGTCAGCCAAGATGAAAGCTAAGCCCGATCACTTTTTCTTGCATGTTCAATCTGTTATGAAAAGTACAGGCAAGAAAACCATTTGATGCGAACCCCCAAATCGAGTCAAATTTGGTTCACAAACCCTTGGGCCCATTATAATTATTTTAGTTTTCGATAATTTTTTTTGAATTAATTTGATCGTGATTGAACCCCTGATTCCCGCGCAATTGATTCTTGTAATAAATCGAAGATTTCAGGGATGACAAAAATTGGGATGTCGCTTGCGGGAAAATGCAAATAATTGGGACGCGTTGGAATTTCGACTCGGGGACGTTCATCAATGATTCCTTCTTGCTTGCCTAACTATTCGCTATGCCCTTCGATAATCTTATCATGTTCTTGCATTGATACTCTCTACTGATTGTCACAATTCACTCATCTTTGGAACTAGTTCAGAAGAAGTTTTTTAAATATTCATGTAGATGAACACACCGAAGATAATTAAGATTAATGCAATAAATTTGTTAAATAGAATGTATGTGGGCTGACAGTATGATCAAGAATCCAAGTGTTATGGGTGTAATGACTCTAGCAATAATTGCTTTGGCAGGATCTGCAATAATATCAGCCTTATTACTAGTTCAATCAGCAAGTGCTACTGATGTATTGACCAATACATCCTTAGATAGAGAGAAAGAAACGATAAACAGCACGACTACCGCCACCAACAATGGTTCAAACGCTCCCTTAGGGCGTCTGTTCATGATTGTAGAATTTGGAGAAGCAAATGTCAATCCTATCAATGCAACATATATCGAGACGTCAACGGTGAACAATGTAACATTAATACTTCCAGATGGTAACTCGACGGTAAATGCAACAGAAATAGCAAACGTTACCGTTAGTATCTTGCCTGACGGTCTTGCCATTGATAAAGGGCAAAGCCAGATTGTGATAGAGGGGGATGATGGTGCAGAACAAGAGATTGCTACCACTACCTTTGTTGATCTTGCTCGTCTAAATCCTGACGGCTCGGGAAGTGGGACTGGTGTTGTGTTTTTCAGCACAAACTCTACCGGGCAGTTAGCATTCCTTGATGGTATGGTGGGGATAAATGACAGTGAATTCTCTCCGGGGACAGGCACCGTCAGAGTGTGGGAATGGAAGGGTGAAGCACTTCTAACTTTGAATGGCGGCGCTGATTCTACCGACGCGACCTATCTGCTCGAATAGGTCCACACACGCTTGCAATGGCTAAGTTGCCGCCAACGACCACTCACAAAGAAAGAGTCCAGAGCCGCCAGAGGGCTAGAGACGGAAAAGGCTGAGGCTCGCCACGAAAAATTCACGTATTGACAACATGTTTCTCTTATGTATGACCTCTGAAAAAAAGTATAAAGCTCAGGTCTCTACTCCATAGAGCATGGGAAAATTGAACCCCCGTACAAGAACTTTGGATTCAAATCCCTATCCTCGCAATGGCTGTCGAAAACTTATTAGCTAGCTTACCATAATAGAAAATTGAAATCTACTCTTTAGTGATTCTAAAAACACGGGAACCCTTGGGCCTATTCAGTTTCCACATCCTCTGTGGATTCGAGTCCTATTTTTCTGTATTAATTAGCATCGCTGACCCTTGATATCATTTTTATTTTATCTTGCACAGAATAATCATATGGCGGAAAACGAGCATGGCAAGCACTCTGGAGCGCATCCACAAGGAGAAAAATACGATGTTGACCTGCAGTCAGACCCTCCATCTCCACAGCCAGGAAAGCCTGCTAACTTGGCAGTAACCGTAACAGAAAAGACGACAGGCGATAGAATCGGCCGATTCGACGTTGTCCATGACAAGCTGATGCATCTGGTTATAGTGAGCGAGGGTCTCTCGCATTTTGCGCACGTGCACCCCAGATTGAACGACAAGGAGAGAGCCTTTGCTATTGGCCACACTTTTCCAGCGGGCGGAAGATACAAGATATGGGTTGACGCCAAACCCAAAGACGAAGGGCAGCTCATTAAAGAGTTTATTCTTGATGTCGGTGGCAAACCGGATCACGGGGCTATTCCCATTGTGGCAGACAAAAAGTTTATCAAAAATGTACCGGCAGGTGGTCAAAAATATCAGGTTCGGTTGAAGGCTCCTGAAGGCATCAAAGCAGGGCAGGATACAGAGATCGTATTTGAGCTGTCGGATTCTGAAGGCAAGTCCATAACTGATCTTGAGCCTCTCATGGCGGCAGGGGGCCACTGCGTGATTATCAGCGCTGACGCCGAGAAATTTCTCCATGTCCATCCAGTTAAAGAAGTGGCTGCAGATTGGCGCGGCGGACCACAAATAGCGTTTGTAGCAAACTTTCCATCGCCCGGCCTGTACAAGGCATGGGGACAGTTCCAGCACAGACGAAATACCATCACTACCGACTTTGTGCTGGAAGCAAAATGACAAAAACATCATCTTGACAACAAAAAGCAGGAGATAGCCTTTCACACTATAGGTCTAGTGTTATTAGGAATAAGAGGCAATGGAAGGGGAGCAAAGATGCAAAAAGGCTCGTCACACTCGGGGCACATGATGCCGGCTGCCACTGAGAAGAACGTCCGCGCGCTCAAGATAACGGCGGTGCTTACGGGCGTTTACTTTATCATAGAGCTTTTAATAGGCATTTACACAGGTTCTATCGCTGTTCTTTCCGATTCTTTTCATACGTTTTCAGCAGTTGGTGGAGTTTTGCTCGCTCTAGCAGCAGGCAGGATAGCAATGAGACCTGCTGACCTATCCCGGACTTTTGGTAGCAAGCGAGCTGAGGTCATCGGTGCCCTGCTGAATGGAATTTTCCTGTTAGTCATGGCAGGAGTAGTGTTCTACATGGGATACATGCGATTACAGATGCCAATGGAACTGCCTCCTGCGCCCATGCTGCTGGCAGCCTCTGGCGGACTTGCTACAGAGTTTGTCGCAATAAAGCTTCTATACAGCGGCCAAAAGGGCGATCTGAACGTAAAAGGCGCCTATTGGCATGTCCTGCAAACTTTTGTAGGCAGTGCGATTATCATCATAACCGCGGTTGTAATCTACTTTACCGGGTTTATGGCCATAGACCCGATACTTGGCATGGCGTTTGGTGTAGTCCTCGTCTACGCGTCAATAGGCATCGTCAGGGACTCGCTCAAGATCTTGGCAGAAACAGTGCCAAAAGGTGTAGATTTAGGAAAAGTAAGGGGTTCGCTGCTGGGAATACAGGGTGTAAAGAATGTTCACCATATACACGCTTGGACCATAACGCCGGGTGTAAACATTTTTTCAACGCATATCCATACGGATGATTTGTCTAAAACTGATGATATCTTGCAGAAAGCAACCAAGATGTTAAAGGAAGAATTTGATTTCTATTTTTCAACTATCCAAGTAGAAAAAGAATGTGCGGATATAGCTGAGGCAAGAGACATAGACATAACTAAAGAAGGAAAAAAGCAAACAACATCCCATAAGGCTCACGCATCTTAGTACAGTGGATGGCCTACTTTTCGATCCAATGTAAATTTTTACAATTGTAAAATATCGCTTTATCTGTGATGTCTCGAATATGTTAGGCATGTTCAAAGACCCTGTTTGCAACATGATGGTTGACGAAAAACTGCCAAGCACGTATCAGAAGCTTGAGGAATTAGTGATGCTTGCTGAACGGCTATCACCCGTTGCAGACGTAGTCTCACATGGAACGCCGGTAAGAGTCAGCCAAGATGAAAGCTAAGCCCGATCACTCTTTCTTGCATGTTCAATCTGTTATGAAAAGTACAGACACAAAAACCATTTGATGCGAACCCACAAATCGAGTCAAATTTGGTTCACAAACCCTTGAGCCCGGTTATTTCCGGACGCAGTCAGTTATCCTTACCCGCTCTTTGGCATGACGTAATTATGGTTATAACAAAAATACGAACTATTTTTATATACAATGCATTTTACTTAGGATAGGCAGTAGCTATCAGGATTAGAACCCGCGAAATTGGAGGTTGTAATCCCGGCGGACCCTCTTGGCATTAAGGAGAATGGCAACATGCAGAATTTACATAATCCTGTGAAAATGCTGGAAAACGTAAGTATCACAGAATCCATCAACTATGTAATATCAAACCCCCTTGTTTCTCCTCTCGACCACATAATGTATCAGAACCCAATTTTTCTCATGAAGTAGTCCCTCTGACCCAGAGGACAGTAAGATGGCCATGAATAGCTGCATGGAGATTGCAAGCTTATATCGAAGCGTGGCGTAAGGAAGCTACAAGGTTTCCGAGCCAAGCCGCCCGTTTTTTTACTGAAAATGACATTTAGTCATCTGTTTAACATGAGACAAGGCTAAAATTACTATTGTTCGCAGGCACTGTGGATTGAACAACCACGTTCTCGTAGCTTCGAGCCAGGATCTGGCGGGCGCAACCATGGTAGACCACCTCAAGAGTGTTGGGTTTGCAGTCGACGGCGAGTCCTACACGTCGGCCCGCCACAAAGGCGTCCAGCTTTACGTCGCCCCCGGTAGCCTGCTCACCCTGGAAAGCCTCGACGAAACCTACCCTGAGGCCGGCTCGTTCATATTCTTATCAAAGCACAGGTCGGACAGCCAGATCCCCACACTCACCTGCCACTGCACCGGCAACTTTGCCGACAACCCTTACGGCGGGAACCCGAAAGAAATAGCAATATCATATCCCAGCCTGCAAAAGAGGTACCTGAAGGCGATAACGGCTGCAAGACACCTGGTGCCGGAATACGACGTGGTCATTGAAGCTACGCACCATGGCCCGACGTCTCTGAAAAAGCCCGTTCTGTTCGTGGAACTCGGCTCGTCGGAAAAGCAGTGGGGCGACGGCAGGGCGGCAAGGGTGATGTGTGACACGCTGCTTGGCCTGCTGGACAGGGGCGTCGAGCGCTGCGGCAAGGTGGGAATCGCGCTGGGGGGCACGCACTACCCGAGCAAGTTCAACAAGCTGCTGCTAGAGTCAGAGTTCGGGCTTGCGGCCGTGGCGTCAAAGCACAACCTCGAAGCGATCGACGAGCAGATGCTGGGCCAGATGATCGAAAAGAGCGTGGAGAAGGTGACGCAAATTGTCGTGGACGGCAAGGGCCTTGGAAGCCAGAAGGACCGGATAATGAAAATGGCAGAAAAAACCGGGCTTGAAATCCACAAGCTCTAGCGCTATTTTGAAATACGTCCTTGCCACAGGTCTGGTATGCAAAAACAGCTAAAGGCGGAAGACGTTTACGAAATACTTGCCCGGATTCCAGAAGGCAGGGTGACCACGTACGGCGACATCGCAAGGGCACTTGGCCATCCAACCGCGTCCCGCGCAGTCGGCAGGATCCTGAACAAGAACCCAAACCCGGTCGTGGTTCCGTGCCACAGAGTCGTCATGTCAGACGGCAACATCGGCGGCTATGCGTTTGGGAAGGCGAAGAAAAAAGAGCTGTTGAAAAAGGAGGGCGTGCGGTTTATGGGCGACGGCATGCATGACTTTGCGGGCTGCAGGGCAGACGTTGCGAAACTGTGCTAGCGGGTCTTGGCTTCCTTTACCAGATCGCGCAGGTGAGCCAGCGACCGTACCTGGCCGCCGTTGACCTTCTTGTACAGCTGCCAGTAGATCTCGTTGGTGATGTCCTTGCGCTCCTTGAGAACCTTGAGGCGGTAGCGCATCGACCTGACCCTGATGACATAGACTTCTTTCTTGCCTACCCTCGCGGTCTTTTTGCCCTTTTTTGATCCGGGGCCCTTGCCGTGCACCTTCCAGACAGCGCGCTTTTTAATCGCCCTGCCCCTTGAAGTCCCCTTTACCTGGACCGTCCATATCGCGCCGCTGTTGACAAGCGAGCGGATGTTGTCCCTGGTGATAGAGTCGGCGACGTCTTCCAGCCTGTCAGGCTCGAAGCGAATCCTGTTGGCTCCGACACCGAGGATTCTTGCAACGAGCTCGCGCTTTTTCGCAATGTTGACTACCATTAAGTTTCAGTCCCCTTCTTTGCCTTCTTTTGCTTTGGCTCTGGCGACACCTTTTCTTTTGGAGCCAGCTTGCCTGCGTTTAACACCTTTATTCCAAGCTCTGTGGCCTTGGCGACCATCTCTATCCTCTTTCTCTTGCCGACCGTGTGCCCGAGCCTGGCCGCGTCCTTTTTCGGGTCCAGCCTGGCCAGCTCTGCAACATTGTGGACAACGTTGTCGGTGTAGCCTGACGGGTGGAGGCCCCTTGCAACTCTCGGACCCCTGTAGCCGACCTTGACAATGTCAGGCCATCCCGCCTTTTGCTTCCTCATCTTGTTGTCTTTGCCCTTGGGCTTTCTCCAGTTCTCTGCCAGCCTGTCGTACCTCCAGCTCTCCTGCCTGATGAACTTGGGCCGCCTTTCAGCAACCCTTTTCCTGGCTGCAAGTAATTCCTCGTTAATCACCATAGCGATACGTAGGACTCAAGACTTGTCCATTACAATAAATATGTTACTGGCTTCTCTTGACTGCAAAGAGCGTCAGGGTGTAGCGCGACCCCCTGTAAGCTACGTTGGCAGAATACGAGGCAGACCTGCAATCCTCGGCAGTCTTTGCCAGCTGGAGCGCTCCGCGTACCGCCTCCATTTCGCCCGCGCCAAGCCGGCGGGAATAGTCCCACATCCCCGGGTGCTTGCTTGCGTTAGCCGCAGCCTCCAAGACCTCTGATATGGCCGGCACCTCGAGCATCGCGTCGCTGACGTCTGCGGCAGAGCCGCCTGCGCAGGCCCTAGCCTCAAGCCAAACATCCTCGAACTCCAACGCGGATTTTTTTGCGTGCGGGTGCGTTATATTGTTATTGAGAATGAAACGCGCTCAATATTTAATAGGGAACAGCTACATCAATAATCATCAATCCAAAAAAAGTTTTGTACCGAAAAAGACGGTTATGGTGAACATGTTTGGCAGAATCGACCGTGAATGCTGACTGGGAAAATGGCAGCCGGCCAATACAGATGCCGGACGAGCTGGTGCGCTTTATCCAGCGCGACACGTACTCGCTCCTGATCAAGGGCTTTGCCGGCACGGGCAAGACCACGCTTGCGCTCACGATCCTGAGGGCGCTTGGAAGCAACAACAACTTTTTCTACATCTCCACACGGGTCTCGCCAAAGCAGCTCTTCCAGTACTACCCGTGGCTGGACAAGTTCGTCGATCAGCCCAAGCCCGCGAACCCGGGTGAGGCTCACGATCACGGGGTGATGCCGAGCTTCGAGGACGCAAGGCTGGACGAGCCCGAGTCGCTCTTTGAGCGCATCACCAACCAGCTGATGGACATACAGTCGCCGATAATCATAATCGACAGCTGGGACGCGATCGCGTCGTTCATGGACAAGGAGGCGCGCCTGAACAACGAAAGGGTGCTCCAGACCTGGAGGGAAAGGGCGAAAGCCAAGCTCGTATTCATAAGCGAGCACCCTGACGACACCACGCTCGACTTTCTAGTAGACGGCATCGTGGAGCTGAAGCAGGGCTACCACGAAAGCGCAAGGGTGCGGGAGTTATTCATGCTAAAGCTCCGCGGCGTGCGAATAGATCGGCCGTCGTACATCTATACGCTTGACAACAACGTCTTCCGCAGCTTTGCGCCCTACCGGCCCGTCAAGTTCAAGCCGGAGCCGCGCAATAAAGTCGCGGCCAGCGACGGGGTTGCAACGGCCGACCACGTCAGGAGCGGCTACCCTGCGCTGGACAGCTCGCTTGGCGGCGGCTTTCCAAGGAAGGGCGTGGTCCTGCTCGAGCTCGATTCGCACGTGAACACGGCAGTCGCGATGGCGTTCCTTGAGAGGATTGTGTCAGGTTTCGTTTCAGCGGGCAACCCCGTGCTGTTCCAGCCGTTTGACTGGACGAGCCCGCATGCGATAATGGACTACCTCGGCCCGTCAATGCCTGCGGGCAAGAAGGGCCTTTTCAAGATACTGTGGACGGGCAAGGCAGACGGCATGGCCGGCAATATCGTATTGGCTGGCAAAAAACAACATTTCGATCCGTGCACAGCCGCTCTTGCCGCGATGAAGAAAAAGCACCCCGGCAAGCTGCTGCTGAACATCATGGGGACAGACATCATGCAGCGCTCGTACGGCCAAAAAGGAGTAAAGGGCGGGATGGAAAACCTGATGTCTGACGTAAGGACCAGCGCCGACCTTTCCATCGCGGTGATCAGCCACTCGCAGGGGGACGTGCTTGAATACCTTTCAGAAGTGTCAGACATGCACCTGCGCCTGCTGATGATAAACGAAACGCTGTTCCTGCAGCCGATAGTCCCGGCGTCGACACTTTATTCAGTGGTGTTTGATGGGCACGGAATCAGCCTGGAGCCTGTCGTATAATCATGTGCTCAGGTGGTAGTACTCGTCTGCCAAGTTTTCTTCAATGCCGACGGGCAAGAGCTCCTTCATCTGGTCATAGTATGACAGGAACCTGCTGCCCTTCGGCGTTATCCGGTAAAGCGTCTTGTCTGCGTTGTTAACTTCGTGCACGAGGCCGCTTTTGATGAGCGAATCCAGGTACAGCTTACACTGATCGTTGCTCAGCATCGCCTTGTACATTATCTTGGTGCGTGTCTCTTCCTTTGCAACAGATTTCAATATAGCGGCAATTACTTCGTATCGGCTCCGGTTCTTCATCTGACCGATGAAATAAAACACACATTGTATATGAGATATTTCGTATAAAATACACCTCATTACGACCAGAAGAATTCTTCATCAGCTGAATTGTATGATCGATTATCTCGGCAAAAACACTGGACCTTACTACCTGCGCTGCATTCAATTGATCACGTGATCGAAGGCGGGGGGGCCTTTGTGAATAGTGACGCCAGCTGCTTGTAGTGCGCGATGAACTTTTTCCCCAGGTCAGTCGTCCTGTAGATGTAACGCTTTGAGCTTGGGCGCTCCTGTATCATTTCAAGCATCCCGCTGTCAAGCAGGAATTCAAGGTACTGGTTTATCTGCTTGGAGTTCAGGTTGCAGCGGTACATGACGTGGGTCTTTCTGGCGCCGTTTTCGCACATCAACAGGATGAATTCTATTATCTCTAGCCATCCCCTGTTACTCCAGCCTGCGGAATTTAAGGGCAATTTCTATAGAAACTTTATTTGTATTGGATTTAATGTTAAACGTACTTTTTAACCCAACAAGAACATAGAAGATTCCTAGGTCCCAAAGGCTACCGGCGAGGCTAGGTCTCCGTTTCCCGTGAGGTGGTTCCGCCATGCTTGCTCGGTCCCTGTCATGCCAAAGTTGACCGCGTAATCGATAAAGCAGGGCGAAAGGCTGACTGCGTTCCTTATCTTTTCTGCAGTGCTTATCTGTTGCCGGACCCTGCGCTGCCCCTCCTTGAGCTCGAATAGCTGCGACAAGAGCCCGTCCACGGGTTCGCCAGCCTTTGCCCTTTCGGCCCTCTGCGACAGGATCGGCCTTATCTTTTCTTCGTACTCTGCGTTCTGCTTTTCAAGCGACTGGAGGTAGAGGTCAATGTTCTCTGCCGGCATCGACGCCGCGGCCTCTGCCTGGCCTATGCCCCTGTAGGCGTCCCTTGAAGGCCACACCAGCACGAGGGGGAGCTCCAGCCCAAGCTTTTTGCTGACGATGCTCCCGTCAACCAGGTACCCTATACCGCCGGTCCCGGAGGCGTAGGCAGAAATTCCGAGGTCCCTTGCTAGCAAGAGCGGGATCGGGATCGCCCGGGGCGACAGGTTGTGGACGGCCCTGCCGAGGTCAAGATTGTCGGGGTTGCCGAGGTTAAGCACTATGTCCTTCTTGCACGACATGCAGGGGCCGGCAAGCACAAGGTCGTTGTTCTTTTTTGCAATCTTGGCAGACGCCTTGCTCCCGCAGCTGCAGTGGACCCACACCGGGGCGTGCAGGTGGGAGGAAGAGCTCACGCCGGTGTCGATCCCGCGGCTCATGAACATGTTCTCCGTCCGCCTGAGCGCGTCTGAATATATCCCCGAGTTTGAAATCAGGAAGGTAAAGCCGTTTTCAAACACCGCGGATATCTCTGACAGCCTGACAAAGAGCGTGCTGTAGTTCCAAGTCTCGTTCACGACCCTAGACATGAGAAACGAGTTCATGTCGGCGTACGACTTGGCCCTGGAATGCGAGGCTTCGACGTGCTGCCAGAACTGCTCAAGGTTGTCGACCAGCGCGTTCCTGTCCGCGTCAGCCGTGCTCTTTTTGATCCACGACTTGACCTGCCGCTTCCAGTTGTGGACAATCGCCTGGCCGGGCACGGGCATGCTGGAGACTCTCTGCCAGCGCTTTGACTCACTGATCGCCATGCGCAGCTCCATGATGCCGGAAGAGTGCTGCACGCCGGGCAGCTGCGCCAGCCTCATCCACGATTCGTCGACAAAGTCGTGGTCCACAACGAGGAAGAGGTTGACTACCCTGGCGTCTTTGTCGCGACCTTCGATGGAATTTTTCAAAGTTTCGAGCAGGACTATTTTCTTAAAGACGCCGCCGTAGGCAAAGAGGTTTGGCTGGTGGGTGGAAACCACTATTTTTGTCGTCGGGTCGTCCAAAAGCTCTATGCTGCTCCTGACTCTGTTGGTGAGCGTGCCGGCCCCGGAATGGAATTTCTTGATAAACGACTTTAGCATAACGCGGTTGCGCAGGACAAAGTCACTTGCCAGCATTTTCTGCGAAGCCACGCGACCCACCGCGTCGGCAAACTTTTCCGGTATCGACCCCGTGAAATCTGACACAAGCGGGTCGTTCACCTGGTCGAACCTGGCGAACAGCGCTCTTACCTGCGGTGACCTGTCGACTACTGCTAGAGGCCCTGGCATTTCCTATTCTCCTAGACCAGCTCGATTATCTCCTTGGGTCTGGTTGCCCCGGCGATCTTGGGTATCCTGTCGTTAGGGACCTTCCAGAGCTTGAACTCTTTGCCAAAGCACAGCTTTAGCACCTCGAACGCCTCGACGTAGTTTATCGATGTGTTCAGCCTGCTCTGGAGCGCCCGGTACTCTGCAAGGCCCTTGATCGCGTTTGCCTTCAGGTAGAGCTTGCTCTGCTGGGACCAGAATATCTTGATAAGCTCGACCTTTTCGTCGACGACGTCAGAAATGTCGTAGTACACCTGCGGCTTGAAGTCCTTTGTAAGCGGGATCTCGTACGACATGATGTTTGGTATGAACCTTCCAGCCTCTATCGTGGACGACGCGACGGCGCGGTGGTCGTGGTGCACGTCGCCGAGCGAGTGTGTGATTATGAGATCGGGGTCGGCCTTGTTGATGAAAAACTCGATGTGGTTGATGAGCTCGGTGCTGCTGGCGTTGAGCCTGGTGTCTTCAAAGTTGTCGATCCAGAGCGCCTTTGCGCCAATGAACTTTGCAGACTGCATGAGCTCTTTTGTCCTCTGCTCAGGGTCTCCTGAAGCCGCTCCCCTAGACAGGGTGTACATGGATACCTCGTGGCCCTGCCTCGCGGCCTTCATCAAAAGCCCCCCGCAACCCAGTTCGATGTCGTCTGGATGCGCGCCTATCGCTAGAATGTTCACTAGTGCAACTCTCTATCGAGTTTATTTATTGCTGAACTAACCTTCTTCTATTCAATTCAGCTTGCTTCTAGAAGCGTAGCTTGAACGATTCTAAGCGGAGAAAATTGCTTTCGGGTTAAAAATTGGGCATAGAAGGCTTGAGTGGAATGCAGGTAAAAACATGGTTGCAGAGACTTACAGATGAGTCTAATCTCTGGTTCAACGCGGTCAAGGCCGAAGACGAAGGGAACCTCGAGAGCGCTGTTTCGTATTACATCAAGGACTCGCTAGAGTGCGCAAGGCAGCGCTCGCTCGTCAGGGCCGCACTGAGCTGTTCGTGCGCGGCCAATTGCCTTGCAAAGATGGGCGCGTGGTCGCCGGCCCGCATGCTGTATTCGGAGGCGGGCGGCATTTACTTTGAAAATTCCGAAGTTGCAATGTCAGAGTCGATAAGGGAGGCCATGTGGTCGCTGCAGGAAGCCTTTGAAAATTACGCGCTAGCCGGCGACTCCGCGGCAGGCACTGCGCGCGAAAGGTACGCCACGCTTGCCGCAAGGACAAGCCCGTTTTCCCGCGCGGACAAGGCCGCCGGGCAGCTCGAATCGCGAAGAGCAGAAGCAGTCAAGCTCGATCCGAGAAATGAGAAAAGCATCGCGGAAGGGCTAGCTGGCAAAATTGAAGACTTTATAAAAACAAGAAAGTCCGGCTCGGCAAAGCCGGGCTCGTTCGACGCAGGTTACGTCATGAGGTCGATAAGCGTGGACGGAGGGAGCAGGCTAGATGAAAAAAGTATTGCTAGTTAACTGGGACAGCTACCCAAACGTCATGTCCGGCGGGGTCTACTCCTGGGAAAAGATCCTGGTGGAGAGCATGCCGGATCACGAGTTCACGATCGTCAACTTGCTCTCAAACCCGAATGTCAACGGCAGGTTCACCGTGCCTCCGCACGTCAGGCAGGTAATAGATATGCCGCTGTTTGGCTCGAACAGGTACGAGGAGTTTTACACCGAGAAAAGCAGGCCGCTGCTCGACAAAATAGCGCGAACAAAGGACCGAGTCATAGTGGAGGAATTCATGCCGCTTTACCGGCAGTTCCTAGCCAGCATGTTCTCAAACGACTGCGACCCCGTGCAGCTGCCAAAGATCGTCTTCCAGCTCCACAGGTTCCTCGCGGTCTATGACTCTAAAAAGTGCTTGGAGCACACGCTTGCATGGGAGACGTTCCTTGGGCAGCTAGAGCGCGACCCTCTCTACCGCGAGATGACGATGAAAGAAGCGCTGACTGCATTCCAGATCATACAGCGCAACATGCAGATACTGTCACTTGAAATACCAAAGGTCGATCTTGTGCACTGCTCGCTTGCGTGGTTCCCGGCAATGATAGCCGTCTCGGCCAAGATGGAGCACGGCTGCCCGATAATCATCACCGAGCACGGAGTGGCGTTCCGCGAGCTCCTTCTCTACTACAACGCATACCTGCGCGACGAGCCGTCCAACATTTTCTGGAAGCTCTTTTCCGCCAACGTCGTCAGGACGGTGTACTCAATGGCAGACATCATCGCGCCAGTGTGCTATGCGAACGCAAGGTGGGAGGAGAGCCTCGGAGTCGAGCCTTCCAAGATCAAGGTCATATACAACGGAGTCGACACGATAAAGTTCCGGCCAATCGAGGTAAAAAGAGAAGACGCTAGACCGACCGTCGCCTGCATCGGCAGGGTCGACGTCTTCAAGGACATCGTGAACCTCATCCAGTCGATACGATACGTCAAGGACCAGGTGCCTGACATCCAGTGCCTCATTTACGGAGCGTCGACGGATCTGGAGTACTCGCTCCGGTGCGTCAACATGGTGTCGACCCTGGGCCTGCAGGACAACGTCCGGTTCATGGGCAAGGTCAGGGACCCCGAAGTCGCCTACAACGCGGCCGACGCGATTGTCATCAGCAGCATCACGGAGGGTTTCCCGTTTGCAATCATTGAAGCGATGGCGTGCGGCAAGGGAATAGTCGCCACGGATGTGGGCGGCATCAGGGAGGCCCTTGAAGGCTGCGGCCTCCTGGTCCGGAGCAGCCACCCGCAAGAGCTTGCAGGTGCAATCACAAAGTTGCTCCAGGACGAACAGCTGCGATCAAGGCTCGGGGCGGCGGCGCTTCGGCGCGTCCAGGAGGGCTTTACGATAGAGCAGTCGCTCAGCCAGTACCGGGAGCAGTACAGGCGCCTGACGGCCGGGGAGGGCTGCGCGCCGGATGCAAGGGAGGTGGCGGCCCAGTGAGGATCGCAAGGGCGCTTGTCACGGGCGGGGCCGGCTTTATCGGCAGTCACATCGTGGACGAGCTGATAGCAAGGGGCATCGAGACGCACGTCATCGACAACCTGAGCACGGGCACGCTTGACAACCTCACACAGCACCGCGGGAACGACCTGCTCCATTTCATGGCCGGCGACGCCCGGGAAGCCGAGGCGCTTTTGCGGGACACGAGCATCGACGTCGTCTTTCACGAAGCGGCGATAGCGAGCGTCCCCAAGTCTGTGAGCCACCCGATGCTGGTGCACGACGTCAACGTGAACATGACGCTCCATCTGCTGAACTACTGCGTCAAGGCCGGGGTCAAGCGCTTTGTCTTTGCCTCTTCGGCCGCGGTCTACGGGATACTGGAAAGCAAGGCGACGGAGGACATGGCGTGCAGACCAAACTCGCCGTACGGCGCGGGCAAGCTGGCAGTCGAGGACTATTTGCACGCGTACAGGCGGACCTACGGCCTTGAGACGGTGATGCTGCGCTACTTTAACGTCTACGGCCGGCGTCAGCGCTACAGCGACTACAGCGGGGTCATCACGGTCTTCATAAACAAACTGCTAGAAGGCGGGCGCCCCACGATCTTTGGGGACGGCCTGCAGGTGCGCGACTTTGTCCACGTGGAGGACATCGTGCAGGCAAACATCCTTGCAATGGAGTCTGCAAGCGCGGTGGGCGAGATGTTCAACGTCGCGTCGGGCAGGGCGACTAGCATACTAGAGCTGGTCCAGATCGTAAAAGGATTGGTCGGGGCCGCAGGCGTCGATCCCCAGTTCGCGCCGCCGCGGCAGGGCGACATGAAGCTCGGCCTTGCATCAATTGACAAGATCCGGGCCGTGCTGGGCTACGACTCCAAGGTCCAGATGCAGCAGGGGCTGAAAGGCGTGGTAGAGTCGATAAGCACGCTGCAGGTGGCAAAGATACGCGCAGGGGAAGCGGCCTAGGTGGAGTCGGTTCAAGGCAGGGAAATATCGCGAGAAGCGAGGGTGTTTGCAAGCAAGACTGCAAGGTCGATAGCCGAGATCCAGCAGAGCGTCAACAACATGGCCGACGTCCTCGTGTTCCTGGAAGTACTGGGCTACGACGACAGGATTGCCAAAAAGAACGGCTTTGGCAGCCTTCACGAGCTTGCAAAGTACGTCTACAACTTTGTCGACGCGTACGACGATGGCGGCAGAAGGCCCGCGCCGGATTCCTTTGCGATGGAGGTGCCGAGCACAAAGAGGCGCCTCGCCGAGAGCCTGAGCATGATATTCCCGTGGCTGGGCTCGCTCGTGCTCCTGTTCGTGACGGGCGTGTCGCTCTGGATGGCATGGGGGCTGCCCGCCGACGTAACGACCGCGTTTCTGGCCGGAGTCTTTCTGGGACTCGTGGTTACCGAAGGATTGCTGCAGAACTATAACCGGCTGTTCTCGTTCTACTATTCACAGACTAACATTGGGGAAGTAAAGAGGAGCATCAAGAGGAGCTACGCCCTTTCCGGCGTGATACTGTCAGGCACCGGCGCCGTGCTGTACGGAGTTGCAGTGATCGCAAACATCCCTCTGGAGCTCGCCACGATTGCGGCCGTCAGCACTGTGACCATCTCGTTCCACAGGGTGAGCTATGTCATAATGTACGCACTCAAAAAGCTGGCACACATCGGGATCTCGTACACGCTCGCGTTTGCCGCCCTCGCCGCCCTATTCTTCCTTGCGGCGGACGTCATCCCGGACGTCACGGTGCGCTACTTTGCCGCCCTCGTCAGCGCGTTTGCGGTGCTGTCCGGCTTTGCCGCGTACCACCTCTACAGGATAATGGGCCAGAGCTCGACTTCAATAGTCGCTAGGGACGCGCCGCACTTTTACAGCCCCCTCACGGTCAACGACAACACGATCACTTCGCGCTTTGGCGTGCAGATGTGGGAGTGCCTGCCTTACTTTATGTATGGCACGTTCTACTTTGTCATGCTCTTTGCGGACAGAGTGGTGGCGTGGTTCTTCAACCCCGCGGCCGTGGCCGCCGCAAACGGGACTATACTGCCCTTCTCGTTCAACTCTGTCTACCACATCGGCGCGGACCTCGCGCTGCTGGTGATATTGCCTACTGCGATCATACAGTACGTAATAACGTCGCCCATCTACGCCTTGGTGCACAACCGCGCGATAACGCTCAAGGTGTGGGAAAGCCGCAAGATAGACTGGTTCCTGCAGTACAGCTACCGCAGACTGATGGCCGCGTCAATTGCCGTGTCAATAGCCGGCGCGGTGCTGCTAAACATGCTGGCGCCGGCAATAATCGGAGAGCTGGGCGGGTCGGAAGCCAGCCTGCGCATACTGGCCTTTGCGTCTGCCGGCGCGGTGTTCCTGTCAGTGTTTGCGGCAAACGGGGTGTTCATGATCTTCCTTGGCAAGGCAAAGGCTTTGGCGCAGGTGGCCCTGATGTCTGCGCTCATTGTCGCCGCGGGCGGCGCGTTCCTTGTGCAATATGGCTTTGAAAACGCAGCGATTGCATACCTTGCCGCCACGGTGTTTGCTGCAATGGCGTCGACCGTCGCAATGAGAGTAGCGATCAGGAAGGCGAGCAGCCTGCTCTTTGCGCGCTACATCTGATCCTTATTTTCTTTTTGAGGAAAATCTGCGTATATACTGGAACATTTTCCTGTAGCGTCTTATATAGCCATCTTGTATACGATCCAGACAAAACAACCTTTCCAAATGCTAGATCGAAAAAAGATGCCAATAGTGGTACTGGTGGCGCTGAATATAGCGCTTGGAGCCGCGTTTTTGCCGGCGGCTCCAGTATTTGCGCAGAGCGGCTCTGTGGAGGGCATCGCGCAGTAGGATCTATAATGGCCGCGCTTGCGATAGCCAAGAAAAAAGGGTTTGGCATCAGACCCTAGCCGGCCCCTCTCTTTTTTTAGAAATAGTCCGTCACGAAAGAACCTTTTTCTATCTTTTCCCCGCGCGACGCCTTTTCATACAGCGCGTATGGCACGTAGACCTCGTTCCAGTACCTCATGCAGACGAGCCTGTTATAGCTGTCGACCTTTACTTCTTCGCCCAAAACTACATTGCGGAACACGATGTCCGGCTCATTCACGCCTGCAGCCGCGCGCATAGGGCAAGTCGCCGAAAAGCGCGGGTTTATTTCAAACACCACAGGCAGATCGCCTTCAATCCTGGCCTGCACGTTGACAGAGCCGGACGCGCCGAGCTTTAGTGCGACGTCTTCGGCCGGCCTGCGCACACCGCGATAGTCGTCTATGAACGCCTTGTACGTCTGGCCGTGCTTGATCGTCTTTCTGATCGATATGGATGACATGGCGTAAATGCATTTCCTGTCGATCGTGACGCCGGTGGTAAACTCGTCGCCGGCCAGGTACTTTTGCACGAGCGGCCGCCAGCCGGCCCTTTCAATGGCTGAAACGGCGCCGTCCATTTCATCTTTATTGTTTGCAACGTACAAGTGGAGCGAGCCATAGCCCTCCCTCGGCTTGACGACTACTGGAAAGCCAAACTCTCTTGTAAATTCACCGCGGTCTTCTGGAAGTGACGAAGGCGCGCAGGCAAGATTGTTCGCCCTGCAAAACTCGTATGTCACCCACTTGTCCCTCGCAATCGCAAGAGCCTCGGGCGACCCGGTCAGCAGCTTCGCCCCAGTTCTTTTTTCTATCTCGCCTTTTGCGTCGGCAAGGGCTAGGAGCTCGTCGTCGGACCCGCAGAAAACGGCCTGCACGTCGTTGTCATTGCAAGCCCTGGTCATGCTTTCGATATAGTCAGGCGCCGACACTGCCGGGACCAGGATGCCGCCGTCGCAGCGGTAAAGGCCGGCCGCAAGCGGGCTCATGTCGGCCGCAATTATCGTGTACCTGCCGCCGTTCTTGTTTGCAAGCTTTAACGACTTTATTATGCCCTGGGCTACTATGCTGCCCGCGGCTGTCACGAGCACCCTTGCGTTCATCTGAAACCATGTGACTGCTGATTTATCTGCCTTGGCAGCTATTTTCTAGAAGCATCCTGCATGCAATACATTTAACCGCCGCGCCTGATCATTACCCTGTTGCAACTGGAGCAGTCAGCGGCAAAAGCATCTGATTTTCTGCAGAAAATAGATCAGGCAACCAGCGCGCTGCAGGCAGAAAGGCAGAAAAAAAGCATCGCGGGCGGCAGGGTGAGAGGCGGGCTGGTGGAAATCCATGATCTGGAAAACCTCGTGATCGTTAGTGACCTGCACGGCGACTCAAAGTCGCTTTTCAGGATTCTTTCCGAAATAAACTACGGGCGCTTCCTGTCAAACCCGATGAACAAGCTGATCTTCTTGGGCGACTATGTCGACAGGGGAAGCGACTCTGTCGGAGTAATGTATTCTGTTTGCCATTTGAAAAGCGCATACCCCGATTCGGTCGTGCTTATGAGGGGAAACCACGAAGCGCCAGCCGAGTTCCCGTTCTCTTCGCACGATCTGCCACACGAGATCGAGGAACACTTTGGCGACGGTGGCAAAGAGATCTACCAAAAACTGCTGCTGATGTTCAGGCTGCTCACTCTTGCGACAGTGGTCCAGCAAAAGCTGCTGCTGGTCCACGGCGGCCTTCCAGCAGAAGACGCAAACCTGGAATCAATAGCCGCTGCGAAGGAAAACCATGTCAGGAACAGGGTGCTTGAAGAGTTGCTGTGGAACGACCCGCGGCAGGTCGACGCGGCGCCGGGATGGGAAAATTCGAGAAGAGGCATTGGAAGGCACTTTGGAAGCGGCGTTTCGCAAAGGTGGCTGCTGGCGTCAAACACAAGGGCGATAGTTAGGGGGCACGAGCCCTGCCAGGGGTTCCGGCTGGACCACGGCCACGCGGTCATGACGCTATTTTCGTGCAGGGAAGCGTACCCGAAATTCAAGGCCGCATACCTGATGCTAGGCGCGGACCAACTTGCCAGTGTTGACAATGCACGGGACCTGTCGCGCTATATCAGATTCCCAGAGTCGCCTGGATCTCTTTGCACCTTTTTCTGAGCGACACTGTGGAGATGTCGGCCACCTGGCATATCTCCACCTGGCGCAGGAACTCGTTGCAGTTCTGCGACGCAAGGTAAATGACCGCGCCTGCAAGCGCCCTCGGGTTCTTGCCAAGCGAAATGCGGTTCTGCTGCACCAGCGCGTAGATTCGCAGCGCCTCCCTCTTTGTCCGCTCGCTCAGGTCGAGCCTGTTGGCTATCAGCGTGACATAGTCGGGGCCGTGCAGCACCGGCATCTGCAGCGACAGTTCTCTGAGTATGATCTTGTAGTGAGCCATCACATCCTTGCTAGAGAGGTTGCAGACGGTCGCGACGTCGGCCACGGTCTTTGGTGTCGCAGTCTCCCTGCACGCCGCGTAGAGCGACGCGCCCACCAGGCCCAGAGTCGACCTGCCCTTGGCCAGCTTTTTGAGGGCGGCCTTGCGGTAGATGTAGGCGGCGCTTTCCATCACCGCCTGGCTGAGATAGAGTTTGTCGCCAAAGTTGTTCAAAAATTTCAGGGCCTTTTCCAGATTCCTGGAAATCGAGTCGTTGAGCTGCGACCTGTTGTTCCACGTGCGCAGCCTCTGCATCTTCATCTTTTGCGCCGGCTCGAGCATCTTGCCCCTTGCGTCGGTGTCGTCGAGCCCTATCAACGTCGACAGACCCTTGTGGTGTATCGCAAGGGACTCTGGCATGCCGGTCCTCGTCCTGCCGCTGTATTCTGACGGGTTTGCGGAGCCGGCCGCGCCGTCGGCGTGGAAAATCCTGTCGTCTGCAACGCAGCCACACGAGCTGCAGACAAATTCGCTTGAGACCATGTCAAATATCACGGTCTCGCTTTCACATTGCTTGCAACATGTTGGATTATCTTTAGAATGTATTTGTTGTTCAGCTGATTCCATCGCAACTAGGTGGCGCGCTCTTTTATTATCTCTAATTTTTCTAGAAATCAGAAAATGCCGGGTTTCAGTGGAATTCTACAAGAAAAAACGCTCTATGATGGGCTTGCAGTTAGGGTTCTAGACAACATTCTTCTGCACTCTTGTTCCACATGATCGGAATGCTGTAGAATGGTTCTAGAATGCGCCTGTTATTAAACAATAAAAATCATACAAATTCGTGCTGGATAGCCTGTTGATAGCTATGGCAACGTTCTTCTGGCTTTCGTACGTCCCGATCGCCGTGATATCAGTATATCGGATCCTGAAAAACAGGAAGGTGTTCGTGGAGCAGGATCTCCGGCGGATACACAACGACCCCGCGATAATATTCCAGATAACGACGCGCTCTGCCACAAAGACGCCGGTGGTAAAGCGCGGGATACTGTCGGTGATGAACTCTGCGCACAAGGTGAACTTTTATAATTACAGGATCTCTGTTGTGACGGACGACCCGGAAGACGCCAAGACGCTGGGAAACGAAAAGTGCGAAGTGGTGATGGTCGATCGGGATTTCCGTACGAACGCGATAAAAAAGGGCCGGGCCCTGCAGTACGCGGTGGAGCACCGCCGACGCGCCGGCACAAACACCGACAAGCATTGGATATTCCATATGGACGACGAAAGCTACGTGACGTCCCAGACTATTCTCGCCCTGCTAAAGTTCATCAGGGAGGGCAAGGGGGTCGCGTCAGAGGGCCCTATCTTTTACCCGTTAAAGTTCGAGTCGGCAAACCGGCTGACTGCCATAGCCGAGTCGATAAGGCCGTTTGCGTGCTATGACTGCGTTTCCCAGATGACCAACCCGCCCCCTCTCCATATGCACGGGAGCAACCTGCTCATCCGGTCGGACATCGAGGACGACATCGGCTGGAACTTTGGGCCGACCCTCGCTGAAGACCAGATGTTTGGGTTCAAGGTCTACGAAAGGTACGGCCGCGGGGCCATGGGGTGGCACGGAGGCATACTGCTGGAGCAGCCGCCACTCAACCTCAAGGACCACTTTTTCCAGAGGCGCAGGTGGGTTCTGGGCACGATGCAGAACCTCCAGAAATTCCCGCGCCTTCACAGGTACAAGCTGATGTTCAAATCTGTCACCTACTTCCTCGGCTTTGCCTCCGCAGTGGCATCAGCCGCCTTTGCGGTGCACAACTATGTGCCAGTACTCTTTTCGCTTCCAGACCTTAACTACAACATCGTTTCGCTGCCAGACAAGTTGCCAAGCCTGTCGTTCGTTTCGCTTGCGAATTCAATAGCCGGCGTCAGCCCTGTCGACCTTGGGGTTGGAACTATTCTGCTCTTTACGTCCCTTGTCTGGCTCTCGTCGTATCAGGTAGGGCTTTTTCTGAACCTTAGGTATTCAAAGATAGGGTGGGCAAAGAGGCTGATGTTTCACGCGCAAACGCTGTTGCTCTGCCCGCTAATAGGGCTGGTGGAGACTTTCCCGGCGTTCTGGGCCACGATAGAATACGGCATCGAGAAGCAAAAGACCGCGGAAAAAGTTCCGGTCTATGACTTTTACGTCATTAGCAAGTGATCGCTAGGCGCTTGCGACTGCCGCCAGCCGATGCCTGCTCCGCCTAGTCACCAGAGCGGCTGCCGAGAACCCGACGCTCAATAAGTACCAGTTTGGTATCTCGGTGAAATGGGCGTCGACTGACCCCATGAACCGGGTCGTCCACTCGCCGGGCACGACGAGCTTGCCGGCGTTTGCGTCGCCGTGCACCGGCGCGGCGGCGCGCAGGGTAAACCACATAAAGTCCTCGACTGCCAGCATCGAGGAAAACAGCGCGCCGACTAGGATAAGGCTTGTGACCCTGCCCTTCGTGCCGACGTGGGCGGACAACAGGCCATAGGCCGCCAGCCCAAACACGGCGGCCATCACAAAGTGGTAGGGGTAAACCAGCGAAAACAGCACGGGGTTGTAGCCAAATGTCGTGTCCCTGATCACGTAATATTCAACGAAGGCGTACGAAACCGAAAAAGTCAAAGCAGAAAGGACGAGTCCCAGAATCCCGCGGCGCATCAATGTTCACTTTGAATGTTATAGAACATTCATACAGCATACCGCAAAGTGTGGTTATCAATTTTGCCTGTTTTCAGGAACCTTTCTTCATGATTTGCTTACACGTACGGGATTTCTACTGCCTTCAGGTCTTCTGCCGCTTCGACGTTGGGGTGCACGGCGCCTGCCTCTTTTACAAGGGCAGAAGTTTCGTCATAGCGCGCGCTAAAGTGCGTCAGGAACAGCCTGCCGGCGCCGGCTTTTTTCGCAACCGCCGCCGCCTCCGTTGCAGTAGAGTGCCAGTTCTCGATCGCCTTTTGCTGCTTGTCGTCGCTATACGTCGATTCAAAGACCAGCACGTCGCACCCGCGGAAGAATTTCGCCAGCTTGTCAGTCGGCCTCGTGTCGCCGGATATGCCTATCTTCCTCCCCCTGCGCGGCGGCCCCACGACCTGGCTTGATTTGATCTTTTTGCCCTTGTACACGACGTCCTGCCCGTGCTGGAGCTTGCTGTACAGCTCGCCCTCTGGTATCCTGAGCTTTTTTGCCTCCTTGACGTCAAAGGCGCCGGGCCTGTCAAACTCTTCAAGGCAGTACGCGAGCGACGGAACTGAATGCAGGGCCTCGCAGCAAGTGACCTGGTAATCGTCTTCCTTGACGACGACGCCTTCCTTTTCTATCACGTGGACGTTTACTTCAAATGTCAGACCAAAGTTAATGATGCGCATGTTTTCCTGCCAGAACTCCTTGACCCTTGGCTCGCCGTAAATGTCGATGCTCTTCTCCCTCCCCTGGAGTGCCATGGTCTGGAGGAGCCCGAGCAGCCCCACGCAGTGGTCCGCGTGCATGTGGCTGATAAAGATCTTCATCTTCCTGTTCATGCCAAGGCCGGCCTTGATGAAGTTGCGCTGCATCCCCTCGCCGGCGTCAAAGAGCAGCAGCTCGCCTTCCCTCATGAGGGCGATCGAGGACAGGCCACGTTCGACTGTCGGGGCGGCTGACGAGGTGCCTAGGAAAACGAGCTGCATGTTCGCCATGTAGGTATGGTAATGCCTGCCAAATTTATGCTGAGCTATGGCGGGATTTTAGCGCCTCTGCTATCGCCGGGCTCAGGTCCACCCTGGCATATTCGCCGGGGATGGAATTGGTGGAGATGATGTCCTGCACTCCGGCCGCCCTGATCTTTTGCGCCGCGTCGCCTATCAGGAGCGCGTGGGCACACACTGCGTAAACCTTGCCGGCGCCTTTTTTGCGCAGCAGCCCGGCAGCCTTGATGATGCTCCCTCCGCTGCTGATCATGTCGTCTACCAGTATCGCGTCTCTGCCGGCAACGTCGATGTCGAGGTCTTCGTCGACTGTTACTTCGCCGGTCGTCCTGTCGCGGGATTTCTTGAGCGTGACCGCATCTGCCTTCAGGCACTTTGCAAACTCGATTGCCCTGCCGGCCCCGCCGGCGTCCGGCGACACTGCGACCGGCCTGTACAACTTCATTTTAGCAGCATAGTCTGCCAGAAGCGGGATTGAAGAAACGTTTTGGATGCTGGCAAAATGCGACATCGCAAGCTGGCTGTGGACGTCCACCGTCACGACGTGCCGGGCGCCTGCCGCTTCAAGCAGCTTTGCCACAAGGGCGATGCTCACCGCTTCGCCGTCCAGAAACGCCCTGTCCTGCCGGGCATAGGCAAGGTAGGGGATGACCGCGCATATGTCGCGAGCCCCGTCGTCTGCGCATTTCCTTGCCATCATCAGCGCCTGCATGAGGTGCGTGTCGGTCGGCGGGTGGGTTGACTGGACGATGACACAATCCTTGCCAGCCCTGCCCATCTTGATCTTGCTTTCGCCGTCTGAAAATATTCTCAATTCTGCCGCCACCAGCTGCGCCCCAAGCCTCTTGGCAATTTTTTCGGCGAGGTCAGTCGAAGCCGGCCCGGCTATCACCGATATGTCTGGCAATGCTTCTGGCGGCGTGCAACGTCCTAATATCTATAACGTTTGCCAGTTGATGCCATTTGCTAGAACATTTGCAGCCAAACAAGTTAACTGCGTCTTGCCATGATGTGGTGGATTGTTTCCTACACGGCACTACATGATGAAAATAGTCTACACCATAATGCTGCTGGATATGGGGCTTGCCCCGATAGCGTGGCAGCTGTGGAAAAAGGATTGATTGCCGGTGTTTTTAAATAACCATTGCTGTCCCAACAAACTGTGCGGCTCCTGCCAGCAGTCATCGCCATTGTACTAGTTCTGCCAGTCGTGCAGCAGGCGTACGCGGAATTCTCATTCCACAATCAGTTCTCATACGTGGACGAAACCCGGATCCTGCACGTCCTTGGCGAGATCAGGAACGAATCAGACACTGCGATGAGGAACGTCCTAATCATGGCTTCATTTTACGACAGCGAAGGCAACCTACTTGACGAATTCCAGAGGGTCCCCGCAATGCAGGTGATAAACCCGGGTGAGTCGTCGCCGTTTGAAATACTCTACATCGACTCGCAGACGGCCGGCGACGTGGCAAACTTTACAATGTCTGCCATGGGCCAGGCAACAGGGCCAAAGGAAAAGGCGCTGACGGTCATATCGTCAAACTCTAGGCTGGACATCCTGGGCACGTACTACATCAACGCGGCGGCAAGAAACGATGGGCCGGAGACCGCCGACAACGCGATCATGATAGCGACCCTGTACGACAGCGGCGGCAGGGTGATAGCAATGGGCAAAGCGCT
>CAYYYR010000009.1:0-32573 GCA_964476255.1 uncultured Nitrososphaera sp.
TATCCTGCCGGACTTTACCGCGGCGAGGATTGCGTCCATGTTGCTCCCCCTGCCAGAGATCAGGATGCCGAGGTTGACCAAGCATCCTAGGTTGCTTGCAGCCCATTCTTAAACGTCGCTGGTGGGCTATCCATAGGCCCCTCGCCTATAACACGATGTATCATTACTTCAGTCTTCATAAGGAGGATTTCATGAAGCATTATCACAAGCGTTCAAACGTTGAAACGGTTTTCTACATGATCAAGACGAAGTTCAAGGATTATGTAAGAACCAAAGACGAAACAGGGCAGTTCAATGAAGTCTTGCTAAAGATTCTGTGTCACAATATCTGTGTGGTTCTTCAAGAAATTCATGAATTAGGAATACATGCCAATTTTGTCGCGGCAAGAAGTTGAATTCAATGTGATTATTGAGGATGCAGGGCTTTAACTGGCTAGCAAACAGCAGGGATAAGTGCTGGATCATGATGATCCGATAATCATCGTGCTAACAATTTTGTTAGGAAAAGTCGTTGACAAAAACGACTTTCTACACAAAGCCTGCTAGTAGCTAGTAGCGGCTTTGTGTATAAAGTCTGATTTGTTAAGAAAGTCGATTTTTTGTTAAATAAGTAACCCTGAGGCAAGAATAAGTAAAATCTCGTTACACTCTTCATGCGAATGAAGCGAAATAGACGATGCTTGCAAGAACCTACTTGTGTACCTTGAAGGCAAGCAGGTTATCTAACTTTTCAAACTCTGCTTCATGATTAATCTCTTCAAACTCTGCGGCGAAAAGCTCTGCAAGATACAGAGACCATTTGGGCCCCATACCGTGCTCTATGGTATAGAGATATTGGTCATCATGTACGTCTTTTCGGTAAACATATCCAGACAGTCGCATCTTGTATTCAATTACTTTGAGAGCTGAATCTATGTTGTATTCACTTGTAAACAACAAGTTAATCTCCCTAGACTGTTTCGCTGTAAGTTTTGCCAGCTGGCGTATCTGATCTTCATTGAATTTTTCGAGCATAGCAGACATGAGTGATTTTCTCACTACAAGATAGCCAACCTTTGGAGCATTGGCATACCACTCGACGTATTCTCTTAAAATCTGATTAACAAGGGTGTTGAGGCTTATCTGTTTAGTTTTTGAATCCTCCACGAGTGTATCAAGAAGGGAACCGTCTATCCTAAAGCTTGCAGTCTTGGTAGCTTTCTTAGTCTTTCCCATAATAGATTTACCTTATCCTGATGTTTTGACAGCGTTGATCATTAAAAAGTTTTAGCAGATGTATGAATTTTCGTACAAAAGAATACATAGTATTTTTATTAATATAAACAATATACTTGTAACGATGATGAAGGAGTTTATCTTGGTTTTGGACGACGATAAAGATACAGTTACTGTGGTAGCGGCGTCCTTACGCAAGCAAGGACTCAACACACATGCATTTACCGATCCTATTGCTGCGCTTGAAGATTTCAAACAGAATTTCAAAGATTGCTTCTTGGTCCTTTCTGATATCAGGATGCCGCGTATGAATGGATTTCAGTTTGTAAGAAAGGCTCGGGAACTAAGGCCAGATTTGAAGGTAATATTCATGACTAATTTTGAAATCAATATCTCTGAATTTGAGAAAATACATCCTTCTATGAAAGTGTATGGATTGATCAGGAAGCCTATATTGATGCGAAAATTAGAAGCTCTAATCAACAATTCAACGACTGCTACGGCGAGAATAAGAAGGAATGAAGAAACGAACAAAATCCAATTCTTGAGAGGAACCTGATGCCCTCTTGATAGCCGCGAAGCGAAGAGTTAACAATCGCTATACGACTCCCGTCATCAGCCGAATTGCAACAGCATAGGAAATCAATCGCTTATACAACAGAACTACTAGTCATGATCTTTAAATTAATCGCTAGCGATACTTTTGTTAAGAAAGTCAATTGTTTGTTAAATAAGTCCTTAACAAGAGCCACTTTCTACACAAAGCCGATGTCCATTGGGATGATAAATCAGCTCTTGACATCGTGTAGTTGTATGTTAAAAAAGTCCATTATCTGTTAAGAAAGTCGTTAACAAAAGTGACTTTATACACAAAGCCCGCTAGTAGCTAAATGTTAAAATAGTTAATGCCAGCTAGGCATGACAGCTCGGGATGACGGGGAGAGTAACGCTTGGCCAGTCGGGGATAATGGTGCAGCAGGACGGCACCACGATAGCGCTTGACCCTTCGCACCCAGTCGACTGCGACTTCACGTTTGTTTCACACGCGCACGTCGACCACCTGCACAAGCGCGGCAGGAAAAAGATCACGACGCAGGTACTCGCGTCAAAAGAGACCGCGCTCATTGCTCAGGCAAGAGGCTATGAAATAGTCGATTCGGCCGAAGAGCACGACGGATTCCAATTAGTCGACACCGGCCACATCCTTGGCTCAAGGGGCCTATTGGTGGGCGACGACGTCTATTACACCGGCGACATTTCAATGAGGGAGAGGGCGTTCTTGAAGGCGGCAAAGGTGCCCCGCGCAAGGACGCTGATAATCGAGTCGACGTTCGGCCGGCCCGAATACGTCTTTCCGCCGCTTTCTGAAGTGACGCACAGGACGAACAAGATAGTTTCAGAGATGTACGACCTTGGCATACCTGTCATACTGATGGGCTACACGCTGGGCAAGGCGCAGCTGCTGACAGAGCTGTTCGGCCATTGGGACCCGATAGTGCACGACTCTGTAGCAAAGATAAATTCGGTGTATTCCGAGCTAGGAATAAAGCTGGCCGGCATGACCCACAGGCAGGCGGAGGGGCAGGAGCGGTTGTCAAAGGGCAAACCGTGGGTGATGGTTGCGCCGCTGATGTCTGAAAAGAACGCGTTTGTAAGGGAGATGAAGGACCGATACAACGCAATCACGATCGGCTTTAGCGGCTGGGCGGTCGGCAGCCGCTACAGGTACATGATGGGTCTCGACTATGTCATGCCGCTGTCTGACCACTGCGACTACAGTGAGCTGGTCGCAGCAGTCAAGCAGTGCAGGCCTGACAAGGTCTACACGTTCCACGGTTTTGCCAGAGAGTTTGCAGAGTCGCTATGCGAAATGGGGTTTGACGCCGAGCCGGTAGGCAACGGGCACGGCAGAAAGGTAGAGAAGACGCTATCGCTCGACTCTTTCCAGTGAACGCTCTCTAGTAGCCCGTAAATTCCTCTACCCTGATCCTTTCCTTTGGAATTTGAAGATCCTGAAGCAATCCCTGCATGGCCTTTAGCATCCCCGGCGGTCCGCAGATGTAGAATATCGAGTTTTCGAGGTCCTTGCTGTCGACGTGCCGGGCCATCATGGGCCTGTCAATCCTCCCCCGCTCCCCCTTCCATTGAGAACTGTCCTGTTTCGGCTCCCCCTCTTCAGTTATCGTATAAACGATCTTTAAGTTCCGGTTCCTAGCGGCCCAGCCGTCAAACTCTTTTTTGTACAGGATGTTGCTTTCGTTCCTGTTCGAATCAAACATCACGATCCTCAGCGGCAGCTGCCTGTCGGTGGCGTACTTTACCATGCTCCGGAACGGCGTGACCCTTATGCCCCCAGACAGAAAGACGGCCGGCTTGGCGTAGTCGCCGTGCAGGACAAATTCCCCCTGCGGGCCCCACGCCGGGATCTTCGCGCCATTTTCCAGCGACGCCAGCTTTTGCTTGTACGGGGTGTCCCTTATCCTTGTGCTGATGATCAGGTCCTGCTCGGTCGGCGAAGACGCGATGGAAAAGTGCCTCACCGGCCCCTTTGCGTCGCCGGAAACGCCGTCGAGCCTAAAGAATGCGTACTGCCCCGCGGCATAATCCAGCTTGTTCCGGGTAAGCCTGAACGTAATGATGTCCGTACCCTGCAGCTTTTCCTTTGACAGCAGCTCTAGAGCTAGCTCGTCGGCCTTTCACTCTTCCTCTTCGTAGTATTTCTTTTGCGAAGCTTCGACGCTTTGCCTGCCCTGCTGCACGGTCTCTACTGACCGGGCTGCCTACAAGCCTATCAAAATATCTCCATTTTCGTCTATCTGAACAGGATACGAGTTCAGGCTCGTGGCCCATGCGGTCTTATCTGAAACCCTGCCGCTGCGCACATCAAATACCGCATTGTGCCAGGGGCACGTGAGGTCGTGGCCTTCCAGAGTTCCCTCGTCGAGAGGCCCGCCCTGGTGGGTTCACGTTGCATCCATGGCATAGATCTTGCCTTCAACCATCGAAAGGACGACGGGCTTGCCTTCAGGCTCTTCCCGCAAGAGGCCACCTTCTTTCAGGTCGTCTTTGCTGGCGACCTTTACGAATCCCTTTTTCGCCATCATGCTATTTCAGGACTAGATTGAATATAAGCTATTTACATATTAGTTGTCAAACCCTGCATTGAATCTAAGGTAATCTTTTTTCGTCGCGCAACCCGGATTACTTGTATAAAAGAATTAATTATTTTCTGGACTGGCAGACTGGCAACGCGCGCACGCGCCTACTTTTTCGCCTGCTCTTTAAAGTATGGCAGCACCTTGTTGCCAAACTGCTCGATGCTGCGGAAGTAGCCCTCGCCCCAGAACCTGATGATAAAGTGGTTGGTCCCGGCCTTGATGAAGCGCTCGAGCATGGCGATCACGTCGTCCGGCTTGCCTACTCCTATCGCGGTCCTTGCGACGCTGTCCGGTATCTTTATTGCGGCGCGCTTCATCTGCTCCATCAGCTCCGGCTTGTCCATAGTGTATTCGGTGAAATACTTGCGGAAATCGAACTCCGAGTCCTGCGGGATGTCGTGCACCTTGAGGAGCTCGGGCTTGAAGAGGCTCACCTTGACCGCGTTCTTCATCTTGTTCCACGCCTCCTCACCGTCTTCCGTGAAGTACACGTCCACGTCGTTTGCAAACTGGAAGTTAGAAAGGTCCCTGCCCTGCCTTTTCGCGTGGTCCTTGATCACGCCGGCGTGGTGCTTGAAGAGCTCTGGCGTGTAGCCGATCGGGATCCAGCCGTCGCCGTAGGTCGCGCACAGCTCGAGCGTCTTTGGCGCGCCCGCCGCGATGTACACGGGCGGCCTCGGCTTTCTCACGCTCTTTGCCTGGAGGCACGCGTTTATCAGCTTGTAGTATTCGCCGTTATAGTTGACGCGGTTGTCAGGATCGGATTCGAAAAGGCGCTCGATGACTTCGAGCTGTTCCCTGAACTTTGTCACAGGCTTGCTGAACTCGATGCCAAAGTCGACCACGTTCTGCGCCTCGCCGGCGCCGATGCCGAGGATGCCCCTTCCCTGAGTTATGCGGTCAAGCGTGATCGCGGACAGCGCGATTGCGGACGGGTGCCTGCGGATCGCGTCAGTCACGCAACACCCGAGCTCAACGTTTCTGGTGATTGCGCCGAGCGCCGCGAGCATCAGCCACGCGTCGTTTACGACCGCGTTCTTCCACTGCGGCACGTTCGCGTGGTCCATCGCCCACACCGAGTCGTAGCCCAGCCTGTCCGCCATCTGGGCGGAAGTCATGATCTGTTGCTCGTCAAGCCCGAGCCGGGCGACGTTGAGCCCCTGCGTAAAGCCGAATTTTACCTTCAAAACGCAAATCCTCCAGCGAACGTGAGATAGCCATCAATACCCATTTGACACTACAATCTGGGCGGTGTATTTTAAGTCTTTGAATGCCGGAGCCAGAATATTCACCATGATCGCGCCTCAGTTTGTCAATATAATATATTCAAACTGTCAACACTGCTTGAATCATCAGGTAAAATCGCTATCGCGCTACCCCACTTCAGAATGCTGGGCACCAAGGACGGCGTTGACGAGCAGTTCATGGGGATAATCGACGACCTCGTGGTCATGGCCGAGAACGACTCCGAGCTGGCCGAGGGGTTGAGGTGGATCGACGCCCAGTCACAAAAGAACGGCGTCACGTTTTACGAGATGGCCATGATGATCCTGAGAAAGCACATGGCCGAGAGAAGGGCCAAAGAGTGGCTGAAAAACAAGCTCAGCCAGTAGCCGAGCGCACCGCCTTGTTCACTGCTTCCTGAATCCTGGGATCGGTCACGTCCGGGACTATGTTGAACGGGCCCAGCCTGTCCTCCGGTATTAGGTCGGCGAGCGCGTACCCGACATTCACGAGCAGCTGCTGGCTTACCTTGCGTATCCGGTTGTCGAGGATCACCCTCATCATGAACGGGAAGACGAGCACGTTGTTCGCCCTGTTCTCAAACTTGTAGCTGCCGGTCGCTATCACCCTCGCCCCGGCGTCAAACGCCGCCTTTCGGTGTATCTCGGGATCGGGGTTTGTGAGTGGGAGTATGATCGCGTCCATTTTCATCGACCTCACCATGCCGGCGGTCATCAGGTTTCTGACGCCGGAAACGCCGATAAAGACGTCCCTGCCCCTGACCGCGTCTGCCAGCGTCATGACGCCCTCTTTTGGCCTCGTTATCGAGGCGAGCTCGTACTTGTACCTGTTCATCGTCTCCCGCGCCCTCGCGCCAGAGATGACGCCATGCGAATCGGTGACCACAATGTCGTGGACCCCGATCGCGTGGAGGATCTTTACGATGCCATAGCCGGCAGAGCCCGCTCCGGCCACCACCACGCTTGCGTCCTCCGGCTTTCTCTTTGTAAAGCGCAGCGCGTTGAGGAGCGCGGCAAGCGTTACTATGGCCGTGCTGGTCGTCGTGGAAGACAGGGATGTCCAGCTCTTCCGTGAACCTGTCCACGATTTCAAGCACCTTCGGGGTCTCGATGTCCTCTATGTTGATGCCGCCAAAGACCGGCGCAATGTTCTTGACCGTCCTTACTATTTCGTCTGCAGGCATATGGGAAAGGCGTCGACGTTGCCAAACTCTTTGTACAATAATGCCTTGCCCTCCATCACCGGCAATGCTGCTTCCGGCCCGAGGGACCCAAGGCCCAGCGTCCTCGTGCCGTCAGTCACTATCGCGACGTTGTTCCACTTGCTGGTGTATTCGTACGCCTTTTGCCGGTCGGCCGCGATTTCCATGCTGACCTCGGCGACTCCCGGCGTGTAAGCGATGCTGATTTCCTGTGGCGACCTTGTTCCACACCTCTGTCTTGCCGCGCAGGCGCCGGTGGAGCTCTAGCGCCTTCTGGCCCAGTGTGGCTTTCGGCTCGTTGCGCGGCTTTTTCTCTTTTTCTGCTGCAAGGTTGCCATCTGCTCTGCCCCATCCAGCCTAAGTCTGATCTTGCCTGCTTGAAATCGGCGTGTACTCGCAGCCCATCGGCCCGCAGTACTTGCCGACATAGACCGCCTTTGGTCTGTAGAGCGCCGGCTTTGGCGCGGCTTCTGCAAACTTTTCTTCAATGACGTGGGACGACCACCCGGCTATCCTCGATATCGCGAAAATGGGCGTGTTGAAGTCCATCGGGATCCCCATGCTGTAGTAGAGCGACGCGCTGTAGAGGTCGACGTTTGGGTATATCACGTGCCCCTTGTTCTTTTTCATCCAGTCCTGCGTAGAGTCCTCGGCGCGCTTTGTTATTTCGAACCACTTGTTGTTCTTTTCCCGGGAGATCCGCGCCGACAGCCTTGCAAGGACGTCTGCGCGCGGGTCCGTTGTCCGATATACGGCGTGGCCCATGCCCATTATCCTGCCTCCAGACTGGAGGCGGTTTGCGACCCATTTGTCGACGCTGGAAGGGTCGCCGATCTCTAGCAGCATCTTCATCACCTGCACGTTTGCGCCGCCGTGCAGTTCGCCTGACAGCGCGCCGACCGCGCCGCTGATGCAGGCGTGCATGTGCGCCCGCGTCGAAGCGATCTCGCGCGCGGCAAAAGTGGAAGCGTTGAAACTGTGCTCTGCGTGCAGGATGAGGCAGATGTCCATCACCTTTGCCTCCTCGGCAGACGGCTCGACGCCCCTCAGCATGTAGAGAAAGTTGGCGGAATGCGACCCTTCCTCGAGCGGGTCGACCACGTGCTGGCCGTTTCTCACCCGGTTCCAGGCCGCGACAACCGCGGGTATTTTCGCGATGAGCGTTGTCGCGCGCCTCACGTGGGCCTCCTTGGAGTTGTCATCGATGTTGAGGTCATAGTGTGCAAGCTCTGAGATGCACGACTGGAGCACGTCCATGGGCTGGGCGCGCTTTGGCCTGTTCTTCAGGCTCTTTATGAGGGGCTCCGGTATCCCGCGTGCCTCTACGAGCCTGCGCTTGAAGTCAGCCAGCTGGTCTCCCGTAGGCAGCTCGCCAAAAAGCAGGAGGTAGGCGGTCTCTTCATAGGTGGAGTGCTTTACGAGGTCGAGGATGTCGTAGCCCCTGTAGATGAGCTTGCCGTTCTCGCCGTCGATAGAGCAGATCTTTGTGTCGGCGACCTCGATGTTGCGAAGGCCGATGTTGCGTGCGTCCATTTATTGGTAACAGGGGATATTGCCTCCAATTTCTATATTAAAGTAGTGTAGCATCTTTGTTGAGCGCGGTGTAAGGATGGTTACTCTCGCATAATTCGAACATTTATTAAAAGACCTCAGGCTGCTCTGTACCGTTGAAGCGCATGACCTACCGCGACGCAGGGGTCGATGTGAGCAAGATACGCACGGCGCAAAAGTCGATAGGCGAGATAATATCCGCCACCCACAAGTTGCTGGCGGCAGGCAAGGTTGTCTCTGGCTTTGGCCACTATGCCGGCCTGATCAGGCTCGGCTCCGAGCTCCTTGCGCTCCACTCTGACGGCGTGGGCACAAAGGTGCTCGTCGCGCAGCTCATGAACCGGTTTGACACCGTCGGGATCGACTGCGTCGCAATGAACGTCAACGACGTGATCTGCGTCGGCGCGCAGCCTGTAGGTTTTATCGATTACGTTGCGCTAAGGCAGCCAAACGAGCGGCTTTTAGAAGAAATTGCAAAGGGCTTAGTGGAAGGCGCAAGGCAGTCGCAGATGGCAATCGTCGGCGGCGAGACAGCTGTCCTGCCGGACATCATTGCCGGCGAAGAGAACGCGTTTGACCTTGCCGGGATGGTGATGGGTGTGGTAAAGGGCAAGCCGGTACTTGGCGGCGCGATAAGGCCGGGTGACGTCATACTAGGAGTCGAAAGCAGCGGGCTCCATTCCAACGGCTACACGCTTGCACGCAAGGTTTTGCTGTCGAAATACTCCGTGGACGACAACGCCTACCACCTTGTGCAGACGGTGGGCGAAGAGCTCTTGATCCCGACCAGGATTTACGTCAGGCCGGTGATGGAAATCCTAAAGAAAAAGATCAAGGTTCACGGCCTGGCAAACATCACTGGCGGCTCGTTCACGAAACTGCCTCGCCTCAACGCCAAGGTGAGGTACGACCTTGACGGCGTGCCGGCGCCGACTGGCATATTCAGGCAGATACAGGTCGACGGCGGGATCGACGGCAAGGAAATGTACCGCACGTTCAACATGGGAATAGGCTTTTGCGTCATTGCGCCAAAGGCAAGCGCCGACGACATTGTCAGCGTCTTTGCAAAATACAGGATGCGCTGCAAGGCCATCGGCAGGGTAGAGAAGGGCAGAGGCGAAGTCGCAGCCAAAATAGACGGCAAGAAGGAAGCGCTGTAAACAAAAATTAACGTGTGGGCTCCTTTCTGAACTTCGTTTGGACCGGGGCTTCTTTCCTCACATATATCCACACTGTCTGCAATGATTCTGGACTGCTTTGGCAATTCTGCCAAGAGCCGCTTCGGTTCCTTTCATGCTCTCATCATCTCACTTCTTTGCCAAGATACGCTTTGACATGTGGTCTGTATAGGAAGTAAATGGTTACTGCGCCTATGATAACGCCGAGTATCCTACCACCATTACTGGGGATAATAGCAACAGTAAATGCATACCACACCATGCTAATAATCGACAGGACTAGAGTGGCTGTCCAGGCCCATTGTCGGCCTTTCAGTAGCCCATAGGCTACAATAAATGAGACAATAGCTAAAGGAACAAATGCTGCTCCAAGTGCAATGCCGAATCCCGGTATGGAAGCTTGATCTGCTGATAGATTTTGTCGTGGAAGATCAAAAGCAGATTGCAATACGGCATCTTGGAGAATAAATCCAATTCCGAACATAAGCCCGGCAAGTCCACCGATTATGTTGACAGTTGCAGCTATTGTTACTCCACGCGGGCGGGATTTAGTTGCACTTTGCATTAGCTTTCTGTCACCACCACCATGCCCACCATGTTTGGATGGGGCTCGCAAAAGTACGCGTACTCGCCTACTTTGTCAAAGGTGTAGCTGAATGACTGTCCCTTTCCCATCATCCCGGAATCGAAAACGCCATCCTTTGAAGTTACAGTATGTCTGGCAGAGTCATCATTTATCCATGTCACAGTTTCGCCGACCTTGACCTCTACAGGGTTCGGGCTGAACGAATTGCTTCCAGCGTTAGCAACTATTCTCACTACTGTTGAATTGCTAGGAATGGATGCAGTAGGCTGCTGTATGGATCCAGATCCTTCAACTCCCATATTCATGCTGCCTGATAGAACGTACGTAGCCACGATAGCACCAGCTATTACAACCGATGCGATCACTACGGCATTTTTCTTGACCATGGCAAGAGTAATCTGATTTTTTGTTTTAACCCTTGCTTACCCATCCTACGTAGTTTGGTTACGTGCATACTTAATAGACTGCAGACATGAACAAATAAAGGGCTGTGTTAGCCATGCATCAAAATGCCTACGGCAATTGAGTCAAATTGGTACATGCACTCCGAGATAGAATTTACATGAGAATGGACATCATATTGCAACTAAGCGAGCATAGGGAGCTCAACCAAAGCCAGCTAATGAGCTCCTGCCGCCTGAACAATGTCCAACACAAACCGATCATTGACGAGCTAGTGGAAAAGGGGTTGATAATCAGGTTCGAGGAGCCGTGGGGCGAGCATAATAAGATAATCAAGTACAGGGTTTCAGAAAAGGGGAGAGAAATTGCGAAGAAAATATTCGAGCCTTACGAACTGCTGTTTCCAAGGAGCGATGAGAAGAAATGAAGACGGGAAACACAGTTACTGCCCTCTTTATAGTGCAACGGAGAGGATATACCAGTGGGTGACACGACAGACCGCAAGGAAGCGGATAATCGCGAGAACTTGAACATGCGTGAGATGCTGGACAATGTTATTCGCCAGCTAGATTTTACGAAAAAATTGATGATCATAATGCTCCTTTCATTTCTTATCGTCATTCCGATACTGGCGGTTATCGCCTACCTGTCACAATCAACTGCCGGCGTGGGAGCATTCATCCCAATCATAGGAGGCGCGGTTTTTCTAGTATGGCTAGGAGTCGGCATCAGACAGTGGAAAGTGTTTTCAAGATGGAAGCGCAAGTATCAAGAATTCAAGGCACTGCAGAAAGAGGCTGAAGACAGTCTTGATTTTGAAAAGAGCGATAAAGGAGAATAGTCCCAATTAACGTGTGGGCTAGAATGTCCAGTTAGTGCTACTTTACTGCCCTAGGAACAAAAATTAATATGCGTTCTTCTGTAATTGTCCAGAATTGCTTTCAGTGACTGACAGCTACCAGCAGGCCTGCAGGTCCATTGCGGAACAGATCGAGAGCAGGAAACTGCTGTCGGTCAGGCATGCCCTCAGGATAATCATGGAGGTTGCGTCAGAGTATCACCTAGACACGGTGCCAAAGAACGAGCACATCATCCCGTATTTTCAGGACAACCGCTACCGCCGGCTGCTGATGGTCAGGCCTGCCAAGACCGCGTCCGGCGTCGCGGTGGTTGCAGTCATGCCAAAGCCGTACGAATGCCCGCACGGCAAATGCACCTACTGCCCCGGCGGAATAGAGTTCAACACCCCGCTCAGCTACACCGGCACAGAGCCGGCGACAAAGGCCGCGCAAAAGTTCAGCTACGACCCGTACCAGCAGGTGCGCGGCAAGGTGGAGCAGCTGCAGGCAAGGGGCCACGACACGGGCAAGACCGAGATCGTGATAGTGGGCGGCACGTTCCCGTTCATGCCGGCAGGCTACCAGAAAGAGTTTGCAAAGTCTTGCTACGACGCCCTCAACGGCTGGAAATCGCCGAGCTTGGAGCAGGCGATTACCGTAAATGAAACCGCCGGCAACAGGTGCGTCGGCTTTACGGTCGAAACAAAGCCGGACTATTGCAAGGAGCCGCACGTCGATCTTATGCTGGAACTTGGAGTGACAAGGGTAGAGATCGGCGTCCAGTCTTTGCGCAACAACGTCTACAAGCTTGTCAACAGGGGACACACGCTCGACGACGTCGTTGACGCGTTCAGGATCGCCCGCGATTCCGGCTACAAGATAGTCGCGCACATGATGCCCGGCCTGCCGGGGAGCTCGCCGGAAAAAGACGTCGAGGATTTCAGGCGGCTGTTTGAAGACGACTCCTTCAAGCCCGACATGCTAAAGATCTACCCGACGCTCGTGCTGGAGCACACTGGTTTGTTCAAGATGCACGAGAGCGGCAAGTATGAAGCTTACTCCGACGACGACCTTGTGAACGTGATCGTTGAAGCGAAAAAAATAGTGCCAGAGTGGGTGCGGATAATGCGGGTGCAGCGCGAGATAGAGTCAAAGGACATCGTTGCCGGGCCAAAGAGCGGCAACCTCAGGCAGATCGTCTTGCAAAAGCTGATGCAGCAAGGCCACAAATGCAGGTGCATCAGGTGCAGGGAGGCAGGCCTGCAGAAAAGATACCCTGCCGACGACGAGGTAACATTGAGGAGGACCGACTATTCTGCTTCAAGAGGCCGCGAGATATTCCTGTCGTACGAAAGCAGGGACGGCGAAACGGTGCTCGGCTTTTTGCGGTTGCGAAAAGTAGCGAGGCCGCAAAGGGGCGAGCTCGCCGACAGCGCAATAGTGCGCGAACTGCACGTCTATGGCCAGGCGGTAAGCGTCGGCAGCAAAGAGGTCAGTGACAGCTACCAGCACAGGGGATACGGCAGCACGCTGCTTAGAGAAGCTGAGCGGATAGCAAAGGATGAATTGGGCGTGGCCAAGATTGCAGTCATTAGCGCGGTCGGGACAAGGCAGTACTACAGGAAACTTGGCTACCGCCAAGACGGCCCGTACGTGTCAAAGGTGCTATAGATGGAAGAGCAAATTGGCAAGGGCACGTGGATAGACAAGGTCGCGGACATCCTGATCAAGAGGGAGAAAAAGCTGGGCCGCAGCCTGGACCTGATAAGGGTCGAGAGCGGGCTTGGCGCGTCCGGCATACCTCACATCGGCAGCATGGGCGACGCGGTGAGGGCGTACGGCATCGCGCTCGCGCTCCAGAACTTTGGCTTCAAGTCAGAGCTGATCGCCTACTCTGACGACATGGACGGCCTGCGCAAGATCCCGCACGGCCTGCCGGACTGGCTGCAGGAACACGTCGCCCAGCCGGTGTCCGGCATCCCCGACCCGTTTGGCAGCTGCCACGCTTCGTACGGCGCGCACATGAGCAGCCTCCTTCTTGACGGCCTTGACAAGGCGGGAATAAAGTACCGCTTCCAGAGCGGCAGGGATGCGTACAGGGAGGGGCTGCTCGTCAAGCAGATTGACACCATACTGAAGAGCAGTAGCAAGCTGGGGCAAAAGATAGCCGAGTTTGTGGGGCAGGACAAGTACATCGACGTGCTGCCGTACTTTCCAGTGTGCCAGAGCTGCGGCCGGCTCTACACGGCGGTCGCCCAGAAATACCTGCCCGACGAAAGGAAAGTTGCGTACGCCTGCTCTGGCAGCAGGATAGGCAAGGCAGACATCAAGGGCTGCGGCCACAGGGGCGAGGTCGACATCGCAAAGGGCGACGGCAAGCTCGCGTGGAAGGTAGAGTTTGGCGCGAGGTGGCAGGCTTTTGACATCCGCTTTGAGGCGTACGGCAAGGACATCATGGACTCGGTCAGGGTCAATGACTGGGTGGCCGACGAAATCCTGGGCTACGCCCACCCGCTGCACGTAAAGTATGAAATGTTCCTTGACAAGTCTGGCAAAAAGATAAGCAAGTCTGCCGGCAACGTGCTGACGCCCCAGATGTGGCTGCGCTACGGCACGCCGGAATCCATTCTGCTCCTTCTCTTCAAGCGGATCACTGGCACGCGCCACGTCGGCCTTGATGACGTGCCAGCGCTTATGGACGAGTACGACTATTACGAAGACGTCTATTTCGGCAAGGCAAGGGAGGACAACCCGGCAAAGCTGACAAAGACAAAAGGCATCTACGAGTACATCAGCAAGCTGGACCCGCCAAGGCAGCCTAGCCCGCACGCGCTCTACCGCTTTATCGCGCAGCAGGCGTCGATATTCCCGCCGGGCGACGACCGCGACGAAAAGGTGTTCAACCGATTGACAAAGTACGGCATGGTCAAGGAAAAAACCGGCGGCATAATGCACAAGATCAGGCTGGCGTCCAATTGGGCCGACGACAACAGGCAGGACGAAAAGTTTGAGGTACAGCTTTCCGGCCCGCAGAGAAAGGCGGTGCAGGAGCTGATCAAAGTGGCCGGGCCGTTTGCAGGCATGTCCGACAGCGGAGACAACGCCAAGGACCTGCAGTCAAAGGTCTTTGACGTCGCAAGGAACAACGGCATGGAGCCAAAAGAGTTCTTTACATTGCTGTACAGGATGTTCCTCAACGCCGACAGGGGCCCGAGGATAGGCAACTACTTCCTTGACCTCGGCGTCGAAAGGGCGACTGCCGTGCTGCAGCGATATCTGTGAGGCAACCGCTTATATGTCAAAAACGACCTAAATCATCCTGATCTTGAACCGCAAGACCGTGAACAGGCCGCCGACGATATTAGTGCAGGGGTCGTGCCTTGACTTTGAAAAAGAGAGGCCCGAGATAATGGACTTCATCGGCACGCTTGAATGGGGCGCCCACGAAAAGGGCAAGATCGAATGCTCGTCCAGCGGTAGAGCTCTTGGCTGGGACTTTTTCTACATCTACTTTGACCCCGACTTTGTGGAAAAGCTGCTCGATCTTTACCCTGAAATACAAAAGCAGGAGGGCAACGACCTTGAACATTGCTTCGTCATCTGGCTCAGCAAGCAGATGAAAAAGTCAAAGCTGGAATATTATTTGAAGCTGAAAGACGTGCCCCGCGAGGGAGTAAGGGGCTTCCGGCTCAACCCCAAGAACTACCGCGACGACAGCGACCTCGAAAAGCTGCGCTGAAATTTATAGCCATCATTCCTAGATAGGGGCGTGGAAGTGGTGATATTCGACCTTGACGGCGTGCTCGTCAACTCTATGCCGACCCACTTTCAGGCATGGCAAGCGGCGTTTGTAAAAATTGCCGGGCTTGAAATTGCAGAGCGAGATGTCTACCTCCTCGAAGGCATGCGCGGGATGGAGCTGGTAGAAAAGATATTTGAGCAAAAGAAGTTTTCTGATCATTCGCTTGTGCATGAAGTGCACGACGAAAAGTCCCGGATATTCAAGGCGATCAGGAGCTCCGAGCCGTTTGAAGGCGTCAGGGAAATGATCGCCGGCATGGAATGCTCAAAGGCGGTGGTGAGCGGCTCGACCAGAAACGACGTAGAAATTATCCTGGAAGAAGCGTTTGGCAGGGACAGATTCGACGCGATAATAACCGCGGACGACATTGAAAAGGGCAAGCCGGACCCGTCTGCGTTTCTGGAAGCGCTTGGGCAGATGAAGGTCAAGTCCAAGGACGCGGCGGTGGTTGAAAACGCGCCGCTTGGGGTAAAGGCGGCAAACAACGCAGGGATCGGCTGCTACGTGGCGCTCAACAACACGCCGCTTGCAAGATCTGACTTTGGCGGCATGATACCGCAGGACAGGATATTTGAAAAGACGGGCCTGCTGAGGAGGGTGCTGTGCAGATGAAGGTCATGATATTCTCCCACGAGTCCGACCTGGACGGCCTGTATTCCGCCGCAATCGGGCTCTTGCGCTACCCGCAGGCGATGACCGTTTTCCTCGGCTACGGCGCGGAGAACTTTCAAAAGCTTGGGAACTTTATCTATTCTGCAACCCACCATTCGCCCGAGCGCGGCCTGATAATCATCGCGGACCTCGGGCTCAACGACGACCTGGTCGAGACCTGCAAACAGATATTTTCAGACGCGGTGAAAGACGGCTGGAAGATAATGTGGGTCGACCACCACCCGTGGTCGCAGCAGGCGATCGACGCGGTCAGGCCGCTTGTGGAGATAGTGCTCGACGCGTCCGGAAACAAGTGCGCGGCTGACCTGATGCACGAAACCCTTTTGCCGGACAACGCGCTTGCAGGCAAGCTGGCGGGCATGGCCCACACCATGGACTTTTTCACAAAGGACCAGTACCTGACGCCTATATCGGAGCTGATACGCTACTACCAGACCTTCCCCGACTTTTACGACAGGCTGTCGGGGCTTGCAAGAAAGTCTGCAAAAGGGATGTTGTGGGACGTGGAGATGCAGGGCGACTACAACGACTATGTGCGCCTGCGCGACGGGGCCAAAGAGCACGTATTTGCCACCATGCAGATAAGACAAGCTGGCAGCTTCAATGTGGCGTACGTGCAGTCGTCGCCTTACCTGCAGAGCAGCCTCTTTTCAGAGGAAGTGTTTGCCAGGACAAACGCCGACCTCGCCATGTTTTACAGCGTAAAGGGCAAGGTGAGCATCCGGCGCAACAATGATTCAATTTCGTGCCGCGATGTCGCGGCGAGCCTGCCGGAAGGGGGCGGCCACGCCTATGCCGCCGGCGCAACCTTCAAGAGCGACCCGGCAGACGTTCCCGCAGTCATTTCAGAGCTGGAAGCGGCTGTCATCAAGGCCCTGCCCAGTCAACTTTAAAAGATTAACCGACGAAATAAGGGGCATGATAAAGGGCAAGGTCGCTATGGTCACAGGCGCAGGCGGCGGAGTAGGGAAGGCCATCTCAAAGAGGCTCGCTTCCGAAGGGTGCAGGGTGGCGCTCCTCGGCAGGGACAGGGGCAAGCTGCAAAAGGCGGCGGCAGAGATTGGCGACAAGAAGAACACGGTGACGATAACAACAGACATCACCAAGGAGGCGGAGGTGCTCAGCGCAGTCGACCAGACGATCAAGTCGTTTGACAGGGTTGACATTCTGGTGAACAACGCCGGCACAATAAACGACCCGGCGCCGTTCCACGAAATGACTGAGGACCAGTGGGACGACCTTGTGCAGACCAACCTTTTCGGCACGCTCCGGATGACAAAGGCTGTGATCCCGGTCATGATGAAAAACGGGGGCGGCAGCATCGTCAACATTTCGTCGGTGCTCGGCGTCAGGGCCATACCCAAGGTGCCGCTGTCGGTTTATGGCGCGACCAAGGCCGCCGTGATAATGTTCACAAGGAGCATCGCGGTGGAGTACGGTCAGCACAACATCCGCTGCAACTGCGTCGCCCCTTCCACGATAAGGAGCTCGATAATCGAGCCCTACCTGCAGGACGAGGAGGCGAAGAAGGTGCTTGAGTCTACGTTCCCGCTGCGCAAGGTGGGCGAGCCTGAGGACATTGCCGGCGCCGTGGCGTACCTCTGCTCTGACGACTCAAAGTGGGTAACCGGCACCGTCATGATGGTCGATGGCGGCGTGTCTGCAAAACAATAGATGTAATGCGGCGGCTTCGCCGATCATGATGTTTAGGCGCCAGACAAGAATTTGGGAGATTCCTTATTTTCTAAAGGAATTCGAATTGCTGCGTCCCGTGTGAGAAGGAGAGCAATACCCGCAATAGTCCGTGTTTGGTCTGCCATGACAAATGCACTCGCACAGGCCACCATGTGAAAATCTCTTATTTTTCAATCCAATATCATTACGCCAGACTGGTATTTATGCGAATTATTACAAAATCCAAACTCACGAGGGTTGAGGTTACATAAGATTCCTAGAGAACTAGCAAGCCACGTTCCTTACATACAACTTTGAGCTTGAGAATAACATACAGGAGAAAAGGTGCTTTCCCGAGCATTCCCCACTCCCCCTGTTGTCGGTGTGCCGGCGGGTTTGGTTAAAGGGTAACTCCGCCGTTTCTTCGTCCGCTGGCACACCGGTCTCCTAGATAAAATATTTTATGGTGCTTGGTTTGGATCTTTGATAACTGCTTGTGATCCTTGAACGCCGTTGTATGTCAGGAATGCAGTTGGGGCTTTATTCTATAACCTTTGCTCGCATAGCAGCAGCTGTAGGCGACAGCATATCCATCTTATCATAGATTGCCAGGAACTTGATGCCCTTGCCGGTCGTTTTGAATTTTGCGTCTGCGTCCAGATATTCCAAGAGTCCGTTCTGCGATAGAAGACCCAGGTATTCCTTTAGTTGAGCATAAGAGAGAAATGCCTTGTACATTATCTTTGTTTTTGTCGCGCCGCCATTTGCAGCTTCAAGAATATTCGACACAATTTCAGTTCTGCTTCTATATTTCATCTCAAAATTCTATAGTAGCCGTGCTATATAGGAAGTCCGAACCATGGTCGCGGTACATTATATTTTCAGGCTTGGTCATTAATGCTTACCCGGAACACAAGCTGGAGAAACTGCCGCCGATGCCAAAGACTCTCAATAGCATGTCAGAAGCATGCATCCTGAATACACGCCATTCAAAAGTATATAGTCAACATATGGCTATCCTAATAGTGGTAAAACCTTATCAAACCAGACCGGCAGTGGTAGGCACGAACAAAACGCCAGGTTTTTGCATTACGTGCTCTGCGGTTGCGACGACAGAGGCATTGTTCAGGGTGGAAGGAGTGATTATGCTTCGCAGATACTGTAACAAGTGTGTGGCCGGAGCTGATTATGAAATGGGGAAGCACTAGACTCCTCTGTTGGCTTCCAGCTGTTTCTTGATTTCTATAGAAGATGCCTTCTACAGTTTCATAAGGAAGGACAAATGTTGATAAAAAGGCATGACAGATCTGTGTTTCATGCAACTCCTCCTTTGACCAAGCTGGCCGGACTTTTGAACAGAGGCTAGTGGATGATGACTCGTTTTGCTCCAAATGCTGGACGGAGATTATGGATACTGAATATGACAGCGACATCGTCTATCGAATCAACGCTTGATGCTCGTGCAAATTGACATGTCGGCAAGACAGTGTGACATAGAACTGGAAAATTATGATATGTTGATAAATACCTTCGCGAGGTGGTAATGGCATGAAGAGACTGGACCTCATCATACCGCACGAGCGCCTTACAGAGATCAACGAGCTTTTGCACAAGTACAAGGTCGGCGGCATGACCTTTTACGACATCAAGGGCAGGGGCAGGGCAAAGAGGGAGCCCGTATCAGTCGGGCGCGGCGTGATGCGCTACACCCCGGAGTTTGGCTTTCGCACGAAAATCGAAGTGCTGGTGCCGGACGCCAAGGCCAAGGAGATCATTGCCGATGTCCTGAAAGTGATAAGCACCGGCTCGGCGTCTGACGGCAAGATCTTTGTCTACGACGTCGCGGAAGCGTACGACATCGGTAGCAAGGAAAAAGGCGACGCCGCGCTATGAAAGAAAGAGTCATGATTTTTCGTTTTTCTTCATTGGCAGAGTACTTTCCTAATGAAGAAAAACGAAAGCGTTATAATCTTGCGGGGTCAGTATTTCGCCATGAGCAAAAAAACAATGCCGGTGTGTTTCACACCAGAGCAGCTAAAGGCGGTCGAAGAGTATGCAAAGAAAAAGGGCATGCTCAACGCAAGCCAGGCGATCGAAGAACTGAGAAAATAAAAATTTTACAGCGCGACTTCGCCGCGCTTTTTTGATCCAATGTCGACTGCTTCCTCGACATCAGAGATGAATATCTTGCCTTCGCCGGCTAGCCCGGTGCTGGTGCTTTCCAGGAGCTTTTCGACGACCCTGTTCACCATCGAGTCCTTGGCGATGACTACTATTGTCGAGTTTACGTTAAACTCTGGCCTGTACATCCCGGTGCCTCTCCCCGAGTGGACCTCTTGGCGAGGTATCTGACCCTGCCCTTTCGAGTCGTAATACGTAAAGCCCCCCAAGTCCAATTCTTTTAGCGCCGCAAAAGCCCTGTCCAGTCTCGCAGAAGGAACAACCGCTTCGATTTTCTTCATAATGTAAACCCAGTCAGCTAGGTAGCGCTTTTATTAAAGCATTTTGCATTGCGCAAAATATGTGAAATATTGTAAATAAGATAGAAAATTTCTAACTAAATAAAAAGAAAATGGAAAAGTCAGCGCGAGCTGACTCTTGCTGCGCTAGCCCGTGCTGTTTGTGCCGGTCTGGTTTGACGAATTTTCGTTTCCTGTGCCGGCGTCATTTCCCGCGCCCGTCTGGTTTCGTGTCTCTGTTGCGTCGGTGGTAGTGTCTGTCATATTGGCTGTGACTCCTGTGTCTGTCGCGTTGCTCGTGCCTGTCATCGTCATTGACGGGCCAGAGACGTCGCTGCTTGCTCTTGGAGGCACCCACGTTCCTTCTGGGTGGTCGTCGTCGGTTGCGTCTGGAGTTGCCAGGACGGCAAACGCGGCGCCCTTCAGAACGTCGTTCATCGCGTGGTCGACGCCCACGTAGATGCCTTCTTCAGGGAAGGTCGCTTCAATCACCGAAGCGGAGCCTGGCGGGATTGTCCACGTTTCGTCGTTCTTCATCTGCGTGCCAAGCCTGTTATTGATCGAGCCGTCGCGCACGTCGATCATGCCGCTGATGAAGTGGAACGCGACATAGTCGTTCGGGCCTGCGTTGACTATGTACCATCTCGTCAGCTCGCCGGGCTGGACCTGGAATACTTCGGCGTCAGGGTTCAGAGGTATCTGTGCTATTGCTCCTACCGCCGGGACGTACTTGTGGGCCATGCCGTTTGTCATTACGAGGTCCGGGTTGCCTGCAAGGAACTTGTTCATGTCAAGCGAGCCTGTGCCGTTTGCCCGCGTAAATAGGCCGCTGACATTGCTGCTGTAGATTTCGCCAAAGACTACGTAGAACTCTTTTGCTGGCTTTTCGTTTTGCGGGTGCACCACGATGCCGCCGTACATGCCATTTGCGATGTGCTCCCATACGCCGTTCAGGCCGTCAGCGCCGCAGTGGTAAAAGAACACGCCTGCAAATGGCGGCTCCCATGTCCACGTCACCGTTTCGCCACTCTGGACGTTAGAGCCGGTGGCGCTGGCATTGGCTCCGACAGCGGCCGATGGGCCATAGCCCGCGTGGAAGTCGATGCTGTGTATCACTTCGCCTTCATTTGTCAGTGTAAATTCGATCGTGTCGCCCTGGTCTACTGATATTACCGGCCCCGGTACCGTTCCGTTAAATACCATCGCCCGGTACATTACGCCGCCCGGATGCAGCGCGTTGTCTGGAGCTACCTGCACGTCCATTTCATCAGCAATCAAAGTCACCTTTTTCGTCACACCGGTGGACTGCGCCTGCGCGCCAAGGTTGAGCCCTCCAAGAGGGCCAATAACAACCAGCCCAGCAAGCAGGACGCCTGCCGCAATTCCTGCGATAACGGGTTTGTTCATTGTCGGCATTGAACGGCTCAAATATTAAATATTTTTTGTCTCTATCATTAGTTTGTTAATTATCATATAATCTTTAATGTAATTTAATGGTATATTTACAGCTAACATAGTACTGGCCCTTGAAGCCGTTTATGGTGCCGACATACGTTTTTGTACCCGTGCGGGCAAGTATTTTCGCTTGCACATTTTCGGCAAAAAACAGGTCGTCAATTGCGCGGTTTGCGGCAAAGAGCTTGGGCGCCACAAGTACAAGCCCGGTAAAGAATGGGGGATTCAAGGCCTGCTATGCGGCAGCTGCCACGTCGAAAAGACAAAAGAGTTCATGATCAGGCAGGAAGAAACACCTGATCGATGTGCAATGTGCAAAGAGATCGTGGAAGACGGCGAAAAGCCAAAGTGGCAGTGGGAGATGGAGTCCAGCACTCTCCTGTGCAAGTCGTGCTTCCAGAAAAAGGACGCCGACTATAACAAGAAGATTAGCTTTTGCTCTGTCTGCGGAAGCAGGCTCGGCATGTTCTATTATCACCCAAAGCCGGCCTGGCACATGCAGGGGAACCTGTGCAGGAAGTGCTGGGACGGCCAGAAAGGCATGGAGTGACCGCATGTTCAAGAAACACGAATGCGAGGCGTGCGGGAGCAAGTTCCGCAAGGTCGAGGAATTGATGCAGCACCAGCAGGTGGCGCACGAGCAAAAGCTCTACATGTGCAAAGAGTGCAACGCGGGCTTTGAGGGGATGGAGCAGATGCGCGACCACGCAAAGAAATTCCATTCGTACAACAGGATGAAAGGAAAGACCTAGATAGCTTTTAACTGCTTTACTATCGGTGGCCTTGCTTTTCGAAATACCCTGAACCCGCAGATGCACTTTATCTCTGGCAGCCTTGACAGTTCTTCGACGGTCACCGGCGTGCCGCAGCGCATGCACTCGTAGGTGACGCTGCCGCCTGCGCTTGTTGAAGCTTCTGCCATCCTGACTCTGAGTCGTTCCGCCCACATTTTAAGCTATAGTAGAATGCTGCTGGAGGTGCTTGTTCTGCCGAATCGCCGACTGCGCCGCCGCCAGGATGGCGATCGGTATCCGGTGAGACGAGGCACTGACGTAGTCGAGGCCGGCCGTGCTGCAGAACTCTATCGAGCGTGGGTCGCCGCCGTGCTCGCCGCAGATCCCGATCTCGATGTCCTTTTTCACCCGCCTTGCCATGTCGACTGCCATTTGCATCAGCCTGCCCACTCCCTTTGTGTCGATGCTCTGGAAGGGGTTCACGTTCATGATGCCCTTTTCAAGGTAGAACGGCAGGAACTTGCCCTCGGCGTCCTCCCTGCTAAAGCTGAAGGTGGCCTGCGTCAGGTCGTTCGTGCCAAAGCTTATGAAATCCACAAGGTGGGCGATGTCGTCGGCCACCAGGCACGCGCGCACCACTTCGATCATGCTGCCAAACTTGATCTTTAGCTTTATCCTGTGTCTGTGCTCAACTTCCCGCTTGACCGACTCGAATATCTGCCTGACGGCTGCGAGCTCTTCTACCAGTCCCACCTGGGGCACCATTATCTGGGGCTCGACTGCCACGCCTTCCTTTGCCAGCTCGGCGGCCGCTTCGCACGCCGACCTTATCTGGGTCTCGTAGATTTCCGGGAACGAGATCCCCATCCTCACTCCCCTGTGCCCCAGCATCGGGTTTATCTCCGACAGCTCGTGCACGCGGTGGAGCACCTTTTCGATGCGCGCGATCTCGTCGGACTTGCCGCCGCCAGATTTTAGCTCAAAGATCTTTTGCATCAGGTCCTCCTCCTTTGGCAGGAACTCGTGCAGAGGCGGATCCAGCAGCCTGATGGTGACTGGCAGGCCGCGCATCTCCTTCAGGATAGCCTTAAAATCGGATCGCTGCAGGGGCTCGAGCTCGGCAAGCGCCTTCCTCCGCTCGTCCTCGTCTTCAGCCATTATCATGTTGACAAACTGCAGTATCCTGTCGTGCTGGTTGAACATGCGCTCGGTCCTGCAGAGACCGATCCCTTCCGCGCCGTACTTGTTGGCCAGGATCGCGCTCGCCACCGTGTCGGCGTTTGCCCTGATCTTGATGCCCTTCATTTCCGAGGACCACTGCAGAAGCTCCTTGAACTCGGAGGAGATTTCCGGCTCTACAGTTGGGACCTCGCCGGAATAGACCCTGCCTGTCGAGCCGTCTATCGTTATTTTCTGGCCCTCGCTAGCCGCCTTTTTGCCGCCCACGCTAAAGCTTCGGCCCTCAAAATCGATCTCTATCTGCGAGCAGCCTACGACGCAGGGCTTGCCCATCCCTCGGGCGACCACCGCCGCATGAGAGGTCTTGCCACCGCGGCTGGTCAGTATGCCGGCCGACTGGAAGAACGCCGGCACGTCGTCTGGCCTTGTGTCCTCCCTGACTAGGATCACCTTTTCGCCCGATTTGCCAAGCGCCTCCGCCCGGGCTACGTCAAATATCGCGATGCCGCTTGCTGCGCCGGGCGACGCGCCGACTCCTGTCGCGATCGCCCTGTGCTTTGCGCGCGTGTCTATCCTGCGGTACAGGATCTGCTCCAGCGCCTCCGGGTCGATGCGCTCGAGCGCCGCGGTCTTGCTGATCAGCCCTTCATGGTAAAGATCTATCGATGTCTTTACCGCCGCGACCGCGTTCATTTTGGCGGCCCTTGTCTGCAGGATGTAGAGTTGGCTTTTTTCAACGGTGAACTCGACGTCTTGCGGCTCATGAAAGTGGTTCTCCAGCTTTTCGCACACCTCAAGCAGCTGTTGGTAGACGTCCGGCATTTCGCCGGCAAAGGAGTCGATGTGGTTTGGGGTCGCCTTGCCCGACACCACATCCTCGCCCTGCGCGTTCACTAGGTAGTCGCCATACAGCCGCTTTTCGCCGGTCTCCGGGTCGCGGGTGAACACCACGCCGGTGCAGCTGTCGGCGCCCATATTGCCAAAGACCATCGCCACTATTGTGACTGCGGTGCCGCCGGCCATGTCCGGGGTGATGCCGTACTGTCTGCGGTATTCCACTGCGCGCTTGCCCATCCACGACCTGAACACCGCGTCGATGGCAAGTTCCAGCTGCTTGTAAGGGTCTGCGGGGAATTTCCTACCCGAGTCTTCGCAGAGCGACTTGAACGACGTCGCGACGCCCATGACTGCCTTTGCGCTTGACAGGTCCTTGCCGACAATCATTCCGTCAAATCTCCGGTCGTCTATCCCAAGCACGATCTTGCCGAACATCTGGATGAACCGGCGGTATGCGTCCCACGCGAACCTCGGGTCGTTGCTCTGCCTTGCAAGGCCCTCGACTGTTTCGTCGTTGAGGCCGAGGTTGAGGATCGTATCCATCATGCCCGGCATCGACACCGGCGCGCCAGAGCGCACCGACACCAGGAGCGGGTTTTTTGGGTCGCCGAATTTCTTGCCTGTCGCGCTTTCAAGGCGCCTTATCGATTTCCGCGCCTCGTCCATCAGGCCGTCCGGCAGGCGCCTGCCCGCTTCGTAGAATTTTTCGCAAATCTCGGTGGTTATTATGAATCCGGGCGGGACCGGCAGGCCTAGCCGGGTCATTTCCGCGAGCCCAGCGCCCTTGCCGCCAAGCAGCATCCTGTTCCTGCCATCTGCCTCGTCGAAAAAGTAAATCGGCCTGACGGCGGCAGGGGCTTTGCCAAAACCTTCCTCTGACAAGAAGATGATCAACCCTTCCGCTGGTTTAAAATGTTGTGTGCGCACCGATAATTTCAAATCTTTGCCCCCGCTGTTACAGTGGAGCGGAGTTTGCAGGCATCACTCGGTGATTGCATTGTCTGACATTTTGCCAGTCCCATTGCTCATACAGGTCCTGGACCTGCTCGGCACGGTGGCGTTTGCGGTGACCGGCGCGTTCAAGGCGATAGAGCACAAGTCAGACCTTGTCGGGATAGTCATACTCGCAACCATGACCGGCGTCGCCGGCGGGGTGATGCGAGACCTGGTCTTTGGGAGGATACCGCCGCTGGCAATAGTCAACCCGCTGTACGTGATAATCACGGTGGCTACCGGCGTCGCGATGTTTTTCCTCTACAGGGCGCTCAAAAAGCACCGGAACCTTTTCCTGAAATTTGACGCGATCGGGCTTGGCGTGTTCACGATAATCGGCGCGACTTTTGCGTACAACGTGTTCGGGCTGAACTTTCTTGCAATGGCGTTTGCCGGGGTCCTAACCGCGGTCGGCGGTGGCATCCTGCGCGACGTGTTTGTCAACGAAATGCCGATAGTGTTTGTCAAGGAGCTTTACGCGTCGGCAAGCTTTATCGGCGTGGTGATATTTTTCGGACTCTTGGCCGCCGGCATCGACCTCAACATCGCCGCAATACCGAGCATCGTAGCGGCGACCGCGCTCAGGCTGCTGGCCATGAAGTACAACTGGAACCTTCCGCCGGTAAAAGTCTAGTCGCCAAATCTTCTGCGATTGGCACGCCATTCTATGAACGCAACGTCATATGCGGCTGTTCACCGCCACGCTTGACTGGTCCGGTGAGGTAAGTTAAAGGTGGAATTGTAAGTCGTGGCAATGGCAGGATGGTTGAGCTTTGATAAATCTTCGCACTGCCGATAAGACGAAGCAAAAGCACCGGCTGATCGTTTTCGACGACGAAACCGACATACTGCGCGTATTAAAATCCGGCATCGAAAGAAACATGAACTGCGAGGCCGTCGCATTTTCCGACGCTGCAAAGGCTCTCGATCATTTCAGGAAAAAATGCGACGCGTGCGACAGGTCATATCCGACGTGCGGATGCCCAGCATGAACGGCTTTGAGTTTGTACGGCGCGTCAAGGAAATCAAGCCGGGCATCAAGGTCATGCTCATGACCGCGTTTGAGATCAGGCAGACAGATTTTGAAAAGGTGCTGCCCTCAACCAAGATCGACGGCTTTATCCAAAAACCCGGAACTACAAAGAGCATCTGCGCCACGATAGAAAGAGTGCTCGAAGAATGATTATTTCATGCCGGCCGCGAGCTCGGCTATCTTGCCTGCCCACGAATTTGCCTTGATTATCCCGCTTGCCACGAGTATGCCGCGCGAGCCCAGCTCCATCGCCTTGGCGACGTCGCCCCTGCCTGTGATGCCGGCGCCACAGATGACTTTGGAGCGCGAGCCAGCCGCCTCTATCGACTTTGTAATTATCGCAGGATTTTCAGTTGACACCGCCCTGCCGCTCCCGATAAGCTCTGGCGGCTCGATTGCGATGAAATCCGGCTGGAAGGCCGATATCTCCATGACCTCCCACGGCTCTCTAGCGCACACTATGGACGTCATGCGCAGGCCGCGGAGGCGCTCCACCAGGCTGGCGATCTGTTTCATCTCGATCCGGTGCTCGCTGTGGTTTATCAGCGAGCCGGACGCGCCGTACGACTTGGCGACTTCGGGCACGAAATAGCCTGTAGAAGAGCCCACTTTTTCATTGTCGACGTGCTGGCAGATGACCGGCACTTTGACGCTTTTTGCGACAAGCGCCAGAGCGGGCTGCGGCGGCGCGACCGCTATCTCTACTTTTAGCTTTTTCGCCACTGCCTGCGCGGCGCGGGCGAGCTTGACAGCCCCGTCTCCGGAAACTTCGTCATAGTTTTTGAAATTGATGATTAGTGGCCGCTTCAACGCTTGCTGCCATCTTTCGCTTTTGTCGTTGCCGCCTTTGTCTTGCCGTTCATGATGTCTTCGAGGTCGCGGAATTTGCTCTCCAGCTTGCTCATCCTCGCCTCGTAGCCCTTGTTGTATTCCAGCTCGTCAGGGACAAGGGTGGCGGGGTGGATAAAGCCCTGGTTGCGCATGATCATCGCCCGCTCGGAAGCTTGCATCCTCTGGAGGTCCCAGTCCGCGGTGCCAAAGCCGTCGTGGGGCCCGACGAGCTTGCCGTTGTGCATGCTAAAGAGCAGGCACGAGACGATGGGGATAGAGTAGTTCAGGCTTGCGGCGGAGTTGAGCTTTACTGGCATGAGGGGCATGTGGTGGCTTCCCCTCGTGTTGCCGGCAACATAGTGGGGCTCGTTGAACGCGCTGCCCGCTTCCTCCGTGGCCGGAAAGTTCTTTTGCGTCCTGACGATTGCAATCGGGTCGTCCTTGCCGACGTACGTGCCGGCAATGTTGTGCAGCCTGTCGGTTGACGCCGACACTATCTGGTCAGCGCCGTCAGACGACACAACAGAATGGACCACAAAGCGGCCGGGGTACATCAGCGCCGCTTCGAGCTCGGCCTTGTCCTGCCACATCTTCAATTCTGCAACCTTGCCGGACATGACGTCCATTATGCGGAAAATGACGCCCTCTGCAAGGCGCTCGTTTATCAAAAGGCCGGTGTTGCTACGCGCGTCGACGAACATGCGCCAGAGCGGGAAGTTGAAGGCACCCGGCTCTGTCTTGTCTGCCGCAAATACGCAGAACACTTCGCTCGGGCGCTCCTCCATTTCGATTTCAGCTACGCCCGGCCCCATGCCCTTGACGTTGCCTGAGAACGAGTCCTTGAGCAGGTCCTGGCCGGCGCCGTAGAGACCCTGTTCCTTTGCGGTCTTGGTCCCCTCTGTAAAGGCGTCCCAAGCCATCTTGTGGATCTTTTCGTCGTCCACGCCCCGGGTGTGGGTCATTATAATGTGGATGTCGTCGCCCGTATATCCAACGTAATAATCGACAAGCAGGCCCTTTGCGCTCTTTGCAACAAAGTTCTTGACGGTCTCGAGAAGTTTTTCGCTCGGGCACGTGTGGCCCCCTATTCCCCCAATGTCGGCCTTTATGGCGCTAAGTGTAATTCGCATACTGAGGACAAATTCATGGCTATTTGGCTTAAAACTTTTCCGATAGCTTGTTGGATAGGACTGGAGCTTGGGCGCCGCGCCACTGGGAGCACGCAACTTGCGCCCTGTTCGCGGGCGAAATACAAATAAAGCCCATGGAGCGTTCTTGCTCTATGAGCGCTAGCAAAAAGCCGCACATGAACCTCGTGGTAGTAGGTCATGTCGATAATGGTAAATCAACTACTGTAGGTCATTTGCTTGTTGATATGGGTGCCATTGATCAGAGAACCATCGATGCGTATGCCAAGGAATCAGAAGCAACAGGAAAGGGTGATACGTTCAAGTACGCGTGGGTGCTGGATAGCATCAAGGACGAGCGCGAAAGGGGTATCACCATCGATCTCGCTTTTCAAAAGTTTGAAACGCCAAAGTATTTCTACACACTGATTGACGCTCCCGGACATAGGGACTTTATTAAGAATATGATCACCGGCGCGTCTGAAGCAGACGCGGCCGTTCTGGTCGTTTCTGTCAAGCCTGGCGAAATGGAAGCAGCGCTCGAGTCGGGAGGGCAGGGAAGAGAACATGCATTCCTTGCAAAGACACTGGGGGTCAACCAGCTCATTGTAGCGCTTAACAAGATGGATGATGCCGGCTATGCCGAAGCACGTTACAAGGAAGCAAAGGATGCTGCAGAAAAGATGCTAAAACTTGTCGGTTTCAACACTGCCAAGATCAACTTTGTCCCGATCTCTGGATGGAAGGGCGACAACTTGGTGAAAAAGTCGACAAACATGCCATGGTACAAGGGTCCGACTCTTGCAGAGTCACTTGATACACTCGAGCCGCCAGAGAAGCCAATTGGCAAGCCGTTGAGAATCCCGATACAGGACGTATACTCTATCACAGGCGTCGGAACCGTGCCGGTAGGCAGGGTCGAGACGGGCAAGATGAAGCCAAACGACAAGGTCATTGTCATGCCATCAGGCGCACTGGGCGAAATCAAGTCGATTGAAACCCACCACACCCAGATGGAGTCTGCCGAAGCAGGCGACAACATCGGCTTTAACCTGAGGGGCGTCGACAAGAAGCAGATAAAGCGCGGCGACGTCATCGGCCCGGCAGACAACCCACCGTCAGTCGCAAAGGAATTTGAAGCGCGCCTTATAATCATCCACCACCCGACAGCGCTCGCACCGGGATACACGCCGGTACTTCACGCCCACACTGCGCAGGTGGCGGCAACAATTACTGCATTCGTGTCAAAGATTGACCCAAGGACGGGCGCCACTGTAGAAGAGAACCCCAAGTTCTTAAAGACAGGCGACGCGGCGATCGTCAGGATAAAGCCAGTGAGGCCGCTTGCAATTGAGACATTCAAGGACTTTCCAGAGATTGGAAGGTTTGCTCTCCGCGACATGGGAACGACAATTGGCGCAGGCGTTGTCCTGAGCATCACCGAGAAGTACGACCCGAACAAAAAGTAAGTGAAATAGATGCCACAGGCAGCAAGAATAAAACTCACGAGCACAAACCTCGCAACGCTGGAAGGCGTTTGCACCGAGATAAAGGGGATGACTGAAAAGTCTGGAATGAAGCTGAAAGGGCCTCACCCACTCCCGACGAAAAAGCTCAAGGTGGTGACCCGAAAGTCTCCTTGCGGCCAGGGCACAAACAGCTATGACAAGTACGAGATGAGGATTCATCGGCGCGTGATAGACCTCGGGGCCGACGACAGGGCCATCCGGCAGCTCATGCGCCTGAAAATCCCGGACGACGTGTACATCGAAGTGTCCCTAACGCAGTAATTTTTTGTACGAACCTTTCGGAACCCTGATGCGCCGCGAGGCCTCAGGGTGCAAAATGTTTGCCATAATCTCAAGCCCTGCCACAGTCCGCGGCCCCGGCTTGCTGAAATACGCGTTCGCGTTGACCGCGTAGACGTCATGATTTTTGACTGCCCTGAGCGACTTCCATTTTTCGCTGCGCGCAAGGGCCGGCAGCTCTTTTAGCGTGCGCGGGATTTCAAAGCCGCACGGCATCAGCACGATAACGTCTGGATCGAACTGGATCGCTTCTTCAATATCCATCCTGCGCGACGGCTCGCCGGTGGTGCTGATCCCGTTTATGCAGCCAGCATATTCTACCATCTGGGGTACCCAGTGGCCGGCGGTGAAAAGCGGGTCGAGCCACTCTATGCAGAGCACCCGCGGCCTGCGCTTTACCTTCATGCCCCGCACCGCGTCGACGCGCTTTTGCAGCGACGCGACTAGTTTTGCGCCTTGCCTGACCCTGCCGATCTTTTCTGCGACGTCCATTATGCCGACCAGTATGTCGTCAAGGTCGTGCGGGTCGAGCACCAGCAAGTCAGGCTTGCCGCCGAGAATGCTGACGGCCCTGCCGATCTCTTTGGTAAACGGTGAGCAGACTTCGCACAGCCCCTGCGCGACTATAAGGTCGGGGTTTGCCTTTTTCATGACCCTGTCGTCAACGATGTAAATGTCATTGCCGGAGCGCATCAGCTCGACTATCTTGGCGTCGATCTGCCGGCCTGTCATCCTGCCGGGGTCAAAAGACGGCCGTATCACGCGGGGCTTTTTCCTTGCCTGAGCAGGGAACTTGCATTCGTGCGTAACGCCCACTATCTGGCCGCCGGCGCCCAGCTGGTACAGCGTTTCCGTGGCGCTTGGGAGGAACGAGACAATCCGCACGAGAAAGCTGTAAAATTTACATTCTTAAAAACCTGCCTAGATAGGATTGTTACGTTACATTCCTATGGAGCTGGTATTCCGCTAACCAAAACCATTTTATGGCTTATAATATTGTTCATAGTCAATGAACTCTCGAATTGCAGTCGCTGTCGGGCTTGCAGCAGTCCTTACTGCAATGCTAGCACCAATATCGACACTTACGCCGGCCTTTGCAGCCACAGTAACCGTAGACATAAAATCGGGTTCGTCAAGCCTGACGACCGATGCCATGGATCCCAACCCGGTCAACGTCAACGTTGGCGACACTGTAACATGGACCAATAGAGACTCACAGCCGCACACAGTCACTTCAGGCACCGGAGGACAGCCGGATGGAAACTTCGATTCTTCGCCAAACTTTGACCCCATAATGGCTCCGGGGGCAACATTCAGCCACACATTTGACGAAGCAGGCGAGTTCCCGTACTACTGTGGGCTCCACATCAACATGGTAGGTACGGTGATAGTAGCATCTGGAACGGGCAATGGTAACGGAGGCAATGGTGGACCAGAACCAACACCGCAGGAATTTTCGGTCACTGCAACAGCTGAAGGCACGGACTATGAAATAACCGGCACATCTGATGGCGCCATGGCAACAACAGCCACGATCAACCCAGGCCAGTCAGTTGTAATCGAGTTTGACGGCGGAGGCGAAGTGGAACTGACGCTGCCAACAACGATGATTGACGACATTACCACAGTAAATGGAGAAGAACCAACAATAGTAAGCGAAAACGACACGTCAACTACAATCTCATTCACGGTACCTGAAGAAGACACCACCGTGACGATTCTGGCAGGCTTTGTAGTTCCTGAGTTCCCGGTAATTGCAGCGATACTCGCGGCAACAATCGCAGGAATCATTGGCTACACAAGGTTCGCAAGAAACGGCACAGGGTTCTAAGCCGGATCCTTAACGACTTTTTATTTTCTCTTTTTTTAAGCGGATAGGTACTGTACAGGTTGTTCCACTAGCCATTTCCCTGCGCCACTTTGTTTTTTCTTTGCAAATTGGATGGTTATTGCTACTTGCTTGTTTGACTGCCGGACAAAACCGTTTTATGGCTTATAATATTGTTCATAGTCAATGAACTCTCGAATTGCAGTCGCTGTCGGGCTTGCAGCAGTCCTTGCTGCAATGCTAGCACCAATATCGACACTTACGCCGGCCTTTGCAGCTGAAGTAGCCGCAGACGTAAAATCGGGTTCGTCAACCCTGACGACCGACGCTTACGCGCCAAACCCAATCAACGCCAACGTTGGAGATACCGTGACATGGACCAACAGGGACTCACAGCCGCACACAGTCACGTCAGGCACCGGATCGCCGGATGGAAACTTTGATTCTTCGCCAAACTTCAACCCGCTGCTGGTGGCGGATCAGACATTCAGCCACACATTTGAAGAAGCAGGCGAGTTCCCGTACTACTGCTCTATCCATGTAAACATGGTAGGCACGGTGATAGTAGCATCTGTGCCAGGCAATGGCGAACCATTTTCGGTCACTGCAACTGACGCTGGCAATGAATACGAAATAACGGGATCGGGAGACGCCATGGCGACAGCAGCCACGATCAACCCAGGCCAGTCAGTTGTAATCGAGTTTGACGGCGGAGGCGAAGTGGAACTGACGCTGCCAACAACGATGATTGACGACATTACCACAG
>CAYYYR010000010.1:0-43283 GCA_964476255.1 uncultured Nitrososphaera sp.
GACGAAAAGGGGGAAAAAATGAGCAAGAGCAAGGGCAACGTCATAGACCCATTCCCGGTTATCCAAAAGTATGGCGCCGACACGTTCCGGTTCTGGTCTGCAAGCGAAGCAAACTTGGGCTATGATTTCAGGTGCTCTGAGCAGAGGATAGCCGGCTCTCAAAAGTTCCTCTCAAAGCTCTGGAATTTAGGCAGATTCCTGTCGTCATTTGAAGTTGTGCAAGAGATGCCAGAGCTGGAAGCGTCTGACAGGTGGATGCTTGCCGAGCTCGCCCGGCTAGTAGAAGAGTGCAGGAAAGGATACGACGAGTACAACTTTTTCGTCCCCGCAAATGCCGTCCGCGATTTCACATGGAACCTCTTTGCGGCCCACTACGTAGAGATGGTGAAAGGGCGCGCATACGCCGCTGAAAATAACGCGGCAAGAAAGTCCGCGCTCTACACTCTGCACAGGTGCCTCTCCACGATCTTGCTTCTCATGGCCCCGATAACACCCTTTATCTCCGAAGAGCTCTGGACAAAGATCTATTCTCCGGATACCATACACCTCAAGCCAATGTTCATGGAAGAAACGGCAGATCAAGAGATGGCAAAATACACGAAGCAGATAACCGACTTTAACTCGATGGTCTGGAACAAAAAGAAGGAGACGATAAAGGATGGCAAGCCGCTTTCGCTCAAGGACCCGATTAGCATCCCCGTGCCGACAGAGCTCGCGCCGTTTGCAAAAGACCTGAAGGATATGCACAACCTGGTATGAAGGCAGTCGCGTTTTCCGAGCACGGGCCGCTGGACGTTTTGCAATATCAGGACCTAGCGGATCCGGTAGCGGGCAAGAATCAAGTGATAGTCGATGTCGAGTATTGTGGCGTCAACCACCTTGACATCTGGACTCGGATGGGCGTCGCAGGCAAAAAGATCCAGCTTCCACACATTTGCGGCTGCGACATTGTCGGCACAGTCAAAGGCCAGAGGGTGATGGTCTACCCCGGAGTTTCATGCGGCAAATGTCAGTATTGCAAGAGCGGGCATGAGACGCTCTGCAACGCGTTTGCTATCATTGGAGGTATGAGCGACTGGAACGGCGGCTATGCTGAGAAAGTAGCAGTACCTGCAAGGAACATCATCAAACTGCCTCCCGCACTAAAGAGCGAAACGGCCGCCACACTTGCAGTGTCATATTTAGTAGCATGGAATATGCTGAAAACAAACGCCGCCGGCAAAGGAAAAACGATCCTAGTGTACGGCGCGACAAGCGGGGTTGGGATGGCAACTATCCAGCTGGCAAAGGCACTTGGCGCCAAAGTAATAACGACAGTATCTGGAGATGAGAAGCGCAAGTTTGCAGAAAAGCTGAGAGCTCACCACATCATCGACAGAACAAGCCAGAATATCGTTGAAGTGAGAAAGGTTGTGCCTGCCGGAGTTGACATCGTAATTGACCATGTAGGTGCGGCAACTTGGTCTGCAAGCATTGCAGCTCTTAGGCAGGGCGGCAGGATGGCAGTCTGCGGTATGACTTCTGGCAACGACGCAGCCATTCCGGTGAGGATGTTTTATAGCAAACAGATAGTGATGACTGGCGCGCTATTGGGAACACGGGCGCAGCTAGAGGAGCTGATAAGGTTTGTAGTGCGGGAAAAGATTAAACCTAAAATTGATTCTCTAATATCGTTGCGGGATGCCAGACTAGCGCAGAGCAAAATGGAATCTAATCAGCATATGGGCAAGCTAGTGTTAAAATGCGGATAATAGCTGATTTAATATACAACAGACATTTGCATCGAAGCCATCAGCTTGCTCGGCAGGGAGCAAAAGGACAAGCAAGCCCCTGATACGACCAAAACAGACCATAGAACCAAGAAAACCAGAAAGGCCAGGACAAAGAGTCAAAAGGAGGCAAAGAAGTAGGAACTTGCAATGAATCAAGATATAAAGTGCTTGAACTGCGACCTTTTACTTGCCGGCAGTTCGTTCTTTTATACGCTGGGTAGGAACAGCTACATGTTTGGCTTCTTTTGCAGCCACGACTGCGCTGTTTCAAGCGAATATTATCGATATCTGCTGAACGTACACGTGCTAAAGATCAGCACTACTGCGGAAAGTCATAAGGAACTCGTGCTTGTTCCTACTCTGCAAATGCTCAAACAGTTCAAGGAAGAATCTGAAAGGCGGGAATTGAGAAAAAGGTACTTTTAGGATCTTTGCCGTTACGGCACTGTCTGCGTACAATACGAACTGCGCGCTCCACTAAATCTCTAGCTTCTAGATTTCAGCTGGGACAAACTGGCGTATTACCTGCAATCGCAGAGGTAGCAATAGCCAATCCTTGGATAGGCCCCGTCCTCGTGATCCATCCTGTGATGGCTGCACTCGCAAACACCTATCATTCCCTTTCAGTGAATCCTATGACTTTAAAGCGGTTCCCACCAAATACGCTTTGCACTGGTAGGTCGTTGTCTGATGCCGGTTTCGCATTCAACAACCCTTAAAGCAAATGTCGCCGAGCGGTTTCTATGCCGGAAACGCTATGCAAGAAATGCGGCTCGGACCTGCAGCAGGCAGCGCAGCTCTGCTCGCTATGCAAACAGAGCCTGAGGATGCAGTGCACCCGCTGCGACTTTGTTTCTGACATCAGGTTCCATGCAGACTGCTCAAATGCAGAGGTATTTCTGCGCTAGTTATTGTCCCGCAGGATCGAGAATTTCCTTTACCCGCCCGACGGTGCCTCCCTTAAGCTGGACCTTGATGCCGTGAGGATGATGCTGCGAGCCCGTAAGAATCCGTTCGACGCTTCCTTCGGTCAACTTTCCGGTCCTTTGGTTCTGCTTCTCTACGATTCTTACCCGCCTGCCCGGCTGAATATCACTTCTGTTGCGGCCATCGAGCATGAGACGTTCCTGCTACGAAAGGGCGGCATATTAAGCTGGTTTTTCCGATCCAGCTGGCTATTATATGGGATGAATCCGTAATACGGCAGTGAGAAAATTCAACAAGACGAATGCAACGGGCAGCCAATGCGAATGCATCTGCCACGGGAGGCCAAACACCGATTATTGTGGTTATTGCTCTCCAAGACACACCGGCTTTGGAAGGCGCAGTTAAACCTACTGCTGGCTGCTGCCTACCGATGGAGCGGCGTCGTGGTGCATCCTGCGCCTGTGCTCTTCCATCGATTCCAGGTCCCTGAACCTTTCGTTGCAGATGTCGCAGTGGAAGGACTTTGCCCTGCGTATGTTAAAGAAGCCCCGAATGCCCACTAATAGCTATACTGGTTTTAAAAATTTGTGGATGATTGTTACTCGTAGATCGGCTTGCCCTCTGACGTGTATTTCTTGATCCTCTTGCCAGTAGTCGCGGGCTGGCTGGGGTACTTTTGCGGGCTGGCGCTCTGAGTATTGCTTTGCTGCTCGTTCTTTTTCTTGAACTTGTCTAAAAATCCCATTCAGCTATCATATGCAAGCGTCCTATATAACCTAGTTATCGTGCGGCGCCCCCACTACACCCACGAGAATCAAGAACCCTCAAATAACTTAGCTGCGCATAAACTACTGTACATAATGAGAATTCATACAGGATTATTTGCAAGGAATAGTGGGCGATAATGGTAGAAGTCGGCACCATTATTGCAATTGCTATCTCGGTAATCGTTGTCGGGGTTATCGGCTATATAATATACAACCGCAGGTTTAGGGGCCGGGGCACTCCTTTCAGGGGTGGCATGAAGTCTTTCAGGACGACTCCCGAAGGAGAGCCGCTGGAAGGGTACGAAGGGTCAAGGATAACCCGGACGTTTGCCAGGACTGCCATACTCGCCGTAATAGGGATAGTCGTGGTCGTCATCGTCCTGGCTGCCAGCATAAAGATAGTGGAAGCAGGCAACAGGGGGGTATTGCTGCAGTTCGGCGCCGTCGATACAACCCAGTCGCTATCTGAAGGCATACATTTCGTCACGCCCTTCCGCGACAACGTAATTGACGTCGAGGTAAGGACGCAAAAGACCGTGGAGAGCGCGGCGTCCGCATCCAAGGACTTACAGGAGGTCAGCACAGAAGTCGCGCTGAACTACCACGTGAGCCCGGAGAACGCCCAGATACTCTACCAGCAGCTGGGGCTTGAATATTCGACCAGGGTGATCAGCCCCGCCATCCAGGAGTCCGTAAAGCAGGTGACGGCCCGGTTCAACGCAGAGGAGCTCATCACAAAGAGGGAGACCGTAAAAACGGAAATCGAGCAGCAGATAGAGCAGAGGCTGGCGGCCTATAACGTCATAGTAGAGGCGATTTCCATCACAGAATTCCAGTTCTCCGAGCAATTTGTTCGCGCTGTCGAGGCCAAGGTTGAAGCGCAGCAGAGGGCACTCCAGGCGCAGAACGACCTTGTTAGGATCGAGATAGAGGCCCAGCAGGCAGAAGCAACGGCCGTCGGCCAGCAACAGGCAAACATTGCCAACGCAGAAGGCCTGAGGCAGGCGAACGTCCTTGAGGCGCAGGGAGAAGCCGAGGCCATACAGATCATCGACCAACAGCTGAGAAACAACCCGAACTACCTGGAATGGCTAAAGACGCAGCAGTGGAACGGAGTCCTGCCGCTGGTGACTGGAGGAGATGGGGCGACGCCGTTCATAGAGATCCCGTCGAGCGAAACCCAGGCGGCAAGCACACCCGGAAATTCGACAAACGCGGGAAACACGACCCAGAGCCCGCAGTAAACTCCGGCAGTTACTGCAACGTGCTGCTAGAGTGCCCTACCACCTTTTCTTCCCTTGTTATCAGGCAGCACGCGCACCTGTCCTGCAGACACATCCTTGCATACTCGTGCTTGCATATGGGGCACGCGCAAGGCTGCGTCGCCTGGATGTTCTTTCTCGGCGCAGAGAAATACCTGGCGTCTATGATCATCCACAGGGTCGTAACGGACAGCCCGATTACGTAAAAGACAAGGACAGTCCTGACGTTGATGCGCAGGACGAGCAGCGCGACGGCAAGGATGACGGTTGCAATTGCAACCATCAACAGCCAGCGCTGCGTAAAGCTCAGCCGGCCCAGGCGGCCAGCGCCGTCAGCCCGACCCAAGGGGATCCGCCCCGGCTGCAATCCTGCTCATCGCAGATCCTCCAGATCGGTCTTGTCCCTGAAATGCTTGGGGTTTAGCCTAAAGCCCTTGACCTTCTCCTGCGGGACGTCCCTGAGCTTCAGGTGAAAGTCCAGCTTTCTCTTTTTGAGCTGCTTGTTCATCCAGAGCGCAAGCCTCTCCTCCGCAGCGCCGGCCTCCTGCTTGTCGATGTCCGGATACACGTCGCGCAGCTTTTCCACGAACTGTTGGTCGATTTCGAGCTTGAAGAAATCCCACCCCAGCGTCTTTTTACCGTCAGAGTAGCACCTGTGCCTGCTTTTGCCGTGCGCGGCGGATTCAAGCGTCGCCATAAAGTCCACCAGCTTTGGCCTCTCCTTTTCAAAGTCCATGCACGAGCCGGAGAGGATAAACACCGGAGCCGCCCCGGGTTCGATGCTTTCAGATGCCCCGCCGCCCTCTGGCTGCGCTTCAGCCGGTTCGGCCGGCTTTTTGCCAAAGTTCTCGGCCGGGACGGAAGCCACGTTCCTTACCGTGACGGTGTCCTCTAGCTCGGCGCCAATGATTTTCCTGATGGCCGGGTCGATCCTCGTGATGCCCTGGCCCCCGTCTGAAGGCAGGAGCGGGAAGCATTTTGCGTCGGCGCCGTCCTTGCCGCCAATGACTTCGACGGTGTCTCCCGCCGAGACGCCCAGCGAGTCCATGGACTGGTGGTCTAGCCGCACTACTCCGCGGCCCACGTCACGGGCGTAGGCGGCAAGAACCCTGAGCGACAGCGGCTGGGGGACCATTTCCAGTCAATACGCGCCGATCTCTAATAAGATTTGCCGGCTACTGCTTGCCGTTTACCAGCTCCAGCGCGTCGTCAGCAATGTCCACCGCCGTGTGCGAGTCGACGTTTGGCTCAAGCGTGACCAGCAGTATCTTGTCCTCCATGTAAAAGGTCAGGATCGATATCTTTTCCCGCTCGACGTAGGCGAACCTGGCCCTTCCCATCGCGCCGTCAAAGCGCTCCCTCATCGACTTGCGGAGCGCGGTCTGGGTGAGGAAGAGCTCCTCATCCGTCTCGGTGACTATAGAGTCGGTGCCTTTGCGCATGCCGCCGGCGACCTGCCCGCCCGCGTCGTCTATCACGCCGGCGTACCTGACGCCGTCGCTGAGCGCAAACACCTGTCCACAAAGCTTGTCAAAATCCATGCATCCTGTTGTGGGCGCTGATTATTGAATATTTAGCGCGTTCCAGCGTGGCAGGCAGGGTGCAAAAGAGCCGGCCGCGCGCGGGCAGGGGGGCGCGCGTTGTCAGTGCTGCCAGTCCGGCCGTTAGTTCTTTTATAGTACCTTGCTTTTCAGACATGATCACAAAAGAAATAAACTAGATGTCATTATTTTAAACTAAAAATTATTGGCAAAGTTTCGAGTTTTTGCGTCCCCCCGGTGTTCTGGATGTCCTTAACAATCTGTCAGGCAACGACCCAATAAAGATCAAAGTCGATCAGGTAACAGACGAGATGAAAAAGAACAGGAACCTTGGCGACTATATCAAGACAAAGCCCTGGCCAGACAAATACGTCCGGATGCACGAGGCGACCAACCTGTACAAATGGGACATCGGCGGCAACCACAGGCTGATCTACACCATCAGGGGCAGAAAGGAAGACAAGGTCTACCAGCTTTTGGATCTGCTTATGCACAAGGAATACGACAGGCTGTTTGGCTACAGCACGACGTAGTTACAGCTCTGTTGACTCTCCCATAGCCGTGCGCTTGACCATCACTACCAGCTTTCCACCGTCAGATCCGGAACGCGTTCAAAGTGCTTTATGTTTCTTGTCAGCAGGGTTTGCTTGTTGGCAATGGCAATGCTGGCTATAAACAGGTCAAGCTCACCAATCGAATTAGACTTTGTCCGTTCGGCAAGCTCGCCCCATATTCTTGCAGATTCATAGTCAAGGTTCAATACAGAAAATCTTGATAGATCGTTCATGGTCTTTGCAAGCGTCCTGCTTCTGTCTTTTGCCTTGTAGGCTCCGTGGTAGAGCTCAGCCACGGTTATGGCAGTAGTAAAGATGCTTCCGCCACTCGCTCCATGTTCTTCGAGCTTGTCAAATGCTTTCTCGCTGCCTCTCCCCAGATCGATGATAAAGTCCGTGTCTGCACAGACCATCTTCAGAGATCGACCTTTCTCGTCTTGAAATTCTTGCGCAGCTCCCTGCTTGCTTCTTCAACCGCATCAGCCAGATCAGGGTCGGGACCTCTTTCCTTGTAATAGGCCAGGATGGAAGCAGGATTGCCTTTTCCAAACCTGCGCAGGATAACATCAGAGAACGATTCGTTGCCCTTTTTTTCCGCCTTGAGCACCCTGTATGCCTCGTCAGACAGCATTACAGGCTTTGCCATGCTAATATTATATATCGCTATATATATAACGTTTTAGCACGAAATACTGTTATTACTTTGCCCGAAAATTCGACTTTTTGACTTGGTCGGTTCTGGACAAAGCGCCTCCCCGGACTAACCATAGACTTTGGATACAAGCCTTATTAGCGTTGAATGCCAATCATCATCATGAGCACGGAGAGGAGGAACCCGAGAAAGCGCGACCAAGCGCTCAACGACGCCACTTCGGGGCAGATGGGAGAGGAGCCGCGGCCCGATCCCTACCCGGAGAAGGACCCGAGAAGGGAAATGGCGAAAAGAAGGTCGAAGCAGGTCTAGGAACATCTTGTTCCGCCTGCCACGCTTGGCCTGAAATGCCCGATTGGGATCTGTAAAGTCTTTGGTCGTTGCCGAAATATTACTTCCTTTTTGGCATTCGCCTTTATTGCGACATCATGACTAGCTGTGCGCAATAGCTTCCCCACTGCTCGCTTGCGGTGGAGTTGTAGATATCTTGTTGACTCTCCAAGCACCCAACTCTTCTAAGTACGATGGAAACGCTTGGAATTCTCCAACCTTTAGCTTCTGTATATCAAAACGTGTCAAAAGTGGCTTTTCCATAACAGCTTTCATAGGCCTACTTCGCTGAAAATGCTTGGCCAGGTTTCTCAGAGCCCTTATCCCGTCCCTTGCCTCTTCTCCCCACAACTGATAGCCAAGGAGGATTGTGGACATTTGTCTCCTGATATGCGGTGGAATGTCTCCAATGAAACCTGATTCGATGACCACATAGCTTCTGTTTTGGGATCCTTCAGAAATTAGTAATTCTACATGGAACCTTCCGAGAGAAGCACCATCAGGGTCGAACATGGTCCATCCGTCAGGGACAACAAGTACGGCCTCTTGCTGATGTTTCAGTATCTCGCAAGCTACAGAGCCTATTACAAGCGTTTGAATTTGCTTCGAAAAGTGGTTGAGATTGATAACTACGTTGTTGTTGCCATTGAACTCGAGGCGCTGGGCGAATCTGAGATCTTATCCTTGCGGGAAAACTCCCGCGAGGTAGTGGTTCACAACAATGCAGGCATCGCGCTTTATTCTATCCCTGTATCTTACTTTTTTCTGCATTCTGGTTGCATTTTTTAGCACCTGTTGCAGCGACTTTGCGTTGTGGCAGAGCTCGGCCATTATCAGGTTAATCTTGAATTTCTTGCGATCTTCAAAGACGACTATCTTCCTTGCCTCTTGGTATTCTTCGCCGCGTCTCCTGCTCATCTCGCCCTTGCCGTTCTTGTAAATCTGGAAATTCTGCTTGAACGTGACGTATTCTTCCCTGCTGCCGGTGTCCTGCAAGCCCTGCATGATCAGTTTATTTGCTTCCGAGCAATAGATGGGAATATCCGGTCGCAGATAATGGATATGGGCGGCGTGGTCAACGTGGGCATGCGTCAAAAGGACGGCGTCGAACGCGGTCTCCTGCCGGTGATCGTCTGCCGCCCAACCGCTAAACTCCATGTGCTTTGAATAGTCTTTTCGGTATAGACCGTTTAACTTGGGAAGCAGATCAAATTCAAACAGGTCCACCATGCCGTTGAGCGTCCTCGCGTTCAGAAATTCAGCGAAATAGTCGTTGGCTTTGCCCATCTACATGCCAAAGTCCAAGAATATTCTGGTGCCCTTATCCTCAACGAGAAACTTGTTGCCGCCAATCTCGTTAACGCCCGCGTAGAACGTGATCCTTGCGTCCTTGGTCAAGCAGGAATGGTAATGGGTGCCTGCCTATTAGTATGCTGCAGTATTCTTTCGAGCATGATCAAGCCAACATTCCTTCAGTCCGATGCAGCATTCAATATCATGAAGTCCCCTTTCGGATTGGATGAGGGAAGAACTGTTCTTGACTTTTGGCGATGGAGAGGGCAAGCGTGCTGGACCGCTATTTCGACGACATTATGGTCGAGCCCGTAGAGTCGGACGAAAAAGGCTGGGACAAGATAAAAGAAAAGCCGGCAATGTGGCGCTAGATCACGCCAAACAGCAGGCGCAGCAGGACAATCACCACTATCAGGGCCAGGACGATCACGACTATTGTCCATATCATGCCGGCCGGCTACGCAACTCAGAAGAAGATAAAGCCAATTCAGAAATCTTGTCAGTCATTAATCTGCATGCCGGATGTTCCATAGCCCATTTTTATGATGATACACATGGTTCCCCATGGGTAATGAAAGAGAATTCAAGGAGAAGGTAAAGCACGAAGATGACGGCAGCTACAAGGTCGAACGAGAGTCAAAGGACGAGATGGGCAACAAGGTAAAGGAAAAGCACGAAAGGAAGGTAGACTAGCCCTTCTCTTCTTTTTTTGCATTTAACAGCATGATTCGCAGTAATATTCATGAAGGCTGTGATCATTGTGGACAATCTCGTACTGCGCAGTGCGGCCGCAGTTGATGCACCGCAGCGTCGAATCGGCAGGCAGTTCTACACGCGACATCGCGATTGGATAGGACTTTAATGTAGATAAGGAGAGCCGCCTTTTCAGGGGCCGCTCCAGTCAAACGGGATGTGCTTGCTCGATCTGCCCTTCCAGTCCCAGTTAAAGCCCATCACGTCCACCTTGTTGTCGGCAGCCCTGCCCCACGTCGCGGCGCCGCCCGGCCCCACCTCGCTCCCCGGGGCATTAAGCAGCTGCACCCTTTTGCCCGGCGGGGTCATGGGGCCGGCCAGCGCTTCAGCTTTTGCAGCCACCCTTCCCGGTATCGCCGCGCTCCAGTGGGCGAGGTCGTCGGCCACCTCGAACTCTATCGGCACAAACTCTGTCCCCCGGTCCTCGCCGACCAGCTTTGCAAACTGCGCCATAAAGCCGCCGGCCCTGCCGGAAAAGATCATCTGCAATGCTTCACGCTGCCGCCCGTCGGCGCGCTCGTCGAAAAAGAACCCGATGGCAGCTTTCGTCTCGCCGGCCCAGATGTTGCCCTTAAAGTACGAAAGGAACAGCGCGTTCATGCCTTCAAGCGGCGTGCCGCCGTAGCGCCCCTTCCTGATGTGATAAGCTAGCACGCCTTCGCAGACCCCGTTGGTCGGTGCCTGCGCGAATATGCAGGGGCATGGGATGTCGCAGCTGCAGACGTCGAACCAGTCGCCGGAAACATTCCACTTTGGAATATCCGCCATGCGATATAATACGGGGAGTATTATTTTAGCCTTGTCTCATGTCGCGCTGTTCAATCTTCGGGGGATGGCACCAAAATCCGTGCCCAATATCGCCAGCGAGCACCCGACGATTTTAACAATGCTGGTTTCCGCAAAATATCCAGACAAGCGGACACCTTCGATCAAATATCCATACTGCGAATAATACACGTGTCAGACAACACCCAGCAACAGATGATTCCGATCTTCTCAATAGTCTCCAATGACTTCGACAAGGATCTCGCAATCACACGCGCATATTCTCTGGACTTCAAGAAATAACACACACCGAGAACGGGTTCAAGCTGAGCGACAGGGCTGAACTGGCTTCCGGGTGGTGGTTCTACGACGTCTTTTTCACCCGGGAATTTGCAACATGGATGTTCGAAACTGTCCTGCCGCCAGAAATGCACAATATGAAGGGCGCAACGGTCAGGATAATAGACGCTTTGGAGGGCCAGCTCCGCAAGTACGGAACAGAAGCAAAAATAAAGATGCACGGCGACATTCCATTTGCAGCCCCTTGGTGGGCCTGGCTGATGAAATAAGCGCCACTGTATCTGGAAAAGACATCCTAAATGGTACTGTCAACTATTCGTCGGCTGGCAAGTCGTCTCAATATTGCATGAGCCGACGACAAGTTACCGAGTCCTCACGTGAAAATAAGGGCCGGCCGGATTATCGTGGCCTTCGAAGCATTGGAAAGATGGCAGGCGATGCGCCCACCTGAATGGTGCCAAGTAACTCAAATCCGTGTCGTTCATAGAAGGGGATATTCTCCGGACTTGAAGATTCAAGATAAGCAAGCTTGCCATCACGATCACATTGTTCAAGCGCGTGTTGCATCAGCGCCGAGCCAAACCCTTTGCCGTGTTGAAGGGGGTCAACGCCAAGGAGTGGTAAATACCAATGCGGCTCGCTTGGGTGATAGCTGCCCATCTTTTCGAATACTTCAAGGGCATCCTTCTGAGCCTGATCAGATCCTGTGTTTTGTAGTAAGGCAGCCAGTGTCTCTGTATCAGGGTGGACATTTGGTGGAAGCCATAGCCAAAAGGGTTGAAAAGAGCTCGAATGAGCAAGCCAAGAAAGAGTACAAGTCGCTTCGTCACTGACACCCGCCCATCCTTTGATCTTTGGTCAAGAGCTGCAGCTGGCAGCCGAACCTGATAAATACCGCAGGCTGCAGAATTCCTGCATGGGCAAGGTGCTCGTCCGGCCAATGCGGGAGGGCGATCTTGACGAAGCGGACAGGATCATGAGGCTGGCGTTTGGCACGTTCCTAGGCATGCCCGACCCGATGAAGTTCATGGGCGACGCGGATTTCGTCTGCACGCGGTACAGGGCCGACCCGCCGGCAGCCTTGACAGCCGAAGTCGACGGCAAGATAGCGGGGTCCAATTTCGCGCTGGACTGGGGCAGCGTGGGGATATTCGGGCCGCTGACCGTCCACCCCGACTACTGGGACAGAGGAGTAGCGCGCGTCCTGCTCGACCACACCATGAAAATCTTTGAAGGGTGGGGCACAAGGCACTCGGGGCTTTTCACCTTTGCGCAGAGCACCAAGCACGTCCACCTCTACCAGAAATACGGCTTTTGGCCCAGATACCTGACTGCGGTCATGTCAAAGCAGGTGGGAAAAGTGGAAAACACGGGCGTTGAGATAACCAGCTATTCAAAGCTGGGTCCTGACAGGCAAAGGGAGATGGTGCAGGATTGCGCCCGGCTGGCCGGCTCGATAATCGAAGGGCTGGATCTGAAAAAAGAGATCAGCTCTGTCGAAAACCAGAAACTCGGCGACACGATCCTGCTGAAAGCCAGTGGCGTTTTGGCGGCCATGGCGATATGCCACTGCGGGCCGGGGACCGAAGCTGGGAGCGGAACCTGCTACATAAAGTTCGGCGCAGTCAGGCCTGCGCCAGACTCGGCAAAGGTCTTTGACAGCCTGCTGGACGCGTGCGAGCTGTATGCCAAGTCGCAAAATGCTGCGCGCCTCGTAGGCGGCGCCAACACCGGCCGGCATAACGCCTACAGAAAGATGATCGATCGGGGGTTCCGCACCGACATGCAGGGTGTCATAATGCAGAGGCCAAACGAGCCGGGCTACAACCGGGAAGAAACATACCTGATTGATGACTGGCGGTAACCCGTATAGCCTTTGGTTACGTCCGGCATGCATGGAGGGGGAAGCGGAAAAGATAACGTTGGACTTTCAGTGCTTTATGTGCGGCGCAATCTTTACGACAGAGCTGGACAGGCGGCAGCACCTTGAAAAGGAGCTGGCCGGCAAGGCGCGCGATGAAACTACGGGCAAGGACGTCCAGACTGCCAAAAAGCAGACGGAGCTGAGCGAAACCCACCGGCAGGCGTACGAGTCTCCCTGATTGCCGGTTTATCCTGAATGATTCAAAACAAAAGGGCTAGGGGGTGTCCTTGCCCTCCAGGTGCGCCCTCAGCATCCACGCCATCTTTTCGTGCTTTTGCACCGATGCCAGGAAAAAGTCGTTGGTCGCCATGTCATCGTATTCCTCGTCGGCCTCGTCAGCGTTCTTTCTCAGCGTCCTGATTACCGTTTCGTGATCCTTCAGCAGGTTGGAGATCATTGCATGCGCGTCAGGGTTCTGCCCCGGCTCTTCATTGATGCTCGAATGCCTGACAAACTCGTCCAGGGTGCCGAGCGACTTGCCGCCAAGCTGCCTCGCCCTTTCCGCCGTCACGTCTATCATCCCGTCTATAACCTCGTACTGCTCCTCAAAGAACTCGTGCAGCTGCGAAAAGCGGGGGCCCACGACGTTCCAGTGGTATTTCCTGGTCTTTGTGTAAAGCACGTATTCGTCGCATAGCCTCATGTTGAGCGTTTCGACCAGCTTTTTGCGGGCATCGTCCTTTACCCCGATGTCGGTCTTGACACCCCTGTCCATCATCGCGGTAGATTCCGTAGAACTTTTTGACGCCATACGAAGGATAGTGCATGAAGTTATTTATGCGGTATAGCAATCTCTTCTGTTAAACAGCCTTCACTATCGTGCCAGCAAACCCATCTTTTTGAACTGTTTTAGAACCTGATCGGTTTCTCTAATCTGCCATCCAGATGACAAAAAATTCCTCGTTTAGATCGAATCTAAGTGTTTGAGGTATTCGTCGGCGTTCTTGAACGTCCTGAATTTGTCTGCCTTGACTTCACGATAGGCGTTGGCAACCGCTTTTTCCTCCTTTGCAGTCATTCTATCGCTGACAGCTGAAGATTCGCATTTTACTTTGGAGCCTTTTGGCAGTGATCTGGGATTTAGCGTCATTGTCCTTTTACGAGTAATAACGCCTGGCTGGCATATTAAACTTCTAATCAAAAGCCGGAGAGCTTTTCAGGACGAATACTGGTCCTCGCCGCCAAGTGATTCCAGATAAGCAGCATGACACACTTTACACTGGTTCCCGACAAATTCATTATCGTCGACGTCCTGCTTGCACGTGTTGCACTTCTTCATTTTTGAAACAGGCTTGCGCCGCTATTGATAATCGTTTGCCTGATAAATTGTACTAGAGCAGGACTCCAAAATCGTTAAGGCGCTTGCCTGATTGCAATGGCTATGGGCCTAGTAACATGGGTTGCAATTGCGGTTATAGTACTAGTGGCGATCGGCCTCGGAGTGGGCGTCTTCTTTTCCGGCCTGATCAGGGGCGCCGAAATAATCGGGCAGAACCCGGCGTTGCAGAACGCAACACGGGAGGCGCAAGAATTTGTGACTGACAGGACAGAGATCGACGGCACGGACGTCCTAGCCATCACCACCGGCAAGGCGACCTACAGCTTGGGCGAGCCTGTCATAATCACGGCCCGGAACATCGGCGACCGGACGCTGACCTTCCCGGATTCAGCCCTTGGGCTTGAGATCCAGCACGTAGAGAGCGGCCAGAAATACAGCGTAGCCGCGGCGCAGGTAACAACAGAGCTGGCGCCGGACGAGTCAAAAACAATAACATGGGAGCAGGCGGACGACAACGCCCCGGCAGGCGACTATACCTCCACCGTGCATACAACTGCTGAGCATAGCGTCTCTGCGCAGGTCAGCTTTAAAATCACAGGATGAGGATGGCGGCGCTGATCACGGTAGTCCAGAGGCCGTCCTTCTGGCCTTCCGCCGACTGGGTAAAGTTCTGGGTCCTATAGATCTTTTCCGACAGCCTCCACTGCTCCTCCTTTTCGCTCCATGTCAGGCTCTGGTCGTTCGGCAGCCCGAGCGTGGTCGCGAGCATCTCCATCGCCATGTCCTCGGCGTAGTCGCCGGCCTTTTGCGCGGTTTCGCCTGTGGGATGATGTTCTGATAAGTATCCGTGCTGGCTTTCGTCCGCCGGCCTCGCCAGACCTATGGACGCGGCGACCAGCCTGTTGGGCTCGTTCGTAGCGGCCCTGGCCATTATCGCAAACGTCACCTGCCCCGGCAGCAGGTATTTCCTGCCCTCCTGGCGGCTGACGATCCTGCAGCGGGGCGGCAGTATGCTGGACACCGAAACCAGGTTGAGGTCCGCTATCCCGGCTTCCCTCAGCGCCAGCTCAAAGCTCGTCAAATGGTCCTTGTGCACGCCCCTGCCCTTTGTAAAGAACATCATCTTGGGAACATAGAGCGCAGGGCTTGCAGCGGCGAGGTCCTGCCGTTCCATGAACAGCAATGGCCGACAAGGCAAATATAGAGTTTATTATGCGCAGTCAGGCTAGATGGATCGTTGAAGATCGGGGCGGTACTGATAGGGGAGAAGCTCGTGCCCAAGGTGCTTGGCATAATCAACGCAAGCCCCGAGTCGTTCTACAAAGGCTCTGTCAGGACCAGCGAGCGGGAAATCGCGGCAACTGCAAAAAAAATGCAGCAGGACGGCGCGCACGTCATCGACGTCGGCGCCATGTCGACCGCGCCCTACCTTGAAACAGTGATTCCTGTTGAAGAAGAGATCAGGAGGATGAGGCAGGCGGTCAGGGCGGTGAAAGGCGCCTGCGACCTTCCAATTTCGGCGGACACGTCGCGCGCCTCTGTGGCAGAGGAGGCGATAGCGGCCGGCGCTGATGCAATCAACGACGTGACCGGCCTGAAATACGATGGCAGGCTGGTAGGCGTCGTTGCAGGGGCCGGCGTGCCCGTGATAATCGGCGCCTACAGCAAGATGCCTGCCACGGGCAGGCTTGCAGGCACGATAAAGGCACTGAAGGAGAGCCTTGCCATTGCAAGAAAAGCCGGGATTAAAGAAACAGCAGTCGACCCGTCGATAGGCTTTTTCAGAGAGGAAGGCAGGAACCCCTTTTTCACGAAAATGACGGACATGCCGTGGTACGCGCGCGACATCGAAATGCTGAACAATCTGGACAAGCTTGCAGCGCTCGGGCCCGTGTGCGTGTCAGCTTCAAGAAAGTCATTCATCGGGCACCTGCTGGACATCAAGGGCGATGACCGGCTTGTGCCTTCAATAGTATGCGAGGCTATAGCCGTCCTCAACGGCGCGAGCATAATCAGGACGCACAGCGTCCACGAAACGGTGCAGGCGCTGACGATGTTGCAATTGTTGAAGCTCTGATGGCAAACGTTTGTCAACTACCAACCCGTAAAAGGTGTGGGTTTTTTTAGCTCGCTACGTTTATAATCCTAAAAACTGACTAGACAGCAAGGGAATAGTTGGACATCAGAGAAGGTCTGACATTTGACGACGTACTTTTAGTTCCTAAACGGTCGCCCATAGTTTCTAGGTCCCAGACCGACCTGCGCACGAAACTTTCGCGCAACATCACGCTCAACATTCCGATCATAAGCGCCAACATGGACACCGTAACAGAGTCGGGGATGGCGATAGCGCTGGCGAGGGAAGGCGGCGTCGGGATCATCCACCGCTTTATGACGATTGAAGATCAGGTCGACCAGATCCTGAGGGTAAAGCGCTCTGAATCGGTAATGATAGAGCAGCCCTACACGATAAAGCCGGACGTCACCGTGGCAGAAGCCAAAAAGGCGATGGCCGAATACGGCGTTTCGGGATTATTGGTTCAAGAAGGGGGCAAGCTCGCCGGCATCATAACAAGACGCGACATCACGTTTGAAAAGAACAACAAGCGCAAGGTCTCAGAGGTGATGACAAAGGAGGTCATCACGGCAAAGGCCGGCACCACAATAGAGCAGGCAAAGGAGATCCTGCACAAACAGCGGATTGAAAAGCTGCCGGTGGTAGACGAAAAGCGCCGCATCGTCGGGCTCATCACTAGCAAGGACATCCTGAAAATGGACCAGTATCCACACGCGTCAAAGGACAGGAAGGGCAGGCTGCTCGCCGGGGCCGCGGTGGGCGTCAAGGGCGACTACCTGGAGCGCACGGAGGCGCTTCTTGAGGCGGGCGCAGACGTGCTCGTGGTCGACATTGCGCACGGCCACAGCGAAAACGCGATCAACACCGTGCACATGATAAAGAAGGCTTTTCCGAACTGCGAGCTTATCGCGGGCAACGTCGCGACGGGCGACGGCGCACGCGATCTCATCAAGGCCGGCGTGGACGCGATAAAGGTGGGCGTGGGCTCGGGCTCGATATGCATAACGAGGGTGGTGACAGGCTCTGGCGTGCCGCAATTGACGGCAATCATTGACAGCGTCAAAGTCGCCCGCGACTATGACGTCCCGGTTATCTCGGACGGCGGCATTCGCAATTCTGGCGACATCACAAAGACGCTGGCGGCCGGCTCTGCCTCTGTAATGGTGGGCAGCCTCTTTGGCGGCACCGACGAGAGCCCCGGCAAGACGCTGGTAAAGAACGGCAAAAAGTTCAAGATGTACCGGGGCATGGCGTCGTTCTACGCGTCGCTCGGGCGCAAATACAGGGAGGAAGGCCCGCAGGTTGTTGATTCAGATGACTTGAACGACTATGTGCCTGAAGGCGTCGAGGCGATGGTGCCCTACAAGGGGAGCGTCGTCGAGATAGTGAGGCAACTGGCAGGCGGCCTGCGCTCGGGGCTGTCGTACTGCGGAGCCAAGACAATCCCCGAAATGCAAAAGAACGCCGAGTTCATCAAGATGACTTCGGCCGGCTTTATCGAGAGCCAGCCCCACGACGTCGACCTGATGTAGATTTCAGCAAGAAATCTCCTCTGGCGTCAGTACGTATTTTCTTGATTGAGGCTCTATACTCCGTAAATACTGTGCCGGCGTCTGGCTTGCGTTGAGCAGAAAAAAAGGGGCCGCCGTTGCAATAATCGCAGTCGTCGCGTTGATCGGGGGGCTAATCGCGTATTCGGCCATGCCGAGGCAGGAGGAGCCGAGCCCCGCGCCGGTCCTCACCACTATTGACAGGGACAGCGAGCCGGAGAACGAAAGCACGACCATAGCTGAAATCGAACAGCCGCAGCAGGATGGCACTGACATTGCCAACAACACGGTCATTGCAAACAATACCATCGCGATAAACATGCCGGTTTATCGCAACAACACGATAATCTACCAGCCGGTCACGATAAACCTGGAGAACTACCGCACCACCATCAGCCAGTACGCCGAGCCGGACGATGACGACGGTCAGGTCGACAGGAGCCACCGCATTACGATCCGTGCAGAGAGGATCGAGTCTGAAGGATGGAGCGAAAAGTTCACGGACGACAAGGTGGGTATGTTTACCGCCGTCTATGACATCAACGGCGACCTTGTAGAGACCGGCTATGCAGACGAGAGGGGCTTTACTGTGGAGGGCCTTGGGAACACGCTCTACTTTGTCTTCCCGGCGGCCTGCGCGGACTGCAACGACTCCAAGGGCGACATCATGTTCAGGCAGTGGGAGGACGGCAGCAATGACAGGCCCAGGCTTGTGCCGGCAGACTCTGACGTGACTGCAAGCTACCAACTCGTCGTGCCGGAAAAGCCTCAGAAGCAGGTGCCGCTCACTCCACCGCACGACGAAGCTCCGCCGGAGGAAACTCCGCCTGACGAAACCGAGACCGCGGCCGAGCCGGAAATAACGATGCAAGCGAGCAACGCGACTTACGTCTACGGCTGGGTGCAGGTCAGCGTGCTGCTAGAAAACAAGGTGGAGGGATTTGACGAAGTGCAGCTGAGCGTCTTCGCGCCAAACGGCACGCTGCACGATAGTTTCAGTTACTCAGACCAGCAGGGCTTTTTCGCGTCAAGGGAGGCCGGCGACGGCGACTACCGGATAGTCGCGACGTATGAATACGGCGGCGGAACCGCGGAGGCCGAGATCACGCACCCGATAAAGTTCGCAACCCTTGAATTTGTGAACCTTTCAGCCACGGAGAATGACGATGGCGTGCGCCTCGGCGGCATGCTGAGAGGAGGGCTTGCCGGAGAAAACATCACTATCGCGATCCACGGCCCCGGAGGTGAGCAGGTCAGCGAGTATGGCATGGGCTTTGGGACAAAGCCGGTATTTACGCTCTTTATCGCAAGCGAGGACGCGGGAGCCGTCTTTAACCAGACTGGCAACTACACGTTTGCAGTCACGCACGACCCGACAGGGGTGCAGGGCAACGCCACGCTGTCCCACGATGCCGGCAACGAAACCGAAACGGCCGCCGCTCCGGTAAACGTGAGCGGCAACCCCGGCAGGTCAGAGCGCGCCGACTTTGCGGCGCAGGGAAGCGACGTCTACCTCGTGTGGCAGGACGACACTTCCGGCCCTCAAGAGATCCTGTTCGCAAAGAGCGGCGACTCTGGCGCAATGTTTGGCGAGCCGGTCGCGGTAGGGCAGTCGGAAGAGGGCGGATTCTCGATAACGCCGGACATCGTGATTTCGGATGATAACGTCTACGTCGTCTGGTCGGACTCTGATTCAGACGAGCAGTCGGCGACTGCGTTCATCATGAGCAATGACAGCGGCGAAACCTTTGGCAACGCGACGATACTTGGCAACTACACCGGCGAAAACGCCGACCCACAGGTGACGCTGTTTGGAGGTGACGTCTATGTGTCGTGGGTTTCCGGCTCGAATGAAGAATTCACCGGCAACCTGATGCTTGCGAGAAGCTCTGATGGAGCCGAGTTCGAGGCCGCCCTTGTAGGCGAGGACGCCGTCAACGCCGTGATGGCCAGCTCTGGCGACGCGCTGTACCTGGCGTGGCGGCACCACCCGTCAGGCGACACCACGGAGGAAGGCATGAACATGTTTGGCACAAGCACCGACGGCGTGAACTTTGAAGTCTCGGAAAATCTTGAGGGAATGGCAATATGCGCAATGGCAGCATCGGGCAGCGACGTCTACGTCGCAGGCGCTGTAAACGAAACCGTTGTCCTTGCACGGGGCACCGACGGCGCCAGCTTTAACGCCACTGACATTGGCAGCGGCTCTTCTCCACATGTGGGAGCATCGGGCAGCGGCGTATTTGTCGTCTGGTCTGACGACGAGATATTGCTTACATCAAGCTCCGACGGAGGCGAGACATTTGAAGAGCCAGAGAGCATAAGTAGCGACGGCGGCCTGGCCAGTGTTGCAGTAGATGAAAACATCTACCTGGCGTGGACAGAAAATTCCGACATAATGGTCGCAGCGCGGTAGTAAAGCGCTATATAGCGCCGCACCGCGACCCTGCGTGTTGGCCAGCAAGATCTTTTACGCTGCACTGGCGGCGGGCGTCGCGTTCATTGCTATAGGCGCGGCGTCGAGCATCTATACCAACACGGCGGTGAGAGTCCCGCTGGACAACGTGGTCGGGCCGGGGATGCCGGATATTATTACGCCGAACATGAACGTGGGCAGCACCGCGAGCATCATGGTGACCGGATCCATGTTTAACGTCACTATCATGGACCCTGACAGGCAAGTGATTACGTCGGAGAGCAACGTCGAGTCTTTCAGCTATGACCTGACGGCGCAAAAGGCCGGCGAGCACCGCATAGAGATCCTGAACACCGGCAATTCTGATCTCACGGTCAGCGGTCACGCGCAGACAAAGTCAAGCCCTCTCGGGCTGACCGGCGCGCTGATGCTCATGATAACAGGAGTAATACTGGTCGGCCTGAGCCTGCGCTTCAGGAACCGCTGATGAAATCGTGGAACCGGATCGCTCCGGGCCTATGGATTCTGCAGCACTAAAAGACAAACCTGGTCCCAACGCTGGGCTGGATGAATTTTTCAGGCATGCGCTGGATTATCGTGTTTATGGCCCTCCATCCGGTGCAGTGGCAGGGCACGACGTACCCGGGATCTGCACTCTTCAAGTCACTCACAGTCGGCTCGATCACGTCTTCATACAGCGCGCCTGACAAGTGGAAGCCGCCGAGCACCGCATGAATCTTCTCGGTGCCTCCCAGCCTCTTGGCATAGTTTATCGTATTTATTATCCCCGCGTGGCCGCAGCCGCTGACAATGACCAGCCCCTTCCCCTGGACATTTGCGATCAGTGCCTGGTCATCCTTGATTAGCGGGTCATGGACCAGCCCCTTGCCCTCCACCTCTGCATACTGGGGCGGGAAGCCTTTCTCATAGCTCGTTTCACGCGGAATCTGGCCGCTGACAACAAGGCGGGGACTTTTTTCATCCGGAAGGCCTGTCGGCCCAACATTTTTTTGCACAGCCACGCCATGCGCCTTAAGAACTGTTTCGTCCAGGACAGGATTGATCAGCCTTGTTCCGTCCGGAAAAATATCCCAGCGCTTCAAGAAGGCGTCCGGGTGGGCATATAGCTTGACCGGCCTTGAGATTCGTTTCAGCAAGCTTGCAAGTCCCGTAAAATGATCAAAGTGGCCGTGACTTAGTACAATGGCGTCAACCTTCTGGAGTTCTATTCCAAACAGGTCGGAATTAAAGACGACGCCGTTTTCGCTCGTTCCAGCGTCAAAGAGGTAGGTGTTCCTTTGAGCCGGACCGTTCCCTGCATCGTCATATTCTATATCTATCAGGGCAGAAAATCCGTGCTCTGCTATGGGTGCAGGTAGGAATTTTTCGTCCCTGCCCAGCGGCGGCCTCTGCGCATGCGGAGAATCGGGAAGCAGCCTGTCTGTGACGTTGTCCATGAGAAGAGTAACCGCTATCTTGCTGACCGGGACAAGTCTCATGTCGTGAAGTACCGGGCAGAGCGAATAAAAGCATTCAGGGTCTTCGTTGCATGGATCAGCGGAACTCGGCTTTCTTATACGAGCCGAGAATTTTGATGTACGACGTCTTTGGCCTTATCGACTGGAGCGCCTGCTGCATCGTCTTGTCACGCACGTGCCCTTCAACATCAACGAAAAAGTTGTACTCCCACGGCGTCTCTTTCGTCGGGCGCGACTCTATCTTGGTCAGGTTTATCCTGCGGATCGCAAACTCGCCAATGACGCCAAACAATGCGCCGGGGACGTGCTTTACCGAAAATATCATGGACGTCTTGTAGTGCCCAGACTTGCTATCTCCCCTGGCCTTTTTGGGCGACAGCACTAGGAACCTGGTGTAGTTGTTCTTCCTGTCCTCGATGCCTTCGTCGAGTATCTCCATCCTGTACAGCTCGGCCGCCCGCCTGCTTGCGATTGCCGCAGAGTCGAGCATCCTGCTTTCCTTTACCATTTTTGCCGCGCCGGCGGTGTCGTAGGCCGGCACGGGCTCTAGTTTTTTCTTTTGCAAATAACCCCTGCACTGCGCGAGCGCCTGTGGGTGTGAGTGCACGTACCTGATCTTTTTCGCGTCCCTGTTTGCGATGAGGCAGTGCCTGACCCGCTGGTAGACTTCGCCGATCACGCCCATCTTGGTCTGGAGCAAGAGATCGTAAATTTCATTCACGCTCCCCTCTATCGAGTTTTCCACCGGCACCACGGCATAGTCGGCCTCGCCGCTCTCTGCCGCGTCAAAGACGTCCTGAAAAGACTTTTTCGGCGTCAGCCTTGCCCTTGGGAAATACTGGAGGGCCGCCATTTCGCCATATGCTCCCCGCTCTCCTTGGAAGGCAACCCTTACCATGGCCATTACTTGCCCGATTTGTGCACCAGCCGGAACGACTCTTTGCCATAGTCGTGCGTCAGCTTGCGGTTTTCAAACGCACCGCAATCGACGCATTTTATCGTGCTCTCGTCGGTGCGGATGGTATCGCCGCCGCACATGAAGCACAGCGCGTACAGCACGCCATACTCTCTTTCTGCAAGCGTAAGATGTATCGTGGAATTGAGCAGGCTTATCACCCTGCCCCTTACAATGTCGCCGTTGTGGAAGGTCGCGCGCCTATCGCCCCTCCTTTCGACGTCGGCCCGGCTCCCGATCCTTGCCGACGCGATTGCAGAAAAGCCCGCGTCGGACCACCTGTCGTTGATGTACAGCACCTTGATCGACACCATACTGCTGAACAGCATTTCAGAGTACCCGACAACAAGGTCGCCCACCTTTGGGAGCATCGGGGGATTCTTTGGCTCTATCTTTACCACCCTCCGTTTTAAATCGTAAACTTTGGTGCCGACTGTCTCGGAGCGCACGGTCCCGTCCGAAGCAAGAAAAGTACCCTTGCCTCCCTCAAATTCCTCTATGGACGCGACATGCTCGCCTGGCAGCGCCGGCCGCTTGTCTTCTTTGCTCATTCAATAATTGGAAACCGAGGGAAAGTTATAACTGTTTAGCGAGTAAAAATTTCTAAAATTTTTGCAATTTGTGGCGAAACTTGTGCGTTTGTAATTGGAGAATCTAGGCGAAAGATAATAAAGGTATAAAGAGCAGTATTGTTCAGGTGTTAATGTGAGCCAGAATACCCTATCCCTAAAGGTACTTGAGGCGTATACCAGAGACGTAGGCAGGGGAGTAGCCAGGATCGACTATGACTCTATGGACTCGCTGGGCGCGTCGACTGGAGACGTTATTGAAATTAGAGGCAAGCGCAGGACTGTCGCAAAGTGTTTGCCGCTTTATCCGTCTGATGAGGGCAAGGGCATCATCAGAGTCGACGGTCTTGTCAGGAACAACGCAGGCATCGCGATAGGCGACACTGTAATTGTAAAAAAGATTAAAGCTGTTCCCGCGGAAAAGGTGATCGTAGCCCCGCTTGAAGCGATACCGCCCATTGACGAGCGCTACTTGGCGGACGCGTTGGAAAGCGTGCCGCTGATAAAGGGCGACAACGTGATGGTTCCGTACTTTGGCGGCAGGCTGACATTCCAGGTAATTGGCGTGACGCCGGCGGCAGACGCTGTTCTTGTTACTCAGAAGACTATATTCCACATCGCCGAAAAGGGCGAGACCCTGAGGGGAGTCCCGCAGGTGACATACGAGGACATTGGCGGCCTGAAGGAGGAAATACAAAAAGTCAGGGAAATGATCGAGCTTCCGCTCAGGCACCCGGAGATCTTTGAAAAACTTGGCATCGAAGCGCCAAAGGGTGTATTGCTCTATGGCCCGCCGGGCACAGGCAAGACATTGCTTGCAAAGGCAGTTGCCAACGAAAGCAACGCCCACTTTATCAGCATCTCCGGCCCGGAGATCATGAGCAAGTTCTACGGCGAGTCGGAAGCGAGGCTCAGGGAAATATTCAAGGAGGCAAAGGAAAAGTCGCCTTCGATCATATTCATAGACGAAATCGACTCTATCGCTCCAAAACGCGAAGAAGTGACCGGCGAAGTAGAAAGGAGAGTGGTATCACAATTGCTGTCGCTGATGGATGGCCTCGAAGCAAGGGGCAAGGTCATTGTAATTGCGGCAACGAACAGGCCAAACGCGATCGACCCGGCGCTCAGGAGGCCCGGGCGCTTTGATCGGGAAATCGAGATCAAGGTCCCGGACAAGCGCGGAAGATTAGAGATACTGCAGATACACACCCGCAACATGCCGCTCGACACGGACGTCGACCAGGAGAAGATCGCGGCAGTGACGCACGGCTTTGTAGGCGCAGACCTTGAATATCTGTGCAAGGAGGCTGCAATGAAGTGCCTGAGGCGCGTGCTGCCAGAGCTCAACCTGGAGGACGAAAAGCTGTCGCCAGACGTGCTGAACAAGCTGATCGTCACCATGAGCGACTTTGAAAACGCGGTAAAGGAAGTCATGCCATCTGCCATGAGGGAAGTCTATTTGGAGTCGCCGGACATACCGTGGTCTGCCATAGGCGGGCTGGAGGAGGTAAAGCGCGAGCTCCAGGAAGCAGTGGAATGGCCGTTGAGATATCCAGACCTGTATGCAAAGCTGGGGCACACTATGCCAAAGGGCCTGCTGATGCACGGGCCGTCAGGCACCGGCAAGACTCTGCTGGCAAAGGCCGTCGCGACAGAGTCCGAGGCCAACTTTATCAGCGTGAGAGGGCCCGAGCTGCTGAGCAAGTGGGTCGGCGAATCAGAGCGCGGCATAAGAGAGATATTCCGCAGGGCCAGGCAGGCAGCGCCGTGCGTAGTGTTCTTTGACGAAATAGACTCGATCGCCCCGACAAGGGGCATGGGAGGCGACAGCATGGTCACCGAGCGCGTGGTGTCGCAACTGCTGACAGAGCTGGACGGCATCCAATCGCTTTCAGGAGTAGTGGTAATCGCTGCAACCAACCGTGCAGACATGATAGACCCCGCGCTGCTCCGCCCCGGCAGGTTTGACAAGATAGTGTTCGTCCCGATGCCGGACAAGGCTGCAAGGCAGAGGATACTGGAAATCCACGCAAAGGGCAAGCCGATGGGCCCCGACGTGGACTTTGTCAAGGTAGCCGAGATCACGGAGGGCTTTAGCGGCGCAGACACGGGCGCGGTGTCCAACACTGCCGTGTCGCTAGTGCTGCACGAATACCTTGCGAAATACCCGACGCCGGAAGAAGCGGCAAAGCACGCGTCAGAAGCGCACGTGATGCTCCGCCACTTTGAAGAAGCGGTAAGGAAGATCAAGACCCAGAGGGAAGGCAAGCCGACAGAAAAGGCGGTCCCGTACTACCGCTAACCTCTTTTCCTCCTTTTTGTCTGAAAATTTCCTGACAGACAGTACCTCTGCTGGCGGGCAAATGTTTTTAAGCAATTGATTTTATGATACATCCAATTAAAAGAAATTGGTTGAAAATTCACAGGTTCAACTCGTAGAGAAACCAACTGCAGCCGCTCTAAATCGCTTTGTTAAGCCCATTGACATCAGCAAACTCGTAGCACAACACGGCACGCCGCTTTATCTGGTGGACGAAGACACGCTTCATGCAAAGGCCAAGGAGCTGCACGGCGCTTATGCCAAGTTCAAGGGCCCGGTCAAGGTAGCATACTCCATCAAGGCCAACTTTACGCCGGCGGTTATCAGGACCTTCATGAAAGACGGGGTGACGTTCGACCTGACTTCGCTCGGCGAGCTCCACTTCATCAAGCAATGCAAGGTAGACCCGGAGAACGTCATCTACACGAGCGTGACAGAAGAGCCGGAAGAGTACGTTGAAGTGCTCGAGAGCGGGGTCAAGAGGGTTGTCGTCAGCTCTTTTAACGGGCTGACAAACTTGGAAAAAGCTGCAGGCAAAACGGGAACAAAGCCATTGACGATGATACGCGTGAACCCCGAAGTCGGTGTCAAGGCCGAAGTTCGCGCGTCATACAGGAATGGCAAGTTCGGAGTCCCGTTCAACGGCGGCACCATAGACAGCGCGGCAAAGATGGTCAAGCATCTGATGGGCAGCGACCTCTTGAAATTCGAGGGCTTCCACTTCCACCTAGGGTCGCAGATCACCGACTTCTCATGCTACACCCACGCACTGGACAAGATGGACTCGTTCATGACCAAGATGAAGAAGGAAAACCCGGCGTTCCAGGTCAACACGTTTGACATTGGCGGAGGCACGCCCGTGTTCTACAACGACCCGGTCCCGACGCCGGCCCAGATGGCAGATAACCACATCGGCAAGCTCAACCAGCTTGCAGAGACGCACGGCACCTTCACTCTCATGATCGAGAGCGGCCGCTTCCTCGTGGCAGAGTCGTCCATGCTGGTATCAAGGATAGTGAACACAAAGGAGTACAACGAGCACAAGATAGTGATCGTCGACGCGGGCTACCACATCCTGCTTGACGCGGCGCTGTTAAAGCAGGAGTACCCGCAGGAAGTGGTGCCTGTGGTCGACGGCAAGGACAGGACGACCGCCCTTGCCTCGGTAAAGAACACGCACCTTGCAGGGAGGCTGTGCGACACGTACGACGTCTTCCCGCTTTCAAAGGTGTCAGACTTGGCAGAGTCAGACGTGGGCAGGTACATCACGTTCTACAACGTGGGCGCGTACTCTGTCGTGTTCAACATGCCGTTCCACTGCCAGACAAAGCCGCCGATAGTGATGAAGGACAGCGACGGCAAGTTCCGGCTGGTGAGGAAGGGGACAACGTACGAGCGCCTCTTCCGCGAAGAAGGCGGCGAGCTGGCGTAGGCAAGCCCTGCCGTGCAGGCGGGGAACATTTTTTAGATCTAGAGTAGCATCACTGAAAAGTGAGCGGCACCAAAAAGACCCGCGCCCACATATTTGTCAGCGGCAGGGTCCAGGGCGTCTATTTCCGGCAGAACACAAAGCAGGTCGCTACAAGACACAAAGTAACCGGCTTGGTGCGCAACCTGCCAGACGGACGCGTGGAGGCCATTTTCGAGGGGGGCGAGATGGACGTCAACGAGGTGATAGAGTGGTGCCACGTTGGGCCGCCAAAGGCCAGCGTGCGGGACGTGAGCGTAAAGTTCGGGAAGTACACCGGCGAGTTTGTCGACTTTAATGTAAACTATTGAATCTTCTGGTACGCTTCGGCTATCTGCTTTTTCACGTCTTCGGCTTCCTGCATAGTCTTGATGGTTGCGGTTGCCCGAGGCGCAGCCCTGCCGTACCTTATCGATAGAACGAGCGAATCACCTGCAGGCGCGATGTCGAGGAACGTCCTGAAATTCATCGTCTTGGCGTAGGCCACCCTGTGCGGTCGCACCTCTTCAATCACGTTGCTGCCAAGCGACTTGACAAAGCTGCGTAAATCGATCATTATTGCTTTCGCCGGCTCTTTGAGCCCCTCAAGGTGAGTTTCAAACGGGATGCGGCTGCCAAACATCATATCCTGATCCTCACGCCGCTCCTCTTCAAATATCTCTTTACCTTGTCTACCGTGGACTTTTCATAGTGGAATATCGATGCTGCAAGCACCGCGTCGACGTCGGCTTTGTCGAACACGGCAAGCATGTGGCGCGCGCTCCCGCAGCCGCCGGAGGCTATCACCGGCACCCTGACTGACTTGCAGATCGCCCTTGTCAGCTCGATGTCGTAGCCGTTCTCGGTGCCGTCGGCGTCGATGCTGGTCAGCAATATCTCGCCGGCCCCGCGCTTCTCGACTTCCTTTGCCCACTTTATCGCGTCAAGGCCCGTGCCCTCCTTGCCCCCGTAAATCCTCACCTCAAACCAGAACTTTTTGCCCTTTTCTCTGAACATTGTCCTGCCCTTTACAGCGTCGTAGTTCCTCTTGGCGTCAATAGCCACAACGACGCACTGCTTGCCAAAGATCGACATCAGCTGAGTCACCAGCTCCGGGTTCTTGACTGCCGCGGTGTTTATCGAAACCTTGTCGGCGCCTGAAAGGAGGATGTCGCGCGCGTCTTCGAGCTTTTTGATGCCGCCTCCGACCGTGAAGGGGATGTCGATCACGCTCGCCACGCTCCTCACCACGCCTTTCATCGTGTCCCTGCCCTGCTGGGACGCCGTGATGTCAAGGAACACCAGCTCGTCCGCGCCCTGCTCGCTGTACTTTTTGGCAAGCACTACCGGGTCGCCGGCGTCCTTGACCTCTGCAAAATGCACTCCCTTGACCACCCTGCCGTTGTCCACGTCAAGGCACGGGATTATCCTCTTTGCAAGCGTCATGCCAGCGCCTTCACCTTTTCGATGCCCACCATGCCGTCGTACATCGCCTTGCCCAGTATGACAGAGCTGCAGCCCGCGCTCCTGACCTTCACGATGTCTTGCACGCTTGCGATGCCTCCGCTTGCGATTATCCTTGCAGACGCCGCGGCGTCGGCCAGCGTCCTGACGTCCGGGCCCTGCAGCGTGCCGTCGCGCTCGATGCTTGTCAGCAGGAATTCGCCGACTCCCATGCTTGCAAACTGCGATATCGCATCAGCGACTTTTGTGTCTGTCGACTCTCTCCAGCCCTTCACCATCACCTTGCCGCCTGCCTGGTCTATCGAGATCACGATCCTGCTAGGATATTTTTTTACCAGCTTTCTTACCGCCTCCGGATTGCTGTAGGCCATCGTGCCGAGCACCACCCTTGACGCTTTTGACAGCATCTCTTCTGCCTTCTCAAGAGACCTGATGCCGCCGGCCACCTGCACCGGGATCCTGACCGACCCTGCTATCCTCGCAGTCAGCTCTGCGTTGCTGCCACTGGCAAACGCCGCGTCAAGGTCTACAATGTGCAGCATGTCGGCTCCCGCCGCCTCCCACTTTTTCGCGGTCTCGACGGGGTCGCTGCTGTAGACTGTCTTGTTTGCGGGGTCGCCCTTGACAAGCCTGACTACGCTCCCGCCCATGATGTCGACCGCGGCAATGACTTTCATTTCGCATCGTTGTCGCAAATTTCGATAAAGTTCTTGATCATTATCGCGCCTACGTCGCCGGACTTTTCCGGGTGGAACTGGACGCCGATGAGGTTGTCCCTTTCAATAACCGCCGGGACGCTCACCCCATAGTCGGAGCTGGCGACTACCAGCTTGCGGTTTTTTGGCACAGTGCGGTACGAGTGCACGAAGTACACCCACGAGTTGTCCCTGACGCCCTTGAGCAGCCTGCTGTCGCCCTTGATCTGCAGGTTGTTCCACCCCATGTGCGGGATCTTGACCTTGCTCTTTGGCAGGAGCACCACGTCGCCATCCAGTATCTTTAGCCCTTCGAGCTCGCCTTCCTCGCTCCCTTCAAAGAGCATCTCCATTCCAAGACAGATGCCCATCACCGGCATGCCGCTGTCAATCGCCTTGTCAAGATGACGCGCGCTGCCCTCTATCGACCTGATCGCCGGGTCAAAGTTGCCTACGCCGGGCAGCACTAGCCCGTCAAATTTTTCCAGATCCTTCAGGTCGTTGACTATTTCCACGCTCTCTGCCCCGTTGCGCTCCAGCGCGGACTTCAGGCTGAACAGGTTGCCGGCGCCATAGTCAAATATCGCTATTTTTGCCAATCACATCGCTCCCTTTGTGCTTGGCACGCCCTTTCTCCTGCTGTCTATGGCGGTGGCCATGCGAAGCGCGACCGCGAACGCCTTGAGCGCCGCCTCTACCTTGTGGTGGTCGTTGTCGCCATAGTGCACTACCACGTGGGTGCACGCGTTCAGGTTCTGCACGAGCGACCTTGCAAAGTGCTCAAGGTCTTCCCTCGGCATCCCTTCGATGCTGTCGCGGGTCAGCTTTAGCTCTACCTTCTGGTACTGGCGCTTTACCAGGTCGATTGAAACATACGCAAGGGCTTCGTCCATCGGCACGAGCGCATAGCCGAACCTTGCGATTTTCGCCCTGTCGCCGAGCGCCTTGTCTATCGTCTGCGCCAGCGCGATCGCGACGTCCTCCGCGAGGTGGTGCACGATGCCGTCGCTTGACTTGCCATCAAGAGTGATGTCTATCATGGCGTGCTTGCCGATCGCGGTGACGAGGTGGTCAATGAACGAGAGTCCTGTCTTTATGCTGGTCTTGCCGGTGCCATCGATGTTTATCTGGACGGTTACCGCGGTCTCTTTTGTAATCCTCTCAATCTTCGCCTTCCTTGCAGCAGCCAACGTTGTCTTAAACTGCCAGTACCTTATTTATCGTGTTCGGTAACTGGTCGACATTTTTTGCGATCGCCTCAACGCCCTCATGCTTGAACTGCGCCGCCGTCTTTGCCGGCTGGGGGCTGTTGCCGTAAATGCCGACGAACGCTATCTTTGCGCCCACCTGTTTCTCTGCCCGCCTTGCCATCAGCAGGTCCTCGGCCGAGTCGCCGGCATAGACTGCGCTCCTTGCATCCATCACTTCCATCGCGCGCTTTATCGCATAGGGGTTCGGCTTGGCGTACTCGCGCCTTTCGTCTTCCAGAAACACACAGGCATCAATGTTGAAATATTTCATCACCGGCCTGAGCGAATATTCCGCGGCAAGCCTGCTCCTGCCTGAGACTATGGCCAGGTTGCCGCCAAACATTTTATGCAGCCTATTCATCGTTTTTGCGCTTACCGCGAGCCTGTCGTTCTTTATCAGCGGCCTGCCGCCGGCCCAGTACTCTGGCTCCAGGCGGTTCTGCTTCCTGAACAGGTCCGGCCCGTAAAACAGCTCGTCAAACACCCTTGCGAGCATGCTGTCCTTTACGGGCGCCGGATAGGCCAGCAACTTTTTCCACTTCTCGATACCATAGCCGGCAAGGAACTTTTCCACCGACAGATAACCAGTTTCATCGGCGCTCTTTGCAACCTTGATCAAGAACCTCCTTCCCTCTGCAACGCTCTTTAGGGCGCCGGCAAGCATTGCGAGCGTTATCGCATAGGTGGTGTCGGTGTCGTTGTTAAAGCCGCCGCTCTGCCTGAATTTCAGGATGAGCTGGTCGGTGACAAGGCCGCGGAAGGACCCGCCGGCGATCGACCTGAGCATGAATTCCACGGTCTTTTTGATGGCCGCGTTGTAGGACTTGCGGATGTCGACCAGCACGCCGTCAATGTCGAAAAGCGCGCAATCAAACATCAGAGCGACCCTTCTACGCACTGGAGGAACTTTTCGTTCATTTCCCGGGTGCCTATCGTGACCCTCATGCAGCCACGGTGGCCGGCGACGCTGCCCAGCATCTTTACTATGATGCCGTTGCTCTTGAGAGCCTTTGAAATCGGCTGGTAGTTCCTGCCGGCTTCGATAAAGAGAAAGTTGGCGTCCGATGGAAAAGTCCTGACGCCGTCCAGCGTTGACAGCCGGGCAAACACCCTGTCACGCTCATCCCTTACCGCCCTGATCGTCTGCCTTACGTGGTCGGCGCGGGCAAGGACGCCAGACGCGATTGCAAGCGAAAGCGTGCTTATGGGGTACGGCGACTGGATCGTCGACCTGAACATGCGGACGAATTTTTCGCCCGCCACCATGTAGCCGACCCTTGCGCCGGCGAGCCCGAACGCCTTTGAAAGCGTGCGGAGCACGACCACGTTGTCGCGTTTCGTGGCATCGGCCGACAGCGAGTAGTCGGCGAAATCAACGTACGCTTCGTCAACCAGCACGAGCTTGCCTTCCAGCGAATCGATGATGTCGATTGCAGTTTCCCTGCCAAGCTGGTTGCCCGTCGGGTTGTTTGGCGAACAGAGGTAGACGAGGTCAGACTTTTTCGCGCTCTTTACAAATGCCTTTTTGTCAAGCGTAAAGTCGCGCGAGAGTGGCAACTGGTCGACCTTGATGCCGTGGAGCTCGCACCTGTTGATGAAGTACGAGAACGTGGGCGCAAACACCGTCGCGCGCCTGCCGCCCAGAGTCGACAGCAAAAGCTCGATTACCTGGTCAGAGCCGCTGCCTGCCGCCACGCACTTTTCGTTGACGGCTGCATATTTGGCAAGCCGGGAGTAGAGCTCTTCGAGCTGGTCAAGCGGGTACTCCCTCAGGTCAACCTGCCCTGCCGCTTCGGCCGCGACGCCGGCGACAAATTCTCTGTCAAGTGCAAAATTTTCATTAGAGTCCAGCTTTATCGTACCCTTTATCTTTTCCGGCTTTGTGTAGTGGCCGAGCCTGGCGATCCTCTTGATGCTGCCGTCAAGGCTATACTTCATCTGTCCTCGCCCTCACAGCCTCATAGTGGTTTAGGAGGCCCTCTGCCGACGCCATTTCCTTTACCGACCTGTTCACCTTTGCCAGCCCCGCCTTTGTCACTTTGACCTTGTTTACAAGCTTTACAAAGTCCAGCACCGACAATGACGCCCGGGACTTGCCAAACCCGAGGGTCGGGAGCACGTGGTTCGAGCCAAGGGAATAGTCGCTTGCAGACGACGGCGCGTACCTCCCTACCAGAACGAGCCCGGCCGAATCGATCTTTTTTGCCACTGCGTCGGCGTTCTTGCTCATTATCTCAAGGTGCTCCGGCGCGAATTCATTTACAAACTCGACGCACGCGCCTTCGTTCTTGCAGACAGCGACAAAGCCGTTGTCCTGCAGGCTGGATTTCACAATGTCCGACCGCGTAACCTTTTCAGCCATCGACTGCACTTGCGCCTGCGTCTGAGCCGCCAGCTTTTCAGATGCCGTCACCAGGCCGCAGATCGTGTCGATGCTGTGCTCTGCCTGTGAGATCAGATCGATGGCGATGAGCCGCGGGTCGGCCGTCGCGTCAGCATAAATCAAAAGCTCTGTCGGGCCGGCCACCATGTCCGTGGAAACGCTGCCAGAAGCGATCAGTTTTGCGGCGGCGACAAACATTCCGCCGGGGCCAACTATCTTGCTTACCGGCTTGATTGACTGAGTTCCATAAGCCAGCGCGGCTATTCCCTGCGCGCCGCCTGCCTTGTAGAACTCGTCGACTCCGCAAATGTCCGCTGCAACCAGCGTCAGCGGGTCGATGGTGCCGTCCTTTCTCGGAGGCGAAATCGCGACTATCCTCCTTACGCCGGCGACCTTGGCCGGCACCGCGCACATTACCACCGTGCTCGGGTAGCGAGCCTTGCCGCCGGGGATGTAGCAGCCGACGCTTGCAACAGGCTTTACCATGCGATCTATTTTCACGCCGCCGGATGACACTGAAATCCCCTTCAGCCGCTTCAGCACTGCAAGCTCGCTCTTTGCCAGCCTCTCCTTCATCAGCCTGACTGCCTTTACCTGCTCTTTCGTGACCCGGCCGTAGGCCTGTTTCGATTCCTGCCTGCTCACCAAGAGCGAGCCGGGCCGGGCGCCGTCAAATTTCGCGGTGTAATCGAGAACGGCAGAGTCGCCCTGCTCTGCCACGCCCTTCATTATCGCCATCGCGTCTGCAAAAATTGACTCTGGCATCGCAGTTGCCTTGCGCAGCCGCGCGGCTTCGGCTGCCGGCTCTGCGACGTTGATAATCTTCATCAGGAATATCCGTCCAAGTTTATCTCATCAAGCGGCAGTATCTGCTTTGGCTCCAGTACCACCAGGCCCTGAGCCAGCTTTCTCATCTTGGGCACTACCCTGATAAACTCGTTCTTGTCGATTACCGTGTTGACGCCGTACCAGCCTTCCTCTGAAAGCGGGCTGACAGTCGGCCTCTTGAGGGCCGGCAGTTCCTTGAGCAATTTCTGAAGGTTCTCCTTCTTGACGTTGACAAATATGTGGAGCTTTTTCCTCGCGTCGACGACGCCCCTCAACAGCGCTATCATGTCGGCAATCTTTTCCCTCTTTGCCGGGTCCTTCAGCGACTTTTTGTTTGCCACGAGCACCGCGGTCGACTCGGCCACGGTATCGATTATCTTGAGGTTGTTCTGGGCAAGCGTCGTGCCTGTCTCGGTGATGTCGAAAATCGCGTCGACGTCCTCTGGCGGCTTGGCCTCTGTCGCGCCAAACGAGAGGAATATCTCCACCTTCTTGTTATCGCCTATCCTCATCCACGGCGTGATTATCATTGGATCGGCATTGCTGTACGCCTTTTTGTACGCGGCGCTTGCCTTGAAGTGGAGCGAGGTGGTGGTGAGGTATTCGGACGACACCCTTAGCGTCCTGCCTGTCTTTGCAAAGTCGGCAATCATCTCGTCTAAATTCTTGTATGGGAAACTCGACGGGACTGCGATCACCTGCTTTACGCGCCCGATCTCGAGGTCGATCAAAACTTCGACGTCGGCCTTTGCCTCAAGTATCCAGTCCCTGCCTGTGATGCCCACGTCGTAGAAGCCTTCCTGCACGTAGGTGGGGATTTCCTGCGGCCTCAAGATCTTTACTTCGATCTCGGGGTCGCCAAGTTTCACTCTGTATGTGCGGCCCCGGCCGCTCACGTGCTGCCACGCCTGTTCCAGCAGCTTGAACGTGACTTCCTCAATGCTCCCCTTTGGGATTGCAAATTTTACCGTAGGCATTGGTAACTATCAGCAAGGCGTTTTACAGGATATATATTTACTTGTCAAATTTCCTGCCGTGCAGCCTCATGTGGCCGGCCTGGATGCCCTCTGCGGACAGCGCTCGTATTGCAGCAAGGTTCTGCGCTAAGCCGGCAGCGGCCATCGCCATCGCCAGCTCCTTTGCGCTCTTTGCGCCCAGAACCTGGAGTGCAAGTTTCGCAGTTGGGTGGGCGTTGACCACTCCGCCTACGATACCAACTGCCAGCGGCAGCTCGATTTCGCCTGCAAGGTCGCCTTCCTTTGTCCTGCGCCACCTTGTAAGCGACCGGTACGTGCCGTCTCTTGCAGCGTAGGCGTGCGCCCCTGCTTCAATCGCCCGAAAGTCCTGCCCAGTGGCAAGCGCGACAGCGTCTATCCCGTTCATGACGCCCTTGTTGTGCGTCACTGCGCGGTAGACGTCGGAATGCGCCAGCGCATAGGCGTACAAAATGCGCTTTACGATTTCACTGCCGCCCAGCTCCTCTCTGTCAAAGACAGCCTTGCACCGCACCATCCTCTTTGTCGCGTAATTGGATAGTATCTTGAGCACCACTTCGCCCCCAGTAATGTCGGCTACCTGTGGTGCTATCGCTTCACACATCGTGTTTATCGCGTTTGCGCCCATCGCGTCCTTTGTGTCAACGATTAGTTCGACGATCAGCATGTTGCCCATCCTGTTCGGGCTCTCGTCGCACAGCTGCCTGACCTGCAGGTTTGTTGCGACGACAGACCTGCTCTTTGCATTGGCGGCGGCGAGCAGCTGCTTCTTGCTCTTTATTATCTTCTGCATCGCGCCCTTGCTGGCGTCTACGACCTGCACCTGCCCTATCATGAGAGAGTCGCCGGCCTCGGCGGTAAAGCCGCCCTTTGCTTTTGCTATCTTTGCCGCCTTGCTGGCTGCAGCAATCACCGACGGCTCCTCTATAGCCATCGGGACAAGGAGCTCCCTGCCGTTTATCACGAAATTGATGGCGATCCCCATCGGCACTGACATGATGCCGATCGCGTTCTCCACCATCCTGTCTGCGTCGTCAAACGAGAGCGGCCTGAGCATCGCTTCAATGTCGGCCACCCCGGCGGCCTTTTTCAGGTAGTCAAGGCGCTCGCCCCTGCTCATTTCGTAGAACTTCATACTGCCACCATGCTATTCTCCGGTGATCCTTAAAATCTTGTCATCGCTCTGGTCGGCTATTGCCCTGCCGTCCCTGTTGCTCGTCAAAAGGTAGAGCGAGCCGTCGGGTGCTTCGACAACGTCCCGTATCCTGCCAAACCCAGTCAGAACGTTGGTTTCGGTTCCGGATTCTAGCTCGATCAGGCGCAGTTGCTGCGCCCTTAGCGTCGCAAGCAGTATGTCGTTCTCGTAACCGAGTCTGTCGGAGGCTGCAAACGCCATCCCTGCGGGGGCTATCGCCGGGCTGAAACACACAATCGGCTCTTCAAAGCGCTCGGCGTCGCACTCTTCAATCGGCCAGCCATAGTTGGCGCCGGGCCTAATGAGGTTTATCTCGTCTTTGCCCTCTTGCCCGTGCTCGCTTGCGTAGAGATCGCCCGTAACAGGGTGCCACGCAAGCCCTTGGACGTTGCGGTGGCCGTAGGAATACACAGGCGAGCCTTCAAATGGGTTGTCTTCTGGTATCGTGCCGTCGGGGTTGAGCCGGAGGATCTTGCCTGCAAGCGACCCGCCGTTCTGCGCGAGCTCCTCCTGTCGGGCGTCGCCAGTTGCAATGTATAACATGCCGTCGGGTCCGAACCTGATCCGGCCGCCGTCGTTCCTGTCTGCCGCCGGGATCCCGTCGATTATGACCTGCGATTCAACGATCTGGTTGTCCCTTTCGGTGAGCATAACCACCTTGTTAAATACGGCCGAGCCGTTCGAATAAGTGTGGTAAATGTAGAGCAGGTGGTTCTCTGCAAAATCGCGGTGGAGCGCTAGTCCGAGGAGCCCTGATTCGCCGTTCTGCTCGACGTTGATAAACGCGACCGGGTCCTTGAGCAGCGTGCCGTTTTCAATAACCCTAATCCTGCCGGGTCTCTCTGTGAAAAAGAGCCTGCCGTCGTCCGCAATGTCTATTGCCCAGGGCACTTCAAGGTTCTCTGCCAGCACTTGCACTCCGGGGCTCGTCGAGTTTCCCTTCTGTCCCGGCTCTGGTATCTGGAGCGTAGTCTGAGACGGGGCATAAATCGCGGTCGCCGCTGAGGCTGCGATTACGACTGCCACTGCTACGACAATAAGCCTCCGCTCCTTCTCCATCGGAAAGTTTGGTGCGGGAGGCGCATTATAACCTATTCCAGCAGGCAAATGTGAACCTTTAAAATACTAAGCCCAAGAGTGTTTATTCGAATGAAAGTATCAGAAATAATGGTAAAGGACGTTTTTACACTTTCGTCTGAAGACACGGTCTCACGGGCGCTTCACATGATGGCCTCCAAGTCGATCAACCAAATACCGGTTATTGAGGACGGCAAATACACCGGCATGATATTTGCAAAGCAGCTCTTGAATTCCAGCGCACAGCCGTCCTCGAAGCTGAAGCACTACATCGTCAACACTTCGACAGTTGGCCCGGATCACGAGATAGAAAAGGCGGCGCAACTCGTCATCGGCAGCGGGAACCGAGCTCTGCCAGTGGTAGAAAAGGGTGTTCTTGCCGGCATTCTCAGCGAAACTGACATTGTATCGACGGCAGACTTTGGGCACGCCATAGTAGACGAGGTCATGTCCGGCGCGATTGTAATTGAAGAAGATACACCACTTTCTGACGCCGTCGCAAAGATGAGGCGATACAACATCTCCCGCCTGCCGGTGATAAGCACAAAGGGAGTTCTTCGGGGCACGCTCAGCATCCTCGACGTGGGCAAGATAATCGCCACCCCGACTGAGCGCACGAGCAAATCTGCGGCTATTTCAGGTGGGACCGCGGCGATAAAGGATGTCAAAGTAAAGGACATCATGCGTAGGACCATCTCTGTAGAGCGGGGGACCAGGCTCAACTCACTGGCGGATCACTTTAAGCGGAATGAAGAAGTCATCATTGTCGGCGACGGCAGGCCGATGGGAATCGTGACTCCAAAGGACGTGCTCGAACTCGTCCTCCCAAGAAAGAGCAACGAACCCGTAATCCACGTGGCGCATCTTGAAGACTGGCAGGACCGCGCGGAAATACAGGAACAGCTGACCCGCTTTTTGAAAAAGATTCAGGGCAAGCTTGGAGACGTGCGGTCGGTTGTAGTGTACGCCGACAAGCACAAGACCCGCAAGTATTCGATCAGGGCAAGGCTCATCACTTCCAGGGGCGTGATAGACGCAAAGGCTGTGGGCTATGACCCGATCTCCGCGTCAAAGGAGCTGATCGCGAGGCTTGATCGGCGTATCAAGTCTGAGCACAGCCAGCGGGTAAAGTACAAGCAGCACCACGAGACTACAAGAAGAATTTAAAGGCGCGGATGAGGAGATTCGAACTCCTGATCGCCCGAAGGCGAATCGGCTCTCAAGGCCGACGCATTACTGTGTCCTCCCTTTTCAAAAGGGTAGAAGACCACTCTGCCACATCCGCGCTGACAGCTTTTCTTGGTTTCTTACTATTATACGTTAACAGGCGCGACCGATTTTTATACTTGAGACGCGAATAAATGGCGTGAAAGGCGTACAGAGATTAAAGTCGATTTCTGTGCTTGTGCCGCTGGAGAGGGTGCAGGCCAGCCTTTCTGAGATCGGATTCCTGCTCGAAGACACCGTCACAATAGTTGCCGACGGGAAATTCTGGAACAAGATGCTCTACGTCAGGGGCGCCGAAACGATCAGCGTCTCTGAAGAGATCGGCGACGCGTACCCAAAGGACCCGATAATCACGATTTGTGGATCAAAGATGACGATTTCCAAAGTGATCAAGGGCGTGGGCGGATAAATGCCGCTGTACGAATGCAACGAGCACCAGTTTGTTGAAAACATCCGGCGCCTGCTAGAGTCGAAAGAGAGGTTCCTCGTCAACCGCAAGATAATCCTGCACGACGACGCAAAGTACGGCCCGGCAACGATGCCAGATCAGGAATTCAAGCGCTACGAAACGATATGCGCAAGGAAATCAGTCAATTCCACGGTCTATGCCAAGATGCCGTTTGTCGATAACTTCCACGGCGGCAGGATGTACGACGAAGAGGACAACCTGCATACCGCAAGCGCGCTGCTGTACCCAAGGATGTCGGTCCCCTACTACAGGGTCGAGTATTCCGTGAACGTCTGGGGCGGGACATACTTTTTCGCATTCGACGCGCTCTTTGACCCGGAGATAGTGATTGAGAAGCGAACGGGCAGGAGGCTGGGAAAATCAGGCGCGCTGGTCCACGTGTTACGCTACAACCCGCCGGAGGAACGCGTACTTGCGATCAACCTTCCAAAAGAAGTGATGGTCTTTGACGTCAAGCACATGGTGCGGGTAATCGACCACACTTCAAACTTTTAGCATCCACTCGAAAAAGGGCTGAAGCGAGCTCTTGAACTGCAATGCCTGCCTGTCCTTCACGTTAAAGCCGAGCAGGAGCATCCTCCCTTCAAGTTTGTCTTTCAGCGCGGGCGGCACCTGATCTGCCCTGAAGGGCTGGAAGAGCTCGAAAAAGAACCCCTGCTCGTGGTATGCGACGTGCTGCGCAAAGCAGTCCGACAGTATCGCCGGGTCGCCGGCGACCCGTTTATCGAGGTCCGCCTGTGCGCCACTGTCGACTACTATCTGGAGCGACCTCTTGGTATAGTTTTCCCGCGTAAACCTTGCGTCCATCTTTTGCGGCGTGGCGGTGTAGAGCCGGATGTCCTTTGCCGCCTGCTCGACCGTCCTCCTTGCAATGTCTGTCGCCGCCTTTACCTCCGGTTCGCCGGCGACCCCGTGTTCCCTGCCGAGCAGGTAGAACGCCGACACCATTTCGTCCTTTTTTATGAAGGGAAAGTCCACCCTGGCAGCCATGAACTGCTTTATCCGGAACGTGATGTCGGGCGGCATGAATATGCCCATGTACGAGTCAGAGACTACCGGCAACTACCTGTCCAGTAATGGATGAGAAATATAAAAGAAGAGAAAAAAGAGCTAGTGCGCGTGCGGTGGCGGCGCGCTTCCCTTTGACAGTGCCTCGTTGAACGTTCCCGCAGCCTTTTCGTGGAATTCCAGATTCGACTGGTCAACCTTGACTGCTTGCGGCGGGCACACTGACACGCAGGCCATGCACCAGATGCAGTCGTGCTCCCTGATGGCGTCTGCCTTGTCGGTGTAGTCCTTGCGCTCTTCCTTGACAGAGCTGCCGGTCCCGGCAAACGTCTGCTTTATAGCTTCAGCTGCTGGAAGGTCGTGCTCGGTTCTGTACCATTGGAATACCTGCACCGGGCAGGCTTCGATGCACGCGCCGTCGGCGACGCAGGCGTCCCAGTCTACGGCGACCATCGTGCCGCTCACGCCGATCGGGACCAGCTGCTCTCCCTTGTGCTCATAAGCTGCCTTGACCTCTTCGTTTTCGGCAGCTTCTTTGGCGGCTCCTGGTCCCCACACGAAGTGAAAGTGTTCACCATCCGAGTGCATGATCTTGCCTATCACCTGATGATTCCTTGGAAAGTCTGGATCTATTGGCATTATTTCTCAAGAATACTCAAGTTACATTATAATATAAACTCTTTTTTCCTAAGGAAGCATATTGTCTATTCACCAGTTAGACTTTGAAGGTTAACACGAATGATGTCGAGCTCGTTTCTAATTGATCGCCAGAAAGAAACACTGCACAGATCATGCCGACCGGTTAGTTGAAAGCTATTTCTTTACCGTCAACCTCGTGATTTCCGATTGCTAGTACAAAAGATCCTATGATTCGAATTACACAACAATATGAGCAAGAGATCCACTGTCTGCAGATATTCGGATGAAAATAGTCATTTTTCCCTGTCCTGATAGCTAGATAAGATCTATTCCCTAGAAAAACATTCCACTTGTCTTAACTACTAGTTACAATACCACCTATCTTAGGATAGGAAAACAGATGGTTGCTATAGAAGAATTCATAGACCAATTATGGAATACCGCAGACTTTGTGTGGTCATTGGTCAATCAGGTTGTGCACATCCTTGCGGTAACTATGTGGTCATGGATACCAGCAAATGTGGTCGAGTTTTTGACAGGGCTGTCAAATACAATTACTCCAATGCAGTTACCTAATGGAGAAGCGGTAGAACAGGTCAATTCGATGGTATCTATTATAGTCTTGGGATCAACTTTCGTGGGAATTGGAGTCCTGATAGCTGCCTCAATGTTGAAGGAAAGAATGCAGAATAAAAAATTTAGTGCAACAGCGGAATAGAGAGGAGTGTGGAGGATTTGCGGCTGCAACATCAAAGACTATGCTGGCGTCCCGGCTTTTTCGAATAACACGTTCAGCTCGTGATCCAATAGTTTTGCCCTCGCGAGCTTCATTCCTGCTGTAGCAATGGGCAGGGGCACGATGTTGGTTATCTGGCCTATCGGCGTTCTGACTGTTATCGTTAGCTGGTCACCGTAGCGCTCAATTGTATAATCGTCCTTTTCTGTAAATGGAACCTGCACAGTCATGTTAATGGCGGTACCCTCTTTTACAAATTGGTAGGTCTTGCCACGATAGAATATCTTTCCCGGATCGTCGTTTCCAAACAGCACTTCGCCATGTTTGCGCAGCATTTCAATACCGCGAAGTTCTGTGCCGTAGAGCTGAACTTCTTTTATGGGCAAGGGGTAAAAGTTGGCCTTGGCCCCCTCTACTTTCGACTGCTGGTAACTGGCCCACTTAGCGTAATATCCATCAGACGAGCCAGCCATTATCTTGTTTATCACGGCCATGTCGACATTGATCCCGTAGAGGCTAGCCGACATGAGTGCCCGCTTGGCGTTCTCTATGCTAAACGTGTCGGGATTTGCTAACAGCCTGATGCTAGTAATCTCGTTGTTCCTAATGATATCGGCAAGTGCATCGAGCCTGTCCAAAAAGTCCATTTCACTCTTTATCACATCCTTGGTGGGGGCGGGTATTTTGGCTATAGGCTGAAATATCCTTGCAAAGCCCGAAAAGAGGCCGGCTAGGCCGGTAAGTTTGCGGCCAATGCTCCCAACAAGCTTTGGGAAATATAGGTAGCGCAGCGCTTCGCCGGACGCAGGCATGTCAAGCACCACCGCGTCAAATGACTTGGTCCGCTCAACCTCCTCTATCTTTAGCAATGAAAACAACTGTGTCATGCCCGGAAGCATCGCGATTTCATAAGCAAGCGTCTCGTCTATGCCCTTTGCCGAGAATAACGCGGCCATATATGATAATATGGGGTCATATTGCTTGCTCATTTCTGTCACCGGATCTATCTGGAGAGCGGTCAAGTTTGGGAGAATCTGTCGCTGGTCATAGCTTATGTCCTGAATCATGAAGGCATCGCTCAGCGTGTGCGCCGGGTCTGCAGAAATCACCACTGTCCTGGAGCCTTGCTCAGCCAACTTGATGGCAGTTGCACACGAAGTCACGGTCTTGCCCGTTCCGCCCTTACCGGTATAGATTATGAGCCTCAACGATAGAAAAAAAGGTTAGAGCCAATAAAAGAGTTTAGACTCTAGATATGCTGTCAATAAATAACCCTCCCACCCTAGGTACCGTAGAGAAAAAGGAAGTGCCGACGGCTCAACTAATCTTATCGGGTCAGCCTTACAGGCTATTCATAGAATCACGCAGGGCTGAAAAGACCAAAGAAGCCTATTCTTCCAGCTTGAAGGCCTTCATGTTATTCCGGAACCTATATGATGTTGAGGCGCTAGTAACTGAAGACCCAAAGCGGGCTCAGCAGTATATTATCGATTTCTTGTTGGTATTGAAGGAAAAGGGTCTATCGTGGCAGACCCGAGTTATCAGAGCGGCCGCGCTGAAGCATTTCTACGAGATGAATGGGCATATCTTGGTATTCTTCTTGCTCGGCAAAAGGAATTTGATGATCGTAAGGAATACGGATTTTATGTGCCTGAAAAAATTCTGTACAAGTTACTTTGCGTAATCTGCGAATCACTCAAAACCTCAGCGCAGGGCCGATAAATCACTATTCGCCATATTTATCATTCCTGTTGCCACTTTACCACCTCTGAAGGTCATGGATTAGTTGAAGTGAGCGTCACGAATAATGATTATTCCGACCCCATACCATAATCACTACTTATGATAAGTCAATTGTAAGAGACTACGCTATCGAAATAAATGAAATCCCTTCTTCTCTGGCCTCGGAGAAATATCATGTTCTTTGCAGTAATAACGATCATTAAACTTGACAGAATGGGATTGACAAAAAGGCTTGTAGCAATTTTCGCATATGCAATACGTCTGTTGATCGTGTCGCTTCAGTCTGTCAACTATGCTCTTGGCTTCGTGTTCAAACGGCTTGTTGTAATATTTCTTCAAAATTTCAGTTAGCCCTATATTGCTGAGTTCTTCCACTAGATTAGCCAAATCTACATACGTCGCGTTTCTCTTGTGTACCTTAATTGACGCCATTGTAAATATGTCCTCATAGCCAGTATGCCTAATTTACTTATAGCGCTTGTCTATGCGCAGATTTGACAGGACCACAAGCAGCTAGATTATTACGCCAGGTTTCAGGGAGTTACGGATGATGGTGACTATTCCTCGTCACTTTCATCTTCTTCGTCTTCCTCTTCGTCCTTGCTTTGATCCTCAATCTCATGGGATTCTTCCTTCATTTCTT
>CAYYYR010000011.1:0-13697 GCA_964476255.1 uncultured Nitrososphaera sp.
GGACCTGGTTGCCGATAACAATGACGAAGCAGAATCCGTCGTCTTTGGGACCGGCTTTGGCGGCATAACCGACATTGAAACCGGCCCGGACGGGTTCCTCCACATACTGACGTTTGCCGGCGACCTCTACCGCATAGTGCCAGCCAGTTAGGCCCAAAAGCCCTTTCTTTTTATCGCCATAGCCGCGGTGATTGCCGCAAAGGCCGCGGCAACTACCAGGGCGGACGCCGGGAACTCGGGCACCACGCTTGTGCCGACTATGACGAGCCTCAGGCTGTTGTTGTTTGCGAGGGCTGGCGCTATTCCGACGGTGACTGATATGTGGTTGGGGTCAGAGCCGTCCACTGCAAATTCAATGTCGCCTGCGTCCTGCTGGCCTTCTATCGCCACAGCGCTGACGTTGTTGAGTAGCGCTCTCGGGAACTTGGCAGTCAGGGTGGCGTCCGGGGATACGGTGCCGTTAATGCCTGCGTCTATCACTATTCTGTTCCGCGCCTCTTCGACCCTGACCTCCGCGACATCTACTGCGGAAGGCGCGTCGACCTGCACCGTAAAGATCTCCTGTTCCCTTTCGCCGACCGAGTCGAGCGTGTATATCTTGTAGCCACCGTAGTATATCCTGCCGTCAGGCGACTGGGCTATTCCGATGGTCGGGACGAACGGATAGTGGCTGAGCTCGACCTTTATTTCCTGCACAATCCTTTTCTTGTCTTCGCTCAGCTTTAGCGCGTAAATATCGCCTGTAAAGCTGCCAAGTAGGAACATGTCCTTTAGCTCCGACACCGTGTCGCCGTCGTAGTAGATCATTTGGGTCGGCGCTATCGCGTCCCAGTACGTCCTTAGCGGCTTTACCGAGTCGTTGTGAGCGCGCTCTGGCGGCAGGTTGGGCGGCTGGAGAGTGGGAAAGCCATAATTGGCGCCCTTGCTGATGAGGTTTATTTCGTCGTAGTGAAAGTCGCCGTTTTCCGTGACAAGGCCAGTCCCTCCACTATCAAACGCGATCCCGTACATGTTCCGGTGGCCGATCGTGTAGACGGGCGAGTTCGGGTACGGGTTGTCTGAAGGTATCGTGCCGTCCTTGTTTATGCGGAGTATCTTGCCAAGCACTATCGACGGGTCCTGGGCAAAGATGTGCTCTGTCGCGTCGCCGACCGTGATGTACAGCTTGCCGTCGGGCCCAAAGGCCATCGCGCCTCCCGCGTGGAAGCCCCTGGAAGCTGGGATGTTGTCCATTATCACCTTCATGTCGGCCCCGGCGCTTTCGTTGTCGGTGAACCTTAGCACCCTGTTTACCACCTTGCCGCCGTCGCCGTTTTCGGTGCCGACAAGCGCGCTGTGGTAGACGTACAGGTAGTGGTTGGCCTCAAAGTCCGGGTCAAGGGCGAGCCCTAGCATCCCCTGCTCCCAGCTGGCGTACACGTCTTCCACTCCTGCAAAGGGGGCGTCAAGGACTCTGCCTTCGGCAGTCATCACCCTGATTGCGCCCGTGTTCTTTTCGGTGAAAAAGATCCTGCCGTCGGGGGCAAAGACCATGCTGGTCAGCATGGTGGTGCTCGTGCCGCCGTTCTGGCCGAGCGCGTCTTCGGTTCCGCCGTCAAACTTCCAGTGGCCTATCAGACCGGGGGAAATGTCTGACATGCTGTAGAGCTGGCCGACTTCCCGGTCGACAAGCGGCCTGTCGTACATGCGCAGGTCGTCCATCACGCCGGACCACCTGTTGCACGACGAGCAGTAGGCCGCGGACCCGACTCGCACCGGCACGCCGGGGTCGGCGGTGTACTCGCCGGCAAACTCTGTCTCGCCGGCAAGCGCCCCGTTCTTGTACACCTTCAGGGTAGAGCCGTCAAACGTCCCCGCAATGTGGGTGAGCGCGTCCGGAGAGAGCACAATGTCGGCCGGCGAAAAGAGCGTGCCGTTTGAATTAAAGACGCCGAAGCGGAGGGTCGACGCCGGGGCGCCGGCGGGGCCGCTGGTGCTGAACGTGTCAAACTGCCAGCCCGACGTCTGGGCCCTGTTGCTGTGGGAAACGACATGGCCGTACGGCTCTACCGTCGTCGGCCTGAGCCAGAATGAAACTGAAAACTGCTCCGGGATGAGGCCGGGGACGTTCATTATCTCTATCGATTCCCTGTGCTGTCCGCGCATTTCGACTGCTTGGCCGACCTTGCCCTCTACAAAGATAGTCTCGCTGGTGGTGAGCGGGTGTATCACGGTCGAGTTGCCGATCACTTCATAGCCTTCCATTTCGTTCAAAAGGAGGCTGCAGTGGATCGAGCCGCCGTACCGCTGGCATCCAAAGAGCTGGGACGGCGTCTGGCCGTAGGTCACGGCAAACGGCGTTGCAAGAATAAGGGTGGCGACTAGCGCAAGGACAATCGAATTGTAATTCACGGTAATGAGATTATGAAAAATTATTTAACAGTTAAGATGGCATCTGCAACCCGCCGGGCATCATAATCATCTTACTGGTGCAGCACTAGATGCCAGTCTTACAGAAGATTTTACACTGTGATCTTCTTTATCAGCTCGAGCATCCTCCTGGCGACGTCTTCGCCGTATGGGTTGCGGTCAATCCTTGCGCCAAGCATCATGTCGACCACATCGCTGAGCGAGTCGTGCCGGTACAGCGGGAAGAGCACGTTTGCATTCAAGAGCAGGGTCTCCCACCGCTCGGAAACGTGCCTCAGAGTCACGCACGGCCGCCTGAGCACGATGGCTTCCTCCTGCACGCCCCCCGAGTCGGTCATTACGAGCCGGCAGTTCTTTAGCAGGTAGAGGAATTCGAGGTAGCCTGCAGGCTCTATCGTGATGATGTTGTCTGGCAGGCTGATTCCATACTTTGCAAGGTTGTTCTTTGTCCTCGGGTGGATCGGGAACACTATCTTGTGCTTTATGCCAGCTAGCTGCTTCCTTAGCATTTCAAGCCGCGCCGGGTCGTCGACGTTTTCTTGCCTGTGCATCGTCAGCAGCATATAGTCACTTGGCAGGTCCTGCCTGCCGTGCTCGTCTGCTGCCTTTGCCAGCCGCCGGCAGACGTCAACCACAAGGTTGCCGGTGACAAAGACGTTCTCTTCGATCTGCTCGTACGAAAGGAACGTCCTTGCAAGCTCTGTCGGCGGGAACAGGTAGTCAGACACCGAGTCGATCTGTATCCTCGCCCGCTCTTCCGGCACGCTCAGGTCAAAGCAGCGCAGGCCTGCCTCGATGTGTACAAGCGTTGATCCGACCTCCTTTGCCGCCAGCGTCCCGGCAAGGCTGGAGTTGGTGTCGCCGTAGACAAGCACGTACGGAGGCCTGACCTCTTGGAGCCACTTCACCATGTTTTCCTTCAGCGTGCCGATGTCGGACGTGTTGCAGCGCAGGTCATAGTCAGGCTTGATCTTTAGCTCGTCAAAAAAGATGCTTTTCATGTTGTCAGAGTAGTGCTGGCCGGTGTACAGCAGCGCGTGGTTGTGCTGCCCGTCCAGCAGCTGCACCAGCTCTGACAGCTTTATTATTTCCGGCCTGGTGCCGGCGACTGTGACGATGTCGACGTTTCTTTCTACCTGCATTTCTACCAACCGCACACGCTCATTCTATTTCTGTGGTATAGAGTCACGACGCGCCCGCCACGATCTTTTCGATCCTGGTCTCATTCATGAACCCGTGCGTAGTCTTGGTGTTCGCCCACGACTTGACGCCAAACGCCTTGAGGAAGCCCACGAACCAGTAGTGCGAAAACGGAGTCAGCGCCGGTATCTGGGACGCGTACACAAGGCCGCGCCGGCCGTACTGCCTTATCAGGACGGCCCCCTGCAGGGCAAAGAGCACGCCTGTCAGCACCAGCCAGATGGTGAGCGGTATGTACGTGTAGGTGTAGGGGTAGTAGTCGAATATCAGGTAGTGGAGCGCGGCGAACGCCGGGACCATCAGCATAATCAGGCCGGAAATGGCCGCGATCGGGTTGAGCCAGTAGATGTGGCCGATAATGTCCGACGGCTCGGCTACCTTGGTTCCAAGCAGGTCGATGAACCCCTTGCCCCACCTCGCCCTCTGCCTCAGCATGAATTCCAGAGTCGGCGGCTTTTCGTCGTAGTTTACCGACAGCGGCGCGTAGGCTATTCTGTAGCCGTTCCTCAGCAGCCTGAACGTCAGCTCATAGTCGTCCACAAGGTGGTTTGCAAACATGCCCACCTTTGCCAGTATGTCATTCCTGACAATGTACCCGGTGCCGCCCAGCGGGCAGCGCCGGCCAAGGTGGCTCCTTATGCTCATGAACGGAGTCGACCAGAGGTCGCCTTCAAGTGCCAGCATCCGGGTTACAAAGTTAAAGTTCCTGTTGCTTGCGATGTACCTCCCCTGTACAGCGGCATAGTTTTCGTCAAAGAGCGGCAGCGCGTTTTCTAGAAAGTCGCGGGTCAAGAGCCCGTCGCTGTCAAGCACGAGTATGTAGTTGCCGGACGACTTTTCGACGCCGTAGTTGAGCGCTATGCCCTTGCCGGCCTCTTTTGTCTGCAGGTCAAACACCTTAACCCTCTGGTCTTCGACCTTTGCCTCGTCAAAAGTCCTGTCCGCGCAGTTGTGGCACACGACGATTACTTCTACGTTCTGGTAGGTCTGCTGCAGACAGTTGAGCACCGTCCTCTTTATGACGCTCTCTTCATTCCGCGCTGGGATGACGATGCTGCAGAGCTCTGACTGGCTGCGAAATCTTTCAGACGCTTTTCTCTTCATCTTCATCTGGTGGTTCCTCACCCTTCCGTAGGTGCCGAGGTACAGCGCAAATACTAGGATGAGCATGAACACGTAGATCAGGTTGAACCCGAGTATGGGCAGGGTAAAGTAGGTCAGGTCAAGTTCCGTGTTCACCAGGATTTCTATGCCGTATATCCACGGGTAAATAGTCGACGTAAGTACAAGGGCCCACAAGGCTATGACGACGAAAAATAACGCGATCCATGCTTTGTCAGCCAATTTATTCGCACCTTCCGCTGTGTATTGAGGTCATACGCTGCGAAATTCAAGGCGCCATTTTCGTATTAATGAGTTCAGAAAGAAAAATACGTGAATTTTTACACTGGCCGCGACGGGAAAACTATTATATCCTATGTGGACGCCAGCACACCAAAAAGATTCTGGAAGTAGCGCGGGATCTGCAACAGCATGTTCATTATCTGGGTGAACACGTCCTGCGACCGGGAAACGTCGTACTCCTTGAAGGTGGACGCCTGGTAGCCATTTGCGTCCCCCGCGGTGACCACGACGATCCTTGACGGCGGATCTATGTCTATCAGCGCCTTGTAGACGTCGTTCTGGTCGCGGAACAGCCCGTCGACCTTTATCTGCCCGTCCTGGACGTACTTTACCTCCCTTACCTGCAGGCTAGAGTCGTCGGTTATCCTCACCCTGAAAACGTTCTTGCCTGCGGCAAGCTCTGTCGTCAGGATCTCTATCTTGGGCGGGGTCCTGTCATTTTCCGCTATCCTTGTTTCTTCAAGGCTGCTTTCGGGAAAGGGCGGGGGGAGCGGGATCGACTGCGCGCTGGCTATGCCTGCCGTCGACACTATTGCCAGCACTGCAAGTACGGGGACAACAAGCATCCTCAATGAAACAATACCGATTGCAATGGATTTAAGAGTAACCGCAATGCGGCTAGCGTGAAATCTTATTGTAGCTTTGCAGCATAAACTGCGAATGGGCGAGAGGAATCGTCTACTATATTATGACAGAGACTGATTTGATACTCGATAAATAAGCGAGCTGTTCACTGTTCGTGATGAACATTCTGGCCATCGGAGCACATCCCGATGACATCGAACTTGGGTGTGGCGGCACTCTGCTAAAAGCTTCCCGGCAGGGCCACAACGTTTTCATGTACACGCTGACAAGGGGGGCGGCATCAGGAGATCCAGAGCAGCGTACAAAGGAGCTCATGCAATCGGCAAAATTCATCGCGGCAAAAAGACTGTGGATTGACAGCTTTGAAGACACACGGCTGTCGCTCAGCAGCGAGCTTATCAACCACATCGAGTTTTTCATCAAAAAGGCGGACCCTGATATCGTGATAACCCATTCGGTTAGCGACACGCACCACGATCACCGCGCGATTGCCGCGTCGACAATCGAGGCCGGCAGGTTCATCCCGAACATACTCGCGTACGAAATCCCGGTGACGCGGGACTTTAAGCCACAGGTGTACTACGACATCTCTGACGTGATCGACGACAAGATAGAGCTGATCAACATTTTCTGGTCGCAGAGGGGCAAGATGTTCCTAAAGTCAAATGCGATCAAGGGCCTCGCGGAATACCGGGCGCTTCAGAGCAGGCTCAACCACTCGGTGACCAGCGTCGAAGCGTTTGAGGTGCTAAAGCTGTGCTTTGGCAAGGAATTCAAGCTGCTGAAGGTTCAGCAGGAAAACACTCCAAAAGTCACGTCCGAACCGATGCCAAAGGAAGTAATCGAGTCGATAAGCGCCTAGGCTTCTGTCGCCTTTTTCTGGCCTGCCATCAGGAACAATTCGTCGGTGTTCACCTTGTGCTTTATCGACCTTGCAGGCACGCCGGCAACAACGTCTCCGTCTGACACGTCGTATATCACCGATGCGCCGGACGCCACTATCACGTTGCTCCCCAACTTGATCTTGTTCTTCAGGGTGGAGTTGAGGCCCGTCCACGTGGTGTCGCCGACGGTCGTGCTGCCGCCAATGATCGTGCCGGCGGTAAGCTCGCAGTTCCTTCCAATTACCACGTTGTGGGCGATGTGCACCAGCGAGTCAAGTTTCGTGCCGTCGCCCAGCACGGTGTCAGAGAGCGAGCCGCGAGCGATAGAACAGTTGGCGAAAATCTCCACGTTGTCGCCTATCCTCACATAGCCCCTGTGGGGGAACTTTTCCAGCTCGCCGGTCTGGTGGCGCTCAAATGCAAAGCCGTCAGAGCCCATCGAGACGCCTGATTGGACCACGCAGTTGCTGCCCAGTATGCAGTTTTGCACAAGCGACACTCTGTCGTAGATGACAGTGTTGTCGCCTATGACGCAGCCGTCGCCTATCACAGCATAGTCGCCGACATAACAGCCAGATCCTATCCTTGCCTTCTCGGAGATGGCCGCCCTTGGAGAAATGCCGGCCAATTTTTTCCTGCCCTGCATTTCGTTCAGGACGCGGACGAACACGAGCCGGGGGTTGTCGGTGAATATGAGCGCCTGCCTGCCCTTTGGGTGCACCCTGCCCTGCATTTCGCTCCTGCACAGTATTGCGCCTGCCTTTGACTTTGCAATGTAGGACGCGCCCTTTTCTCCGCCGTACCAGCAGAACGCGAAGTCGCCTTCGGTCGCCTCTCCTATCGGTGCGGCTCCATGCACCTTTGCGCTGCCGCCTTCGACCCAGAAGTCGACGCCAAGTTTTGCTAGCGCCGATCGTATGTCCCACTCGCTCACTTGCAGTTTCGATATATACGTGAAAATTTGATATTAATGAATTTGGATTGATGCTCGAGAAAATAATGTTCGTAAAAATCTTACTATTCAATTCCTACAAGCCCATAAATCCGATTCAGAAAATTTCCATAGCGATGACCGACATTGAAGTTGAAAAGAAGGTAGAGTACAAGGTCGACAGGAAGACAGAGGCCGAGGGCGACGTGGAAGACGCCGCGGACAAGGTCAAGGCAGGAGCGAAAGCTGTCGCAAACAAAGTCCGTGACCCCGATAAGGACCTTGAGACAGAATATCAGGTCGAGAAGGCAAAAGAAAAGCTTGACTGACCTCCCTTTTCATTGTGAATAAACTATTATGTAAGAATCCAGTTGGAAAATCATTGCTCAACAAGCTGAGGGATTCGCTCCAGCCCGCGATGACCAAACTGGGCACGAGCTTTGCCTCTACCGGCTTGTCCGCAAACTTTTGGACCGGCGTCGGCCTTGCGATATCGATTGCAGCAGGATTCGCGTACGCTTCTCCTGCCTTCATTACCGGCGTTGACTTGTACCTGGCAGCAGTCATTGGCGGCGTGCTTCTCCTGATCTCGGGGTTCTTTGACATAGTCGACGGCAGCGTCGCGCGTGTCACAAAGCAGGCGTCTAAGAAAGGCGCATTCCTCGACTCGACCTTTGACAAGATATCTGAAGTGGTGATTTTCGCGGGCATTGCCTTTGGCGGCCTTGCAGACCCCTTCTTGTGTTTGTTAGCACTTGGAATATCGATCCTTGTCAGCTATACGAGGGCGCGGGCCGAGTCGCTGGGAGTAGAACTGAAAGGCATCGGCATTGGCGAGCGGGCCGAGCGGATGCTCCTCCTCGCGATATTCGGGATGATTCCTCTAGGCCTAGCATCTCCTGGACAATCAGGAATGTACTGGGCCGTGATAATAGTGTCAATAGTGGCAGGCATTACGCTGATACAGCGTATAGCTGCAACTGCAAAAAAACTGTCCTTTACCTGAGCTTGCCTGTGGTGCGCCTGTCTGCCTCTGACCTTACTTTTACGACGCCCCTGTGAACTGCGCATGACACGCAATAGAACTTTACGTCGGTCGACAACGGTATGTATGCTCCCTGTTGCCTCAGCTCTTTTGCGAGCGCCGGCTCTACGAGCGTTATCCTTCCTGTGACTTTCTTGGCCTTGTCGCGTGGAACAAGAGCGCCGCACGAGCTGCAATGAACTGTGCCAGAGCTGCCCTTGCCGCCCTTTGACCGGCCTCTGCTCGCCCTTTTCTTTGGCATATTGCGATAAGGTCGCCAGCCATCCTTTAAATCTTGTGTTAGGAATTGAATAATGCACTACAATCGCAGATGTGAGCCTTCAAAAGTCGTCAAAAATGACCTTCTTCGACCTATCTGTAAGCCAATCAGGGTTATAATTTTTACGTAGGTGTATTTGGGAGCATTTGACCAAGCCAAAATACCAGCATCCACGCTCAAAGCTTGTGGCAGCGAAGAAGGATTCACCGTCGCTAAAGACAACGGTGCCGGAAAAGATAGTCCATGCGATGCGTCTAAAGTCGACTGATAGCCTAGAATGGATATGGATAACAGAAGGCTTAACTACGTACTGCAAGATTGTCAAAGTGCAATGACATTAGAGTCTACCGATTCAGTCGTTTTGGACCACCTACTGACCATAAAGCCCGACTGGACAGACTGGCAGATCTCGCATGGCGTCAAACTCGCAGGTGCTATCGGCGACTATTGCAATCTTTGCAAGCTGCCGATTGTAGAAAATGAAGAATACGCCAGGCTCAGCAACGGCCAGCGCATCATTTGCCACTGGCATGATGTCTGCCTTGAATCGCTGGTAAAGGAATCCCCGGACCTGAAGGGCAAGCTGCGCCTATGACGGTGCTATCGGAGTGCCTTCTTGCCGTTAGCCTCAGATGAGGTTAACGGAGTTTCAAAGGCTGTCATGGCATTGCAGCGCTGATCGGGTGACTTGAACTATTTCGCTTATGGGTCAAAATTAGCTCCGGGAGATAGCTTTTTGCGCCAAAAAACCCTACCCGGACAGCTCATTTGAGGCAGTTAGTGATAGGCAAATCGCTCTTCTAACTGACGAGTCCACCTAAGAAGCCCGTTCGTTTCTTTTTCCTTTTTCCTTCAGTATTATGCAGGCGCGCATGAGCCGCTTGATTAGGGAGTATCTGCAAGTTTGAAGGTCTATTGTCCTTCGTGTTTCCGTTCTTATGATGGATGACTTTGCCAGGTCTTAGGTCTCTCTTGGCCTTTGTCGCAGCAATCTCTCTGTGTACATACTCGCCTGTATCTCGAAACTTGGGATAGCCCTTTCGTGTGGTATAGGCATTGGTCTGATAGCAGTCATGGCATACTACATACTTTGAAGCAATGCTCTTGCCACACCTGCTGCAATTGGCCATTCTTAGTAGAAGCAACCTGAAAAGACTGTATTAAGAACTTGTACGACTCAGAGTACTACTCTAGGGCGTTCTGTTAGCTCGTCATCCTATTCTGTTCGCAAGCCCATACCTCGTACTCCGCAATTGAGCTAGCCAACTCTTCGGCCTGAGCAATGACAGCATCTTCATTTTGCAGATATTCTTCATAGTCCTTTTGCAAATGTTCCGCTTCAGTCAGCTTTTCAGACTTGCTAGTTATGATATCCGGATGGTAGAGTTTCAAACTATCTATCCCTTCACGCAATTCCAGACTGCGATCTAACAACGTAGGGTCATAATACTCATTGAACTTGTTCAGCTTGTCTAAAATCCTCACGGCTATCCAATACATCAAGGGGTTCTCTAAGCTTTTGAGATATGCCAGGTGCCCGGCTTTGCTTATGACGTATTTTCTTTTGACTCTCCGGAACCTATGGCCGGGAGTGGTGTCAAAGCCGACTCTAAAAAATGCCTGACTTCCTTCTTGTCCTTCACAAGTTTGCCTTGCTCTTTCCAATATTGCAGATAATTTCCAAAAGCACTCCTGCTTACATTGACACCACCAGCCTTGGCAATGGCTAATGCCTCACTAGTGCAGAATTGATTTGTTGAGAACTTACGAGTTAGAATCTTGAAACTCTTGTCCCTGTTTTCAGTACCACCATCTTTCTCGGTTCCGCGTCCGTTTCCATTTGCTATAGTGTGGATAGGTTTGCCAGCTGGATGACCGGAACGCTCTCTTATCAGCCGGTCTATTTCCACTTCCAGATCCCAATCTGTTACCTGAAATGTGATAGAGCCTTTGACTTGAACAATCTTTGACATTGAGCTCATCATCACAAAATTACACCGATGCGCTAACACGCCTGGAATGCGACTTGAACGCCTTGAAGAACAGCATGCTTGAAGTTCCCGCATAGGCTAAGAGCATGACCATCGCAAAGTCGCCGGGTGGTTCTTTGGCTGCATACGAACAGAATATCAGCCCGACAGATAGCCCTTCCAGTACTTCTTTCTAATGCCGCAGATCAATACGATTTCTTGGTATCTCATTTATACTAAGTGCGTGTCTCCATTGTGTGTACGTAACACGCCGCCAGTTCTTGAAGATATTGGGTACTGGCGCAACCATGCTTTTCCTCGGTGGAATTGGTGCATTCGTGCCTGGTAAACAAACTAACAAGCGACAACAGGGCTATCCGGTCTCGCTTGTTGAAGAGGCATTGGCACAGTCTGCTGGTTCATGGACTTCTGGGCAGAACACAACTACCGTCGCCATCCACGCCTCTGCTCTTGCAAATAGCAGGATCTTTTACTTTGCGGGTTCTGGATATCATTCGAACCATCAGGACGGTCCATTTGAGGCAAGAGTCCTCAATCCAAGCACAGGTGATGAAACAAACGTCTCTATGAGTGAAGACTTGTTTTGCGCCGGCCAGGCACCGCTACCAAATGGCAATATCCTGCTCGCTGGTGGCACGTTGCGCTACGACATCGCAAGTGATAACTGCAATGGCAAGTGGCATGGGTTAAAATCAGCATACGAGGTTAGCTCTACAGGGACGCTTAGCAAGGTTGCCTCGATGAGACATGGTCGCTGGTATCCTACTTGTGTGACTCTACCGGATGGCACGGTAATGGTCACAGGCGGCTACGACGAGTATGGCGACCACAATCGCCTAGTAGAAATATACAATCCCTCTACCAAGACTTGGAGCATAAAGCAGGCCGAGAGTGGCGGAAGCACATACACAGTCGGTGTAAGTGCTACGTCATCATGCACTGGGGCTGGACAGCAGTCGTACAGCAGGGCAGCACCCAATCTTTTCCTTTATCCAAGGATGCATTTGATGCCTACTGGTAATGTTGTTGTAGCGGGCATGCTTGATGACATACGACTCTGGAACCGTTCGACAGGCTCGTGGTCGAGGCTCGGTTATAGCTCGCCATCGTATCGCCACTATGGGTCCACGATATTGCTTCCATTAAGAAACTCTACGTCAGAGAGAGGCAAGATCCTGCTCGTAGGAGGATCACCAACGGCAGCAGATCCTGCCATCACTAGAGTTCAAATTCTCGATTTCAACACGGGCAACCCGGAAGTAAGAACCGTTGCGTCGCTGAGGTATGCCCGCAAATACCCCGCCCCCGTAATCTTGCCGGACGGCAAGGTAGTAGTATTTGGAGGGGCAGGACAGGGCACGCGGACCAACTATCGAAATGTGCCGGAAATGTTTGACCCTGTGGCAGAAACATGGACGAGCCTGAGTTCGGCTGCTGTGCCTAGGACGTACCATCAGGTGGCATTACTCCTGCCCGATGGTAGAGTGTGGAATGCAGGCAGCACCCCTACTCGCAGTAGCTGGGAACTTCGGACACAATTCTTTAGGCCAAGCTATTATTCTGCTACGCGCCCGTCGATCTCTGGAGCGCCTACCGTTGGTGCGTACGGTGGCAACATTACGATTCCAACTTCCAATGGTTCAAGCGTTACCAGAGCGTCATTGGTCAAGCTGCCGGACACAACACACCACTATGATTCGAATATGAGGCTTGTCACTCTAGCCAAAAAGAGCCATACTTCCAGTAACGTGACTGTAGAAGCACCTTTGAATTCTCGATTGGCACCCCCCGGATACTATTATATTCACCTTGTCAATAGCTCTGGCATTCCCTCAAGGGCAAGAATAATCAGAATTCGATAAAACAAGTTGCCATCGCTCAGTTAGTCAAGGACATTAAGTACAGAACAAGTTACTTCAATACCCGGAAGACCTGAATCAGCCAGCCTATCATGTCGTGCACGAAAGAGCTGAAATCCTTGACGAGCTGGATGCCGTCAGACTTTACAGTGTCGACAACCCCTTCCGCAGCCTCTCCATTGACTTCATAGGCGAACGCGTGTTGCTGGACAGCGGCGAGCATAGCCAAGGCTGCAACCAAGAAATAGCCCGCTATCGACAGCCGCACAAAGTAAAATTTACCGAAAGGAGGTTATCTTGGATTGATAAAAGCCCGCCCTTTCGATCATTTCTGCAAAGTGGTGACAGACGTAACAGGACCCACAACGTAGGCAGGGCTTGCAGCGCCGCGCACATCGCTTGCAATGATCGTATGGTGCAGTTTCGAGAGGTCGCAAATACTCATGAGCGATAGCCACTATTACAACAAAATTAATGTCAGGGGTGCGCCCATGTTTCACGTTCACGGTCGGACCCTCTTAGAAACATGCGGAGCCATTCAAGCGCCTGCAATTCTTCATACAGGATGTCGCCCTTTTCCATAGTATCTGCTTGATTTAGCGCCACCTCTTTTTTGTCTATCATTAGCTGCACCTTGTTCAAGTCCCTTGGTGCTTTTTCCAGGATTCTAATCGTCGTCTTAACCCCTCTTAGGTAGACCGAGCTATGTGACGGATTCAGTTTCTTTCTCTGTGTTGCAATGAATCCCTGTATAGCATCTTCAACAGTCGCGGTCATGTTACAACCTCGCCCAGCCGAGTTATAACAAAGACAGTACTGAGAGGGGAGGGAGTCATATCTTGTGATTCTTTTTTGTGCCGAAAATGCGGGCAGCTTGTCATAAAAATTGTCCACAAAGCTTATAGCTTTATCGGGACACGATTAAGGTAGAAGGGCACGCGCCAGCTCAAAAGCCGCCATCCCAAACATCGGCTTGTACGGGGCTGCACAAACAAGCCCTTTTATTATTCGCACAAACACAACTAGCCAGCCTTGAGAATAGGCATCGCCTCCCACATTGTGCTTGATACGATAAAACGCGCGGACGGAAGCGTGGCGGAAAGCGCCGGCGGCCCGCCGTGCTACTGCGG
>CAYYYR010000012.1:0-72847 GCA_964476255.1 uncultured Nitrososphaera sp.
TAAGGCTTACTAGTAAAAAGGTGCGGGGGGTGGGATTTGAACCCACGAACCCCTAAGGGATGAGGTGTCCCAGTCAAACTGCAACATCTGAGCGTCGCGTCAGAAGATCTGATCTCACGCCTTTGACCGGGCTGGGCGACCCCCGCACACGCTCGTTGCTATGTAGCGAATATAATATCGTTTTGCGCGCTATTCTATGCTGATGTTGACGCCAGAGCTGCTCTTGCCTTTCAGCTTGAACGACACTTCAAGTATTCCGTTCTTGTACGACGATTTCGCGGTTTTGGGGTCCACTGTTTCCGGCAGCTCGACCTTCTTCTGGTAGCGCGGCTGGCCCGTCAGCGACTCGATGGTGAGCGTGCTTTCGTCGGCTGTCACGCGCAGGTCTTCCTTGTTGACGCCCGGTACTTCGGCGACTATTCGCAATTCATCCTTGCCCTTTATGACGTCCACCAAAGGCTCGCGCTCTTCCTTGACTGCAAGGCCGCCGCCAAGGACGTTTGGGAAAGAGTTGATGTTGCCAAACTTTCTCACTTCGGGCTTGCCGTCGGGGCCTATCTTTACCGAATATCCATAGACGATCGGACCCATTTCGCGGACTACAGAGCCGTCGTCCATCTTGCGCTCCTTGATGAGGTTCTTTGGTACCTGCTGCTCGATGTTTTTGAACGCCTCCTGCATCATTTTCTCCATCTCCTTCATCATCTCGTCAATGTCCGGGAACCAGGATCCAGTGCGCCTTCTCTTGCCAAACCATTCATCAAAAGGTGAAGACATGCTAGAAAATGGGCAGAAATTCTATTTTAAAGTATGGTTTCAGCTCTCGTCAAGCTCCCTGTCGAGCTCCTTGAGGAGCGACTTTTGCCTCTCGCTCAGCCTGCCCGGAACCCTGACGCTTATCCTCACAAGCTGGTCGCCCCTGCCAGAGCTGCCGTAGCGCGGGAGCCCCTTTCCCTTTACCTTGAGGACGGCGTTTGCGGCCGTCCCCTGCGGGACCTTGATCTTTTCCTGCCCTTCAACCGTCGGTACTTTAATCTCGGCTCCAAGCGCAAGGTCGGTGAACTTTACTTCCAGGTTGTAAAGCAGATGCCCGTCCTCCAGCCTTTCAAACTTTGGGTCAGGCTTTACGTGAAGCCTTACTACCAGATCGCCGGGTATGCCCGAGTTGGACAGCTCGCCTTCGCCGCGCATCTGAAACGCCATGCCTTCTTCGACTCCCGGCGGGATTTCCAGCTTGATCTTTTTCACCTGCTTTGCACTGCCTGCCCCCCGGCAGCTGCCGCACGGCCGCTCTATTATCTGGCCGCGGCCCTGGCATGTCTTGCAGGGCTCTGTCGTTACAAACGTCGAAAACCTGTTCTGGCTGTAGACGCGCCTTGTCTGGCCCTGCCCGTCGCACACCGTGCACCTGCGCGCCTTTGTGCCCGGCGCGGCCCCAGTGCCGCCACAGGCGTCACACCTGCCCATGCGTGGCACGTCGACTTCTTCCTTCCTGCCCTTCAGGACGTCTTCAAGCGTGAGCTCCATGTCGTAGATAATGTCGCGGCCCTTTCTCCGGCCGCCAAAGCCAAACAGGTCGTCGCCTCCGAAAAAGTCGCCGCGCCGGCCGCCAAACATCTGCTCAAATATGTCGCGAAAGCCGCCAAACCCCATGTCGCGGAACACCTCGTCAAAGTTCGCCTCGGAGCCCCGGAACACCTCTTCCTGCCCGACGTGCCCGTGGGTGTCGTAGCGCTTGCGCTTGTCGTCGTCAGAGAGCACGGCGTACGCCTCCGATATTTCCTTGAACTTGCCCTCCGCGGCCTTGTCCTTGTTCCTGTCAGGGTGGTACTGCAGTGCCAGTTTGCGGTAGGCGCCCTTGATCTCTTCCTTGCCGGCGCCCTTTTGCACGCCGAGGATTTCGTAATAGTCGCGCTTGCCGCTCACTGCTTTTCACCGTGCTTTTTGCCCAATTTCTGTCACGGGTTGGGGTTTGGCCCTGCCGCGGTGCCAGCCTGGCCGCCGGCAAAGCCTGCCCCGGCGTCTCCAGCGCCTGCCTGAGCTCCTGCGGCTCCAGGCGGAGCTGCGCCGGCGCCCTGGTACGCCGCGGTGCTGATCTCTCCAAGGACAGTCTTTAACTCCTGCACCTTGGCCTTGACGCCTTCAAGGTTGTTGCTTGCAATCGCGTCGCGGATCTCCTGCGTGAGCTTGTTGACCTTTTCTGCCTGCTCGGGTTGCACCTTGTCCTTGAGGTCCTGCTTGACCAGCTTTTCGGCCGCGTATATGAGGTTGTCCGCCTCGTTGCGGATCTCGGCCTCCTCCTTTTTCTTGTTGTCGGCTTCGGCAAACTGTTCCGAGTCGCGCTTTAGCTTTTCAATTTCGTCTTTCGACAGCTTGTTGTTCGCGGTTATCGTGATCTTGGCTTCCTTCTGGGTCGCCATGTCCTTCGCGGCGACGTTCATTATGCCGTTTGCGTCAATGTCAAAGGTCACTTCGATCTGCGGCACGCCCCTTGGCGCCGGCGGGATGCCTGACAGGTTGAACATGCCAAGCGACACGCAGTCAGTCGCCATCGGGCGCTCGCCCTGCACGACGTGTATCGTCACCGCGGTCTGGTAATCAGCCGCAGTGGTGAACACCTTGCTCTTTTTGGTCGGGATCGTGGTGTTGCGATCTATCAATGATTCTTTCAGCCCGCCCAGCACCTCCACGCCCATCGTAAGCGGAGTCACGTCCACGAGCAGAATGTCGGTCGAAACGTCGCCGGCGATTATCGCGCCCTGCACGGCCGCGCCCATCGCCACCGCCTCCATCGGGTCGATGCCCCGCTCAGGTTCTTTATTCATGATTGACGCCACGAACTGCCTCACCATCGGCATCCTCGTGGGCCCGCCGATGAGGATTATCTTGTCGACGTCCGCCGGCGCCATCTTGGCGTCCTGCATGGCCTGTTGCATCGGCTGCCTGCACCGGTCGATTATCGGCTTTAACAGCTCTTCGAGCTTTGCCCTTGTCAGCTGCAGGATCAGGTTCTTTGGCCCCGACTGCTGGTCGTAGGCAAGAAACGGCAGGTTGATCTCTGTCGTGACCACGTTTGAAAGCTCTATCTTGGCCTTTTCCGCGGCGTCCCTTACCCTCATCATCGCGGCCTTGTCGATTCTGACGTCAAGGCCGGACTGCTTGCGGAACTCTTGCACGACGTATTCGACGAGTGTATTGTCCATGTCGGTGCCGCCAAGCTGCGTGTCGCCGGACGTGCTCTTTACCTGGAATACGCCGCCGCCCATCTCCATTATGGTGACGTCGAGCGTACCCCCGCCAAGGTCAAAGACCATTATCTTCAGGTCCTTGCTTGCCTTGTCAAGGCCGTACGCGAGCGACGCGGCCGTCGGCTCGTTGATTATCCTGACCACCTGCAGGCCGGCGATCTCGCCCGCGTCCTTTGTCGCCTGGCGCTGGTTGTCGTTGAAATACGCCGGCACGGTGATGACTGCCCTGTCGACCGGCTCGCCGAGGAACGCTTCCGCGTCGCGCTTTATCTTTTGCAGGATAAAAGACGACACCTGCTGCGGCGTGTATTCCTTGCCAAACACCCTGAACTTGAAATCGGTGCCCATCTTGCGCTTTGCCGCAATGACGGTCCCTTCAGGGTTCGAGATCATCTGGCGGCGCGCCGGCTCGCCCACTATCAGCTGGCCGTCTTTGGTGAACCCGACCACCGACGGGAACGCCTTGCCGCCTACCGAAGTGCCCTCTGCCGCCTGGATTATCGTTGGCTTGCCGCCTATCATGACTGAGGCCGCCGAATTGCTGGTTCCGAGGTCAATGCCTATTATTTTTCCCATTGTTATCAGACTCCTTGATTATCATGTTCATTAATGTCAGAGACGCTATTTTTAACTATCTTCTTGGCGATCTCGACCATGCTGGGCCTGAGCACATTTGAGTTGAGCATGTAGCCCTTCCTTATCTCGGCAGTGACGGTGTTCTCTTCTAGGTCGTCTCGGGCCGAGTACGCCAGGGCGTCGTGCACGTTCGGGTCAAAGGGCGTGCCCACCGTTTCGATCTCCCTAACGCCCTCCGAGGAGAGGAGTGAGTCGATGTTTTTCAGTATGCCCTCCAGCCCCTCAATGACAACAGCTTCTGTCTTGGCCTGCTTTGCAACAGACAGGGCCCTCAGATAGTCGTCGCGTATGTTGAGAAACTTTAGCAATAATTCGGCCTTGGCAGACTCTGCCTTTGAGGCAGCCTGCTTTTCCATCTGCTTGCGGTAGTTGTCAAAATCGGCCATGAGGTACTTTAGCTTGCTGAGGCTGCCGTCCGAGGATTCTCTTGCCTTTTTCAATTCGTCTTTGACAGACTGGAGCTCTGCCCCCAACGCTTCCAGGTCCTGCTCCACCGGCCTGTCCTCAGTCTGCTCGACAGTCCCGTCATCCTTTTCCAAGGCAGATCCCAAAAGCCGATCACACAATAATTAGGTATCGCCTCGGAAGGATTATAGCCACTACCATGTAATTTTTCACTACATGAGTTCCGACGACGAGCTTGAGGCGATCAAGCAGAGAAAGATGGTCGAGCTGCAAAAAGTAGCAGCTGCAAAGGCAATGATGTCCGCCCTCACCGAGCCGGTAGTTCTCACCGACTCTAACTTTAAGGTCGAGATTGCAAAGTATCCAGTCGTGCTTGTCGACTTTTGGGCGCCGTGGTGCGGCCCCTGCAGGATGGTCTCACCGATAATAGAGCAGCTGGCGAAGGAATATTCCGGCAAAGTCGCGTTTGGCAAGGTCAACATCGACGAGAACCAGATGATCTCGGGATCATTTGGCATACGGAGCATCCCCACGATGATGATATTCAAGGGAGGCAAGGTAGTAGACGTCATGATCGGCGCCCTGCCAAAGGGACAGATCGAGATTAAGATAAAGCAGCAGCTGTCAAGCAGCTCGATTTATGGGTAAAGAAAAAGAAAAAAGGTCGCACTTAGTGAATGCCTAAGTGCGGGAATGAAGCAACGCTGATTCCGAGTTCCCCCTGAATCTTGCGGATCTTGGTCGCATATTCCCTCATCCTGGCGTTGTCGCCCTGGACTTTTGCGATCCTGTATCCCTTCCATGCCTTCCTCAGGGCGCCCCAGCTCTGTCCTATCGTGAATGTGCCTCTGCTTGCGGTTTCGTTGTGGAGTGACATTATGGCTGTCATGCTGAGATAATTCCTGATTGGTACTTAGCACCATTAGTCAACTTTCTCGAATTTTGTAGTAAAAACAGTTGACACAGGGCGAGCTATGAGATGGAACTTGCAAAAATTTAGTGTTTGAGGCGGCTCATCTCGCATATTTTACAAAAATTTTCATGCTTCTCAGGCGCGGTCGATTTTTTAGTCAGTGCGCGCCAGTACCTGAGGTGGGCAAAAAAGAGGACAAGGAAAAGAGCGTCGAGCGGTTTTACGCGCTCCTCAAGGCCCTAATGGACGAGCTGTTCGAGTACGCGCCAAAGAGCAAGCACGTAAAGATGCCGTACAACGTTTCCTTTGGGTTGATCTATGACGAAAAAAACGCGGTCCTTTTCACCGGCGCCGACCAAAAGACCGGGAAAAAGATATACCTCTACAACGTGCGCGTCATCGGCAGGATGTTTGAAGAAAAGCGGGAGAAGATGCTGCAAGACAAGACCACTGAAACGCTGTTCAGCTGGATTGCCGACGTGTGTTCGATTTACATCGGCCAGTTCGTCTACGACTATGTCGTCAACGTTCAGCACAGGGGCGAGGGCGCGACAGAGCGCACGACCCGGCAAATAGTCAGGGGGTTTCTTGACAAGCTGACGAGCGACCCTGAACTGAAGTACGTGCTCGACACTATACGCGACCCGGCCCTGGATCAAAAATAGCTGACGAATGCGCCAAGCCGGTTTGGCGCTGCGATAGATAACGCTAGTGCAACGTCGGTATTAATGGAGATCAGGTGCAACATTTGCGACGAAGTTATCAGCTCTTCAACTGTCGAGCAGCACGTCGCGGGCAGGAACCACTCGGTGAAGAAAAAGGTGGCCGAGTTTAACGAAATGAACGCGCAGATAAAGCCGTCTTACCAGCACGACACGTCAGTCGTCAAGGCGTGGATCAAGGATTTGTATAGTTACGACTTTTTGTCAACGGGCAAAACTTGATTACTTTATTGCATCCCATTTGTCCTTAGAGGAAACGTCATGTCGTTTCTTTCCTAGATAATACCTATCCGCTTCAACTCGAATTTCTATCTTGTATCTGTTAGTGCTATCAACTGGGATGTCTCCATCAATAAACCGTTGTAACAAATGATATGGAAAAACAAAGGTATGAGTTTCCTTTCCTCTGAGAACAAATGTATAAAAAGTTTGACCCGAATCATTTTTCTTAAATGAACTAACGGTTATGTGGATATTGTGTTTTCCACTCTGCTCTTGTGACGTCTTTACTTGAATATTGAATAAATCTTTACCTTTTGTCGCAACAAGATCTAATCCTTCATCAACAGGCATTATGCTAGCATTATAACCTCTGAAAAAGAGTTCACTTTGAACTAAATGTTCCCCTGCTTTGCCGATATATTGTCTGCTTATGATTTCTGTAGTTCACTTTCTCTTTTCTGTTCTTCCTTCTCCTCTCGCTTCTGATTAAGTGAAGTATAATTGGGATTGAAATTAAAAGTGGCTTCCTCAGTTAGAATAAATGCAGATTTATCACTTTTTGCCTGAATGTCTCTTCGAAGCTCTGTAGACATCGTGCGTTCAGGTGTCTGACCTGCGTTTCAATAAGTCCTTGTTCTATTGCGATTCCAGTAATCTCTCTTGCGTGCAGTGACTTCCTTGCTTCTTTTAAAACATTGATGGCAGCTAGCGTGAAATGCCTCAATAGGTATGGAAGAAAATATGTAACTTAATAACATTAACTTCGATTTTTATGCTTAGTAATATATCAAGCGTAGTTGCCCTTTATCGACGACTTTGCACCACACGCTTCACAGATCAGGAACGCGACCTTTTTGTTCTTTTCAGTGTGGGTGTCGGGACTTCCGCACACCGGGCACTGGACATAGTCCTTGACGTAGCGGTCAATGAGCGCGCCAAACGAGGATGGAGTCTTGCGGCCAAGGAATATCACGCGCTCGCCGGCGATATAGCCGGCGGAAGCGAGCTCTTTGTTGAGGTACAGCAGCACTTTTTCCGGATCCCTCCGCAGCGCCTTTGGAAACTCCATAAAGTTGCGGAAGATGGTGTTCTTGCCGACCCATATTATTTGGGGAGCAGGGATCTCAAGTCTAGAACGCTCCTTTTTTACAGTATCGCCTAGCTCGTCCTGCAGCCTCTTTAACAAGATTTCATATTCAGCAAACTGCGTTTTTGTCACAGTGAATTGACGATGCTTCTGTTTAATTAATGTATATTCACTATCTTGAAGACATTCGGGAACATGGTCCTTTTCATAAGCCTTTACTAGTACGACGATGTCCGGATAAACCATTTGCTGCGGACTCGAAGATATCATCGTCCTAACCATGGTCTGATAGACTAGAACAATTCGGCTGATTGTGTATGGAAACAGCGATTTTAAGATCACTATAGTTTTATCATTTCATAACTGACATTAAACAATCTCTGCTTTGCCACTGAAATCGCTAGCTGCGATGAATCACATCCGATCCATTTTCTTCCAAGCCTCTGTGCAACAGTAAGGGTCGTGCCCGACCCGCAAAAGAAATCTGCGACCAAATCATCGAATTTCGAGAATTGGCCTATAATTCTTTCCAATAGTTCTGTGTGTTTTTCAGTTGCATACCCTGTTGAATAGTCATATGTTTCTATGTCGAGCCAAATGTTGTCTAGGATCTTGTGTGTCTTGGTTGGGATCCAATATTCAGGATATTTTACATTTCTACGCTTTCTTACAAATTCTAATTTTCTTTCGGTTAACTCCCAATATTGCTGAAGTGACATACAGGAAGAAAATTTCTTTTCGTACACCGCATAATTTGCTATTGCGCAGAAAGCTCTCTTTTTGGACCATTTCCACTGACCCCTTTCGGGGGTATAACCAAAGATTTCATAACGCATTGTGGGACGATCAATATTGCTCCAAAAACCCATCCACTTTGAGTCTGATTTATGTTCTACAAAGGGTAGCGGAAACTTTGCATCCCTCGATCTGGAATACCAAAGGATAGAATCAAAGGCATTATGCATTCTATCCAGGCATTTAAACTGATACTGAAGGTTTTTCTTTCTTCCTCTTTTTACAATTATTTCGTTTCTAAAGTTGTCTCGGCCAAAAATTTCATCCATCATGATCTTAACATAGTGAAGCGCATGCCAATCAAGATGAACAAAGATGGAGCCAGTTGGCGAGATGAGCTTCCGGATGTTAGTTAGTCTTGAACGCATCATTTCCAAGTAATCCTGAATATTCCGAACGTCTTCAAAAGCAATTTCGGAATGATTCCCATTTCTATAGAAATAGCGTTCGCCCGAATGAAATGGCGGGTCGATGTAGACCAAATCCACCTTGTCTCCAAAGCCGTGTTGTAAAAGGTAGTGTAAGCAGTCATTATTATCGCAGCAGAACATAAGGTTCATCCCTTCAAGATCTTTAGGAGTTTTTCTAACTTGTTGTTTCTCAAAAGAAGATTTTGCCATTACTGCCAATCATGAAGAGTTTTGGTGGTTATTATGCAGATCGGCTCTTGCTGCTGTCAAGATATTTTTCAAGATGATCTGTCAAGTTCGTCTGCAGGATTGCTAAATAGATAATCTGCAATAACTAGCCTAGATTATTGAGGTCCTCTAGCTTCTTTATCTAGCTGATCCGCATCTCGGGCACATTATTCATTCATAGTATAAATTGCACTTAAGCAATCTTTCGCGCCCGTTCTAGGGTCTAATATCTTTGCACCATAAGCGGTGAGGCTTATACTCTGCTTAAATGGCACAATCGAACGATTATATACTGTAGCAGTTGCAAATTTTCTGGCGGCCTTCGTAGTATAGCCTGGTCAGTATAGGCGGCTGTGGCCGGTTTCTCAAGAAACTTTTCGGCAGAAACCGCTTGAGGAGGGTTCAAATCCCTCCGAAGGCCCCATTTTTCAATACCTCCCGGTAGGCTTTGCAAAAATAAAAAGAAAGGAAAAAAGGCTGTTTTACAGCCTTGGCGTGAAGTTGAACTTGCCGTATCTTGCAGTTGCTACGATGATTCCGACGATTGCTAAAGCCAAGATTATTGCAGCTATTGCACCGAACTCCGGGATGATGAAGGTGCCTAAGATCTCGATTTCTTCTGCGCCTGCCTCAAAGTCGATGTGTATTATGTTCATTGTGCCCACATCTGCATCTTCTTCAACGATTGTTGGTATTTCATCTGCGAATGCCACAAAGTCCTCGTCTGAGTCAAAGATCCCTTGATCGAATCTTAGAGACAGCGTTCCGTTAGACTCCGTCGACAGCGCCGCCAGCAGCGAAATAGTGGTTACATCGCCTGTGATGCTGTCGAGTGTATTGCCGCTTCCTGTTATCATGTACTGGATTGGGTGGTTTTGGCCGCCAATACTCGCCTGTATCGTTCTCCATCCGATTGGTGCATCTGTAGAAGTAAATTCAAATGTTGTCTCCTCATCTGTTGTCTTGTAGCTCACCAACACAGTGTACTCGCCGCTAGTGTTCATTGTTCCGCCTGTCGGGAATGAATAGCTGTACGATCCGTCTGCCGCAACATCAAACTGGTCAACCCTGTCGCGGTTGCCCTGTGGGTCGAGTATCTGTATCAAGATTGGCTGGTTTATGTTCGTCGCGGTCAATTGACCTGTAACTGTGATGATTTCGCCACTTGTGTAGTTCTCTGCATCTGTTTCTACTGTCAGTTCAGTTGTCTGCGCATTGGCAGTTCCTACCAATGCAACGGATGCAACTGATGACAGTAATATTGCCATTAGTGCATATGTTTTATAGTCCATTATCCCTCATGCACACCTAACACGCTATAATTGCATTGCTATTTATCCTTTTTGTGCAGAAACTCTAACTCTTCTAGCCATTTCGGAAGGCTTCAATAAATACACCCTCTCAATTTTCAACATAAAATCAACTTCCCGGGCAATAAATTGCGAATACTTATATACGCTCATTCGTTTTCTGTAAATTTGAATTTGATGTTTTCCCTCGAGCAGAAGCTATTTTCCGGTTTGGAGGTGCCCTCCCTTGTCTGAAAAGAAGGTAATAAAGATAACGAACCATGCTTACCAGCCAAAGCACGAAATCCTGACAAAAAAGGACGCAGAAGAGATCTTGAAAAAGTACAACACCAAGCCAAGCCAGCTGCCGTACATCATGATAAGCGATAAGGCCCTTGAAGATCTCGACGTCCGGCCCGGCGACATCATCAAGATCGCGAGAAGGAGCCCGACTGCGGGTGAAAGTGTATATTACCGATACGTCGTAGAGGGTTGAGTCTGCAATGATAGAGAATTCTATTGAAATGTGGCCGATCATCAACGATATTTTGCGAAGGGAAGGTGTTGCAAGGCAGCACCTGAACTCTTACAATGAATTCATGGAGCGCGGACTCCAGAGCATCATCGACGAGGTGGGCGAGATCGAAATTGAAACCGCCGAATACCCATACAAGATCAAGCTGGGCAAGATAAAGCTCCAGCAGCCGAGGATCATGGAGCTCGACGGCTCTATCACGCACGTAGCCCCTATGGAAGGCAGGCTCCGCAACCTCACTTACGCTTCGCCGGTTATGCTTGAATGCAGCGTGGTGGAAGACGGCAAGATCCTCGAATCGCGCTTTATCCACATCGGCGACATGCCGGTGATGGTAAAGTCCAACACGTGCATACTACACAACCTGCCGGAGACCAAGCTGGTCGAATATGGCGAAGATCCCCGCGACCCCGGCGGATATTTCGTCATTAACGGGTCAGAGCGCGTCATCGTTGGGCTTGAAGACCTGTCATACAACAAGATAATCGTGGACGCCGAGGAGGCGACCGGCACCCTGCTATACAAGGCCAAGGTGTATTCTTCAATCGTGGGCTACAGGGCAAAACTTGAGCTTGTGATGCGCCCTGACGGCTCGATAGTGACCAAGATCCCCGGCTCGCCCGTGGACATCCCGCTTATCACGCTCATCCGGGCGCTCGGCCTTGAGGCCGACAAGGACATCGCCGATTCTGTTTCTCTCAACGAGATCATCCAGGACGAGCTAGAGCCTTCATTTGAAAAGGCCGGCGACGTCAACACCAGCAGGGACGCAATAGTCTACATCTCCAAGAGAATCGCGCCCGGCATGCTGGAGGAATTCCAGATAAAGAGGGCAGAGACGCTGCTTGACTGGGGCCTCCTGCCGCACATTGGCAAGAACCCCGACAACAGGCACGAAAAGGCGCTGTTCCTGGGCGAGGCCGCAAGCAAGCTGATTGAGCTAAAGATGGGCTGGATAGACTCTGACGACAAGGACCACTATGGCAACAAGGTGATCAAGTTCGCCGGCCAGATGCTGGCCGACCTGTTCCGGACCGCTTTCCGCAACCTGATCCGCGACATGAAGTACCAGCTGGAGCGCTCGGGCCAAAAGCGCGGCATCAACGCAGTCGCTGCTGCGGTCAGGCCCGGCATCGTTTCTGACAAATTAAACAACGCTATTGCGACAGGCAACTGGGGCAGGGGCAGGGTAGGAGTCACGCAGCTGCTCGACAGGACGAACTACATGTCCACAATTTCGCACCTGCGCAGGATACAGTCGCCGCTCAGCAGGAGCCAGCCCAACTTTGAGGCAAGGGACCTGCACGCGACGCACTTTGGCAGGATCTGCCCGGCAGAGACCCCCGAAGGCTCCAACTGCGGGCTGGTCAAGAACCTCGCACTATCCGCGATAATTTCGGTCAACGCCCAGAGCGCAGAAGTCACCGAAAAGCTGTACGAGCTTGGCGTGCAGAACGTGGAGGACGCAAACGAGGACCTGAGGGAGTCCGGCACGAGGGTGTTCGTCGACGGCAGGCTGATAGGCTACGTCGAAAAGGGGGACCACCTTGCCGACACGCTGAGGTCCATGAGGAGATCCGGCAAGATCCACCCGCACGTCGGAATCTACCTCTACAGCTCGCAAAACGAGAACGCCACAAAGCGCCTCTACATCAGCTGCAACGCCGGCAGGGTACTGCGCCCGCTCGTGGTGATCAGGGACAACAAGCCGCTTGTAACTTATGAAGTGATTGAAAAGGTGTCGAAAAAGTTCCTTTCGTGGAACGACCTGCTCTACATGGGAGTGATAGAGCTCACCGACGCAAACGAAGAGGAGAACTGCTACGTCGCAATCGATCCGAAAAAGCTCGAGCCAAAGCACACGCACTTGGAGATATTCCCGTCAGCAATCCTGGGCGTGGGCGCCTCAATCATCCCGTATCCGGAACACAACCAGTCGCCGAGGAACACGTACGAAAGCGCGATGGCAAAGCAGAGCCTTGGCTTTTCGACTCCGCTGATGAACGCAAGCACGTACGTCAGGCAGCATTTCATGCTATACCCGCAGACGCCGGTGGTGAGCACAAAGGCGATAAACCTGCTCGGGCTGGAAGACCGCCCGACTGGGCAGAACGCAGTAGTCGCTGTGCTTCCGTTTGAAGGCTACAACATCGAAGACGCAGTCGTGTTCAACAAGTCGTCAGTCGACAGGGGGCTTGGCAGGACGTTCTTTTACAGGATCTACGAAGCCGAAGCAAAGCAGTACCCCGGCGGCATGAAGGACAGCTTTGAGCTGCCGCAGGCAGACGCCAACATCCGCGGCTACAGGGGAGAGAAAGCCTACCGCCTGCTGGAGCAGGACGGCGCGATAATGCACGAAGCCGTGGTGAACGGAGGCGACATTTTGATCGGCAGGACGTCGCCGCCAAGATTCATGGAAGAATATAAGGAATTCGAGGTCAAAGGCCCGTATCGGCGCGACACTTCAGTGGGCGTCAGGCCGTCAGAAAACGGAGTGGTCGACACCGTAATAGTCACGCAGTCTGTCGAAGGCGGCAAGATGTACAAGATCCGCGTCCGGGACATGCGAATCCCGGAGATAGGCGACAAGTTCGCCTCAAGGCACGGCCAGAAGGGGGTCGTCGGCATGTTGGTCAACCAGGAAGACGTTCCGTACACCGAAGACGGAGTGGTGCCGGATGTCATGATCAACCCGCATGCGTTCCCGTCAAGGATGACTGTCGGCCAGTTCATGGAGTCGCTTGGCGGCAAGGCCGCGTCGCTCCGCGGAAGGATCGTCGACGGCTCGGCGTTCCTCGGAGAGAAAGGCGACGACATAAAGAACGCGATGGAGCAGTACGGCTTCAAGTACACCGGCAAGGAAGCGATGTACGACGGCAGGACCGGGAGAAAGTTCCCGGCTGACGTCTACATTGGAGTCGTCTATTATCAAAAGTTGCACCACATGGTCGCGGACAAGATCCACAGCCGCGCAAGGGGCCAAGTCCAGATGCTGACAAAGCAGCCGACGGAAGGGCGCGCGCGCGGAGGAGGGCTCAGGTTCGGAGAGATGGAGCGCGACTGCCTTATCGCCTACGGCGCGTCGATGATGCTAAAGGACAGGCTCCTTGAAGAGTCGGACAAGGCAGAGGTCAACATCTGCGAGCGCTGCGGCCTGATCGCGTATTATGACGTCAAGCAGCGCCGCTACGTCTGCCGCGTCTGCGGCGAAAAGGCCAAGATATCGTCCGTGGTGATCGCCTACGCGTTCAAGCTGCTCCTGCAGGAGATGATGAGCCTCAACGTCGCTCCGAGGCTGCTCGTGAAGGAGAAGGTCTAGAAGGAGATTGAGATGATGGAAGAATCTGCAAAAATATTGGGTGGAATAAAGTTCAGCGTATGGTCGCCTACAGAGGTACGCAAGTTCTCTGTGGCAGAGATCACGGCGCCTGAAACGTACGACGAGGACGGCATGCCGGTACAGGGCGGCCTGATGGACAACAGGCTGGGCACGCTCGAGCCGGGACAAAAGTGCGCCACCTGCGGTAACACTTCTGCAAAATGCCCCGGCCACTTTGGGCACATTGAGCTCGCAGAGCCGGTGCTCCACATCGCATTCGTCGACGACATCCACAAGCTCCTGCTGATATCGTGCAGGGCGTGCAACAGAATCAAGCTCGAGCCGGAAGAGCTGGCAAAGTACAAGCAGATCCGCGACGCAAAGGCCGCCTACGCGGTCATTACGCTTGAAAACATAAAGGACGAGATAATCGAGCGGTCAAAGAAGGTCAAGGTCTGCCCGCACTGCGGCAAGGAGCAGTACGACCTGATATTCACAAAGCCGACGATTTTCGTTGAAAAGACGGACGCAGGCGAAAACAGACTGCTCCCGATCACGATACGCGAAAGGCTGACCCACGTCCCCGACGACGACCTGACGCTTTTGGGCTATGACCCCAAGACCGCGAGGCCGGAGTGGTTCGTGCTCCAGGTGCTGCCCGTGCCCCCGGTGACGGTCAGGCCGTCAATCATACTCGAAACAGGCATCAGGTCGGAGGACGACCTTACCCACAAGCTAGTCGACATCATCAGGGTGAACCAGCGCCTCAAGGAGAGCAAGGAGGCGGGGACGCCGCCGCTCATCGTGCAGGACCTCGTTGACTTGCTGCAGTACCACGTCACGACGTACTTTGACAACGAAGTGTCGGGCATCCCGCAGGCCCACCACAGGTCGGGCAGGCCGCTCAAGACCCTGACCCAGAGGCTCAAGGGCAAGGAGGGCAGGTTCAGGGGCTCGCTTTCGGGCAAGCGCGTCGACTTTTCGAGCAGGACCGTGATCTCGCCGGACCCCAACCTTACGATTGCAGACGTTGGCGTGCCGACCGATGTCGCCAAGAAACTCACGATTCCAGAAACGGTATCGCAGTGGAACCTTGAAAGGCTCAAGGAGCTGGTGATGAACGGCCCCAACACTTATCCTGGCGCCAACTATATCATCAGGCCGGACGGCGTCAAGATAAGGCTGGACTATGTCACCGACAGGAAGGCAATCGCCGACTCGCTTGCTTTCTCATACGTCGTCGAGCGCCACCTTGCAGACGGCGACATTGTGATTTTCAACAGGCAGCCGTCATTGCACAGGATGTCGATCATGGCGCACAGCGTCAGGGTGCTCCCGTACAGGACATTCAGGCTGCACCCGGCAGTGTGCCCGCCGTACAACGCGGACTTTGACGGGGACGAAATGAACCTCCACGTGCCGCAAAGCGAAGAGGCGAGGGCCGAAGCCACGCTCCTCATGAGGGTTCAGGACCAGCTGATCTCACCGAGGTACGGAGGCCCGATCATCGGAGGCATCAGGGACTTTATCACCGGCGCGTTCATGCTGACCCGGGACGGGACCACGCTGACAAAGGACGAGTTTGCAAACCTCGCAATGATTGGCGGCTACGAAGGGCTGCTGCCAGAACCGGCGCTGACAAAGGACGGGCAAAAGCTCTACGCGGGCAGGCAGCTCTTCTCGCTCTTCCTTCCAAAGGACTTTAACTTTATCATCACGTCGAAATGGAACAAGGCAGCAAAGGGAGAGGGCAAGGACGTCGTAATAAAGAACGGCCAGCTCCAGAGCGGAGTCATCGACAAGGCGTCGATCGGCGCGGAAGAGCCGGACAGCGTGCTCCACAGGATCGCCAAGGACTATGGCACCGACGCCGCAAGAAAGTTCCTCGACTCGATCCTCACCATGCTCAAGACGTACATCACCCACAGGGGGTTCACGTACGGCTACTCTGACCTCTGGCTGTCGCCGGAAACAAGACAGGAGATAAGCGACATCATCCAAAAGACCTACGAAAAAGTCTACGAGCTAATACAGCAGTACAACGACGGGACGCTCCCGCTGACAAGGGGCCTCGCCGCTGAAGAAGCGCTTGAACTTTATGTCGTAAACGAACTGTCACGCGCCCGCGACCGCGCCGGCAGGACTGCCGACAGGGCTTTCCCCGACGAAAACTCGGGTGTGATAATGGCGTCCACTGGCGCAAGGGGCTCGACCCTCAACATCGGCCAGATGACCGCGGCCCTCGGCCAGCAGTCGATCAGGGGCAAGCGGATCATGAAGGGCTACCACAACAGGGCGCTGTCGCACTTTAAGCCCAAGGACGCAAACCCGGACGCAAAGGGCTTTGTAAAGTCGAACTACCGCGACGGGCTGTCGCCGCTTGAGTTCTTTTTCCACGCGATGGGCGGAAGGGAAGGTCTCGTCGACACGGCAGTCAGGACGCAACAGTCCGGCTACATGCAGCGGAGGCTGATCAACGCGCTGGAGCACCTAAAGATCGAGTACGACCAGACGGTGCGCGACCCGCACGGCAACATCGTCCAGTACCTCTACGGCGAGGACGGGATCGACCCGGCCAAGAGCGACCACGGAGAGGCAGTCAACATTTCAAGGCTCATTGAAGCTGAATCCATCAACGACGAGGGGCGCAAGGCCACCGAAGAAGTCATCAAGGGCATCGTTGCAAAATATGCCGAGAACCTCAACCCGAGGCTGAAATCCAGCCTGGAAAAGGCGCTGCTTGAAAACAGGCTAAGCAAGGAAGGAGTCGATAAGGTCATGAAGAAGGTTCTCGACCTGATCGACAGGGCGCTGGCGGAGCCGGGAGAGGCAGTAGGCGTCGTCGCCGCGCAGTCGATAGGCGAACCGGGGACCCAGATGACCCTCAGGACATTCCACTTTGCAGGCGTAAAAGAGAGAAACGTGACGCTCGGCCTTCCGAGGCTGATAGAGCTCGTGGACGCGCGCAAAAAGCCGGTGACTCCCACGATGGACATCTACCTCGACGAGCATCACAAGGTGTCAAGAGAAAAGGCCCTTGAAGTCGCAAGGGAGATACTGTTCACCCAGATAGGCGACCTTATCGACAATTCAGACACAGACTATAGCGGCGTGCTGACGTTCCACCTGTCAGAGGCAAAGCTGGCAGAGCGGGGATGCGGCTTCTCAGACGTGCAGCAAGTCCTTGAAAGCGCGAAAAAGAAATACACGATCAAGCCAAACGAGAACAAGCTCTCGATCAAGGTGACGGTCCCAGACGAGCCCGACGCGCAGACGCTGCTGACGCTCAAGAGCAAGCTGCTCAACATGCGGGTAAAGGGCGTGCCTGACATCGAGCGCGTGACCATTGTAAAACAGGACGACGAGTGGGTGATCCAGACCGCAGGCTCGAACTTGGCCAAGGTGGTGGCAGTTGACGGGATCGACCTGACCAGAATCACCACAAACAACGTCTACGAGATATGGCAGACGCTTGGCATCGAGGCGGCAAGGACGGCGCTGATAAAAGAAGTCACGAACACGCTTGAAGAGCAGGGCCTTGAAGTGGACTCGCGCCACATCATGCTGGTCGCCGACCTGATGACGTCGAAGGGCTACCTCCAGCAGATAGGCAGGCACGGGATCGCAGGGACAAAGACTTCGGTGCTCGCAAGGGCCGCATTTGAAATCACGGTTCCGACAATCGCCAGGGCGGCGCTTGAAGGTCAGATAGAGACGCTGAAGGGAGTGACAGAAAACGTTATAGTAGGTGCCACTGTACCAGTCGGCACCGGAATGGTAGACCTCTACATGAAGGTGAAGGACAATGAAAGCGCTGGAAAAAGTGATTAAAGACGCAGTAGCAGCCGAAAAGTACAAGAGCGGCGTCAGGGAAGTGTTGCAGTCAGTCAAGGGCTCAACATTGATTATAGTCAGCAAGTCGATCGACTCGGACGACAGAACCAAACTTGAAGAGCAGGCCAAGACCGCGAACGTCGCGGTGTACGAATATCCGGGCACTTCTGTGCAGCTGGGCAAGCTGTGCAACAGGCCATTCAGGGTCACCGCGATTGCGATCAAGAGCGGCACTGCGGCCGAGATCAACGCGATAATGTCGGAAAAAGGGACGGCCAAGTAAGGTACCAAGACTTAAATTGAGCATGAGTTGTGAGCATGATTTGTTGTCGTCGTTTGCACCGCACGTCACGGGGACGCTGTAACGATGGAGATCAAGCTCACCTCTGACGAGCTGCGGCTCATGTCCCTTTTCCAGAGCGTGACAAGCGCCACTGCAAGGGACTGCATCCTCGACGAAAAGATGGACCGCGTCATTTTCGTGGTTAACAAGGGCCAGATGGGGCTTGCGATCGGCAAGGGCGGCTCCACCATCAAGCAATTGCAGAACGTGATTGTAAAAAAGATCGAACTGGTCGAATTTTCAGAAGATGCGGCCGAATTTATCCGCAACATGCTCAACGCAGAGATGGTTAACGATGTCAGGATCTCGGACAGGAGCGACGGGAGCAAGCAGGCCGTCGTGACAGTCGATCAGAGGAAAAAGGGCGCCGTGGTGGGCAGGGAAGGCAGGAACGCCGAGAAGGCGAGACTTCTTGCGAAGCGATACTTCCAAATAACCAATGTCCAGATAGTAAGCCCTGAACAGGGTAATAGTAATAGGGTGAATATGGATGGGTAAATCTCCGCTAGGTCTGTTTGCAGGCAGGGTTCTCAAGGCTAAGAAGAGCCGCGCCAGGTGGGCAGACAAGTATTACAAGAGAAGGATGCTTATGCTTGACAAGAAGGCAAACCCTCTGGAGGGGGCGCCGCAGGCAAGGGGCATAGTGCTGGAAAAGGTTGGCATAGAGTCAAAGCAGCCCAACTCTGCCGTGCGCAAGTGCGTCAGGGTTCAGCTGATAAAGAACGGCAAGTCGGTAACCGCGTTCCTTCCAAGGGACGGCGCTCTGAACTTTGTTGACGAGCACGACGAAGTCATTATCGGCGGCATTGGGGGCTCGATGGGAGGCGCAATGGGCGACATCCCCGGCGTCAGGTGGCAGGTCTTTAAAGTCAATGGCGTTTCATTGAACGAGCTTGTTCACGGAAGAAAGGAGAAGCCGAGAAGATGAGCGGCAAAGAGCAGGTCCACATCCAGCTGTTCCACAAGTGGGACGCGACTGACATTGCGATAAACGATCCCGGATTAAAGAACGTGATCAGCCTGAAACCCGCTGTGATTCCGGTGACCTTTGGCAGGCACGAGCACCAGCGGCTGAAAAAGGCAGAGGTAAACATTGTCGAGCGCCTTGCAAACAAGATGATGCATTTCGGCAAGAGATACGCAAAGAACACCGGCAGGATGGGCGGCAAGAAGGCAAGGATGCTGAACATTGTAAAGACCGCGTTTGAGATAGTACACCTTGAAACCGGCAAGAACCCGATCGAGCTGCTGGTGAGGGCAATCGAGAACTCGTCGCCAAACGAGGACACGACCCGCATCGTGTACGGCGGCGTAGTCTACCACGTGTCGGTTGACGTCGCCCCGCTGCGCAGGGTCGACCTTGCACTGCGCTTTATCGCAGAGGGCGTGAGGGAGTCTACCTACAGCAACCCGCAGGCGATCGAAGAGGCGCTTGCCAAGGAGATCATCCTGGCTTCAAACAACGACATGGCAAGCCACGCGGTAAAGAAAAAGAACGAGCAAGAAAGAATCGCGATGGCTTCAAGGTAAGCCCGCACTTTTTCCTTTTCTATATTCTATCTTTTTAAAAAATAAAAGCGATTGCTACCAGCCTTTTGCAAAAGGGGCTAGGCTGAGCGGGTGACGCAAGGGCGTGGCAGGAAAGCTCCCCTAGCCCCATTACGCTTATCAATGGCTGGCTAGACAACAGATAGCAAAGAAATGAGCGGCAAGGACGAGTCGATCTTTTCAAAGGAGGCCCTGATGGGCACGCAGGCCGGCAAGGACATCATGAAGCAGGGGCTGTTGCGGAGCAAGGGCTACAAGCAGTTCAACCAGTACAAGGAAAAGACAGAGCAGGAATTTTCCGGCTTTGCACAGCGGTTCGTCATGTCATTGCACAAGGCGATAGCCGCCGACGACAACCCAGCCGGGACGATCCGCAAATTCGCAGACGACGTCGGCTCTCAAGAGCTCGCCCTGCCAGATAGCGGCGTGGCAGACGTCAAGGCCCGGCTGTCAAACCCCGACGTGCTTGGCGACAGGATCAAGTGCATACTGAACTCCAACTTCGTCAAGATGACGTTTCCTGTTTTCAACGCGCTCTACGACGGCGCTTCCCAGTATTTCGACGACGCCGCCTCTGACGAAATGAGGAACGCGGTAATCGACGGTCACATAATCGCGATCGACCTGTCGGAGCCGATGGACAGGATCGTTGACAAGGACGAGGACCTCGAATACCTCGACGACTACAGGTTCATGAACCCGTACATCCTTGGCATAGCGCGCCAGAAAATCGCGCAGGGCGGAGACGCGGTGTTAAAGGCGTTTGAGGAAGGGTTCAAGGACGCCAGAGTCGGCCAGTACATCGACGTCAAATTAAAGATCAAGCCGGCGTCAATCAACGACGAAAACATGACCGAGTGCTACAAGAAGTACCGCGCGGTGATGGGCACGGCCGGCAGGAACATGGCGCTCAACCGGCGGCCGCTGTCGGACATTTTCCACTTAGGCATGGCAAAGGCCGGCGAGTGCGTCGGCTGCGGCAACGAAATCGAGGACGCGATAAAGAACAACGCGATCAAGGTCCCGTCGTGGCCGCTCTATTATGCGCTGAACACCGGCGACGTGAGGCGCGCCTTTGAGCTCACGATGGCAAAGAGCGAGCTCTACCTTGACGAAGCGAAAATAGCCCTTGACATGCTGCCAGAGAGCTTTCAATTAAGGCCGTTCCTTGAATTCCTCTTCCTGACAGTCAGGCACTACAACCAGCACTGGTACAACGAGCTCGTCAAGCGCGCACCTTTTCCTGAATTCCAGAAGAAGATAGAAGCTGTTGCCAAATGATGTGGTCTGAAAAGCACAGACCAAAGGCGGTGCAGGAGATGGTGGGTAACGAAGACGCCCGGCTCGCCGCGCTGAAGTGGCTGGGCGGCTGGGTGAGCGGCAGCAAGCCGCTGCTCTTGGTGGGACCGCCGGGCACGGGCAAGACCACGCTCGTGCACGCGCTGGCAAGGCAGTTCGACTACCACCTGGTTGAAATGAACGCAAGCGACACGAGAAACAAGGACAACATAAAGGAGATGCTGCTCCCCGCGCTGCAAAACACCGCCAACCTCTTTGGGAAAAAGATAATGCTGTTCCTCGACGAGGTGGACGGCATCTCGGGCAGGGAGGACTCGGGCGGCCTCGACGCCCTGGTCGACCTGATGAAAGAGCCGACGGTGCCGATGATAATGGCCGCAAACGCAAAGTCGGCCAAGATAAAAGAGCTCGCTAAGGCCTGCAAGGCTGTAGAGTTTTTCCTTGTGCCTCCGCGCCTTCTGATGCTGTTCCTCGACCACGTGCTCCAGAGCGAAGGGGCAAAGCTCGGGCCGGGCGACAAAATTTCGATCGTGAACAACAGCAGGGGCGACATCCGCTCGCTGCTCAACAGCGCCCAGTCACGCGCGGCGGGCTACGCCACGGTTTCAAACAGGGACATTGTGGACATTGACATCGTGGCCGCGGTCAACGGGTACTTTAACGCCGGCAGCGTAGAGCAGGCGACACAGTTCATCGCAAAGGCCGACGCGTCGTACCCCGATCCTAGGTACGGGGGGTCGGCCGAGGAAAGGCGGAGGGACATGATGGCCGCCCTCTTCTCGAGCATCGTCTCTTCGCACGTAGAGCACGGCGATCTTGCTTCCCTGCTCGACGTCCTGTCAAAGGCCGACATGGTGGTCGGGCGCGCAAACTCAAGGAGGGAGTGGCGCCTGCTCAGGTACGTAAGCAGCATCATAGCGGCAGGGCTGTACGAAAAGTCGCGCCAGAAGGGGATCAAGTACAGCCAGTACGCGATGCCCTGGCCGGTCATGGGTCCGATATTTGCCCGCTCGCAGTCGACAAGGAAGATCCTGAGCGAGCTGGCGCCGGCGCTCCACACGTCAAGGAGCACTGCCGGCTCGTTTGCCCTGCCATATCTCATCAGGATGATGATCGACGAAAAGGTGGATCCTGTAGAGTTTGCGACAGACAATTTTGGCGACGAGTCGGTCGGCGAGTCGATAGCAAAGGAGATCGAGAAGGCGAAAAAGAAATGAGCGACTGGATCCGGCTTTTGGTAAAGTTCAAGGGCAAATGCGCCGAGTGTGGCAAGGAGATACCTGCCGGCGAGTACGCGCTGTGGTCAAAGGGCGGCAAGGCGATCAAGCACGTAAAGTGCGAAACCCAATCGGCAGAAAAGAAAGATGAAAAGCCAGAAGTGCAGGAGCTCGACTGCTTTATCTGCGGCAGGCCGGCAGGATGCGCCAAGTGCGGCTTTGAGGTCGACTGCGACAGGCAGGCCGTCTCGCAGGCGTGCATCTGCAACCAGTGCCTGGAGGACAGGCAGGCATATGCTAACTACCAGCAGGCGTTCGTCGAAAAGGCGCGCAAGGTAGCAAAAGTTAAAATTTGAATGATTGACACCAAGCAACGTGTCAAGCGAATATGAGCACAACGTGGGCAAGCTCCTTGCCGAAAAGAGGGCAAGGCTTGACGAGCTCATGAAGGATCCCGAACAGAGCAAGGGCGAGATTGCAATGATTTCTACAGAAGTCGAAACCCTGCAGTCGCTCTTTGAAAACTATAATCTTGGCATGAACGTCTTCCGCAGGGCGCAGGGCGGCCGGGCAGGCCTCAGGGAATAGCATCTGCATACTAACGCTCCTGCCGTATTTTGCAAGACCCTTGATGAGTTGCTGACTGTGGAGCCAATAATGAATTTATATGACGACTTGCTCGCTTTAACTACATCTCTATGCACGAAGAGAAAATCAAGCGCTTGGCTTCGATGAAAAAGTCTGCCGAGAGCGGCGGCGGCAACGACAAGATTGAGGCCCAGCATTCTAAGGGCAAGCTTACCGCACGAGAGAGGATCGCCCTCTTGCTCGACGAAGGCACCTTTGTAGAGCTGGACAAGTACGTCACTCACAGGGGCGACGACCCCACAGTGCCAAAATTCTACGGCGACGGGGCCGTCACCGGCTTTGGGACGATCGCCGGCAGGCAGGTTTTCGTCTTCTCTTATGATTTCACCGTTCTAGGTGGCTCGCTTGGCGAGATGACCGGCAAGAAAATCTCCAAGGCGATGGACCACGCCATGAAGGTCGGCTGCCCGATAATAGGCATCGTCGACTCTGGCGGCGCCCGCATTCAGGAAGGCGTCAGCAGCCTGGACGGCTACGGCGACATTTTCTTCCACAACACGATGGCTTCCGGCGTCATCCCGCAGATAACCGCGAGCATCGGCCCCTGCGCGGGTGGCGCGGTGTATTCGCCGGCAATGACTGACTTTGTGATCATGGTCGAAAACATTGGCCAGATGTTTGTCACCGGCCCAGAAGTGGTCAAGGAGGTGCTCAGCCAGGAAGTGTCGTTTGAAGAGCTGGGCGGCGCCCGCGCTCATGCCACAAAGTCCGGCGTCGCGCACTTTATCGCCAAGAACGAGTACGACTGCTTTGACAAGATAAAGAAACTCGTGTCGTTCCTGCCGCAGAACAACACCGAAGAGCCGGCGATAGTCGAGACGAACGACGACCCGAACAGGATCGACGCCGATCTCATCAACAAGCTGCCCGAGAACCCGTACCAGCAGTACGACATGAAAGACATCATAAAGTCCGTGGTGGACAACGGCGACTTTTTCGAGATACACGAGCTTTTCGCAGAAAACATCTTGGTCGGCTTTGCGAGGATGGGCGGCAGGGCGGTCGGCATCATTGCAAACCAGCCGCAGTTCCTTGCGGGCGCGCTCGACATCAATTCTTCAAACAAGGCGGCCCGCTTTATCAGGTTCTGCGACGCATTCAACATCCCCATCGTCACGCTCGTGGACACGCCCGGCTACCTCCCGGGGACGGACCAGGAGCACAACGGCATAATCAGGAACGGAAGCAAGCTCTTGTTTGCTTACTGCGAAGCCACGGTCCCGAAAATAACCTGCATCATCGGCAAGGCGTACGGGGGCGCGTACATTGCGATGGGAAGCAAGAACCTGCGCGCAGACATAAACTACGCTTGGCCAAACGCCGAGATTGCAGTGCTCGGCCCGGAGGCCGCAATCACGATCATACACAGGAGGGAGCTAAAGAACGCTCCAAACGCCGCTGAAATAAAGAAAAAGCTCGCCAAGGAATACCGTGACAAGTTCGCAAACCCCTACATTGCAGCCGAAAAAGGTATCATTGACGTCGTGATAGACCCAATGGAGACAAGGCCGATGATAATACAGGCGCTCAATGCTCTTGCCAACAAGAAGGAGCCAAGGCCGCGGAAGAAACACGGCAACATCAACCTGTGATGGCGCCATGTCGAAAAAAATATCGAGCATACTGATTGCGAACAGGGGCGAGATCGCCCTTAGAGTCATCAGGGCATGCAGGGAAATCGGCATCAAATCGATAGCAATCTATTCAGACGAGGACGTCCGCGCTGTGCACGTAAAGAGGGCCGACAAAGCCTACCACATCGGGCCGGCGCCGCCGGCGCAGAGCTACCTCGACATGGCCAAGATAGTCGAGACCGCCAAGGCGGCCGGCGCAGACGCGATCCACCCCGGCTACGGCTTTCTGTCTGAAAACGAGAATTTCCCGGAAATGTGCGAAAAGAACGGCATCATATTCATCGGGCCGACTGCCCGGGCGATGGACGTCACGGGAGACAAGATGAAGTGCAAGGCGGTCATGAAAAAGGCCAAGGTCCCGACGGTGCCGGGAAGCGACGGCATAATCGAAGATGTGGACAAGGCGGCCAACATTGCGCACGAGGCCGGCTATCCAGTACTGCTGAAATCGGCGTTTGGCGGCGGCGGAAGGGGCATCAGGCTCGCCAATGACGAAAAGCAATTGCGGCAGGAGTTTGAAATGGCGTCGGCAGAATCGCGCGCGGCTTTTGGCAAGGCGGCTTTGTTTGTCGAAAAGTACCTGCAGCGCATCAGGCACATCGAGTTCCAGCTTATCCGCGACTCGCACGGAAACAGCCGCCACCTATTTGAGCGCGAGTGCTCCATCCAGAGGCGCCACCAAAAGCTCATCGAAATGTCGCCCTCGCCGGTGATGGACCCAAAAACGAGAGAAAGGATCGGCGAAATCGCAGTCAGGGCCGCGGATGCCGTAGACTACCTGAACGCCGGCACAGCAGAGTTCCTGCGCGACCCTGAGGGCAACTTTTACTTTATAGAGATAAACTCCCGCCTTCAGGTGGAACACCCGGTCACCGAGCTTGTAACCGGATTGGATCTTGTAAAATTGCAGATAGCAGTCGCGCAGGGCGTAGAGATCCCATTCAGGCAGGAAGACCTGAAGATGAACGGCTGCGCAATCGAGTGCAGGATTAACGCAGAGGACCCGTTCTACGAGTTCGCGCCGTCCACCGGCATCGTGCCCAGCTGCAACATCCCCTATGGGCCGGGCATCAGGGTCGACACCTACCTCTACCCGGGGTGCAACGTGTCAGGCTATTATGACTCGCTCACCGCCAAGCTCCTTGCGTGGGGCAGGGACTTTGAAGAGGCAAGGGTCAGGATGAAGAACGGACTCGACGAGTTCACGATAGAGGGCATCAACACCACGATCCCGCTTTACAAGACGATAATGGACGAGCCCAATTTCATCAAGGGCGAGATATCGACCGACTACCTCGATCGCTTCAAGATATTCGACAAGATGAACGGGGAGGCAAAGGAAAAGGCAAAGGAAAAGGCGCACGCGGCGGTAGCGGCGGTCCTGCTCCAGTCGGAATTTGTGAAGAAGGCCGGAGCCGCGCAGGCATCAACTGCAAAGTCAAAATGGAAGATGAGTGGATAGAATGGAGTTCAAAGTCGGGGACCTTGCAGAAATGTTAGAGGGTGAAGTGCTGCGCACCACTGACAACAACTCTGTGCTGGTAAAGATAGGCGGCAAGCAGCACGTCCTGCGCCTGCTCAAAACCGGGACTAGCGAATTTGAGTTCATTTTTGACAATACATTCCACCACGCAAAGATCCTGCAGTCGAGCAGCTCTGAAGTAAAGCTGATGATCGACGGCCAGCCGCTGACCGTGAAAAAGCACAGCAAGCTGACAGAAGTGCTGGAGAAGGCGTCGCCGCTGGGCGGCGCAAGCGGCGGAGACCGCAACTTGGCAAGCCAGATCCCCGGCAGGGTGGTCAACATTGCTGCAAAGCCTGGGACCGAAGTCAAGAAGGGCGACGTCATTGTAGTCCTTGAATCGATGAAGATGCAGGTGGCAGTGAAGGCCCACAAGGACGGCAACCTGAAGGAAATAAAGGTAAAGCAGGGCGCCAGCGTCGCAAGGAACGACGTGTTGGCGGTAATAGAATAGCTACTTTTTCGCCTTCTTGAGGGCGTCCTTGATCTCGTCGTAGTTTGGCTCTACCAGAGGGTTGTCCGAGATCCACCTGTAGATCACCTTGCCGCTTTCGTCAAGGATGAATATCGATCTCTTTGCCGCGTCATAGCCTTCGAGCGGCCCCAGCCTGTTCATCACTATGCCGTATTTTCTGATGATATCGCGCCTGTAATCCGACAGCACCGGAAAGTTCAGGTGGCGGTTCTGGACAAAGAACTTGTTTGCAAACGGCCCGTCCACCGAAATGCCGACGACATTTGCGCCAAGGTCACGGAGCGAGTCAAGCGAGTCGCGCAGCGCACACATTTCCGCGGTGCACACCGGCGATTCTGCTGCAGGAAAGAACGCGAGTATCGTTTTCTTGCCGTAAAATTCGCTCAGCTTGCGCGGCTTCATGTCCGGGTCCGGCAGTTCAAATTCCGGGGCTCTGTCGCCTATGTTTGGTACTGATGAGAGAGATGCGCTAGACATGCCCTTACAACTGCGGATCTCGCAATAAAAACATTTCAGACGTACTTGCTCTTGAAGGGCGAAAGCTCACGGAGTTCTTTTACGACGCCTGACAGCACGCCGACCGTCCTGTCTATTTCCTCTTTTGTGTTCTGCATACTGAGGCTGAGCCGGAGCGAGCCGGTGATCTCCTCGTAGGAAAATCCCATCGCCTTTAACACGTGCGACGGCTTTTGCTTCTTGACCGAGCAGGCCGAGCCCGTGGACGCGGCAATCCCATTTTCGTCCATCTTTATTATCAAGTCCTCGCCGTTCACGCCAAAGAAGGTGAAGTGGGCGTTGTTTGGAATCCTGTCTTTGCGCGATCCGTTGTGCCGGGAATGCGGGATCTCTCTCGCCACCTTCTCGATGAGGTAGTCGCGCAGGACTGATACTTGCTCCTGGTACTGGCCCATCCTCTTTGCGGCAAGCTCGCACGCCTTGCCAAAGCCGGCGATGCCCGGCACGTTTTCAGTACCCGACCGCAGTTCAGACTCTTGCCCGCCCCCGTGGATTATCGGTGATATCTCTAGCCCTGATCTGATGTAAAGCGCGCCCACGCCCTTTGGCCCGTTTATCTTGTGCGACGACATCGACATCATGTCAACTCCGAGATCCTTGATGCTTACCGGGATCTTGCCTGCCGCCTGCACCGCGTCTGTGTGGAAAAGGGCGCCGGCCTGGCGCGCGATTCCGGCAAGCTCCTTTACCGGCTGGATCGTGCCGACTTCGTTGTTTGCCAGCATGATGCTGACAAGTGAAACGCCATTTGACATCGCGCTTTTCAGGTCGGACGGCCTGACAAGGCCGTCGCCGGCCACCGGCAGATACGTGACTGAAAAGCCCATGCCTTCCAGATCCCTGCACGGCTCGAGCACCGCGTCGTGTTCTATGCTGCTCGTGATTATCCTGGTTTTTTCCGGCGCCCTGCTCCTGGCGTGCATCGCCGCGCCCTTGAGAGCGAGGTTGTCTGCCTCGGTGCCGCCAGAAGTGAACGTTATCTCGCGGGGAGACGCGCCGATCATCTCTGCCACCCTTTTCCGTGCCAGCTGAATCGCTCTTGTAGTTTCCCTGCCGAGCTTGTGTATCGAAGACGGGTTGCCGTACTGCTGCTTCATGTACGGCAGCATTTCTGCAATCACTTCGTCTGCGACCGGCGTCGACGCGGCGCTGTCCAGGTAGATGTGGTCAGTCATTGTCGATCATCACCAGCTTGCCTGTCTTGTAGCCGGCCGCGTCCACAGAGACGAACTTGAAGCCAACCTCCCTGAGCTTGCGATCCAGAAGGGCCAGCTTGTCCACGTCAAACATCCTCTGCAATTCGTCCTTGCCCACTTCGACCCTTGCAAGCTCGCCGTGGTCGCGGACGCGCACCTGCCTGACCCCGAATATCGTCTTGACAATAATCTCTGCGCTTTCGATCCTCTGCAATTTTTCATAGGTCACTTCGCTCCCGGCCTGTAACCTTGAGGCGAGGCACGCGTTTGACGGCTTGTCATATATGGACAGCCCAAAGCTTTTCGCGATTTCCCGTATCTCTTCCTTGGTTATGCCGAGCTCGACCATTGGGCTCCGCACCCCATTTTCCCGCAGCGCCCGGATGCCGGGCCGGTAGTCGGTCAGGTCGTCGGCGTTTGTGCCGTCGACGATGAGGGCGATGCCGGCCTTTTTCGCCTCCTCTGAGAGATGCTGTCCGAGCTCTGTCCTGCAGTGGTAGCAGCGCATCCCGTCGTTTTTGACAAACTCGGGGTTTTCAAGCTCGTCGTATTCTATTACCCTGTGATCAATGCCTATCTCTTTTGCCACCTGCCGCGCAGTCGCGAGCTCTTCTTCCGCCAGCGTCTTGTAGTCGGCTGTAATCGCTATTGCATTATTGCCAAGCGCCTTTTTCGCGGCAATAGCCACCACCGCGCTGTCGACTCCGCCGGAAAGCGCCACCACCGCGCTGCCGCCGCTCTTGGTGAACCACTCTACCAGCTTGTCAAAGCTACCCATCACGCACCGTCCACCTTTTTTATGACCTCTGCGTTGACCAGCTCCATCGCCCTCTTTACCGGAATCTGGCACCTCGACGCGATTATCCTGACGTCTTCAAACTCGGCCTTGGCGTTAGTCACCCTGCCGGCTGAGTCCTTGGCGACTTTGACGTGTACGCTGAACGCCGTGCCGTTAATGTCGACTGGTACTGTCAGCACAGCCCGGGGAAGCACGTAGCGCTCTACTTCCTGAACCCTTGCCCCGAGCGTCCCCGACTCGCTGAACAGCACCTCAAGCACGCTGTTTAGTTGCGCGCTTTCCGATATAATTCTAATGAGGTACGCCGGCCGGCTCTTTTTAGTAGTGCCTGGGATCACCGTCACGTCCTTGGCGACTTCTGACAGCCGTTCTACCAGATTGCCGACGAGCTCGCCAGACGCGTCGTCGACGTTTGTTTCCACGACGCACACCGTGTCCCTGGTGGTTTCAAAAACAACGTTTGATGTGCCCACCAGCAACCGCACCACGTTTGCAAACCCTTCAAACTTTTTCGTGCCGGCGCCGTAGCCGATTTTTTCCGGCGCGATGCGGGGATAATAGTTGACGCTGCCCTGCGCTAGGTTGACGAGCATAGCCGCGCCTGTCGGAGTCGTCAGTTCCTCTTCAGCCTGCCCTCCAGCCAGCACGAACTGTCGGTTTTTGAAGATCTCAAGGATTGCGCTCGTCGGGTTTGGGACCGCGCCGTGGGAAAACTTTAGCACTCCGCCGCCTACTGCCACCTTTGTAGAATATATCCTCCCGTCAAACAACTTTAGGTCCTGCAGCGCGGCGGCGCAGCCCACCAGGTCCACAAGGGTGTCGATGCTCGACGTCTCGTGCAAATGGACGCTGTCAAAACTCTCGCCGTGGATGGCGGCTTCGGCAGAGATTATCGTCTTTAGTGACTCAAGCGCAAAGGTCTTTGCCCTCTGGTCGAGCCCGAGCGAGTCGCAGCAGCTGACAAGCGAGCGGTACATCTCTCCGCCCTTGCGCTCGTGCACGCTGTCGGTGTATTTCATCTGCAGCTGCGTGGCGGCAAAGCCGTGCGACATCACCTTTGCAAAATCTGCACTAGCTATCCTGCTCCCCTTGAGAAAGTCTTGGCAGGCAAATATCGCGTCTATGACTTTGGTCTTGCCGGCGCCGGCGTCCACCAGGCTCGCCATCAGCATGTCGCCGGCTATCCCGGCTACCTGCGAATCAATGACCGCAATCCTTGCCATAGCCACACTAGGTGGCTCCCGCGCTTTATATCACGTTTGTGCTTTTACCTCTGGACCATGAACTCATAGTCGTCCGGGATCTCTTCGGGAGGCTCGCCGTACACAAGGGCGATCTGCTCGAGCGATTCCAGCGGCGCGTCCCTGTAGTTTCCTTCGAATTGGTCGCCGCCGACGTATGCCGTCGCGTTCATGCCGGACACAGAGTCAAAGAACCCTGCAGAGTCGCCGGTCTGCTCCCATACGTCAAGGAACTGTCCTAGAGTGAAATCCCTTGTCTGGGGCGCCTCTACGTGTATTAGACCGGTGGTGTCGTGCGTGTGAAGCCAGTACAGGCATGAAGGTGAAGAAAGTATCCCCGTGTTGCCAGGGACCTGACGCTCCTGCCCTCCGACAAACACGTCAAGGTGGGTGTGGACGTGGTAGTTGAGCTGCTCCGTCCTGTTGCATTCCACACCGCTTATCGCTGCCGCTTGGGCGGGCTGGTACAAGACAGCTCCGGCAACGCTGGCCGCCGCCACCGCGACTATAATCGGTATAATGATCATCATGGACTTTTTCTTTCTGCGCCTGTCCGCGGCGAAGTAACTATCGTCCCTTTTCTTCTTTGACAATTTGCTAGAGCTGACATGCCGCTCAATTTAAAGCTGACCCGGCTTCCAGTCATAATTTATATAAGTAATCTCGGTTGCAACTTTGCGTATGACAGTCACAGTAATAGGGTCTGGCAAGGTCGGCGCTTCGGCCGCTCTCAACTGCGGCCTGCGGGAGCTTGACAGGGACATACTGCTTTTAGACATCGTGCAGGGCCTTCCCCAGGGAGAGGCGATGGACATCAACCACCAGCTCTCAGAGAGGGGCTCTGACGCGGTGGCAAGAGGCTCTAACAACTATGAAGACATGCGGGGCTCCGACTATGTCGTGCTCGTCGCCGGCGTGGGCAGAAAGCCGGGCATGACTAGGATGGACCTGCTCAAGACAAACGCCGGCATAGTAAAGGATGTGGCGGCCAAGATCGCGTTGTACGCAAAGGACGCCACCATTACTGTCGTTACCAATCCGCTCGACCCGATGACGTACCTTGCGCTTAAGACCATCGGATCAAAAAAGAACAAGGTCATGGGCATGGGCGGCATGCTTGACCTGTCAAGGTTCAAGAGCTTTATCCAGGACGCGACCAAGATTTCGCGCGATTCAATTCAGGCGATGGTGATAAGCGAGCACGGCGAAAACATGCTGCCGCTGACAAGGTTTTCATCGATAGGCGGCATCCCGCTGCACGACTTCATCTCAAAGGACAAGGCGATGGAGATCTTTGAAAAGACGAGGAAAGTGGCGGCAGAAGTCATTGCGCTAAAGGGCGCTACAGTGTACGCGCCGGGTAACGCGGTCGCGACGATGCTCGAATCGGCAATCCGGGACAAAAAGCTGGTGATACCGGTCTCCGCGCTGCTAGAAGGCGAGTACGGGGTCTCCGACCTGTGCATTGGCGTGCCGGCGGTTATCGGAGCCGGCGGAGTCGAGCGCATAATCGAGCTAAAGCTGGACGGCTTTGAGCAAGACATCTTTAGCAAGGGCGTCGCAAGCGTGAAGGAAGCCATCAAGGCACTTCCGCTTTAAACCCTTTTATTGTCATTTTGCGGAATAGCTGGCTGACCGATGGACCTGCACACTATCCTTGACAGGTTTGCAAACGGCAACCTGAGCCTCTCAGACGTGGAGAAAGAGATCTCTATCCACGCGATTGAAAAGATAGGCGACATTGCCAAGCTGGATGTCGGCAGGGAGTTGAGGAGGGGGATGCCGGAGATCATTTTTGCAGAGAACAAGGAGTACAGGGACGTCATCAGGATCGCGCTTGCAGCCATCCGGCGCAACGGCCAGACGGTGGTCAGCAGGATACGAAAGAACGAGCTGTCAAAGGTGTCGAGCGCGCTAAGGAAGAAAGGCATGGTGGTCGAAGCCGGCAGGAACAGCACGACGCTGCTTGCTTCCGACAAGTCGTTTGGCCGGAAAATGGCCGGCGCAAAGATCGGGATAATGGCGGCAGGCACTTCTGACATTGGAGTCGCGGAAGAGGCGCGCCTAGTTGCCAAGGCAATGGGCTGCGAAGCAACAGCGAGCTACGACGTTGGCATCGCCGGCATGCACAGGCTTTTCCCCGCGCTCAAGGAAATGGCCGCGCAGAACGTGGGCGCCATAGTGGTCGTGGCGGGAATGGAAGGCGCTCTCGCGTCGGTGGTGGCATCGATGGTCGACACTCCTGTCGTCGGCGTCCCGACCTCGACAGGCTATGGCTTTGGCGCAAATGGCATTGCCGCTCTCGCGTCGATGCTGCAGAGCTGCACGCTCGGCCTTGCGGTGGTAAACATTGACAACGGCGTCGGGGCCGGCGCGTACGCGGCGTCGATTGCAAAGAGAATGACGAGGAAATGATGTAACCTTAAAACGTTTATAAGTGCTTTACATTCGTTGCTTCTCTAATCGTAAATGGTGGATTGCTGTTGACTTATGTTCATACGCTAAAAAGAATTAGGGACGATAAAACAAATTATCGCAGAAGGGCCGCTCTCCTGATCGGCAGACGCTCTTTTGTTACCGTCAAGGTAAGCGACCAGAACGTCGCAGCTCAGGTGCTAAAGCCGACCCCGACCGGCGATATTGTCATCGCCTCCGCGCACAGCAGAGAGCTTGCAAAGCAGGGATGGAAGGGCGGCCTCAACAACCTGCCAGCGTGCTACCTGACAGGCATGCTCGCGGCAAAGAAGGCGCTGGGCAAGGGGGTAAACAGCGCGGTCCTCTACATCGGCAAGGACCACTTTACCTCCAGGGTGGCCGCGTGCATGAAGGGCATCATCGACGGCGGCGTCAACATGCCTGTGTCTGAAGAGTCGCTGCCAGATCAGAAAAGAATCAGCGGCCAGCACATCGCCGACTATGCCGGCGCCCTGAAAGAGAACCAGGAAGAATACAACTCCCGCTTTTCCGCTATCCTGAAGAACGGCCTCCACCCCGAAGACTATCCTTCTCATTTTGAAGAAATGAAGAGCAAGCTCTCTGGCAAGCCCGCAGAAAAGCCGGCGCCCAAGAAGGCTGCCGAGAAGGAAGAAGCGGCGCCAGCCCCGAAGGATTACGAAAAGGAAGCCATGAAGCGGCTGGAAGAGGACGACGCCAAAGCACAGGCAAAAGAAAAGAAGGCGCTAAAGGAAAAGAAGGAAGGAAAGCCCAAGAAGAAAGAGGCAAAGGCAGAAAAGGGGAAGGAAAAGAAGAAGGCTAAGGGAGGCAAGAGCAAGAAGAAATGAGCCGCTATTCGCCAAGTCAACAGCAGCAGGTTGAATGGAAGCCCCGGACCACGCTCGGAAGCATGGTGCTGGCAGGCAAGATAAACTCGATGGACCAGATCTACGAGAACGGCTTGAGGATACAGGAGGCCGAAATCGTAAAGCACCTCCTGCCTGACATGAAGAGCCAGGTTGTCCACGTCGGCATTGTCCAAAAGCAGACCGACGCCGGCGAGATGACGCGCTTTAACGCGCTCGTGGCAGTAGGCAACGAGGCCGGCTGGTTTGGAATCGGCAAGGGCAAGGCTTCTCAGATGAGGGTTTCGATAGACAAGGCTACAAACGCCGCTTTTCTCAACGTCATCCCGGTAAAGCTGGGCTGCGGCAGCTGGGAGTGCAAGTGCACCCAGCCCCATTCCGTGCCATTCAAGGTGCGGGGCAAGGGCGGCAGCGTCACGCTGGAAATCATCCCGGGCCCTAGGGGGCTTGGCATCGTGGCGGGTGCGAACATCAAGAGCCTCCTAAAGCTGGCGGGGCTGAAGGACTCGTGGACAAAGTCCTTTGGGTCTACAAACACAATGTCATCGACGACAAAGGCGATTTTCAACGCTCTGCGGAGCACCTACAGCGTAGGTTGAGACTGGTATGGCATATCTCGTAGTCAGAATAAAGGGGACGGTCAACATCCCGGCGTGGGCCCAGAAGACCCTTGACGGCCTGAACCTCGACAGGCGCTTCCGCGCTACAATAGTGCCGGAGAGCGCCGAGTACCTCGGCATGCTGAGGAAGGTCAAGGAAGTGGTCGCTTGGACAAAGGTAGACGCCGGCATCGTGAAGGAACTGCTTGAAAAGCGCGGCAGAAAGACCGGCTACAAGCCGATAAGCAAGTCCGACCTGCCAAAAGAGTACAAGAGCATGGACGACCTTGCAACAGCAATAGCAGGCGACAAGGTCGCGATAAGCAAGCTGGAAGGGATCAAGCCGTGGTTTGCGCTCAGCCCGCCAAAGGGCGGATTCAAGAGAAAGACAAAGACCCAGTACACACAGGACGGCGTACTGGGGGAAGACGGTGAGCTCGTCGAGATTGTCAAGAGGATGCTCTAGGTGCAGCAAGACTTAATTAAGGTGCAGGCGAACGTGATAGCTAATTCCAGCACGGTGATGATTTATGGCTACTAGATTTAGAAAAAGCAGGAGGCAGCGCGGCAGCCGGTATTGCGGCTGGGGCCAGGTCGGCCAGCACAGGCAGGCCGGCAGCAGGGGTGGCATCGGAGGCGCCGGTAAGCACAAGCACTTTTTCATACGAACAGTCATCGAGGAGCCGGACCACTTTGGTCACGATCCTTTCAACTCTTTTAACCGCAATCTTGTGCAGAGGTGGGTGAACGTCCGCGACCTGGACGCCGTCTTTGCGAAACACGGCAAGGCTGACGAGAGCGGCAAGGTTGTCCTCGACCTGACCTCGCTAGGCTACGACAAGCTGCTGGGCGGAGGCTCTATCGGCGGGGCCTATGCGATCAAGGTAGCCAAGGTGTCAGAGAGCGCCAAGAGCAAGATCGAGGCCGCAGGCGGCGAGGTTATAACAGATGAGCAGCACGACCACACGTGAGCACGGGCTAAGGCGGTTCATAAAAGCCGCATCTGTCTATGTCCCGCAGGTCCCAAAGCCAAAAAGAAAGATTTCACTAACAGAAAAATTCGTCTGGACAGGCATCGCGCTTTTCGCCTACCTTGTCATGGCGCAGATACCGCTCTATGGCGTAACCGACGACCCGCGCTTTGACTTTCTCGCTTTTGCGCGCGTAATTTTCGCCGCGCAGCAGGGAACGCTGATGGAGCTTGGCATCGCTCCCATAGTCACGGCCGGCCTGCTCATGCAGCTACTAAAAGGCTCTGACCTTATCAAGCTGGACTTTAAGAACCCGGATGATCGGTCGCTCTTTACGTCGGCTACAAAGATAGTCACGCTAATAATCATAATCGCAGAGGGCGCGCTCTACGGCTTTAGCGTCTACGGGCCGCTGACGGCACCCGACGCCCCATACGCCATCTATGTCGTCATGGCGCAGCTCATAGGCGCAAGCGCCTTAGTCATGCTGCTCGACGAGATGATACAGAAGGGGTGGGGCGTGGGCTCGGGCCTCAGCCTGTTCATCATGGCCGGCGTCGCCCAGACTATACTCTGGAGCGTGTTCAGCATCGTGCCTGCAGACGACGGGCCGGTGGGCATATTCCCCTTCACGATTCAGGCCCTAGTCAACGGGAACGGCGAGGACGCGATATTTCGCGTCGGCCAGCTCCCCAGCCTCTTTGTCCTCGCGCTGACCATTGGGATCATACTGGTGCTCGTGTATATCGAGGGAATCCACGTGGATATCCCGATAGTGTCGACGAAATACAGGGGCTTTACGGCAGTCTACCCGATCAAGCTGCTGTACACTTCAGTCATTCCCGTCATACTGGCGTCAGCGCTCATCGCCAACGCGGTCTTTATGGGCCAGATGATGTGGGCCAACTACAACCCCAACAATACCAACGCCGTGTTCAACTGGGTCGCGCAGTTCGACCCCAATTCGGAAGGAGGGCAGGCAACACCCATAGGCGGAATACTGTATTATGTCACCGCCCCGAGGGGCCTGGACGTTGCGGCAGCCGATCCGATAAGGGCGATCGTGTACGTATTATTCCTGACGGCCATCGTCACCATCTTTTCAAGGCTATGGGTAGAGCTGGGCGGCCTGTCTGCCCAGAAAGCGGCGCGCAACCTGCTCGACGCCGACGTGCAAGTGCCCGGTTTCCGGCGCTCTGAAGGGTCGGTGGAGACCCTGCTCAACAGGTACATCCCCGCGCTCACGCTTCTTTCCGGAATGATCATCGGACTTCTCGCCGGCGTTTCTGACGTGCTCAACGTCCTTGGAACCGGAGTTGGCATCCTGCTCATGGTCAACATCATGGTCAGCTATTACCAGACGCTGGTCAAAGAGCAGGTTGACACGTACATGCCAGGCCTGGCGGCTCTACTTGGCAGAAAACAATAAACGCGCCATAATCGTCGGCATCCCCGGCGTGGGCAAGACGACGGTCATCACCCGCGCGGCAGAGATGCTCAACGAAAAGCGCAAGACGACGGTCGTCGTGTTTGGCACGGTCATGTTTGAAGAGGCCAAGAAGATGGGCCTGAAGAGCCGCGACGAGATGCGCAAGATGCCGGTCGAGGACCAGCGCCGCCTGCAGGAGATGGCCGCCCAGCGCATTGCCGAAATGAAGGACGACATCGTGCTGGTCGACACCCACCTTTTTATAAACACTGGGGAGGGATACTACCCCGGGCTCCCGATGCGATTGCTCAACATCATGAAGCCGACCAACATGGTCATGGTCGCAGCCGACCCGGGCGAGATTGCGGAGAGGCGCAAGACCGACCAGACCCGCCAGCGCGACATTGTTTCCGCGGAGAACATCCAGAAAGAGCTTGACATCTCGAGGGTGATGGTGGCGTCCTGCTCGATCCTGACCGGCGCGCCGTTCGCGATAATCATGAACGCCGACGGCGGGGTGGACGAAGCGGCAGCAAATATAACAAAGATGCTATTAGGGGATGAAAGATGAACCTCCACGACCTGCTGATGCAGTGGCCGTTCGCGCCGCAGTACACGCAGAACCCGATATTCCCGGACTTTTTGAGCGCAATGCTAGTCGCGCTCTTGATAGCGGTCGGCATGAACTTTGGCTTTGCATTGCTCCGCAAAAAGACCACCGATATTGAAAAGATGAATAGGGTCATGAAGGAGACAACCGAGTGGCGCAAGCAGTACACCGACGCGATCAAAAAGCAGGACAAGCCCAGGATCGAGGAGCTGAAAAAGAAGCAGGCCTACGTCAACAAGATGGCGCTGGAAATGCAGCAGCAGCAGATGCGCCCGATGTTCCTCTACATGATACCGTCGTTCATGATCTGGATACTCGTGTTCCCCGCGGTATTCGGGGGGACCGTGGCCTTATCGCCGATAGAGATCCCGTGGATAATGTGCAGCCAGGAAAATGCGGACAATGATCAAAAGCCGAGGACCAACGAGGACGGCACCACACCGGCGCCCAACCCCGACGGAAGCCCAGCCCTCAGCGGGCCGTGCAGTGTGCCCGGCGAGGTCTACCTGTGGGGCTGGTTCCTGATAACCTCGTTTGGCTTTAGCGGCATAATATCCAAGGTGACCAAGACCAACATGCCGAGCATGACCTAGAATTGGCAGCCAACAGATTCAGCATAGTTATTTCAGGCTGGCCCGCCGTGGGCAAGACCACCATAGCAGACAAGCTCGCAGAAGAGTTCGGCCTTGTCATGCACAACGGGGGCGACATCCTGAAGATGCTCGCGGCGGAAAAGGGCTACTCTACTTCAAGGGACGACTGGTGGGACACGGCCGAGGCAAAAAAGTTCATGCGCGCGCGCAAGTCCGACTCGTCGTTTGATAAAAAGGTGGACAAAAAGCTGGCCGAGATAGTGAGGAAGGGCGGCGCCGTGATCACGAGCTACACGCTTCCCTGGCTCGTGAAAGAAGACTCGGTGGTAAAGCTGTGGCTCAGAGGCTCGCCGGACAACCGCGCAAAGAGGATGGCAAACCGCGACGGCATTGGCTTTGCAGAGGCAAAAAAGATAATCGCGCTGAGAGACGGGGAAAACAAAAAGATCTACCACAGGCTGTACGGCTTTCTCTTTGGCGAGGACCTGACGGTATTTGACTATGTGCTCAACACGGACAGGCTCCCGCTCGACTCGCTAATAGAAATATCCAAGCTAATAGTCAGGCGGCACGCGGGTGGATAGCGTTGAACCTGCAGCAGCTGAAGAACCTTGTAAAAGTAGACGACGACATCACCAACGACAATTACGGCCACTACCCTGACAGGAGGCCCATTGAATCATTGTTGTATTACGGCCTTGTGCTCGTGGACAAGCCGGCCGGGCCCACGAGCCACGAAGTGGTCGCGTGGGTAAAGCGCGTGCTTGAAATCGAAAAGGCGGGGCACAGCGGCACGCTCGACCCCGGCGCGACAGGGCTCCTGCCGGTCGGGCTGGGGGAAGGCACCAAGGCGCTTTCTGTATTGCTACTGGGCCCAAAAGAGTACTATGCGCTTGCGCGCCTCCACTCGCACGTTTCAGACGACCGGCTAAAGCGCGTGATGCACGAGTTCACCGGGGAGCTGTACCAGCGGCCGCCGCAGCGCTCGTCAGTCCGGCGCGTCACCCGCGTGCGCACCGTCTACGAATTTGATCACCTTGAAAACTATGACAGGCTGGTGCTCATGCGGATACTCTGCCAGGCAGGCACCTACATACGCAAGATAATCTACGACATTGGCGAAGTGCTGTCGCCGGGGGCGACTATGGTCGAGCTCAGGAGGACTAGAGTGAGCAACCTGTCGGAGCAGAGCGGCATGGTCAGGCTCCACGACCTTGCGGACGCATTCTCGCGCTACAAGGAAAGCAAGGACGACGAAAAACTGCGCAGGCTGATCATCCCGATCGAGCACTGCTTGGAGGGCATACGGGGCGTCACCGTGCGCGACACCGCGGTCGACGCGCTCTGCCACGGCGCCCCGCTTGCGGTGCCCGGGATGGTCGCGGTCCCCGGGGACCTGCGGGTGGGCGAGCTGGTGGGCGTCTACACCCTAAAGGGCGAGATAGTTGGGCTCGGGCAGGCGGCGATGACAAAGGACGAGATCGAGCAGAACGCCCGGGGGATAGCGTTTGCCATGAAGCGCATCATCATGAAGCCAAACACCTACCCCAAGGCTTGGCGGTCAAAGGGCGAGCTGGCAGTCAACGTCAAGGTGCCGACAGAGGTCGACCTTGACAGGCTGGAGACCGACAATGCGGACGAGCTATAGATACGATCTATGTGAAAGCTAAGGCATCCCGACATATACTTGCAACGGCATACCCTTGCATGGATTCTCAATTCCACCGGCATCCCGAGAATTTCAAGGTCGCATTAAGCATACTGCTCAACATCAAGAAGAATGACGGCAAGCTGGATTCAGATTTTGACCTGAACAGGGGCATGCTGCAGCTATGGATCTTCATGCTGGCGGGCATGGACTACATCAAGAAAGGCGTGCAGGGCTATGTCGTTACGGAAAAAGGCAAAGAAGAGCTGCGCTGGCACGCGCTGCACAGCGAGAAGGTGCTGATCAGCGCCTGAAAAAATCGCTAGAGGGTCTCGCCGATGCCGGGCCGCTTGCGGTCTAGCCTGGCGATGTTTTTTGCAAGGTTTTCAATCGTGCCGGGAATGTGGCAATTGCACATGCAGTCGCTGCAGTCGACGTGGTTGCCGCCCTTGCAGTGATCGGATAGCCCCTGTGTAGACAAAATCACTGATCGTTGTACGTTCCTCAATTTTTAGCTTTGTCTTGGCAGGCGTGCGCGCGTTCCCAGTCCAGAAATCGCGCAATAATTAGTTCTTTTATACAAGATGGTGCCTGCCGCCGTTCTATGCATGACCTTGGCCGCACCCCCATGCTCGGTTTTGCATAAGCCAAATTTTCGAGCGTGGAAAAATAAATAATTTGAGCGTGCGTGTGAATAATTTGAACGCGATTATGCATTTTCACTGGCAGCCAGGCGTTCTGGAATAAAACGGAATATTCGCATGCGTACCGGGATATTATAGCAAAATTATTCCAACCCGGTCTTGACGTAAAACTCGCACTGGCTGGCATTGATAAGAGTGTGTCGTATTTGCTATTAGAGAACTAATTTTAGGTTGTGTTTGCGCAACCTCTGTTATAGCCAGCTCAGGAATGTTCTTGCTGGCATGGGTCTTGCTTATGATTAATATACAGACATGCTTGTCCAAGATGTGAGTGCCGGGGTCGCCTAGCCCGGTAGGGCGCAAGCCTGGAATTTGTCAAACCGGCCAGCTTGTGACCCGTGAGGGTCCCGAGGGTTCAAATCCCTTCCCCGGCGCTTTACACCATCTATTCTCCGACGTGCAGCGCCTGAGCCTTCCTTCCAGGGTGAACAATTTTTTCATCAGAAAGCTTTCTTTCAAGAACTGATAGAGCCATTTCCACGCTGCGTCTTGCCAAGTCCTTTGCTCCTTCATGCAGTTCCGTAGTTTTTTTCACGTATGCAATGTTTTCCTCCATGTCCTCCGCAGACCACCCCCTGGAATGAGCGATATATGGAAATGGGGGGAAAACAAAGCCAAGCTCTGCAAAGAATCCGAGCATGTGGCCGGCCACGTCCTGAATGTTGTCCTGTCCCCCGGTTATTATGAATGAGGCAACCTTGTTTTGGATCAAAACTTTGTCGCCAATTGTAATCTGGTTTTGAATGCAGTTCATTCTTTCTGCCATCTTGTAATATAACGAGCTGGCAGCTCCCCACCTGATCGGCGTTGCGACGATTATGACGTCTCCCCAGTGAACCAGTGCTTCGTAAATGCGATCCAGCTCGTCAGTCTTGTCCATCTGAGTGATGGAGCACGGCCAGGTGCATGCTCTGGCAGCCTTGGAGTAATACCCCTCACAGTTCCGAAATTTCAGGTCATTCAAGCGAATGAGAATAGTCTGTGCACCCAATGCCATTCTTGCATGTTCCATCGCAATTTCAAGAAGCTTGTCGGATGTGGAGTATCGGGGATTCTTGGAATCCATGGCGGTCGTAGAGATGCCGACAACTCTGGTCGGCCCCTCCTCGCGTTTCACCGGTCTTGACAAAGGATGGGGGGCATGTGGAAGCTTGTTCCTGCTTGTCAAGGACTGCAAATTGATGTAAAGATCGCCGTTCTCGACCTTGAGCTCATACTGCGGGACGCGATCGTCTTCAAAACCCGGCTCGCCGAATCCCGTGACCCTGTGGAACTTCCAGTTGTGCCAGGGACATACTATGTAATCGCCATCAAGTCGTCCGCTTCCCAGAGGCCCGCCGACATGGTTGCACACGTTTGATACCGCGCCAAATTTGCCGTCCTTGTAAGAAAGCGCTATTGTGGTGCGTTCTATCGTGACATCCCTTAGCGGCGGATCCTTTAGAGAATCCGCCGAGCCCAGGTTGTGCCATCTCTGTTCAGACAAGTCGATCCCGGCTGCCACTCCACTCAAGTTAATAATCTTTCTTCTTTTTTCGGTTTCATGTGCAGAGCCGTCGATACCAAACGAGCCAATCCGGAAAAGCTCCTTGGAGCAGTCTGTTCAGGCATGCGACGGCGCCAATGGAGCTCTGCCCAACATTCGGGGCTAGGCTGTGCTCGGCTTTATCAGGGCGAGCAACTTTGAAAAGCTGAACGGCTTGATCATCACTTCCTCTATGCCGATTTCACTTCTGCTCACGTCTTCCACAATGGCCGTCGTGGTGATGACGATCTTTTGGTCCGGCAGCCTCTCCTTTATCTTTCTGGCGACCTGCAGACCGGTTATGTCGCTGAGATGCGAATCGAGGATTATGAGATCAAACTCCGCGTCCCCGCCGTTAAAGACGGATTCCAGGCACCCGCCGCCGCTCTGCGATCACCACCTGCAACCCGAGCGAATCCAGGTACCGCCGGTACAGCATCCGCATGTCGGTGTTGGGCTCTGCAATGAGGATCCGCAGCGGCGTTGCGCTCGATGTCGCTGCTGAAAAACGGCATGACATGCTCGCGGTACGACGGGCTCATCAGGTTTGACATTTTATCTAGCCTCCGGTGGCAACGCAGTTACCTGCAACTGCACTAACTTGTAAGTACGGCCGACATTGCCTATTTAGGTTCTATGCGTTAGTGTTATAGAATATTCTTCACGTGGTTCCTGCTGCCATACGTCCACAAGAGCCCGGAGATGGCGCCCAGCGCGAACCAGAACGCGGTCATAGAGAGCGAAATGGCGGACCTCCACCCGTTGAGGATCGGCTGGGGCAGGAACGGGTCGTCCTCGCTCTGGAATTCGGGGAAAGCAAAGAACGCCCCGGCGACCACTACCAGATAAAGAGCGGCGGCGCCAAACGCCTTCTCCTTCCTCTTTACCCTGCGAAAACCAAAGGCGATGCCGACGGCGGCCAGCCCGGACACCGCCGTATATGCTGCAAGGAGCATATGGTAGGTGGCGGCCGCCTCAGGGTCAAAGATCGCCTCCGGGCTTGGAGGATATTTCACCGCCGGTATGACATAGAGCACAAACCACGCGATGCCTGCTATCAGGACGGCCGCCTTTAGCGGGCTCATCCTGATCCTGCTGATCGCAAATGCGCCGCCGACCAGCGCGCCGCCGAGAAGCCCGATTATTATAGAGCCGTACTGCTGCGAAAAACGGATCGACTGGAGCTGCGCGTCGTATTCATCTTCGTCAAACTCGCCCTCTGCAAAAAGGTTTTCAAGCTCAATGTTTGCAAGCGCGTTCGTGTAGGGCTGCACAAGCGCCACGTTGATCCCGACAAGCACGCCGCCCGCGACAAGACCCGCCAGAATGGACAGCGCAAAGGTCCTGCTCACCTGCAAAGGTCCCATCATAGCTCTTCGTCAAGCTCTTCAAAGGCAGAGGCCTTTGATATTTCGTGCAGGCGCATCGTCACCATCCGGCGGTACTCGCCCTTGCTGATCACGCCCTTTTCGTCGAGCATTTCAACGAGCGTGGTGAGCCGGGCGCTTAATTCTTCCGCTTCGCTCAGCTCCTTGCCGGTTATCTTTTTGGGCTCTACAAGGTCGTCGCCGTCAGCGCCGTGCGCGCGCCGGTGCGTTTTCTTGCCTACCATCTAGCCGGATAGCAAGGCGCGAGTATATAATCGTCAGTCGAGGAGCTTGAGAACCTTGGCTATCACCCTGTCGTGCTGTGCCTTTTTTTCAATCGAAATAAGGATGAGGTGATCGCCCTGCGGGAACGTCGCTATCTTGATCTTTTCGCGCTCTGAGATGGCGTATATCGTCCTGCCGTACTCCTCGTCAAACTCTGACCTCATCGCGTTCCTGAGGGCGTATTCGAGGTAGAGCTTGCGCCTGTCCTCCCTTGGCTCGAGCGGCTTGATCCCCTTGCGCATGCCGCCGGCCACAAGCGTGCCCATCTTGTCTATGGCCCCTGCAAACCTGATGTTTCTATCGGCCGCGAAAATCCTGTCGCACAGCTTTTCAAGGTCGGTCGGTGGCAACGCCATAGTGATGTAAAAATGGGTTAATAATGTTTTAAATAGCGTCTCCTGGCATGCTTTCTCCAAATGTCCGACGTGGCGATCAGGGAGCTGGACTGGTACCTGCGCGACCACATATTCCGGCAGTCAAACGCCGGCAAGGCCGCGTTCCGGAAAGAGTCGCTGCCACGAGAGATGGCTGCCCTTTATCTGAGGTACCAAGACGCCGACCTCTCGCAGCTGTCGCAAAACATGATCCTCGTCATAGAAGGTCTGGTTGCGAAAAAGGTCCTGGAGCAGGACGGCAACGTGCTAAAGATGCCCGGCAAATTTACGCGACTCCAGTGCGCAAAATGTTTTTACATTAACTACCTGACAGGAGCCGAGCCCCGGACGTGCCTCCGCTGCCACTACTCCGAGCTCTACGACTTTCCGAAGAAGAAAGCTTGATATGAACTCCAGCAAGGCTTGTAGTTAGTGCAGCTGCAGAGCAGGAAAAAGTGGACGGTCAACGGCACGTCCCGTATCAGGCCGGCGCGGGAGACGCTGGAAAAGGTCATCCCGCTATCGAAAAAGATCGGCGTGACCCGGCTCGCCGACATCACCGACATGGACGTGCTCCGCATACCAAACTACTCTGCGGTGGTGCCCGGAACAGAGGACTATATCTGGGTCTACAGCGGCAAGGGGCCGACGAAAGAACACGCAAAAGCAAGCGCCCTCATGGAAAGCATCGAGCGTTACTCGTCGCTGCCGTCGGGCGGACCGCGCAAGTTCGTCAGGTCGAGCTACGCCGATCTGTCCAAGGTTAATAAAGTGCTGCATCCTGACAGGATAGTCGAGCCGGTGCGGTTCGAGTACCGCGACGACATGCCGATGGACTGGCTCCCCGGCGACGACCTTGCAACCGGCGAGCAGGTGATGGTCCCGGCCTCGATCGCGCTGTTTCGCTACACTCCGACGCATCCCGCGGTCAACCCGTTCGCATACTTTCACACAAACGGCCTCGCGTCAGGCAACGTGATGGAAGAGGCTGTGTGCCACGCGCTCTGCGAAGTGGTAGAGCGGGACGCCATGAGCCTTGCAGAGCTGCGGGCGAGCGCGATCCCGTTTCACATCCTGCGCACTATATTGCATTCGCTGAACGCGGCAGGCATCCGGGTGCCCCTGATCCCGTCGGAAAAGTTTGTCGATGATCCCGGTGTATTCCCGGACGTCGACATTTCAGGGATAGAGTTCGAGAAGGTCAGCAAGCTTGTGGACAGGTTCGAGCGCGCCGGCATTTCGCTCACGGTAAAGGACATCACTTCCGACACTGGCATCCCCACATTCAATGCGAGCAGCGTCGAGTGGGTCACGCACGACTACGGCTACCTTGCAGAGGGGCACGGAACGCACCCAGACGCGAGGATTGCTCTCCTGCGGGCGATAACCGAGGTGTCGCAGACTAGAGCCGCCAACATACAGGGGGCGCGCGACGACCTCCGCAAGATAAAGTACGGCGAGCAGAACACTGACGACCGGCGCGCCTGGCAGTTCATGCAGTCGACTAGAAAGATCAAGTTCTCGCAGGTAAAGACGTTCTTTAACGAAGACATACTCGACGACATAAAGCTCATCCTCTCGCGGCTCAAGGGCGTCGGGCTCTCACAGGCGATAATCGTCGACCTCACGAACCCGGACATCGGCATCCCTGTAGTCAGGGCGATAGTGCCGGGGCTGGAGACCTTCAAGATAACAAAATCGGTAATGGGTATGCGCGCAAGGGCGTGTTTTGGGCAATGGAGAAGCCGGTAATATTCCTCGGCCCGTCGCTGAGCCACGAAAAGGCAAGGATAGTCTTTGACGCAGATTACAGGCCGCCGGCGAAAAAGGGCGACTTTTTACGTCTGGCCGCAGACCCGAACGTCAGGATGGTGGGGTTTGTCGACGGCGTGTTCCTGCAGGACTACCCGCCGACCCCGATTGAAGTGTACCAGCTGGCAAGGAAGGAAGGTGTGCTCTTGGCAGGTGCCGCAAGCCTCGGCGCGCTGCGGGCAGTGGAGCTGGAAAAATTCGGCATGGTTGGAATCGGCAAGATATTCCAGCTCTACAAGAGCGGCAGGGTCGACGCCGACGACGAAGTGGCAGTCACGTTCGCGTCGGAAGGCGACTACCGGCTCCAGTCGGAGGCCATGATAGACATACGCTACAACCTCTTCCTCGCGCGCAAAAAACAGGTCATTGGCAGGAAAGCAAAAATCGCGCTGGCAACGGTGGCGAAAGAGATCTATTTCCCACATCGGAACTACGCGCACATTATCGATGAAACAAAAAACAGGCACCCGGCGCTCGCCGGCGAGATCGGCTCTTTTGGCAGCTACATCGCGTCGAACAGGAAAAGCCTCAAGGAGATCGACGCGATGAGGCTCGTGCAATACCTCAAGGATCGCTACGAGAACGGCCCGCGTTAAGCCGCGCCTTCCCGGCGCAGCCGATCCTTGACTCCATCAGGAAGGTCGTCCCAGTGCTTCCCTGAGAGGGCTCCTTCAAACGAGTAAAGATAGTAGCAGGCGGGGATTGTCTTGCCCGGGTATCTCGTCTTGATCCTCCTGTACGCCCCGGCAGCGCCGACCCGCCTCAGGTCCTGACTGTTGTAGATGCCAAGTTCGTTCAATCTTTTTTCAATGGTCGGGCCGACGTTCTTCAAGCCCGACAGCCCAGATTTTTTCTTCATTGCAACCATTTAGGACTCGATATTCGCGTTCACCTGGCTGACCAGGCTTGCTATGCTCACCGGCTTTCTGACAAACGACCTGACGTCTATGGTTGGGAACATCTTCCTGAACTCTTCGTGATAGATCTCAAACGCGGTGAGGAAGCAGACCTTGACGCTGCCGTCCTTTTTCTTCAGCTCCCTGTACAGGTCAAAGCCGTTCAGCTTGGGCATCCTGATGTCGATTATCATAAGGTCGTAGTGGCCGGGCTTGAAGCTTCCTAACGCGGCCTGCGGATCGTTAAAGGCGTCTACTGCAAAGCCGTGGTGCTCAAGCCCCCTCTTCAGGACAGTAGTGATATCGGGCTCGTCGTCTACTACGGCAATCCTCTTCATGAATAGATAAAATTTTCACCGGACTATTTTAACGCAGTGGTTTCATATCCCAGCTGGGAGCTATATTCTTAAATCGTCTCTTGATTGCTGTAAGTGGATGAAGATCTACACGAAGACGGGCGACAAGGGCGAGACCGGGCTTATCGGCGGCGGGCGCGTCAGCAAGGCCGACCCGAGGATAGTCGCCTACGGCGCGGTCGACGAGCTCAATTCCTCAATCGGCATGGCCATCTGCATGCTCAGGGCAGAGGAGGTTTTTGCAGATCTTGTTGACGTTTTTACAAAGGTGCAGAACGACCTTTTTGTCGTCGGCTCGGACCTTGCAGACCCGGACTATCCGAAGAGCAAGCACAACACCCCGCGCGCCACAGAAGGCATGGCGTCTGCGCTTGAACCTGTCATCGACAAGTTTGAAGAGGAGCTGCCCCCTATCACATTTTTCATCCTACCGGGCGGGAACACTCAGGCGTCGATGCTCCACATATGCAGGGGCGTGGCGCGCCGCGCCGAGACTGCCGTGGTGTGCCTCTCGAAAGACCAGCCCACCAACCACACGATAGTGGTCTACCTCAACAGGCTCTCGGACATGCTTTTTGTGGCCGCGCGGCTTGCCAACAAGAGGCTGGGCGTGCCGGACGTCGCATGGCGCAAATAATCGGCAATAGTCAAGCAGCAATTGCAAAATACTAACATTAAAATGCCAAAAGCGCAGCTGCCCTGTTGCAGGGCATTGGGCCAGATTAACAACGTGCTGATAATACTCGCTATTACCATGCTGATGGCTGTGGTGACAGCGGTGCTCGCGTATTTTGCCGACCTGATACCTTCGGCCATAAACGGCACGCAGATAGCGTTAAACACGTCAGTTGCGCAGGCAACAGCTCGCTAGCTTTTTAGTTGGGTGCCCATGCTTTCTTTACCATGACTAGCAACACGGACGGGGTCAGCTGCCCTTACTGCGCATCCAAGTTCAAGGACAACGAAGAGCTTTCAAAGCACATCGACAGGATTCATCACGGCTCGGGCCTGCTTGAAGGCGACAAGAGGAATTGGTAGGCGGCCTGTCTCCTTTTTTTCACTCTGTCCTGCAGCTGAAATCAGTCAGGCGCGCCGGCTGGGTTTCAAAAGTAAAGGTTGAAGATGCCGAGTCGGTCGCGGACCACACTTTTTCAATGTGCGCGACGGCGATGCTTTTGTCGGACATGCTCGGCCTCGACACGCAAAAAGCAATGAAAATGGCGATCCTGCACGACCTCGCAGAGTCGATAGTGGGCGATCACATGCCCGGCGACGTCACTGCGGGGCAAAAGCTGGCGCAGGAGAAAAAGGCGATGGAGTCGATCCTGTCAGGCCTGCCCAGAAAGACAAGGGCAGAATACGAAAAGATCTGGCTTGAATTTTTGCAAAACAAAACGGACGTCGCGAAATTCGTGCACAGGATTGACAAGCTCGAAATGGCGCTGCAAGCCAGCCAGTACGCCAGGCAGGGCTATTCAGCCAGATTGCTTGCGCCGTTCTTTGAATCCGCGAAAACGGCCGTCGGCGACGAAGGTGACGTTGTCAGCGAAATCCTAAACTCTTTAAGGCAGACGTCAACTAAAAAATAGCAATGCAGTATTTCATGGCTCTCAAGATGGGCGAAAAGAGGGTCAAGGCGGCGCAGGAGCTGCTGACGCGCTATACCGGCCACGCGATGCCTGCTCTCGCATTAAAGGACAACAAGGACAACAAGTGGGAGCCCGTGGGCGAAGAGGTGCTTTACGCCTTGGTCAAGGAGGACGCCGGCTACATGATCGCATTTTGCGACAGAAACGGCATCGCAAAGTCGATCGCGCAGTGGTTTACCGAAGACACGAAAAACGAAATCGTGGCAAAAATAAAGGCCGAGCAGAACATGCAGGAATACTTTGGCAAGCTGTCCCTCCCTATCTAGTTCCACACTTTTGTGCGCAAGATGCTGTTGTTAATTATTTGCCGCCAACGTGATAAATCCGGCGAACAAGCGACATGAGGGTCGCGGCGATATGGCTTTTATACCGAAATAAGGCTTTACCAGCATAACCATGGCAGACAGGTTCGAGCAGGAAATTGAGGTGAAAGGACACCTGATTGACTCTATGATACTGACGAGGATATTCGACAGCATCATGGACCTGCAGGGCGACTTCCAGGTTCTCGAGTTCACAGTCGGCAAGAAAAAGGGCGACCAGAGTTATGCGAGGCTGCTGGTAAAGGGCAAGAGCAAGGAGCACCTTGAGAGCCTGCTCGAGCAGGTCTTCCGCGCAGGCGCCCAGCCCGTGGTGGTGCAGGAGGCGAGACTCGAGCCCGCGCCAAAAGACCTGGTCATGCCGGACAACTTTTACAGCACGACTAACAACGCCACGGAGGTCTACCACGGCGGCCGCTGGATAGAAGTGCAGAACATGATGATGGACAAGTGCATCGTGGTGGACACCCGGCGCAGGACAGCGGAGTGCAGGATGGTGCGCGACATTGTAAAGGGCGACATGGTAGTAGTCGGCGAGCGGGGGGTAAAGATAATCCCGCTCGAGCGCCCCCGCGAAGGAGTCGACATTTTCCAGTTCATGAGCAGCGCGAGCTCTAGCGAGCGGCCCACACAGCACATCGCGCGCAGGGTCGCAGACGACATTTACAGCACGAAAAAAGAGGGCGGCAAGATAATCATAGTGTCCGGGCCTGTGCTTGTGCACTCGGGCGCGGCGGAAGCGCTCGCTTCATTGATCAGGATGGGATACATTGATGGCGTGCTGGCGGGCAATGCGCTGGCGGTGCACGACGTCGAAAACGCACTGCTCGGCACCTCGCTTGGCATGCGCATCAATGACGGCACGCTCGCGGTCAGGGGGCACCGCAACCACATGGAGGCCATCAACGAAGTCTTCAAGGCCGGCGGGCTCAAGGCGATGGTGGAGAAAAAGATCCTGAAGAGCGGCGTGATGTACGAGTGCATAAAGAACAACGTGCCCTTTGTGCTCGCCGGCTCCATCCGGGACGACGGGCCGCTGCCCGACGTGGTCACCGACGTGGTGGAGGCGCAGCGCAGGTACAAGCAGGTGATCAAGGGGGCCAGGATGGTGCTGATGTTCTCCACTATGCTCCATTCAATCGCGGTGGGCAACATGCTGCCCGCTTCGGTCAAGGTCGTCGCGGTGGACATCAGCCAGCCGGTGGTGACAAAGCTCATCGACAGGGGCACGGCACAGGCGATCGGAATCGTGACGGACGTCGGGGCGTTCCTGCCAATTGTAGTGGATCATTTGAAGCAGATCGCAGGCAAAAAATAGACTATATAGAATTAGTCAAGAAACCCTAAATCCTTGGACTTCTATATACTACATTGAGGCAGATGGAAAAATGTCGTCATTGTTTAGCATATCGGAGAGAATAGTCAGCCAGAAAGGATCGGGAGCGCACGTCATAGCGGGACTGGTAATCCTGATAGTGGGAGTGGCGTTCGGCCTTTCGGTGGAAAGCGACGTCGTGGCGTACGCGGCGATTGTCATCGGGCTTGCCATAATCATCTCGGCCTTCCTGATGATAATCAAGCAGTACGAGCGCGCCATAATACTGCGGCTTGGCAGGTACCACCGGCAGGCGGGGCCGGGAGTCCAGACAAGGATACCGTTTGTGGACAGCGTACTTGTAGTCGACGTGAGGGAAAAGGTGAGGGAATTCAAGGCGGAGCGGATGCTTACAAAGGACAACGTGCCGGTGACGATAGACGCGATCCTGCGCTACCGGATAATCGAAGAGCGCGCAAGAGACGCCGTGCTCAACGTGGAGAACTTTAACCAGATGATCCAGCAGGTTTCGCAGACTACGCTCCGAAACAACATCGGCTCTTCGGTGTTTCAGGACATCCTGTCGAGAAGGGAGGAGGTAAACCAGCATATCAAGGCGGTGATCGCAAACGAGGCGAGCAACTGGGGAATCGAAGTCACCGGCGTAGAGATCCGGCAAGTGATAATCCCGCAGGAACTCGAAGCTGCGATGTCGATGCAGGCGCAGGCGGAGAGGGAGAAGAGCGCGCGCGTCACCTACGGCGAATCAGAAGTGCTGGTCGCGAAGCAGTTTCAAGAGGCGGCAAAGGTATACGAAAATAACCACGTGGCATACGCACTCAGGCAGTCCAACATGCTGTATGAATCGATGAAGATACAGGGCAACACCATAGTCATGATCCCGTCAGAGACTCTCAACTCGATGGGCTATGGCAACCTGGGGATGACTCTGGCGTACCTGGAAAACACGAAAAAGGCCGCGGCGGCAAAGCCGTCGGACGACGCCAAGAGCAAGAGTAACGCCTAAAATAAGCGTGGTGCAAAGGTAGCGCATGGCAGACTACAAGGAGTACCTGACGCCGGACCAGTACGAAGTGTGCTGGAACAAAGGAACCGAGCCCCCGTTCTCTGGCAAGTACAACAAGACCAAGGACAGGGGCACCTACAAGTGCGTCTGCTGCGGAAGCATCCTGTTCAGCTCTGACACAAAGTTCGACTCGGGCACGGGCTGGCCCAGCTTTTGGACGCCGGCCAAGAAGGGCAGCGTGAAGGAAGCGGTGGACGGAAGCCACGGCATGGCGAGGACAGAGGTCACGTGCAGCAAGTGTGGCGCGCACCTCGGTCACGTGTTTGACGACGGCCCGGACCCGACTGGCCTCCGATACTGCATCAACTCCCTGTCGCTTTCGCTTGAAAAGGGTGCGACTGATGAGCGGTGAGTGGTCGCAGTGGCTGGACTTTGACCGAGCAAGCATCGAAACAGTGCCCGAGTCGCCCGGCGCCTGTGTGATGCACGCAAGCATGAAGATACTGTACATTGGCGGCGGCCAGAACGTGCGGCAGGAATTGCTGGGCAGGTTGTCAGACCCGTGCATCTGCAAGGCCAAGCGCTTCCGCTACATCGTGACTCCAGAATTTGAAGCCGTAAGGGATCAGCAGGTGAAGGAATACGTGGGCAAGCACGGCAAGCTGCCGCCCTGCATGGAGCAAAATGCGCTATAGTGGCGATTAAGAAGCTTCTAGCAGAGGCTCATTCGACAATCCATTATTAGCATGAGTGAGCGTGCACTAGCGAATGAACCGATTACTTGTCTCAATCGGCCTGGCAGCAATGCTTGTGCTCGCCATGCCGTCATCTTTTAATAATTTTGCAGGCGCCCAAGAAGACCACGATCACGCAGACCACACTGCAGAGATCGCCGCGGCGGGACCCTCCGTCGACGACGCGGGGCTGGCGGTAGAGCTGGTCGGCGACGGGCTGGTCTTCCCGACCACAATGGCTTTTCTGGACGAAGACACGATACTGGTGCTCGAAAAGGACAACGGCACCGTCAGGGTTATTGAAGGCGGCGAGCTCCAGGCCGAGCCACTGCTGGACGTCGCGGTGGCAAACGACAACGAGCGGGGGATGCTCGGCATAGCCGTTTCAAGAGAAAATGCAACTACCACGTACGTGTTCCTGTATTTCACTGAATCCGGCGGCGGGGTCGACGGCGACGACCGGGAGGGACTGCCGCCAGAAGGCAACCGGTTATACAGATATGAATTGCAGGATGACGACCTCGTAAACCCAAAACTATTGCTTGACCTGCCGGCACTGCCGGGGCCGCGCTACAACGGCGGGCCCATAGCCATCGGCCCTGACGACAACGTCTACATCGTAATAGGAGATGTCGAGGGCCACGCAACACAGGCGCAGAATTTCGAGGACGGGCCTGCCGCGGATGGGACAAGCGGCGTACTCCGGATCGGCAAGAACGGCGAGCTGCCCGATCCCGTCATCGGCACCGGCGAATTTGGCAGGTACTACTTTGCGTACGGCATCCGCAACAGCTTTGGCCTGGCCTTTGATCCTGATACCGGCAACCTGTGGGACACAGAGAACGGCCCGGCTTTTGGCGACGAGATCAACCTTGTCGACGCCGGCTTTAACAGCGGCTGGCGCGACGTGCAGGGAATGGCGACGCCGGCCAACCTCACCGATCTTGTGCTGTTCAACGCGCAGAGCCACTACCGCGACCCCGAGTTTACGTGGGCAGAGCCGGTCGGGCCCACCGCGCTCGCGTTCCTCAACTCCAGCGAGCTCGGGCCGGAATACGAAGGCGACATGTTTGTGGGCGACATCAACAACGGCGCGGTCTACCGCTTTGAGCTGAACGAAAACAGGACTGCGCTGGATCTGGATGGTGCGCTTGCCGACATGGTGGCGGACACGCCGGAGGAAGGCGAAGCCGCCGTGTTTGGCACGGGCTTTGGCGGAGTGACTGACATCAAGGCCGGGCCCGACGGGCACCTCTACATCGTGTCGTTCATCGACGGCGCGATATTCAGAATAGTCACCGTAGACGAGTCAGAAGCAGAAACGGGAGACCTGACAGTCAGGTCAGCCAACCTCGCAGGCGACACGATCACCGGCATGTTCACAACCGTCAAGGCAAGCAACGGCACAGTTCTGCGGGAAGGCTACACCCCGCTGACGTTCAGGGGAGACGAAGGCTCTTCGTACACCGTGACTGTGGCCGACTTTGGCAACCGGGAATTCGACCATTGGGACAACGACTCTACAAACAGGGCAAGGACGGTGACCCTCGACGGGGACACCACGATCACGGCGCACTATGAAGTCGAGTCGGCTGCCAGCTCCAACACCGTCATAATAGACAGGCTTGCCAGGATTCTGGACAAAGACGGCTGCTTTGACGATGGGGACCAGCGCAGGCTTGGAAAGGCCATCAGCAGGATAATCCAAGACATATTCGGCGAAAACCAGATGAACACCGACAGGCTGGAAAGGGCTCTTGACCGGATCGTCGAAGACTGCGAAGATGACGGCGACAACAACGACCGCAACGGGCGCGGCCAAGGCAATGATGACAACCGCGATCAGGGAAGGAATGACGACGACGATGAAGACGAGGAAGAAAATGATGAAGACGACGATTAGTCTTCCTTCAACTTTTTCTGTATCATTTCCAGCGCGGCCTTGGGGTCGGCCCTGCTCTTTGTCGCCTGCATGACCTTGCCAAGCAAAAAGTTTGCGGCGTTGGGGTTGCGCCTTGCGTCCTGGACTGCGGCCTGCTCTGCCTTGAATACCGACTCGATCGCCTGCGCTAGCGCGCCGGCATCGTCTATCCTGCCGGCCTGCGTCTTTTTCGCCACCTGAGAGGGCATCTCGCCCGTCCGGACTATCTGGCCCAGGATCTGCTTGGCTGTCGCCCTGTTTATCGCATCCTGGTCGACCAGCCTTGCCAGGTCAGCGATGTGCTCCGGCCCCACTTTTAGCCCTGCAAACAGCGATCGCTCCTGTTCTTTCTGCCGCTCGTCCACAAAGCTCATGAGATCGGTGACTATCCAGTTTGCTATCTCCTTCGGCGACTGATGCAGCTTGATCGCCGACTCGAAAAAGTCGGCCAGCTCCTTGTTGTCGATGAGCACCTGCGCGACGTGCGCCGACAGCCCGTGCTTTAGAAAACGCACCTTGCGGGCGTCAGGCAGTTCCGGCATCGACTGCCTTGCAGAAGAAACAAAATCGCTTCCAAGCACCACGGTGGGGATGTCCGGCTCGGGGAAGTAGCGGTAGTCCTGCTCCTCCTCCTTTGTCCTCGACTCTTTCGTCACCTTCCTTGCGTCGTCCCAGTGGCGTGTCTCCGACCTCACTTCGATGTCACGAGTTGTCATTGTCTTTTGCCTGGTGATCTCGTAGCGCACCGCCTTTTCCACGTCGGCAAACGAGCTGACGTTCTTGATCTCGACCCTGTTTCCGCCGCCAACAGACACGTTGGCGTCGCAGCGCACAGCGCCCTCCAGTTTCGTGTCGCACACGCCAAGGTGCTCTATTATCGAAGTTATCTTGTCAAGGAACAGCCGGACGTCCTTTGGATCGGCAAAGTCAGGCTCTGTCACTATCTCGACCAGCGGCACGCCTGCCCTGTTGTAGTCTATCAGGGCATTGACGCTCGCCTCCATGCTGCCGCCCTCGTAGACGAGCCTGCCGGGGTCCTCCTCAAGCTGTACGCGCCTTATCCTCGCGCTCTTGTCGCCGCCATATTCCACCTTGCCTTCAACTCCGATGCTCGTTATGCCGTACGCGTTGTACTGCGTGAGCTGGAAGTTCTTGGGCAGGTCGGGGTAAAAGTAGTGCTTCCTGTAGAACGCGATCTCGTCAGGGACTCTGCAGCCAAGCGCAATCGAGATCATGCCGGCAAACTCCACCGCCTTTTTGTTCAGCAGCGGCAGCGTCCCGGGCAGGCCAGAGCACGTGGGGCACGTGTTTGCGTTTGGCACCATCCCGCGGTAGTCGCAGCGGCACCTGCAGAAGAGCTTGCTCTTGGCGCCGGTCAACTGGCAGTGGATTTCAAGCCCCATCTTTTGATCCATTACAGCTCGGGGCTCCTCTGCACTTTGGCAGCCTGCTCGAACAGGTGCGCCGCGTCCAGCATCGCCTGCTCCTGGAATTCGTCTGCCATCAACTGCAAGCCCACGGGCAGGCCCTCAGCAAAGCCGGCAGGCACCGAGATCGCCGGCATGCCCGCAAGGTTTGCAACCACCGTGTCAATGTCGACAAGATACATCTTTAGCGGGTCGTCTATCTTTTCGCCTATCCTGAACGGCAGTATCGGCATCGTGGGGCCTACCAGGACGTCGTATTTCTTGAAAAGCGCCTTGAGCTCGCGCTTGAGAAGCGAGCGCGCCTGCTGCGCCTTGAGGTAGTACTTGCCGTAATAGCCCGACGACAACACGTACGAGCCAACGATTATCCTCCTCTTGGCCTCATCGCCAAAGTTGCTGCGCGCCTTTGCAAAATAGCTGTTCCACTCGTAGCCTTCGGGGCTCATGTCAAATCCGTATCTGACGTTGTCATAGCGCGCAAGGTTGCTGCTCGCCTCCGCGGTGGCTATGGTGTAGTATGACGCAAGGGCGTACTGCACCGATTCAAGCGACGCTTCTTCGCACCTGCACCCCTGCCCTGCAAGCGTGTCCACAGCCCCGTGGATCACCTTTGCGACTGCCGGGTCCGCGCCTTCAATGAATTCCCTGACGAGCCCGACCCGCAAGCCCTTTCTTTCCTGCAGCGAATACGCCGGCTTGCCGCCTGCAGTGGTGTGGTCGTTTTCGTCGGCGCCGGCGATCGCGTTCAGCACCGAAACGACGTCTTCAACCGTCCTGCCGATCGGCCCCACCTGCTCCAGGCTGTTTGCGTACGACACGAGCCCGTACCTGCTTATCAGGCCGTACGTCGGCTTCATGCCTACCACCGAGCAAAAGCTGGCCGGGCACCTGACTGAGCCCCCAGTGTCGGAGCCAAGCGACGCGGCGCATTCCAGCGCGGCTACGCTCGCCGCGCTCCCGCCGGACGATCCTCCGGGCACCCTACCAATGTCCCAAGGGTTTCTGGTGGTGCCATGCCTGCTAAACTCTGTTGTAGACCCCATTGCAAACTCGTCGAGGTTCGTCTTGCCGATTACGATGGCGCCGGCCTCCTGCAACCTCTCTACCACAGTCGCGTCGTACGGCGGCACATACGCCTCCAGCATCCTTGAGGCGCAAGTTGTCTTGATCCCCTTTGTGCAAATGTTGTCCTTGATGCTCACCGCGACGCCGGCAAGCGGCCCTGCCTGCTCGCCATCCCTTATCCTTTTGTCAATCGTACGCGCCCGCTCAATCGCTTCCTTGCTGACAGTCACAAACGCGTTTACCTTGGGCTCTACCTTTTCGATCCTTTCCAAGAGTTGGTAGACGTACTCTTCAGCTGAAAATTCCCTGCTCCTGATGCCTGCAGTCACCTGCCCGGCGCCAAGGGTGTAAAGCGCCATCTCAGGTCATCCTCGGCCCTTTCACAAAGCCGTCCTTCCTGTACTTTGTCCCTAGCGCGTCGCCTTCAAACTCTGCCGGCTCGTCCTGCCGGAGGTCTGCAAATTTCTTTTTTACAACGATCGGCATGGCCTGTTCCAACGGCATGGCGTCCAGCCTGTCCAGGTACTTGATTATCCCTTCGATCTGCGACGTATAGCGCTCCAGCTCTGCATCAGAGAGCTCGATCCTTGCAAGCCATCCGAGGTGCTTTACTTCCTCCTTGGTAACCATTATGGAGCCAGCCTGTCAATGTCTCTCGGGTAGAGAGTCGCGTCGCGGATGTTCTCGACCTTGGTCAGCGCCATCATGAGCCGCTCGAGCCCGAGCCCAAAGCCGGCGTGCGGCGGGACGCCATAGTCAAACACCCGCAAATGATAATCGAACGCGTCCGGCTTTAGCCCCTGCTTGATCATGCGCTCGACCAGCTGGTCCTTGCGGTTGATCCTCGTGCTGCCAGACGACATTTCAAGCGCGCCAAACATCAGGTCGAACGACTCGCACACCCTGCCGCCGTCGGCCGCGCCGGGCTTTACGTAGAACGGCTTTGTAGAGGTCGGCCAGTCGATGATAAAGTAAAAGCCGCCGAGGCGGTCGTCCTGCAGGCTCTTCATCACTTGAGGCGTGATGTCGTCGCCCCACTGGACACGCTCGCCGGCTTCCTGCAGCTTATCGATGAGATCGGAATAGGTGTACTTTGGGAACGGCAGTTCGACGGCCGGCATCTGGAGCTCTAGGAACTTCAGGTCATCTGTGTTTTTCTCCTTTACCGTTTCAACTATGCTTACTATCATGCGCTCCAAGAGCGACATTACGTCGCCATAGTCTGCGAATGCGCGCTCGACGTCTATAGATATCGCCTCTGACAGGTGGCGGTTTGTGCGCGAAGGCTCTGCCCTGAAGATGGGCCCGATTTCAAATACGCTTTCAAACGCCATCGTTAATTGTTCTTTGTACAACTGCGGGCTCTGCGCAAGGAACGCCTCCCTGTCGTAGTAGAATATCGGGAATAGAGCAGCGCCGCCCTCTGTCGCGGTCGCTATCATTTTCGGCGTGTTCACTTCGATGAATTTCTGCCTTGCAAGGAACTCCCTGACAGAGTTGAGCACGGTCTGGCGTATGCGAAATATAGAGCCAAGGTAGCTTCGCCGGAGGTCTACCGCGCGAAGGTCCAGCCTGGTGTCGATGCCAACACTCGATGTCTTGCCCTGCGTCATGAAAGGCGCCGCCTTTTTCGCTATAGAAAACGCCCTAATCTCGGATGGCACTAGCTCTGCCCCGTTTGGAACCTTTTCCTGTGGCCTGACCTTGCCCCGCACGCCGATGGAGCTGTGCTCCTTGACCTCCTTGACCATTTCAAAAAGTGAGTCGCTGCATTCGCCCTTTTTCACGGTGACCTGCGTTTCCCCGTGCATGTCCTTCAGTATGATAAACTGGATGTTGCCGTGGTCCCTCACGCTGGAGACCCAGCCCATTACGACGACTTCCTTATCTCCAATGGAGGGGCTTATCTCAGAAGAATAGTGGGTCCTCCGCCATTGCCCGAGATCCTGTTCTAGCAAGTCGCCCAATCTGACTAGGTGCTTGCGGACGTTAATTTAACCTTACCAGCAATAGTGTTGTTCGTCATGGCCAAGTTTTTGGCTAAATGAACAACACTTGTTCACGATTCAAAACCTGAGGTAAAAACTAGTGCAAGATCTCTTGCCCAATCCTGTCCAATACTTTGTTTACTGCCTCCTTCTTGACAACGCCAGTGACAAAGTTGGGCTTGCCCCCGCCCCGGCCGTCGGGGCCGGCGAACTGTTTGAAGAGCCTGTTGCAGTCGATTTCCATCTGTTCATTCCGTGCAAAGACAATACTTGCTGTTTCGCTGCCGACATTTGCAATCAGGACCACGGTGTTTGCATCGGCGGTCTTTTTGCCGGCGAATTCCTGGAGCTGGTCGTCTACCAGGTTTTCAAAAATCCCTTTCAGCAGGGTTATCCGGCCGTTTGTGGCAGGCTTGATGGCTGACAATTTTTCCCTGCCAAGAGCACGCAGCTTTCCGATGTTGCTTTCATTTTCCGATCTCAATTTTCTTGCAGTGTTTTCGACGGTGTTGATGTTGGCGCCAAGCTCGCCGCACACCTTCAGCAGTCTGGCTGACAGCGCGACGGCGGTTTCCTTGGCCTGCCGGCCGACAACAAAATCAACTTCGTATTCACATCCGCTTTTTGACAGCCGCGTGACCAGTAAGAAGTCGCACTCTTGGAGGTTGCTGGCATGATCCCTGGCGCACGCGGCCACATCATGGTTTTCAATTTCGATAACCCTGACTTCTCCCTCTATCCTTTCTTCGTTTGCCCGCAGGTTTGGAATCTGGCGCCTTGCTTCTTCAAGCGACGCGAATGTGCGCTCCGATATCTTGCGCCCTTGTGCAATGAGCGCGTTAACCTCCGACTCTGCCTTGATCACGGTTTCAAGGTCCAGCTGCGGAATTTCGATAAACGCGGTGTTGCCGGAGCTCTTGTGCTCCACCTTCCTTACTCTCAGGGTCTGGCCTCGCATCTTTTGCAGCGAGCCTATGAACGCGTGCTCTGCCGTGTGCGCAATCTTGTCGTGCACGGCAACAATGTTCTCGTGCCAGCTATAAATGTCATAAGAGATAATTCTTGCATGAAATCATCCAACAAGAATACAGTTGGTATCTGACGTTCAAGAATTGCATTCGTGGCGCATTGACCTGTCTGTCTTGCAGCTGCTTGAGGAAAAGAAACTGAAAAAGTCAGACTTTATTATGACAGAGAACTGCCATCTAAGCCGTTCTTGAATGTCATAAACAAGCGGCTGTTTGCTAGTGGCCAGTTCAATTTGAACCCGGACTAAAGTGCCAGTATCGCGATAAACACTGGTACGAACACTATTGCCACGGTGTTGAGCAGCTTGATCACGGTGTTGAGCGCAGGCCCGGCCGTGTCCTTGTACGGGTCGCCTATCAAGTCGCCAACGACAGCGACTGCGTGGGCCTCTGTCTTTTTCTTTCCCTGCATCTCGATGAATTTCTTGGCGTTGTCCCACGCGCCGCCGCTGTTTGCCAGGTGGTACGCAAGGAAGAGGCCGCTTACCACCGCGCCCATGAGCACTCCTGCCACAGCGGTCGGACCGAGCAGCACGCCTATCACTATCGGCGCCGCGACTGTGACTAGCGCCGGCTTCCACAGCTCCCGGAGGCTCGCGGTCGTCGCAATGTCGACGCATTTTGCATAGTCCGGCGTGGTCTTGCCTTCCAGTATGCCGGGCATTTCCTTGAACTGTCGCCTCACTTCGTCGACCATTTTGGTCGCAGACCTGCTTACGCCTGCAATCAGCTGGCTCGTCACAAAGAACGGTATGAGGCCGCCGACAAGGAGCCCGATCACGAGCCCGACGTCGGACAGCGAATATTCAAACGTCATTGCCGGGAATATCTTGTTTGCTTCGTGCTGGAACGCCTGTATCATGGCAAGCGCCGCAAGCCCCGCGCTGGCGATCGCAAAGCCCTTCGTGATTGCCTTCGTGGTGTTGCCGACCGCGTCGATCTTGTCGGTTATCGTGCGGTTCTCGTCGCCCATGCCGGTCATCTCCACGATGCCGCCGGCGTTGTCGCTGATGGGGCCGAACGCGTCGATGCAGAGCACGATGCCTGCAAGGCTGAGCATCGCCATCGCGGCCATCGCGGTGCCATAGATTCCCATTAGCGGATCTTGTGTTACGGTAAAAGTGATACCGTACGAGACTCCGAGCACCACAACTATCGCGAGCATGAATGGGCCGGTGGACTTCATGCCCCAGATTATGCCGGTCAGAATGTTGGACGCATAGCCCCACTTTGTAGAGTCTGCGATTTCCTGCACCGGCTTGTACTTGTAGTTGGTGTAATAGTCGGTGATCTTTTGTATGACTGGCACTAGGATCACGCCCACGACCGTGGTCGCAAAGAGCGAGTACGACAGAATGTTGTAGCCGAGGAACGTTGTGGTAAAGAAAAAGTTGAGTGCAATCGCTATGGCAGCACTTATCATGAACGCGACGTCGAGCGGCTTCATCGGGTCTGAAATCTTTCTAGACGTTATGGTCAGGGCGCCTACTATGGACGCGATCAACCCTGCCGCGCCGATGAGCATTGGATATATGATGAGCGGGTTGACTTCGATGCCTGAGAATGGGAGCGTCCTAAGCGCAAAGCTGTCGCCGCCTATCGCCTGCAGCGACGCGGGGACGATTAGCGCGCCAAGCAGCATGGCGGCAAGCGCCGTGACAATGTATGACTCGTAGACATCGGAGCCCATGCCAGCCGCGTCGCCGACGTTGTCGCCCACGTTGTCCGCGATCGTCGCGGGGTTCCGGGGGTCGTCCTCAGGGATTCCAGCCTCGACCTTGCCCACCAAGTCCGCGCCAAGGTCAGCGGCCTTTGTGAATATGCCGCCCCCGGCCCTGATGAATAGTGCAATGAGGCTTGCGCCTATGCCGACCCCGGCTATCATGAGCGGGTCTGGAAAAACGAAATACAGAACTGTGATTACAATGAGCGCCATAGCCGGCACCGTCAGCCCGACCGTGGCTCCGCCCCGGAACGCGAGGGCAAATGCCGGCCCTAATCCTTTGGACGTCGCTTGGGCCGCCCTTACAGCGGCCTTGACCGTGATCTTTAGCGAAATGAGGCCTGCAAGGCCAGAGAGTGCTGCCCCGACTGCAAAAGCTACACCGTTCGAAAATCCCGAAGCAAAAGCGATGACTACCGCGAGCACTACTGCCACAGGTATCACTATCCTGAACTCTCGCCGCAGGAAAGCCTGAGAACCCTGCTTTACCGCCGCAGAGATCTTCATCATCTGCTCGGTCCCGCTGTGCTGCCTTCCAACCCAAACTGCGAGGCCGGCAGCGACCCCCATTGATGTTATAGCCGCACCAATGGGAAGAATGTCTTCAAATGCCATTTAACGAAAAACCGTGCCCTAGACTAGATATATAAAGTATGGGAAAAAGGACACCGGCGAAAATTCGACCATCTCGCCAAGCGAACTGTGCCGGATAAAGCACTCGAAAATTTTAGAGTGCTTTGAACTGGTCGCTCCACCGCATGTAGGCCCTTATCATGTCGATGCTGACCGAAGGCTTCCTTATCTTCAGTATCTCCTTAAAGTCAGGCATGTTGATCGTCCGCGGGTTGGTGCCGGCTTCCATCGCCTTGCCGCTTTCAAACAGCTCATTTACCACGCGCAACTGGACCGACTGGCAGATGTCCTTGATGTCGCTTGCGCTGTAGCCTTCGCTCACCTTTGCAAGCTCGTCTACTCTGAGGGTGCCTTCGACGTTCAGCGGCACTGTGTACTGGGTAAAGAGGTTCGTCCTCGATGCGGTGTCCGGCAGCGTCACGTAGATTCTCTTCTGGAACCTGCGCAGAAACCCAGCTTCAAGGCTCCAGGGCTTGTTTGTAGCACCAATGATGTACAGCTGCGACTCTTTGCTCTTGCCGTTGATGCCGTCCATTTCTGTTAGGAACTGGTTCTTGACGCGGACTTCGCCCCCGACTTCGCTGTTGCGCGTACCAAGGAGCGAGTCGATTTCGTCGATGAACAGCAGGACCGGCACGCTTTCGCTTTCGTTCAGTGTGCGCGCCATCTTGAACAGTTTTGAAATATTCTTTTCAGCTTCGCCGAGCCACTTGCTCATCATCGAAGCGGCATCGACGTTGATGAAGTAGCCGTCGATTTCCGCGGCGGCTGCGGCTGCGAGCAGGGTCTTGCCGCATCCTGGCGGCCCGTAGAGCAGTATCCCGCGGGGCCAGCCAAGTGGGAAGAGATCTGCCCTCTTCATCGGATAAACGATAGACTCGCGGATCGCCCTCTTTGCGTCTTCAAGGCCAATCACTTCGTTCCAGCTCACGTTGGGCTTTTCCTTCATGACAAGGTCGTCAAAGTCGGCTTTGAGCGTTTCTACGTTGGTTGACTTGTTGCCTGGCGATGCCGGCTTGGTTGCGTGTCCATTTGAAGGCTCTTGCTTGCTATTGTCTATATGGGTGGATGCAGAGCGCTCTTCTTCAAGGCCGTGAGACATCTGGAGGGCCTTGATCCTGTTCTGGTAGGCGCTTGCCCTCTCCATGTAGACCTTATTTAGCTTGTAATCCGGGTAGATCTGGACCAGCTTTACCAGCGCCTCTATCGCACGCTGGTACGACTGAATAGCCATTCCTCGTGACCCCTGAGAATCCAGTTTGATTGCCTCGGCTGCGTACTTGCTAGCGCTATTTTCCAGTTCCTGTGGTGCGAGACTCAATTACAGTTCAAGGCAGAATCTGCTCGGGCTTTGAATTACCTGTGTGTAAATCTATGTTGCCCAGCTGACAAAATTATTTGCACCTATGCCGGCACTGGCTCTTCTTCTTTTTCTTCTTGCGCCGGCGTCACCTCTACCCCAACGGCCGGCGCGGCTGCCTTGCCTGCGGCTATCGCTGCCGTCACTTCGGCGAGGATTCCCGGCTCCATCAGCTCGGCAGGGAGCCCCGTGGACACCTTGGAGATTGCGTCGTGCATCTCTTCCAGCGCGGCTTCTGCCGCCGGCACCATCCGCTCGAGGTCGTCCTTTATCTCGCTGACAGAAGACGCGGCGCTGTCCATTATCACGGCAAACTCCTCCAAAAAGCGGGCGGACTCGACCTTTACCGACATCTCGTGTAAGATCATTTCGCCGTTTTTCACGAGCTCTAGCACCCGGGTCAGCTCCTGGCAGCCCTCCGCGCCGCCTTTCTGGTTGAGGGCAAAGTTGATCCGCGATTCAAGCCTTGAGCGCAGTATACCCATCGCGTAGGCGTTCCGCTGGAGGCTAGCAAGCGCAGCGTTCGCTCTCTCCTTCATGGAAGCGTTCTTCTTGAACAAGTGCTACTGCGGCGACTATGGAAAAACGACAAAAAACCGCGCAGTCAAAAGTTGTTGGCAGTTTGCCTACCATCGCTTGCCTAGCCGGCCCAGCCATAGGCCGGGCTAGGCAAGTTTCTGCGGCATTGCCGGCAGGTCCGGGATGCCGGGGAACTCCTCTTTCATCTTTTGCTCTACTGCCAGAGAGGCCTCGTCGATGAGGCGCACCGCTTCCTCGTTTGCAGTCTCAAAGTTGATAGTGTAACCACCCACCTGGCCCGCGTCCACCAGTATGCCACTCAAGAGCTCGGAGATAATTCCAAGCTCGCCTTCCATTTCCGGCACGTGTGGAGTCAGCGAAGACCTCAGGCTTTTCACCACCGCCATCGCAGGGCTCAGCACGATCACCAGATCGCCAAAGTCAGAGGCTGACGACAGCTTTGCGACTAGCTTCTCCAGCGCGACCCTTGACAAAAAGACCACCCTCGACACCTGCCTTGCCCTTGCAAGGTCAGACGAGAGCACTGTCGAGTATTGGGCATTGTTCTCCTCTACCGAAGCCACCAGCCTGCGGAAGAGATCCTCGTCTTTTGACTTCAACAGCTCGTGTAGCTCCTCAAGTCGCGAGACCTGCACCTGTATTTTTTTCTGCACCGCATCGAGCCTAGGCTTTAGCGGCCCTCCCGGTCTCGGGGGCGAAACGGTTTGATCGTCATTACTGAGTATTGACTCGGACTTTACCCACCTTGAATTCATACCGGCTTTGCTTAGAGTACTTGAAATAATACTTGCGATGTGCCGGAACGTTTTGTAACTGCGGTAACAAGGGCCGGCGGTGACAGCTTGACATTTTTTCGAGCTTGGGCGCAATCTATTTGACCAATCGTTTTACCTTCATTTTCCATTCTGGAAAGATGTGCTTACTGACAGCAACAGCGATCTGCCCGGCAGTCTTGAAGAGTTTGGACTCTCAAAGTATGAAGCAAGGGCCTACCTTACAATGATAGGCAAGGGCTCACTTGCGGCGAGCGAGGTAGCCTACTATGCGAACCTCCCCCGGTCAAAGATATACCAGACTGTAAAAAAGTTGGAGAAAAAGAGGCTGGCAGTAATTTCGAAGCAAAAGCCGCTTATCTGCAGCGCCATCCCACCTGAGGAGGCGTTTTCAGAAATAGTCAATCTGCACGAGCGAAGGGTGAAGAACATGAAAAAGATTGTCGATCAACTGCAAAAGATAAACGATGAGGGTCAGCGCCCAAAGGGCTCGGAGGAGCGGCGCTACTTTATACTGGACGCCAACTCTACTCTGGAAAAGATAAGGAGCTTAGTATCCGGCTCGCGCTCGTCCATCACTGCGACGCTCGACCAGTGGGGCCTCCGGTTGATCTCGCAGTGCAAGCCCGCCCTTGTCAGGGCGGTAACCGCCGGCGTCCGCGCCCGGTTCATACTAAGCTCGCAGTGCATTGGCAATGAAGGCATTTTCCAGCTGGCAGAGGGGATTGACCTCCGTGCGGGCGAGGTTTCCTCCAACGTGATAATCATCGACTCGGCGCATATGGTGTCTGTTGACAGCAGCAACGGTAAAGCCGCGCTCTTTTCCTCGATGGACTCGTTTGGCGTGCTCCAGCCCAAGAACTTCGAAGAGGCATGGGGCCGGGCCGGCGAAATAAAATATTTGTTGGACACAGAGCCGGCGGTAGCCGCAAAGGCAGTTGAGCTTGCAAGGATACTGGAGAACGGCCTGTCGCTCAAGATGCTGGAATACGCGGTGGGCGGTGCGGACATGCCGGCCGAGCTCGTGCAGGACATTGACGAAAAGTACGGCCTGAAATTATCCGACATGAGTGCGGTTGAGGTGATGGATCTCGTTGATTCTGCACTCAAGATCAGCTGCCTCGGAGGATTAAAGCACGATAGGAGCAACAACATCGTAAGTCTCCAGTCAAAGGTGGACGGCAAGCACGTGCTGCCCTGGGCGCTCGTGCTCGGGTCTTATTTCAGGCGCGCAGGCAACGAGCCTCGCATTATGCAGCAGGGCAAGAGCCCGCAGCTGGTGCACCTCCGGCTTTCAAGGCCGGTTTGACATAAATATCGAGTGTGCGTATAGCAGGCAGTGCGCACGGTCACGATAATCGCAATAGTTGCCGCGACAGCCGCCGGGATTATCGCTGGATCTATCCTGCTTGTCATCCCCGCACTCAGCGTTCGTGAAATAGAAGAAGATCAGCAGGAGATCATTGTTGGAGGAGTTACCCCCAGCAACAACGGTTATCGACAGCTCAACATCACGATAAACGATGTCAAGCTGGTGGCCGACATCGCGGCTACCAACGACCAGAGGTCCAAGGGGCTGTCGGTCAAGGATACCCTCAACGAGAATGAGGGAATGCTCTTTGTGTTCGACACAGAGCGGGAGCACTCGTTCTGGATGAAGAACATGAAGTTCCCGATCGACATCATATGGCTTGACGACGATCAGGAAGTAGTCCACGTCGAGCATAGCCTGGAACCATGCATCCCCGATTCGTTCTGCCCGACGCACAAGCCTGACAGAAACTCGCTTTATGTGCTGGAGACTGTGGCAGGCTTTGCTCAAAAGTACAACGTCACTGATAATACCTACGTTGACTTCCAGCTTGACGAACAGCTAGCGCCGGAATAACTTTACTAGTTTTGCCATTGAGTTTATCGCCACAAAGAACATGCCCCACGCTACCAGCGAGCTTGCCATGGACGCCTCGTAGGGCTGGCTCCCCGCCTGCAGCAGCCCGTACTGCATAAGAACCCTCGTTATCGAGAATATCACCTCGGAGACTGAAAACGCCGCAAAGAGCTTTTTAGTGTCCTGCCACACGCGGCGCGAGTCGCGCCTGCCGGTGGTAGGGTCAACGTATTTTTTCCGGTTGTCGAAGTAGAACAGCGTCGCGAAAACCGGGATGTAGACTGCATATTCCACCGCGAGGGCGGCCGCCGAGTTTGCAAAGTCGCTGCTGCCATGCTCTGCGTACAGCTGGGACACGTAAGCGCTCGCAAAAAAGCCGCCAGCCCCGGAAATTATCAGGTTCCGGTTGAACAGCACGGCCTTCCGGTATTTGCGAAAAAAGCCTGCGGCGTTCACTGGATCATTTCTGCCGGGCATTCGCTATTAAGGCTATTCGGACGTTTCTTCGTCTTCCGCTTCTTCCTCGGTCACTTCGGCCCTTTCCTGCAGCTTTTGCACCTTCCTTGCAAACACGAGGTACGTTGTGTGTCCTATCATCCTCATCGACGGCCGGGTCATGCCCTCCCTAGCCTCCATGTTGCGGATCATCAGCTCCACGCACTCAACATCTGCATAGCCGGCGCGTTTCAGCTCTGTCGCCGTTTTTTCAATCTGGTTCATTGTCGGGCAGATGGCTACAAACGCGCCGCTTCCTTTCAGCGCGTCGTGCACCTGGTCGATTACGGTCCACGGGTCGCCGAGGTCGACTATGGCGACGTCGGCTTCCCGGACATCGACTCCCTGGTGCGGATCGTGCTGGTGCAGAGTCACGTACGACGACATGCCGGCCTTCTCTAGGTTGCGCCTTGCTATCTCCATGAATTCCGGGTTTACGTCGAAACTGTAAATGTGGCCTTCCGGCTTGACGATGCTTGCCATGAACGTCGCCAGCGCGGCGCTCCCTGTGCCAACCTCCAGCACCTTTGAGCCGTTCTTGAGGCCTGTGCGGGCTGCGATGTATCCAAGGTCCTTTGGGTAGACTATCTGGGTCCTGCGCTCCGACTTCATTATAAAGTCGTGGATCGTGGGCTCGATGAGAAAGATGAGCTTGCCCTCTGTCGTCCTGACGGCCGACCCGTACTCCATGCCAATTGCGGCAGAGATGTCGATGATGCCGAGGTGGGTGTGGAGCTTTTTGTCCTGCGTCACGCGGGCCAGCCACTTTTTGCGTGGCGTGTGGAACAGGAGGACGAACGAGCCCTCTTCGATCTTTGTCAAGACATGCGCATAGCAAGCCAGAGGGGATAAAAACCGATCTAAAAGAGCAGGTGTGTTACAGTTTCTATTTACATTACAATAAACTGTCACCAGCATATGGTCGCTCCAGATGTCCTGTAGGGGCCTGTGCAGAATGCACCTGAACTACATCCCGGCGAAAAGGTCGACTACTCTGGGGAGTCTACGCTGCGCCGCCACTGACTACATTCGCTCAAGCGCGGTTATGCCGAGCACGCCGAGCACGTTTTTCAGCGCGACCCCAAACGCCCTGACAAGGGCGAGGCGCGCAGCCCTGACGTCGGCGTTCCCTTCCTTTAGCACCGGCGCCTTTTCGTAGAACAGGTTGAACGCCGTCGCAAGCGTGTAGGCATGGCGTGCAAGCGACTTTGGCGAGAGCGACTTGGCAGCATCCTCCACCACGAGGTCCAGCTTGGATATCTCTTTTATTAGGGCGATCTCTGCCTCATGCGTCAAGAGCTCGAACTTGGTGTTGCTATCGACACCTTGGCCGGATTTTTCTAGTATGCGCTGCGAGCGCGCGTAGGCGTACTGCAAATAGGGTCCGGTATCGCCTTCAAGGCTCAGCGACTCTTTGACGTCAAACGTGATTATCTTGTCAAGGTCCTGCTTGATCATGTTGTAGCGTATCGCAGAAATGGCGATTTCCTTCGCCGTCGCGTTCAGCTGTTCCTCCGAAAAGCCGGGGTTCCGAGTCTTTACTTCTTCGTACGCCTTGGCATGCAGCGTGTCAAGCACATAGTCGGCGTTGACGTAGATACCCTTCCTGCCCGACATGTGCATGAACTGCCGGTCGCCGATGTCGATTCCAAATGCCTTGGCGGCGTCCGAACTGAGGGTCACCGCCTCGTAGCCGAGGTGGAAGTATTCCCGGCCGCCTGCCCCGATCTTTGAGAGCACCTGCGATACTATCCTCTGTAGCCGGCCCTGCCGCGAGTCGATTATCGTTATCACCCGCTCGCCCCCGTTGAATTTCCTGTCCGAGGATTTGCCGCCGAGCGCAGTCGCGTAGAGCGTCGAGCCGTCCCATTGATCGATAAATTCGCGATAGGAGAACGGGTCATCTACAAGCCCGAGCTTCCATGCGGCGTAGGGGATGTCCTTTGCGATGTACGTCGCGGTGCCGTCGCTCCTTACGAGCACCTTGTCCTCCTCGTCCTTGGCCTCTATGACCCAGCAGCCCTTGTTCTTGCCCTCTTCTTCAAGGCGTGCGATCCCGTTTTTCTTCAAGAGCTCAAACGCCTTGCTCCACAGCTTGGAAACTACGATGTGTGATTCGAAATTCAGGAGGTCATAGCGCGCCTTCATGCGCCAACATGTCTTCAGCTGCTCTTTCAGGACGCGCCGGGTGACGTCGGCGGCAAAATGCGCGAGCTCGGATCTGCCCTCCTCTATCTCCTTGAGCACCAGCTTGCGCTTTTCCGCGAGCTGCGGGTCCTTCTCGTACATCTCGTTTATCTTTACGTACACTTCGTCGCCGCAGTATTGGTCGAACTTTTGGCCATTGGTTGGCTCGACTGGAAAGCCGGCAAACCTGAAGCCCACTACGATGTCGGCGACCTGCAGGCCGGAATCGTCGACGTAGTTGAGCACCGTCACCCTGTGGTTCATCGCCTTCATTATGCGGTAGAGAGTGTCACCGATTATCACGTTGCGCATATGCCCCACGTGAAGCGCCTTGTTCGGGTTGACGCTGGTGTGCTCTATCACGATGTGTCGGCCCTGCCCCGAGTCCGGGTAGCCGTAGTTATCAGGGTTCTTGAGCACCTGCGCGAGCATCGCCGGCGACAGCCGGTAATAGTCCGCCTTGAAATTGACGTGGCCGCCTGCGGGCTCAGCCGACAGGATGTACGTGCCCTTGATGCGCGGCCCGAGCGCGTCTGCCAGCTCGGCTGCAATTTTTTGCGGCGGCTTTTTGGTGTGCTTTGCCAGCAAGAACCCCGCATTGCACGATAGGTCGCCAAATTCTTTTTGGGGAGGCTCAGAGACGTCAAAGTTGACCGCAGGATACCCTGCATCGCTGATTGCCTGCCCGACAAGCCTGCGCACTTCATCCTTGAACAGCCTGAACGTCATTATGCTTTTACCCCGAGGTAGTTGAAGGCGACATAGTCGACTGCTTCGGCAAGGCCGGCTCCCTCTTTTCCAGCCACGACGTGGTCCGCCTTTTTCTTGACGTTTTCCTCGGCGTGGCCGAGCGCGATGCTGCAGCCGCATATGTCGTACATCGGCACGTCGGTTTCGCTGTCGCCTATCGCGACTGTTTCTTTCGGGTCTGCCTTGAGCATCTTTAGTGCTTCTTTAAGCCCGGATGCCTTGTCGATCCCTTTTTCGTTGATGTGGAAAGCGTACTTGCTGTCTGACAGGTATAATGAAAAGCCGCGCTCGTCCAGGATTTTCTGGCCTTCCTTCAGGTCAAACGTGCGGAGCAGCACGACTTCGGTCATGCGCGGAAATACCGGCTTTTGGTGCACGCCGTTGATGCTCTTTTTCAACACTTCATAGCCCTCCACGCATTTTTCCTTGTTTGCAAGAAGCCGGTGCTCCTGCGGCGCGACCGTTATCGCGCCGCCGTTTTCTCCCACCGCGATCCGGGTGGTGCCTCCAAAAACCGCGAGGACGTACGCTTCGACTGACGACCTGCCGGTGACATAGATTACGTTATAGCCCAGCCTCTCAAGGTAGCGCAGTTTTGCCAGCGCCGCGAGGTGTATCACCCCTCCGCCATTTTCTGTAAGGGTGCCGTCAATGTCCACCGCAAAGACCTTGATTGCCAAGCGCGGGAGTAAAGCGTGGTCTGAACGTTATAAGTGTAGTGAGGTTAGACCCACCCGAGCCTGCGGAAATACAATGTCATGCCAATGGCCCCGCCGGCCGCCGCAGCCAGCATCATGATAAAGGTCGTGAATTCCCCGAGAAAAGTCCAGAGTCCGGTTTCCACCCCGCCCGGCAGGCTGACGTTCATGCCGTAGAACGACCCTATCAGCGTTGCAGGTATGGAGAGCGTGAATATTATCGTGAGCACCGCGAGGATCTTGTTGGACTTGTCCACGTCGTGCATAAAGTCGGTGTCCTTGTAGATCTCTATCACCTCTTTCGACTCTTCCAGCTCTTCGATCGCCTTGTCAATGTGGTCCCTGACGTCGTCGAAATACAGGGTCAGGTCTTCTTCGGAAAAGCGCTGCATGTCCCGGGTGCTCAATTCCAGCACGGTCCTCTTAAGCGGGATCGCCATCCTCCTGAGAGACGTAATCTGCCTCCTCAGGTGCGAGATTTCTTTAGTGACAGAGATTTTTTCGTTGAACACTTCGTCTTCGATGTCGTCAAAGTTGCCGATCACCTTCCTTATCGTGACGATCAGGTTGTCCACCAGCGCGTCGACTATGCTGTGGAAAAGGTATCCCGATGACCTGCCCATCAGGTCCTGCCGCTCCGCGTTGCTCTTGGCGCACAGCTCGAACATGTCCACGAGCGGGCTCAGGTCCCCCTGGTGCACCGTGACTAGGTAGCCCTTGCCGATAAAGACGCACAGCTGGCTGGATCTCGGTATCGAAGTCTCCTTTGCTATAGTGGGAAAGTGGAGTATTATGAAGAGATGGTCTTCGTACCTGTCTATCTTTGGGATCTGGACCTTGGAAAGGCAGTCATCGAGATTGAGTTCGTGGAAGGAGAACCTGTTGCCGAGCTCCCTCATGTCGCCATGGGCCGGCCTGGAAACGTCTATCCATGTAAAGCCGTTGTTGCGTAGAAACTTCAGGTTTCCCAACGCTTCGCTTGCCACAAAAGATCCCAGCACGCAGCGTTATTTCCACTTTCGCTTTGCATTTAGCCGTCGACGCAGCAATAGCCGCAGTCGCATGGCGACTCGCCGAACGAATCGCATTTGCTGTTTTCCTGTACCATGCCAGCGATCAGCAGGCAAGCCATAAGACGATTGCTCAAAGGCAGTCGCTAGGCATCATATCGGCCGCTGATATCTTGCAAACGATTTTCGTTATCTTGTCATGTCCATGGCAAGTGAGCCCTTCAGCATTTCGCGAAAGGCTGCGATGTCCTGCGGCGTTATCATCGTGGCTGCCAGAGGGGCTACCTGTGGGGCTTCAATCTCCCGCGCAGCGGGCACCGGGGCTGACGCGGTCATCTTTATCCTGCCCGGCCCCCTTATCCTCCGATCGGTCAGCGACTTTTGCTTCTTGATGTCTATCTTGATTTTAAAGCCGTACTGACCGCGGTTGCTCCACTTGTCCACTTCGACAATGTCACCGGAGCCGACCAGCCTGTCGCCTTCCCGCGTGACTACTGTAAATTCTGTTTTCTCGTCCTGCTTTATTGTTGATAGCTTTTCGTAAAAGTGCTGCCAGTCAAGCGGGTTTGTGATGAGCGCCTGCACCGTCAGCATGTCGCCGACTGAAATTTCCTTGATGTAGCTCGACAGGATTTCAATGCTGCATAATTTTGCGTACACAGAGAATAGAGCCTCTTCTAACATAAATAACTTTTGGAAATAGATGCTGTAGTTTGAAAGAAGCTCGGTTTATTCTTACACATATATGGATAATGTAGGAAATTTCGATGTTTAGTATATTTTTTTGGTCAACAAGCGGCTTTGGGGCCCTGCTGCTCTCATCGTTTCCCCGGGAAGCCGATAGTTTTGCGTGTCTCCCGCGCTTTCGTGTCTCTTTTGTTCAGGTGCTTTTCATCTGCGCGGGTGGGCGCCACTTTGTAATTTTCGTCTGACACCTGCCCTGGCGTCTTGTCTTTGCGCTCGCTCATGTATCACTTTGGACAACATTCTTCTTTATTCTATCAATTGCAGTGCGATGTTTCATATATGAGCAAATTCAACGACGTAATCAGGGCCCGTCGCCTAGTCAGGACAGGGTGCTGTTTCTTTTCAAAAAGAAGCACAAGCCTCCGAAGCCAGTTGTCGTGGGATCGAAGCCCACCGGGCCCGCCATCTATTAGAAATTAGATCCAATCTTTGCGGATATTATAGAACGCGCGCCTTCCAGAGAAACCCTTTTAACATTAGCAGGGCTATCATTGCCATGCCGATAGATCCAGATTTTCCAAAGAATCAACAAGTTATAGGAAAACACAAGCATTCTGACGGTGAACATTTCCATTTCGTCTGGGGCCCGGGAAGGGCTGCGGAAGCTGCAGAGAACGAAGAAGTCAAGAAAGCCTATGAAGCAAGAGGTGAGCAGATCGCCCCACTAGGGACCCACGGCACCATGGTGGCAGTCGACTGGGATTCCTGCTTTGCAGACGGCGCATGCGTCGAAGCGTGCCCGGTGCAGGTATTCCAGTGGTACCGGACAGAGCAGGACGTGCCTGCAATAGAAATGCAGAATGCCACCACCGCAGGCGAGGGAGAGAACAGCCTCAGGGACGGGAGAAAAGACTATACGGACAAATCCGATCCCATACGCGAACACGACTGCATCTGGTGCATGGCCTGCGTGTCGGTGTGTCCTCCACAGGCGATCAAGGTGGACCAGTCCAGTCTGGAATTCCACGAGAAATCAGCAGGGACTTTTAATGAACAGCTGTCAAAGGGCAGCGCGCCGCC
>CAYYYR010000013.1:0-3964 GCA_964476255.1 uncultured Nitrososphaera sp.
GATAAAGTTACGTTCAAAGACTACCGCTTCAATGTCAGGAAGGGTTAATGTCGTGGGCGATTCAACCAAAATGTCTGCTCCTGTATGTCCAGGATTGGCATTGCGCAGCCCATGAAATTTTCTAATTCCAAAAATATGAACAACCTTCACAGCCTCGATCGCGTCGTCTACCACCCTAAGTGATTAGTCACTAGGTCACAAATACCTAAAGGTCATAGAGATTAGGCATTCCAGGACTCCGACCATTACCCCAGGTGGCCGAAAGTGGTCGACGCAATGATCAAGGCCACCTCTACTTTCGATTCTACACTAGGCCATTCTGAAACAAAAGGCAAATTGATGCCTTGAGAACAGAGTCATCGGCTAATACCAGCGCTGGGCGTTGACAACTTAACGTGCATGGACAGGCAGATCGGGCAGAAGGTCGCCTGTCTCCATTGCAGTCAGGGATTATGCCGTTGCAATTTTCGTAATGTCTTGCCAAACCTCGAAGCGTTGCGTCATCTGTTGTCGGTATTCACCCGCTCGAAGCAGGTGACGACGAGGTCGAAAATGTGAGGCGATAGGGCTGTAGGCCGACAGGAAGCGTTGAGCGTGGCCAGGTGACTTGAAGCGCTGCATGCGCCGTTCGCGCTGACGCGTCGGCAGATGGGAGTTTTCACAGCGGTTATTGAGATAGCAACTTTGACGATACTCGACCCCGGGCAGAATCTCGCGCTTGGCGGCGCCGTAGCTTTTCAACTTGCCGGTGATGATGACCCGGGCACATACGTTAAACTTTTGAATAACTTGCGGAAGAACTTCTTCACCGCCCTCTTGTTATGTCGGCTCTGCATCAAGATAGCGAGGACATTACCGTCCTGATCGACAGCCCGCCACAGATAATGCCGTAGGCCATTGATTGTTAAAACACTTCGTCCAGATGCCATTTATCGCTAACGGTGAGCGGCGGGCCACACGCTACTGACCCCCGCATCTGTAAAAAAAGCCTGTCGTGTGGCCCGTCCGCTCCACTGCCGTGTTCGGCGCAGCCAGATACCCTATCCTAGCCTGTCCCATACCTCAACTGCCAGCCCTGGGACCCGCGTAAACTCGCGGACATTAGCGGTGACCATGGTGAGGCCGTGGGCAATACATGTGGCCGCCAGCCACAGATCATGCGGCCCAATCATCATGCCCGCCGCGGCCAAGGTCGCCCACACTTGCGCATGGGAGCGAGCGGTAGCCAGGTCCACCAGCAGGAGGGGAAAGCGCGCCAGGACGGCTTCGACAAACGCAGAACGCTTGGCCTGGACCTCTGGCTGCACCGCTCGATGCACTCCATGGAGCAGTTCGCTAGCCGTAATCACGGACAGAAAAAACTCTTCCTCCTGCCGCTGTGCGACGTGCGGCTCCAGCTCAAGTCGTCCCCGCTCGGCCTCAATCAGGATACTGGCATCAATTAAGACTGCCACGGGTCTTGGACCTCCGCACGAGCAAGCACCTCCTGTACCGCCCTCAGATCGTCAGCAAGCTGCGCGGCTTCCGTAGCGGAGAGATGGGGCAGCGAGGCGAACAATGCGGGGAGTTCTGCGAGGCGTTTTCCCGCAGGGAGGGGCCGAAGTTCCGCGATGGGTTTATTGCCCCGCACGAGCACGAAACACTCGCCACGATAGACCACGCGATTTAGGTACTCCGCGAAGTGGCGGGCCATTTCAGTAACAGTAAGCGTCTGTGCCATCAGTAATCCTCCTTGCAAAAGCTGAGAATCATATTATCTGATATCGTGCACAATTGCTAATGATTTACGTTCTTGACGCCGAACGACGGGCGTAACCGATTGTCAACTACGCTGCCCTTCGTCGGAAATCCGAGTTGACGCCAACCACAACAACATCCGGTTGAGCCGCAGCGACGCCGCATGCAGCCGACGCCCACCGCGCCGGGGTTGGGCCACCACTTCGGCATGCAACCACACCCAGACATGGCGCAGAATCAGCGCGACGCCGACGAACAACAGACGCAACACCGGATTGCGGCCGCTCGTAGGGCCATTTCGATGAAGCATTTTTGCGGAACCCAGACCTGCTTGACTTGACCCGTAAGGTCAACGTGACAGTTTCCGAAGAGGCCAATCGACGAGCCCCCGAGGCTATGTTGTGCAAGGTGGAAGCCGTAACCTACTCTGGCCAACGGTACACGTCGGAGGTCACTTATCACAAGGGCCACTACAAGAATCCGCTAACCGGCACATGGTGGGGCATGTCCCCCCACTTCTCCTGGATCTGGCGGGCAATATCATCGGGCAGGTCAATCATAATTTCCATGGTGGCAACACCTCGCTCACGCACACACGCATCTCTAGGAAAGAGCGGACAAGAATTGCTCTCTCTGGTCAATCCAGACGGACCGGACACGTCATCCTGGGAAAGGGCAGCAACAAATGCCTCGTATCTTCATCGCTTACGCCACTGGCGAAGAGCAAGCCGCTCGGATCACGGACACCTTGGCCAAGCAGTTTGCAGCACGGGGGCACACGGTCCAGCTGACCGACTTGGACGGAACGAGTGTCTGGCCCGATCGATCACATCCAACGCGCAGCGAGATGAATAGTCCGGCGATGTTCTCCTTTTGTATTGCCGAGAATGCTCTGTTTTCGATCTACCAAATGCGCCGTAGAGCCCCTGGATTTATCCATGGGGATATAAGGCGCTGAGCGCAACGCGCTCACAGGTCTTAGTCAAGCGTAATAGCTATAGATATTTCAATCAAATATGTTATTGTGTCACGCATGCTTATACGTAAAGGTTATAAATATCGCCTTCAGCCTAAACCGGCAACGAAGCAGAAGCTTGCTCAATATGCAGGCTCCTGTCGCTTCGCTTGGAATAAGGTGCTTGCCACCAACGAAGCACGATAGATCAGCCACACGCCACGCATTGGCTTTGCTGATAGCTGCAAGCTCCTGACGCTGTGGAAGCAAAGCGATGAGTACGGCTTTCTTGCCGACATCAATGCTCAGGTGCTGCAGCAGGCTCTGAAAGACCTGGACCGTGCCTATGCCAACTTGTTTGCAGGCCGAGCGGAGCCGCCGACCTTTCGCAAGAAGTTCCTGGACGATTCCTTCCGCTTTCCCCAGGGTTTCAAGGTCGAGGGCAACCGCGTCTATCTGCCCAAGATCGGCTGGGTATCGTTCTGGAAGAGCCGGGATATCGAAGGCACCATCAAGAATGTCACGGTGTCGCGGCGGGGCGACCACTGGTACGTGTCGTTTCAGGTCGAAATCGAGATGCCGGACCCGCTGCACCCCTCCGACTCGGCTATCGGCATTGACATGGGCCTTGCCACCTTTGCCGCGTTCTCCAATGGACAGCGCCTCTTGCCGCTCAACTCGTTTCGCCAGACGGAAGCGAAGCTTGCCAAGGAACAGCGCAAGCTGTCGCGCAAAGTGAAATTCTCGCACAACTGGATCAAGCAAAAGCGCAGGGTGAACCGGGTTCACCAACGCATTGCCAACTTGCGGCATGACTTCCTGCACCAGCACTCGACTGAGATCAGCCAAAACCACGCGGTCATTGTGGTCGAGGACTTGCGGGTGTCGAATATGTCCAGGTCGGCCAAAGGCACGGTAGACGAACCGGGCCGCAACGTGGCGGCCAAATCGGGCTTGAACAAGGCGATTCTCGATCAGGGCTGGGGCAGGTTCCGCACCCTGCTGGAATACAAACAGCTCTGGCGTGGCGGCATGGTCATTGCCGTACCGCCTCAGTACACGTCGCAAACATGCGCCGAATGCGGGCATGTGTCGCCTGAGAACCGAGTCGTTCAAGCCTTGTTCTCCTGTGTCGCCTGCGGGCATACCGATCACGCCGACGTCAACGCGGCCCGTGTCATTCTCGCGGTCGGACTGACCGAGAGTCTAAACGCCTGCGGACCCCAAGGGTCTTCAGGAATCCCCCGGCTTTAGCCGTGGGGAGGATGTCAA
>CAYYYR010000014.1:0-44444 GCA_964476255.1 uncultured Nitrososphaera sp.
GTGCGAAGTGCGGGATTTGAACCCGCGATCCCGAGCTTGGGAAGCTCGTACCTTAACCAGGCTGGGCTAACTTCGCACGACTAAAAAACGCAGAAGATGAAAATAAAAGCCTTTGTTATTGCAGGGTGAAGCTTTTGCCGCTTCTGAACGCGATCATCTTTGCCGCCAACATGTCCCGGACCCCGCGCTTGTTTGCGTCGGTGTTCTGCGAAGTGCCGCGCTCGTCCACTATTTCGACGTTGACGTGGTCGCGGAATTTCAATTTCAGCATGAAGGCGATCTGCTTCGCCATCCGGATGTCGCCGTCGCCTATCCTTACCACCTTTTTGCGCGACTCTATCCCGCCGAGCATCGCTGACACATGCTCGATCGCGTCCTGCGGCGAGGACTCTACTGCGCTTGCGATCTCCTGGTGAAGGTAGATTGCAGATATCCCGATCCTGCTTCCGGGGTCGATGCCGATGGTCAGCTGGTCGTCTGCGTGATCGCCCAGTATGTTCCGCAGTATCTTGGCCTTGGTTATTGCAGGGTATCTTTCAAGCTCGGTGTCAAACATCACCGCGCCTTTCCTATTGACAATGGCTGCTTCGTCCCGGGTTGTGATGATGACCTTGGCGCTTGACGCTGCGGCCTCTTCCGGCGAAAGCGAGTCGAACTGCAGCTCCATCAGTTTCAACGCGCTGGTGATGTTGTAGTATGGCCGGCCGCGAACGGTTGCCACTGCGACCTGGCGATGTAAAAGCTCCTCATTCAGGGGCGTTTCATCAACAACTAGTTTTAGGCAAAATTGCTTTTAAAGCTTGTGGATTAGCTGGCCGGCTTGCCTTCGGCGGATTTCTTTGCCTTGGCTGGCGGGGCTGTCTTTACAGGTGTGGTGTCGCCAAGGACCGTCCTGACGATGTTGTCGACTGCCGCGTCAAAAGAGGAGTTGATGTTCTTTTTCAGGTTGGCGACATTCGCCCTTCCCGTCTCTCCAATCTTTTCCGATTCGGCCTCCGCCTCTGCCCGGGCGGCGTCGACTATGCGCTTGGCTTCTTCGTTTGCCATCGCTATCACGTGCTGCTTTAGCTTCTCCACTTCCTCGTTGGAGTGGGCCATTATGCGCTTTTTCATTTCCTCCGCGCGTGAGTAAAGCCCGTCGATGTCGCCTTCAATCCCCGACAGGGCGCCGACAATAGTTTCAACTGCAGAATTCGAGGTTGGTTGAGGAACCTGAGCGTGTGCGGTTTTTTCCTTTGCCAAGCCACCTGAAATGAAAAGTAGAGGGATATTAAAACTATGTTGTAAGGCTGAGGATGGCCTGCGCGATGTCGCCCTTGCTCTCCGTCAGGGCATGCACGGCCTTTTCCCTTGACACGCTGGCCTGCTGCATGACAAGGATGAGATCCTCTTCCTTGAACGACGGGACCTCCCGCTGCTTTTCTTCAATGTCCGACGCGACGACCTGGAAGATGGTGCTGTCCTTGCCCTTCATTTCAATCACCTGCGGCTTTACCAGGTAGAGCTCCTTCTTGTCGGTCTTGATTATCACTTCCTCTACGTTGTCCATCGTTGTCATGTCAAGACCCATCTTGTCCAGCATGCGCCTCATTTCGCGGTTGCCGCCACGCATCATATAGTGCAGGTTACTCTGTTCTACCTTTTAATCCTTCTCTGATTTTCACGGCGACGCCCCTGCTATACTGCTTCATCAGCCGGGCAGGCAATATCGCGGCGCCCACGGCTATCACCTTGTTGCTGTCGACGACTGCCACGTCAGAGCCTACCCTGACGCCCGGGCCGCACCGCTCTACGTACCTGCAGAAAAGCGACCGGCCCTCGCTGACAAACGGCACGGCCTCCTGCACCGGCATGACGCAGTTTTCACGGAACCGCTCGCTCTTGTCCAGAAAATGCTGGGCGCCGGCTATGGTCAGCGCGATGCCCCCGTCGGTGCGGAGCGTGCCGGCCAGCCTGCCAGCTATGCTAAAGTTCTTTATGCGCCCTGTGCGCCTTGAATACTCGAATCCCATGTCTTGAGGCAGGGCATCGGAAACCCCTGCGCCAAACAGGGCGTCTACGTGGCGGCACACCTTTTCTCTTGCGTCGATCGGCAGCGGGTTCAAGTAGATGTTCCGTGTTTCATATGCCACATAAATATAATGGCCGTTGCTGACCGTATCTATATAGTCTAGGCTAGGAATATATAGAACAACGGGAAAACCCATCTTGGATGGAAAATAACAATGGCGACGGGAAAGGCCTGTTGCAGGGCGAAGAGACGAGGAAATTGCAATACACCGGCGGCTCTTCTTACATCGTATCATTGCCTAAAAAGTGGATTCAGGACCTCGGCCTGAAGCAGGGAGACCACGTGGTCATCTTGAGGCAGGGCAACTCGACTTTGCAGATAGCTCCGGCCTCAAAGAGGATGACAAAGGAGCAAAAGGAGGCGACCATCGAAGTTGGCAAGGACAACAACCCGTACTTTATCGCGCGCAAGCTGATCGCGCTGTATTTTCTGGGCTTTAACGTCATCACGATCGTCCCGAAGCAGGACAGGCTGCTAGTGGAGCAGAGGGAAGTCATCAAGAGCATCGTCCGGCGCGTGCTTATGGGCACCGAGATCATCGCGGACTCGGCCACCGGCATCACGCTCCAGGTGCTGATAAACCTGCTCGACCTGTCAGTCGACGCGGCGTTCAAGCGCATGCTTCTCATCGCAAAGTCGATGTACCGCGACACGCTCCTTGCGCTCAAGGAAAACAATGTCGAGCTTGCAGAGGAGGTGGTAAAGTCAGACGACGAGGTCGACAGGTTCAGCTTTTACATTGTCCGGCAGCTGAAGATCGCGATCAAGAACGAGCATCTGCTCAAGGAGATAGGGCTTGAGGAGCCGCGCAACTGCCTCGGCTACAGGCTGATAGCAAAGTCTGTGGAAAGAGTGGCCGACCACGCAACAGTCATCGCCAAGGACATCATTGATAACCGCCACCCGCTCAACAAGGACGTCGTGGACAAGATAGCAAACATGAGCTACTTTGCCCTTGAAGTGCTCGACGACGCCTGCCTGTCGATGTTCAAGCGCGACTACGAAGCGGCCGACAGGGCGATTGAAAAGTCGCGCAGGATATACGAGATGGAGAAGGCGATACTACGCGCGGTGTCAAAGCCCCGCGACGTGAACGAGCTGTACAGGATCAAGCTGATGACTGAGAACATCCGCAGGGTAGCCGAGTACGCAAGCGACATCGCAGAAATAGTGCTCAACATGACGGTGCAGCACACGCTTCGAAAAGGCTAAATCGGCCGCCTATATTTTTGAATCCAAATGTCGTATTGCGAGCTTTGCGGGCGACCTGCCACGGAGAAGAAGATGGTGGTAGTCGACGGCACGGTGTTCAACGTCTGCGTCGCGTGCTCAAAGCACGGCAAGGCGTACGTGCCGGCGGGCGCGCCGGCAAGCAAAAGGCCGATGGCAGCAACGCAGCAGAAAAAGATCGGGCTGGCTGACGCGACCATGCTCGCCCCCGACTTTGCGAGGCTGATAAGGGAGGCCCGTATGAAGGCGGGCCTGACCCACGAGCAGCTTGGCATGAAGATGAGCGAAAAGGCGCAGCTGCTGAGAAAGTTCGAGACCGGCTCGCTCAGGCCGGACGAGCTATTGGCAAAAAAGCTGGAGCGGCACCTCGGGATAAGGCTGTACGTCAGCGAGGATGAATAATGTCGGGCAACAGGAAGGCCATCCTGATAACGTACCCTGTCGATCAGGTGATAAAGGAAGCCGTATCGCTTGCGGACGCGGCCGGCTACTCTATAATCAGGACGGTGACCCAGCGCCAGCTGATCTGGTCGAGGTTTGGCATAGGGCGCGGAAAGGCCGAGGAAGTGAAGGAGATGATACAGGAAATCAAGCCGGACGTGGTCATATTTGACGAAGTGCTCAAGCCGACCCAGATGTACAACCTGGCGAGCCTGTGCAAGATCGAGATAGTCGACAGGGAGCGGATCATCCTGGAGATTTTCGAGCGCCGGGCCAGCACCACCGAGTCGCAGATCCAGATCAAGCTCGCGCAGCTGCGCTACGACATGGCAAGGGCGCGGGAGAAGGTCCGGCTCGCGAGGGCCGGCGAACAGCCGGGGTTCTACGGCCTTGGCAAGTACGAGGCCGACGTGTATTTCCTGGACATAAAGAGGCGGGCGGCGGTGCTCAAGAAAAAGCTGGAGAAGGAGGAGACGAGGCGGCAGCTGCACAGGGACCAACGGGCAAGAGCGGGTCTCCCAACCGTGTCGCTCGCCGGCTACACTTCCGCAGGCAAGACCACCCTGTTCAACACGCTCACGGGCGAGGCCAAGGCGACTGACAAGAGCGTATTTACCACGCTGTCCACGTTCACCCGCGCAATTGACCTTCAGGGCGACAAGGTGCTGCTCAACGACACTGTCGGCTTTATCAGCAAGCTGCCGGCGTACATGATCGAAGCGTTCAAGTCAACGCTTGACGAGCTGAAATACGCGAGCCTGGTGCTCCTCGTGCTCGACGCCAGCGAGCCGATTGAAGAAATAGCCAGCAAGTACGACAGCTCGCTCGACGTGATAGGCGAGTTTGAGGTGCCCGGCACGCGAATAGTCTACGTGCTCAACAAGGTCGACCTGACCACCCCGGAGGACGCGTTTGACAAGGCGGGGCAGCTCGGCATGCTGGAGAGCAGGCGGGTGCTGCCTGTGTCTGCCAAGACCGGCTACAACGTCGAGCAGCTGAAAGGCCTGGTGGGATCGATGCTGTTTGAAACGGAAAAGGTAAAGGAAAGGCGCGTGGAGGAAGAGGCATGAGGGTGTCGGTGCTGAGGATCGGCCATCGGCTCGTGCGCGACGACAGGGTGACCACGCATTCCGCGCTGGTCGCAAGGGCGTTTGGCGCGGACAGGATATACATGACCGGCATCGACCAGTCAGTCAGCGACACGGTCGACAGCGTCGCCAAAAGGTGGGGCGGCGAGTTTGAAGTTAAAGTTATAGAGGACTGGAAGGGGCTTGCAAGGGCCTGGAAAAAAGAGGGCGGCAAGGTGGCGCACCTAACGATGTACGGGATCAACGTCGACGACGCGGTGGACAAGCTGCGCAAGGAAGAGAAGGTGCTTGTCATAATAGGCGCGGAGAAGGTGCCCAGGGAAGCGTACGACATTGCTGACTATAACATTGCAGTCGGCAACCAGCCGCACTCTGAAATCGCGGCGCTCGCGATTTTCCTTGACAGGATGTTCAGGGGCAGGCAGCTGAAGAAAGAGCTCGCCGGCGGCAGGCTAAAGATAATCCCGGCCGAAAGGGGCAAGCAGGTCAGGGAGAGCAGCAAGTAATCTTTTTTACTCGCGTCATGCCGCCTGCATGGCAGTGATGACACTAACCTGCGCCGATCGCAATTCAGCGAGATGACGAAATGCACCTCGTCTGAGACACACTATTAGTGTGTCCCTGGTGCACATCACTTTCTATTTTTGCAGTACTCTACAAGCCTTGCCGTAAAGTAGGACCAGCCCGCCGTGACATCCTTGAAGTGCTCGTCCATTTCCTTGGTGAACCCGGAATGGACAAGGGTGACCTTTGTCCTGTTCTTGCCAACCTCTTCAAGGCTCCATGTCACCACCGTAGGCTTGGGGCGCACCCCGTCTGGCCTGTATTCTTCGTCGGGTATGAAGGAGTAGACGAGCTTTTTGTTTGGGACGATCTCTAGCACTTCACCGTCAAGGCGGTGATCCCTGTCTCCCATTTCCTTGTGGCGCTCTGCCAGAAATGTAAAGTGAAACTTGCCTCCCACTCGTGGCTCAAAGGTGCCGATGTCCGGCCACCACTGCGTGAGCTCCTTCGAGTCCGTTAGCGCGCTAAAGACTGCGTGGGCCGGCGCGTCGATCTCGATTGTTTTTCCGAGTTCCATGTCATTCAATGTCTCTTTTTCCTCTCCTTGTTTTCAACGTACTCTTTGAGGCTCTTTAGCCTGTCGTCCCAAAAGAGGTCAAAGAACCGCATCATATCTGACATTGCATCTTTGTTGACAGAGTACAACCTGTTCTGGCCTTCCCTGCGCTCGTTCACGAGCCCGGCTTCCCTGAGCACCTTCAGGTGCATAGAGAGCGCGGGCAGCGTGAAGTCAAAATGCGTCGCTATCTCGCTTGGCGTCTTTTCCCTGTCCTTCAAAAGAAGCAATACCTGCCGGCGGCTGTCGTCGGCAACGGCTTTCCATGGCGAACCCATACCTATTTTAATCATTAAGCAATTATTTAAATGTTTAAATAAAGCCGGCAGTATCTTGGAGATATGAAACCTGTTGATATAATCCACAGATTCGTTGACGAATTCAAGAATGGAGGAGGGAGCCTTGCGCCTCTGGATGAATTGCTGGATGTGAGTCTTGTGCACCACCAGCCGGCGCCGGGTTTGTCGCCTGGAATCCCGGGGTTCAAGGCGATCGCCGGCTCTATTTTCGCGGCTTTTCCGGATGTCCACGTTACTGCAGAGCTTGTGATTGCCGAAGGAGATCTGGTTACAGAGCATTCTGTTGTGCATGCAACGCACACGGGCCCTTTTCAGGGCGTCGCGCCAAGAGGCAGAAAAGTGGTCTGGACAGAGAACAACATCTATCGCATAGGGGATGACAAGATCACGGAAATGTGGGTCTGCGCTGACCTGCTTGGCATAATGAGGCAAATAGGATAGCTTCATTGCTTCATCAGCGCCACTACCGCCTTTGCTACTTCGGACTTTGCAAAGAGCAGCTTTGCCCTGTCCTCTTTCCGCTTTTTCTCCGGGTTCAACTCTAAAATGTTCAGGTGGTCGTTCACAAGAAACTCGACGTGGAGCGCCTTCCTTGCCATGCTCGCGTTCCTTATCCCGAATCTTTTGCCGACGAGGCTGTCCTCGCTCGCCGGGTCAAGCGACGTCAACCGGACCACCGCGCCTACAAACGAGTCGAGCAGCGTGAAAAGCTGATCCGGATTGTCCTCCTTTTCCTTTGGCACGCCCCATCTTGCCTTGGTCTTTGTGGCCGACGCGAGGCTGTCGAACCTCTTTACAAAGTCGCCAAACACCGACTCCATCGTGACGTCTATTACGTGGTCCTTTGACCGGACGAACTGCGACGTCACCTTCTGGTCGGTGAACTCCATGCCGTGGTACTTTGCGTACAGCAGTGGTTGGCCGTACTTTACGACATAGGCTTCGCAGCCGTCGATCTGTGAGACTAGGTGCAGGAAATAGTTGGCGGACGCCGGGTTCTTTACGGCCGCGTTCATTTTGGAGATTATCATGAGCTTGAGTAGGTCCATGACAAAGTCGTCGGCGTAGCGCGGGAACTCCTCAAAGTCATAGCGCACTTCCTCCACTACCAAGGCCAGCTTGCTTACCGGGGAATGAGGATTTAATGATTGTTCTATGCAGACACACGTGCGCGTTGCCAGTCCAGAATGTGCGGTACGCGTTTGGCAACGCGATGAAGGCGTACGAGTACATCAGCCTGACTGGAAGGTAGGCGCGGGCGCGCGTTTCCAGTGTTTCAAGTCCAGAAGCAGTTGGTTCTTTTATACAGGCTATTAAAGAACTGATTTAGGTCGAGTTTGCGCAACCTTTGTATCCGCCAAGCTTGACCCGTCAGCACCGCCCGTTAGTTAGGTACATTAGATGTCCCGCCAAAAGCCGGTCTGTTGACAGAGAGGTTTGCATTCATGCCGCACGCGGCAGGCAGCAACATTGCGCGCTTTATGGAAAAGCGCGGCATTTCAGGCTGGCAGCAGCTGGTAGAGAAAGCCAACAGCGACATTGGCTGGTACTGGGACGCGGTCAACGAGGATTTGGGGATTGAATGGTTCCAGAACTACGACAAGACCTACGACTCGTCTGGAGGCATGCCGTGGACAAAGTGGTTCATAAATGGCAAATGCAACATTGTCGTCAACGCGATCGACAGGCACGCGAAAAACCAGCCGGCCAAGGTCGCTTACATTTTTGCAAACGAAAACGGCTCGAAAAAGATCACATACCGCGAGCTTGATGATCAGGTGGGCAGGCTCGCCGGCGCGCTGGCAGGTGCAGGCATCAAGAAAGGCGACATCGTCGCGATCTATTTGCCAATGATCCCGGAGGCGTTCTATGCGATTTTCGCGTGTTCCAAGATCGGGGCGGTCCACGTTACACTCTTTTCAGGGTTTTCCGCGCAGGCGCTCCGCTCCCGGCTCGTCGATTCAAAGGCGAAGCTGCTGATCACCACTGACACTGTCAGCCGTCGCGGAAAAGAGATCCACCTTGCGGGCCAGTGGCAAAGGGCTATTCAGGGCACAAAAGTTTCCAAAGTGGTCACTGTCGGCCGCGACTATGACGAGTTTGTGAGAAATGCCCCGAAAGCCAGGACCGAGGTGATGGACGCGGAAGACCCGCTTTTCATTTTGTACACGTCCGGCACCACCGGCGAGCCAAAGGGCACACTGCAGGTGCACGGCGGCTTTACGGTCGTTGCGGCGCAGCAGGCCGCATATCTCATTGACATGAAGCCTGACGACGTCCTGTTCTGGTACGCGGACATTGGCTGGATAACGGGGCAGGTGTGGGTGGTCTATGGCAGCCCGATAGTGGGCGCGACCGCCCTTGTCTATGACGACGCGCTCGACTACCCGGCGCCTGACGCGTGGTGCCGGCTCATTGAAGAACACAAAGTTAGCATCTTTGGGGCGGCTCCTACCGCGATCAGGCTCTTTATGAAAAACAACGTGCAGGCAGGCATGCATGATTTTTCGTCGCTTCGCATTCTGGCTGCGACCGGCGAGCCGATCAATGCCGAAGCGTGGGAGTGGTACTTTGAAAATGTGGGCAAGAAACGATGTCCCGTGATCAATCTGTCCGGCGGCACGGAAATCGGCGGCGCGATACTGAGCGCGCTGCCCGTGATGCCGCTAAAGCCCTGTACTGTCGGGTGCCAGATACCCGGCTTTGATGCCGACGTTTTTGACGACTCTGGAAATAGAGCAAGCGAAGGGAACCTTGTGATCAAAAAGCCGTGGCCTTCGATGACGCGGGGACTCCTGAACAATCCTGACAGGTTCATCGACACCTACTGGTCGAAATACAAGGACGTCTGGTATCACGGCGACATTGTGCTTGTCGATCCCGACGGGCTATGGTACATGCGCGGGCGCGCCGACGACGTGATAAAGGTGGCGGGCCACAGGATTGGGACGGCAGAAGTCGAGGCGGCTGCCGCTTCGCACCCGGCGGTCGCGGAGGCGGTGGTGGTTGGCAGGCATGATGAATTGAAAGGCGAGGCAATAGTGGTGTGCATCGTGGTAAAGGACGGTTACAAAACTGACGGCCTGAAAGAAGAGATCATTATAAGAGTTGAAGAGTCGATAGGCAAGTTTGCCCGGCCCGAAGAAGTGAGGATGGTGGCTGAGCTGCCAAAGACAAGGACTGGCAAGCTTGTAAGGCGGCTGGTGCGGGCAAAGATTGCCGGCGAAAACATCTCCAGCCAAGATCTGTCAACTGTTGAAAACCCGCGGTCGCTTGACGGAATCTAGTATACAAATTTCACGACATTTTGAGTACAAGGATTCAACTGGCTAGCCAATGGAAAGGATAGCTGCTGGCTAAAGCCGACCTCCTAAATTTTTTATTCCAATGCAAGTAGTGGTTCTGATATGGTCGTATCAGACAAGGAAGTAGTCAGAAGTTTAAAGGAAACTATAGAATTTCTCAAGGTGGGATCTGTCGGCGGTGTGTGGAATACGCCGCAACTGATCCATATGCTAGAGGACTTGTTCAGGGACGATTCCAAGACATACAAGAATAAAGAACGGTAAAACTTCTCATCACCCTTTTGCAGCACCCTGCCACCCGAATGCAGCAGCCTTTACTTTTCACCCGATTTTTCAGCAGTGTCAATTCTATTAGCTTATATGCTAATCGCTAGCGATATTCAGACCCGAAATTCATCTCATGGGGTGTCGGCATACCTTTAATTTGTCAACCCGTACGACTAGCGCTTACACCCATGCAGACCCACGGCGAGGAAGATGATGTCCGCAAAAAATTCGAGCTGCCAGGCAGCAGGCCGCACTATCCCCCGTCGCTTTCATTCACGATCACCCACATGCGCCTTGCGATAGAGCCGGATTTGCAGGAGCGCTCGATCAGCTGCGATCAAAAGCTGTCGATCACGATCCTTCAGGACACCGACGCCGTCGAGCTCGACGCAGCTGAATTACAAATAAAGTCGGTTTCAGCCGGAAGCAAGTTGGATTTCCGCGGCATCGACGACAAGCTGGCAGTAAAGCTTGGAAGGACGATGAAGGAGGGAAGCAAGATCGAGCTTGCAATTTCATATTCTGCAAAGCCGCGCCAGGGCTTCTTTTTCATCGCGCCGGACAAGCATTACCCGAACAAGCACCTGGAGGCATGGACGCAGGGCGAGGCCACGCAGGCAAAGCACTGGATCCCCTGCATCGACCACCCGCAGGTGAAATTTTCTAGCGAAATTTCAGTCACCGTCCAGTCGGGGTTTACCGCGATTTCAAACGGCAAGTTACAAAAAGTAGAGCAGCGCGGCAAAAAGCAGACCTACCACTGGTCCGAAGCAAATCCGCACCCGGCGTACCTCGCGGCGGTGGTCGTGGGCAAGTACGCCGAGACAAAGGACGACAATTTGCAGTATTACGTGCCGCCGGAGAGAAAGCAGGACGCGCCAAGGACGTTCGACCAGACCCCCATGATGAAAAAGTTCTTTGAAGATTACCTCGGCACGAAATACCCGTACGAAAAGTACACTCAGGTGGCGGTGCAGGATTTCGTCTACGGCGGCATGGAAAACTCCAGCTGCACCACGCTGACGCTGGACACGCTGCACGACAAAAAGGCGCACGTCGACTTTACGAGCGACTACCTTGTATCTCATGAATTAGCGCACCAGTGGTTCGGCGATCTGGTGACTTGCAGGGACTGGCAGCACATCTGGCTCAACGAGGGCTTTGCCACCTACTGCGAGGCGCTCTACTGGGAGGCGAGCAGGGGCAACGACGAGTTCCAATATTACGTCATGCAGACTGCCGACGACTATTTCGAGGAAGCGATGACAAGGTACACCCGGCCAATCGTGACCAAGGTGTACAAGCACCCCGACGACCTCTTTGACAGGCACACGTACGAAAAGGGCGGGTGCGTGCTACACATGCTCAGGCACCACGTCGGCGACAAGTACTTTCGCAGGTCGCTCAGGACATACCTCCAGCGCTTTGCCAACGGCACGGCCGAGACTGACGACCTGAGAAGGGTGTTTGAACTGGAGACGGGCAAGAGCCTCCAACAGTTTTTCGACCAGTGGCTCTTCAGGGAAGGCCACCCCGGGCTCAAAGTGGACTTTTCGCAGGCCGGCGGCGTTGCCAAGATCAAGGTGGAGCAGGCGCAGGCAGGCGAGCCGTTTGACTTTTTGCTTGAAGTAAAGCTGGCGTTTGCAAGGAACAAGAAGACATACTCATTCAGGATCTCTGAAAAAGAGAGCGCGTTCCAGATCCCGGTCGACAACGAAGTGGAGTGGTTCTCTATCGATCCGCAGCTCAAAATTTTAAAAACAATACTGATCAAGGCGCCAAAGGAGATGCTTGTAACACAGCTCAAGGACGGCGACACTGTCATCGAGCGGGTCGAAGCCGCGCGCTCGCTGAAGGACAAGTCCTCTGACGCAGTCATTGACGCGCTGAAAGACGCGGCCCTGCAGGACAAGTTCTGGGGAGTCGCAGTCGAAGCTGCTAAGGCGCTTGGCGCGATCAGGACCGATTCCGCTTACGAGGCGCTGAAAAAGTGTCTCGCGGTCAAGCATCCAAAGGCAAGGCGCGCCGTCGTAAAGGCGATGGGCGAGTTCAGGAAGGAAGAGACGCTTGAGCTGCTAAGGCCGGTGCTGCAAAAGGACGAGAGCTATTTCGTCGAGTCAGAGGCGGCCACTGCAATTGGCAAGACAAAGAGCATGCAGGCAATCCCAATACTGAAAAAGGCTGCTTTGACCGACACCTTCCAAAACGTCGTCGCGCAGGGCGCGATCGCAGGGCTGAAAGAGTTTGCCGGTGAAAAAGAGATCGCGGGATTTCTGGTGGAAAAGAGCAGGTACGGCAACCACCACAGGGTGAGGGAGGCGGCCACTTTTGCGCTTGGCAAGTTTGCAGACAGCCACGCGGTGGTTGATCACCTGAAATCATTGCTGGCTGACAAGTGGTTCCGCGTGCGCATCAACGCGTGCAGGGCGCTGGCAGACGCAGAGCTGACAAAAACCATCCCTGATCTGTCGCGGGTGGCAGAGCACGACCTTGACCCCAGGGTGAAGAGGGTGGCGGAGGAGTGCATAAACATAATCAAGGACGCGACAAAGAAGCCAAAGGAAGTCACGTTGATGAGAGACGAGATTGACAGGATCAAGTCCAAGAACCTGGAGCTACTGCAAAAGGTGGACAGGCTAGAGCGCGAGTTCCGCTAAAAAGTCGGCAACGATCTTGTTAAAGAGCGCCGGCCTGTCAACGTGCGGCCGGTGGCCGCAGCTTTCTAGCATGACTATTCTGCAGTTTTTCATTTTTACAAACGGCTCGACGAACCTTACCGGGATCATGACGTCCTCCTTGCCCCACAGCAGGAGCGTGGGCGCCTTTATCTTGTGCAGCCTGCCGTTCAGCCGTGGCGCCTTTGCGCTGCCTAGCAGCGCCGACAGGAACGCTTCCCTTGCACCTGGCATCGACATTTTCTGGTAAACCATCCGCGCGTACGAGTCGTCGACTGGCTTGCCGTCCACCGCAAACAGCGCCTGCTTTACCTGCTGCGTCGATTTCGCGTTTATCAACTTTGCGTACCTCATCAGGGCGGGCGTTCCCTTGAACGAGCGCGGGAGCGCGCCCGGCGGGCTAATCATCACGAGCCTCTTTACCAGATCAGGGCGTCTTATCGCGACTTCAGCCGCGACGTGGCCGCCGAGCGACGAGCCCACTATCGACGCCTGCCCCAGCTTTAGCATCTTCAGGAACCGGGCGACAAAATCCCGGTAGAACTTCATCGTGTAGCTCATTTTCGGCTTGTCGCTCAGCCCGAAGCCCGGCAGGTCGACTGCGATCACCCGCAGGCTCTTTGCCAGCTCACCGGCGTTGTTTGCCCAGCTTTCGATAGAGCCGCCCAGCCCGTGGATCAGGAGCACCGACTCGCCGCTGCCGGCGTCAGAATAGCGGGCGGAAAGGCCGCCGACCTTCAGGTATTCCAATCATCTGGACGGTGCGGCCCTTGCCGTAAATACTTTATTGTAGAGCAGGAACTGCTCCTCGTCCTTTATCATGGATTTCTCGATTAGCGACGTCAGGCGCCTGCTGTCGTGGCACACTATCTGGAGCTCCCCAAACCCGCCGTCCAGGTACAGGTTTGTCGTGAACGAGACGAGATGGCGGAGCGATCTTGGCGACGCAGAATCGAGGTAGACTATTTGCATGGTGTTTGCCCTGTCCCAGTAGCCGCACCTGTTGATTATCGCGACGCCGTCGATCGGCAGGCCGGTCACTACCACGCTTTTTTCTTTGATGAAATTGCGGAGCACTTTTTTGTCGAGCGCGTACCAGTGCCACGACTTTACGTACCTTTTCGCTGACAGGCGGTAGATCTCGGAATTCTGCAGGTAGCGCCAGACGTCATTCAATTCATCCGCTGTCGCGAGCCTTGCGGCTGACTTTTTCCGCCGCGGCCTGCCGCCGGCGACATAGTACGCCCACCTTGACACAATTTCAAAGCCGTTCTTTTCCATCATGCGCTGCGACGCGACGTTTGTCACGTCGACGATGGCAGACGCCTGCCGCGCGCCCTTTTGCAGGCCGTACTGGATCATCTTGGCAATAAGATCCGTAGCAATATTTGACCGCCTGTAGTCAGGATGCACCCTCACGCCTTCGAGCCACATGCCCTTGCCGTCAGGGCACATCGCTACGTGCGACATTGCTATCTTCCTGCCGCCATCTTCGACTACCAGCAGCAGGCCCGACCTGAACCAATAGTCCCAAACCCGGTCGATATAGTCGCCCCAGCTGAACATGTTGACGCAAAAGCCGAGGATCTCTTTCCTGTCTGAGCTCCTGGCCGGCCTGATCCTCAATTCCCGGTTGCAGCCGCTTCCATGTGCATAAGGGTTGCGACGAACTGCCTGGCGCCCTCGACAAAGTCGAACGTGCTGGCAAGCGAGTCGGTCTCGTGAAATATCGTGACCACGTAGGAATGCGTGTCAAACTGGTTGATCCGCATGTCGCTCCAGGATTTCTGCGACAGTTCGCCGCCCGTCTTGGACGTGAGCTGTATCGCGTCCATCGGGTTCTTGTGGCCGACGTACCTGCCTGCGAGCGAAGGAATACTATCAATCCTGTCAAGCTTGCTCTGAATCCGGTGAATGTCGCCAGTGCCGGTGAAAATGGAATGGAACACCACCCTTACCGCATAGATGTCGTTTTCAATGTCAGTGCCAAGGTGCTGATTGAGCGACGCCGCGACATAGTGCAAACAGGATATCGTCTCCTAGTCCGGGTTCTGCAGCGCGTTTGGGTAGCTCATTACCTGCAGTATCCGGAACGGAAGCACGTTTGACTGGACCGGCGCGACCCGGAATCCCTGCCGGAAAAACGACGCCGTGTCCTGCATTGGGTGGTTGCCCTGCTGCATCTGGCTGGCGGCAAAGCCCTCCGACTCGCTGAAAGCGATATTCAGCCTGTCCGCGTCAATCGGCTGTCTGAAGTAAAGCTGCATGTTAAACTGCGTGACGTGGACGTCCAATCATTTCACTGCCTTTGCCGACGATTCCGGGTCCGCTGGGATGATCGTGAGCCAAGGCTTTAGGAGCTCGGGGTTCATCTTTACCAGATCGACCTTTGCCTCGTGCAAAAGCTGCGTCCCGTCCTCGGGGTAGTCGGCAATGACCACTATCCTCTTGATCCCGACACTTATTGCCATCTTGCTGCACTCTATGCAGGGCGCAAACGTGGAATAGAGAGTCGCGCCCCTCGTGCTCCCGGCGTTGCCAAACAGCGCGCACTGCATTATCGCGTTTGCTTCTGCGTGTGTGCACAAACACCGGTCAAGGCCTTCGCCGGACTTTACTTCCCCCTTCATGCGCGCCATGCAGCGGGGGCAGCCTCCTTCAAAGCAGTTCTTTATCCCCGGCGGCGTGCCGTTGTAGCCGGTGGCTATCTGCCGGTTTTCCTTTACAATGACCGCGCCGATGTGCCTAGTCAGGCAGTTTGAGCGGAGCTTGGCTATCTCTGCCTGCAGCATGAAATAGGTGTCCCAGTCTGGCCTCTGCATCTGCTAGCGGTAAGCACGATTGCTATAAAAATTGTTAGCTGGCCGCCACGCCGTCCTCAAAGACACTTTTGTCCTTCTTTTTCGTCCGGTCGCCGGCTTTTTTGGCCATGCTCTCCACCGTCCCGAGCGCAAAGACGTACCGGATGCCCTCCGACTTCATCTCCGGCGTCAGCATCCTGTTCATCCTGTCCACGTCGTCCCTGACGTAATCCTCGGCGTGCTTGTTCGTCCTGGCGACCACGTACAGGAACGACTCGCCACTGTACTTGTGGATTTCATATACCTGCCCCATAGGGCTATTATCCATTTGCAGGGAGGTCGGTCCTTACGGTCAAAAAAAGCTTGCAACGGGTCAGCTTTTTTGCCAGTCCCGGGGTTGTGATTTGGACGAAATTGCACCAAAGACTGCAAAAACCATTCACATCGACTTTGAAAACGCATGCGCGCGATGCAATGTACATGCGCAAGAACGACATGGCAAAGGCGCTCGACAGGTCGCTTGACATGCTCGGCAAGCCGTCGAAAAAGGCGCTGCTTTTCCACCTCACGCACACCTACAAGGTGCCCATCGGGGACTGCTCGCTCGACGAGATCGAGGGTGCGCTGAAAAAGATCCTCGGCGAGGTCGACTCGCTCGTGGTGGCCTCGATAAACAACAAGCTAGAGCAGGAAACGAGATAGGCGCTATTCTACGTGTACCTTGCGCCTCAGCAGCCTCTCGTCTTTTGCCACGCGCAGGCCCACCAGCTCGGCCACGAGCGCCATTGCGGCCAAACCCGCGATTGTATAGTAGTCCATCAGCGGACCGCCGCCTCGGCCAAGGCCGGCCGGCGCTTGCTCATCTTCCACGCGGCTTCGAGCGCAACCAAAGTCGGCGCGAACCCAAGTGCAATCCACCCGATTGATTCGAACAGTTCCATGCCTTGAAGACGGCAGGTCGAAAGATTAACCCTGCTCAGAGGCACGGTATAGTTATCACAGCCCGCCGGCATTATCAGCGGCGCTTTGTAGCATTCAAACGCGGTTATGATCGCGCACGAGGCGCTTTACCAAAGGTAAAACCACGGCCTTTGCTTGTAGTTGCAAGGCATGGCATGGGCAACCAAAGGCATTTCCATGTTGTTATTAAAATTTGGGAAACAGCTCAGCGCTAGAAAGCGATCATCATCACCGTTTCCCGCAGTAAACAGCGCCTATTGTTGCGGCAATCTGACAGATAAATGTTAAGAAGCAGGCTGGCCGGTCTACTGCTGCTTGAAGAATTCGGACGTCGCGAAGGCGATGCGGGACCTCGGCTTTCTCACTGAGGTGGGCGAGGACGACCCGAACGTGCAGTTCCGCGCCCGGGCGTACTACAGGGCGGCAGACACCATAGCGAACCTGCCGGAGAACGTCGAAGACGTGTACAGCAGGAGCGGCGTCAAGGGGCTCCTTGAAATCCCGTCGGTCGGCAAGGCGATCGCGGCAAAGATAGAGGAGTTGATAAAGACGGGAAATGTGCGCCACCTCGAAGAGCTGAAGGTAAAGGTCCCGATCAATGTCGACGAGCTGTACGGCATAGAGGGCGTGGGGGCAAAGACGATCAAACTGCTGTACGAAAAGCTGCAGGTAAAGAGCCTAGCAGAGCTGGAAAAGGCCGCCGTGGAGGGCAGGCTGCGTAAGGTGCCCGGCTTTACCGAGAAAAAAGAGCAGGACATGCTAAAGAGGATCGAGTTTTTCAAGAAGGGCAGGGGCCGGCGGATAATAGGCGACGTCTGGCCGCTCGTAAAGCAGATCGAGGCGCGGTTGCTGAAAATCGCGGGCGTGAAAAACGCGATGGCCTCCGGCTCGCTCCGCCGCATGAAGGAGACGGTAGGCGACATCGACTACATCGTCGCCGCCAGCGACCCGGGGCCGGTGATGGAGTTCTTTGTAAAGATGCCGGAAGTGCAGGAAGTCATTGGCAGGGGGCCGGCAAAGGCGTTTGTCAGGCTGGCAGGCGGATTGGACGCGGACCTGCTGGTGGTGCCGGAGGAGAGCTGGGGGTCGGCGCTCCAGTACTTTACTGGGAGCAAGGAGCATTCGGTGGAGCTGCGTAAGATGGCGATCGCAAAGGGGCTGCGGCTGAACGAGTGGGGCGTCTTCAAGGGCGAGAAGAGGATCGCCGGGAAGATAGAGCAGGACGTCTACCGGGCGCTCGGCCTCCAGTGGGTGCCGCCGGAGATGCGCGAGAACGCCGGCGAGATAGAGCTTGCAAAGCAAAACAAGATACCAGAGCTCGTCGAGTACGGGAGCCTGAAGGGCGACCTGCAGGTCCACAGCGAAAGCAGCGACGGCACGGCCACGATAGAGGAGATGGCGCGGGGGGCAAAGGCGTTCGGGCTCGATTACATCGCTATTACCGACCACACAAAGAGCCTCGCGCTGGCAGGCGGCCTCGACGAGCAGGAGCTCCTAGATCAGACCGAAATGATAGCAGAGCTCAACGACAGGCTGGAGGGGTTCCGCGTCCTTGCGTCCGCGGAGGTCAACATCATGAAGGACGGCTCGCTCGACATTTCAAATGGCGTCCTTGACAAACTCGACATCGTCGGCGCGGCGATCCATTCGCACTTCAACCTGCCGGTCGAAGCCCAGACGGAGCGGCTGGTGCAGGCCGCGAAAAATCCGAGCGTTGACATCCTGTTCCACCCAACTGGCAGACTGATCAACAGGCGGCCGGGCTACCCAGTAGACATTGAAAAGGTGATCGAAGCGGCAAAGTACGCCGGCACGGTCCTAGAGATTGACGCGCACTATGACAGGCTGGACCTGAAGGACGACTATGTCAGGATGGCCGTAAGGAAGGGGGTAAAGCTGGTGATCGACTCTGATGCCCACCACCCCATCCACTATGCGTACCTCACGTTTGGCGTCGGGCAGGCAAGGCGCGGCTGGGCGACTCGGTCAGACGTACTCAACACGCTCCCGGCGGACAGGCTGCTGAAGGCGCTAAAGTGACCGCGTGCGCGCGTTGCCAGTGTAGCATATTGAGAAGCAGTTAGTTCTTTTATACCAGGTACGCTTTGTATTCCTTGACGTATCTTCTTGTGAACCACGACGTGAAAACGTCGTCCTTCTTGCTGACCTGCGCCCGTTCCAGCGCGTTGTAATAGCTGTTTCTGCCCTCATACTGGATGTTCAGCATGGGGTAGCCCTTGCTCTTCAGGATAAAATTCATCATCAGCCTCGACATCCTGCCGTTGCCGTCTGGAAAGGAGTGTATCGTCACGAACTTCAAGTGCACAAGCGCAGCCAGTTCTACAGGATGTAATTTGTTGTTGTTTTTGTTGTACCATCTGAAGAAATCCTGCAGCATCGGGTAGACTTCGACTGCGAGCGGGGGTACGAACTTGCTTCCTGCAATCCCCACCCTGCTCTTCCTTATCCTGCCGGCGATGTCGGGCTTGGTTTCCCCAAAGAGCTTCTTGTGCCATTCAAGGACTGCGCCCAGCGACAGGCCCTTTTTGTATTCGAGCATTTCGTAAAACAGCCTTTTGTGGGCCTCCGCCTCCCTGATGTCACCGACCGGCCTGTACTTGGGCGCTATGCCCCTTTCGAGCAGGGCGGCCGTTTCCCTCAAAGAAAGGGTCGACCCCTCTATCCTCTGGGTGTCGTAGGTGAAGCGGATCGCAAACGTGTCCAGCTCCTTCTCTTTTAGTGACTTGGGCATCTGCCACGCTTCTCTGGAATAGTTGTCCTTTATCCGGTCGAGGAGCGGGTGCCACCTCTCCCTGTAGACGTCTGCTAACAGCTTTTCCTTCATCTCTTCAACGTCCTTAGGGATCTTTTTCCCGAGGTACACCTCCTTCTTGTACACCCTGCCGCCCTCCCTCACGCTGTGCTCTAGGTAGTAGTATGTGCTGCCGCCGATCCTTTTCGTCTTTACGCGGGCCACGGATTGCCTTACCCCTACACATTAATAAGGTTATCAGCTTTTGCTGAAATGTAGGGGTAAGCGCCTGCTCGCCTGTAACCTGTCGGAACAAGCGATCATGCCCTAGCGCTATGCAACGGCTGTCCCTTGGAATATCAAAGCGTCGATTAAAAGGTACGGCTAACATGTCAGCCATGTTTGCTGCCAGGCTGCATCAGTGACTGGTAGACTTCGGTCACCAGCCTTTGGCGATCAGCCATTCTCTGGTCATGATTCTCTTTTGCATTGTTCATCATGAATTTATGATGATCGACGTTGACCTGGATGGAACTTTCAAACCTTTCCTTTATGGTCCTTATCAATTCCTTGTCTGCCAGTCCGTCTCGAGAAATTATTCCGTCTACCCACTGTTCGAGGTTGTTCAGGAAAATGGAATGCTTCATGCCAATGCCATGAATGCTGCCCTCGTCATCGGCGGATGCACGTGACTCAATTCTGTCTTCTGGCACCGTCTAACGAGGATATTCTCAAAAAGCCGTTCAGGCTAAGACATCTGCGATGGCGTAAAGAAGCAGCTGCAGATCACATCGTAGCCAGCCGGCCGAATTGTGGCAGAGAACTGGATCAAGTAATCAATATATCACCACTATTGATAACTTAGTCCGTGCACACGACCTTTGAAAAGGACGACCTGAGGGAGAGGAGGGTATTCCTCTGGCTCTTTTACTTTTGTGCCACCATGATGGCCGCCATAACGTTCTACGCCATCTATGTCAGCCTTGGCGAATACATGCAGACTGGCAGGATCGTGATAGGCGAGGTGCTGGTCGACACCGAGTTCCCGTTCCCCGGACTGGCAAAGCTTGTAACGTATTTGATGATAGTGTCAGTCGTCGGCTGGTACTGCGTGGTGAGGCTCGGCGGCGACAAGGCGAGCAGAATCCCAAAGTGGCTGAAGGCTATACTGCAGCTGCTGGTGCTTGCGATCGCGATCGTGGCGCTCTATGAATTCGTATACAACTTTATCGTGTGGAACTCTTTCATCACAGCCGACGCGCTGCGGGGCATAATAGAGTTTGACGACATCAACGTGCCCTACCCCAACCCCGAGACCCCTTGGAACCTAGTGTTCGCGACAAAGATGTCGCTTGCCGCCTTCCTGATCTCGGCGCATGGCTTTTACACAATGTCCAAAAAGTCAAAGTAGCCACTCCTTCACCCTGGCCCTTTCAAAGTCCTGCTTTTTCTGGAAATTCTGGACTGACGGCGCCTCCAGCCTGACGATGGGGCCGGCGGGGTTGAAAAAGTCGGCATCAAGGTAGCCGGCGCGCCCGTTTCCCGTTTCCATGAAGCAGTAGCCCCGGCCGGCAAACGCCGCGGCCGCCGGCCTGCCGCCGATCTCGCCCATGATCTGCCTGGCGGCGACCTTGCCCTGCTCCTCGGCAAATATGCCGGCCTTGGGCACGGCCATTGCGCCCACCTTTATCTCCGTCACGTCGCCTATCGCATAGACGTTGGCAAATCGGGTCTTCATCGTGCTCCTGTCTACTGTTACCCAGTCGCCCTCTGCCATGCCGGCGCTCCTGACCACCTCCGGGGCGCGGTGCGGGGGGATGCCGACAAGCACGTCGTAATCCGCCCTGTTGCCGTTCTCGAATTCCAGATGGTCAGACACCGACTTTAGTTTGTGCGACGGGTTGAAGCGTATGCCGCGCTGCGATATGATGTCGACTACGTTTGCGCTCACCTGCGGCCCGGCGACCGGCAGCGCCACCGGGGCGGGCGAGTAGACATCGATCTCTACAGAGCTTCTTGTGCCCTGCTTCTCCAGCATGCCGTCGATTATCATGGAAGCTTCGAACGGCGCAGGAGGGCACTTGTAGGGCATGCCCATTATCGAGACCGCGACCCTGCCGCGTTTTAGCTCCAGCAGCCTGTCGCGCAGCTTTGGAACCTGCTGCGCGTCGTAGAGGTTGTAGCCTCTTCCAGTGAACCCGGCTACCCTATCCGGCACGAGCTCGGCGCCGAGCGCGACTACCAGGTAGTCGTATTCGATCCAGCCGTGGTCTTTTGCCTGCACCCTGTTTGACGGAACGTCTATCCTTGTCACCTCGTCGTTGAGGTACTCGATCCCCTTTGCGTTCAGCCCGTCAAGGGGCGTCTGGGACTCCTCCAGTTTCCGGCTCCCCTCCAGTATCCACAGCTTTACAAGGCCCATCATGAACGACCTTTTCCTGTCCACCACGATGACGCGGTGGTCCTGTTCGAGCCCTTTCCGGAGCTCGGTGGCCGCCACCAGGCCGCCAAAGCCGGCCCCAAGGATCAAAATTCGCCTGCCCATCACGGAAGATAACTGAATACCATGTAAAAACTTTTTAGGGATGCAATGCATCTTTAAGGTATGCCGGAGGAAAAAAGCTACCCTCTTTATGACGACGCGACCCTGGAGAGGATGAAGCGCTATTTCCGGCAGGAAGACCAAGACGAGCTTTTGCGATACATCAAGACCCACGGCATGCGGAGGCACGTTGACGTTTTCGAAGAGAACGATTCGCCCTAGCCTTACCGCTCCTGCGTCGTAGGCCTTATGAGTATCTCGTTCACGTTCATGTGCGCGGGCGACTCGACCGCGAAGAGGATCGCGTTTGCGATGTCTTCCGCCTGCAGCGCCTCCATCTGCCTTACCGACTCGACATACTTTTCCAGCGCCTTGTCGGTAATTGTGTTTGTCAGCTCGGTCGCGACCACGCCCGGCTCGATGCACGTGACCCGTATGTTCGATCTTACGCTGAACTCCTGCCTCAGCCCCTCGCTGAGCGCGGCGACGGCGTGCTTTGTAGCGCAATAGACGCTCCCTGCCGGGAACACCACCCTCCCGGCCACCGAAGAGATGTTGACGATGTGCCCGGATTTCTTGGCAAGCATGTGGGTGATGGCCGCTGCGGTGCAGTAGAGCACTCCCTTGATGTTGACGTCGATCATCCGGTCCCACTCGTCGACCTTCAGGTTCTTAAAAAAGCTCAATGGCATGAGGCCGGCGTTGTTGACGAGGATGTCCACGGTGCCCCACTTTTTCACCGCGGCGTCGACAAAGGCGTCGCAATCGGCCTTTTTCGTGACGTCCAGGTTGTGGATGAGGATTTCTCCGCCGCCCTTGGCGATCTCGGCCTGCAGCGACTCTAGCCTGTCGGCGCGCCTTGCCCCGGCCGCAATCCTGGCGCCGGCCTTTGACAGCGCGATGGCAGTGGCGTAGCCTATGCCGCTGCTCGCGCCCGTGATTACCGCAACCTTGCCTTTTATCATTACGTCATCATAGAATTTTATCGTCGTAATATGCTTTTGTCAGACTGGCAAGAGGCTTTTTGCAGGTCAAGCGTCAACCTTAAGTACGATGTCCACGTCTGTTGGTTGTGAGCTCATGATGAGTCTCGATGACGACGAGCTGGCATACCTCTGGACCAAGGTAAAGTTTGTCCAGAAGTACATGAGCAAGAACAACTGTTCTTTTGAAGTGGCCGAGCGCGAGTTCCATACGTGGATCGAGGGCCTGATGGACAGCAGGATCGAGCAGGCGAACAAGATGCTAAACCTGCACTAGACGCTCTGCTGCTCTGGCTGCTGTATCTTTTGCTTCTTTGCCATGAAGAGCAGGAGCACGCCAAACATCGCAAGCACTATCGCGAGCCCCTGCGCGCCGCCGTTTGGCACGACTATAAAATAGGCGATTGAAAACGCGATGCAAGTCAGCGCCTGTAACAGGTATAATTTTGCGGCCTGCATCTTGGTCTTTTTGGCAATGAACCCCGCCGCGAAAAACGCGGCCGCAGGGTAGATCGTTAGCAATATGAACTGGTCAATGTCAATGCCGAGGTGAACCATCGACTATCAACAGTAGGCCGGCGCGAAATAAGAATTTTTAGATCATTGCTATCGCTAGCTCGCAACTTTCTCAGTCTGAGCCGCCGGCTAGTCAAAGGGGTTGAGATCTACGTTCTTGAACCTGCCCATCACGTTATCGAGCAGTCCTTCCTCGCCTGTCTTTTCCTGCAGCAGCTTGATGCCTTCTTCGACTGCCTGCTGTGATTTTTTCCTGTCATTGATGCCGGCGTCGCGGTCTATCTGTTGCATCACCTCTTCGTTGTTGATATTTTGCTGGGTCGTAGTGAATTGTTGTTTTTCATTGTCTGAGAATATGTCGGTGATGCCTGACGGCAGCTTTGACAGCAGCCCCTGCGCCTTGCCGGGCTCTGCTTTTTGAAGCAGTGTTTTTGAAACGGTTGCCATTACAGTTCTGGCCTGTTCGGGGCTGATTCCAACTCGCTGGGCCAGCTGGTTGAACAGTTCCTCCATTGTAGAAGCAGACAGTCGTATAGCTAAGAAGCAATCCTACACATTCTTTAGGCTCATTCGACGTGCACTTCGACCGCGCCGCCGCCTGCGATTATCGAGCGCGCGTTTTCAAACGGCAGCGACGCGACGTCCTCCGGCTGGAACGGCCCGTACTTGTTCATGTCGACCCCGACGAACGCCTCCGCCGGCTTCAGGAACCTCACCACTATTTGCTTTGATCTCATCCTCGCGGATATGGACTCGAGCACTTTTGGCCTCCCCTTGACAGTGGCGGCCACGACCTCGCTCATCCTGCCGTCGGACTCGCGCTTGCCATCGAGGACGTATTTCTCCTCGTCAGTGAGCTTTGAATAGTCGAGCGGCTCATCCCCGCGGATCTTTGCCTGCCTCGCCTCTATCAATAATCTCGCCGCGCCCGCGAGCAGCTCCGTCATGCGGTCTCTCACTTTTGCTTCGATGCCTTCGTAGCCCTGCCCCTTCAGGTTGCCAAGCGACTCGGCTATTTTCTGGAAGGTGTCCGGCTCGATCGCCTGCAGCGCCGGAGCTTCGATCTCTTTTTTCAGCAGCCTCAAAACATCCTTGAGCGCGAGGTGGCTGCTGTCCCCGGCGTCCATTTCGCTCCGATTTTGCGGGCCTGCTGTCGACATTTTCTAGATCACTCTTAAAGCCTTAAATTATAGAGTTTTAGTGCCTACTGATGAGGTATTCCAGTTGCCTTATAAATTGATTGACGGCAAGATCGAGCAGCAGACATTTACCGCCGACCAGGTGATGCGGCGGCTCAGGGACGACAAGATAAAGTTCCTCGACTTGCAGTTCACCGGGCTCTTTGGCCGGTTCCACCACACCACTATGGATTCCAAGATGTTCCGGGTGGAGGATTTCACCGACGGCCTGCCAAAGCTCGACGGCTCGTCGATCCGCGGCTTTACCGAGATCCACGAGTCCGACCTCATCATAAGGCCCGACCCTTCCACGTTTGCCACCGTGCCCTGGATCGGGACGCCCACCGCGAGGATGATCTGCGACATCCTGAGCGGCGGCGACAAGCGGGAGACGTTCCCCCGCGACCCGCGCGGCATCGCAAAGAGGGCGGAAAAGCACCTCACGGATCAGGGCTTTGACACGTCCTACTGGGGGCCGGAAGTAGAGTTTTTCGTCTTTGACAAACTGGAGGTCAACACCATGACCCCGTACCAGGGGCAGAGCTACCACATCCAGTCGAGGGAGGCACCGTGGTCCACCGACAGCGTCGGCTATGCGCTCAGACTCAAAGAAGGATATCTGCCCAGCGCGCCCGGCGACACCCTGATGGAGTACCGCAACGAGTGCGTCGACGTGCTCACCAACAACTTTGGCATAGTGTGCGACGCGCACCACCACGAAGTGGCGACTGCTGGCCAGTGCGAAATAGACATCCGCTTTGACACGCTGGTCAACGCCGCCGACGCGGTGCAGAGCTACAAGTACATCGTCAAGAATATCGCCAAAAAGCACAACATGATCGCGACCATGATGCCAAAGCCGATCGCGCTTGACAACGGCTCGGGCATGCACGTCAACGTGAGCCTCTGGAACAAGGGCGAGAACCTCTTTTACGATACCACAGACGAGTACGCGGAAATGTCGCAGACTGCGCGCTATTTCGGCGGCGGCATCATAGAGCACGCGCGAGCCCTAGCCGCGATCGTGGCGCCGACTACAAACTCGTACAGGAGGCTCGTGCCCGGCTACGAAGCTCCAGTCTATGTGGCGTGGAGCACCGGCAACCGGTCGGCGATAATCAGGATCCCCGCGCACTTTAAGGGGGCCAGGTTTGCGAATATGAAGCGCATCGAGTTCAGGGCGCCGGACCCGTCGTGCAACCCGTACCTGGCGTTCTCGGCGGTGCTTGCCGCCGGCCTCGACGGCATCAAGAAAAAGAAGGACATCGGCGACCCGGTTAACGAGGACATTTTCAAGATGAGCCCCAAGAGGAGGCGCGAGCTCGGAGTAACGCAGCTGCCGGCGAGCCTGAGAGAAGCCTATGAGGAGCTTCAAAGCGACAGCGCGTTCCTAAAGCCGATATTCGACGGCGAGACGATAGACAGGATAGTAGAGCACGAAGAAAAGGAGCACGTGGAGCTTGCTGTGCGGCCGCACCCACACGAGTTCTCGATGTACGCCGACGTCTAGCCTCTCCTGCGGAGCACGAATCTAGCGGCCCGGAAGTAGCTGCTCTGGTCCCTGCCCTTTTTGACGTGCGACGCAACGACCGCGAACAGTATCCCAAGCCCGGTGGCAGTCGACGTCAGCCACGTGACATAGTTTTTGTCAAGGGCCCACCTGCCGCTCCAGAACTCTAGCGCGATGTTGACCAGTATCGTGATCAGCCCCTGCCCGGTCCCGACTATTACAAGAAACTTGCCTATGTTGATCCGGTTTGCCGCAAACAGCCCCGCGCCCATAAGCAGGGTCAGGCCGCCCAGCTGGCTCAGTAGCGCCAGAAAGCCCACCGGTAGGACGGCGTAGGTCCAGAATTCCCTGGCCGTGTTTACCACCAGCTGCTCCCTCGCCAGGCTGTAGATTTCGGCGTTTGCCTGGTAGCCGGAGAGCAGGAACAGGATGCCGGAGACAAGCGCATTCCTGCGGCAAGCCGGTTCCTCGTCGCGCTGTGGCGCAGCGTCTGCACCCGGTCGTAGACGACGCGCTGCCGGACGGCCGACTTTGGCACCGGCCGTGCAGGACAAAGCGCTTCATCTTTGAATGGGAATACTTGTGCCGCGCCTCGTACGCCGTTATCCTGAGCCTGATCCCCTTTTTTTCCACCGACTCGGCAAGCGACTTTGGTATCAGGTAGCTTGAAAGTCCCACCAGCCCCTTGACCACAAGGTAGTCCGGCAGGGTTTTGCTCAAAGCCCATCTTTTTCCGGTCCGACGAGTACACCGGCCGGTTGATGTGCCGGCCAGTCTGAAAACGGGTCGTTGGGTGTCGTACACTAGATACGTAATTAGATCTATTATGAGTTGTAACTACTCTCTGAAAGGGAGTCCCGAAAGTAAACGGGTGCATGAGAGTAGGCAAAAAAGCGCCGGAAAAAAGCGATAAGGGAAGGCATGCCCATACAATAGCTGTGCGTGCGAAAACCACCCAAGTGACAGTCATGTCTGTCGTAGCCGTACTCTTAATCGCCGGCCTTGCCCCCCAAGCCCACGCCGCCCAGATCAACGCGTCGCTGATACCGGAATTTGACAGGGCCGCGGGCAGCTTTGTCGGCGTAAAGTTTGTCACGATGAGGTACGAGCAGGGCAGCGCTGTGGCGGACCTTTTCAACGGCAGTACTGAGAGGATTGAGTTTTCAATAGAGGGGACGAACGCCAGCGGCATGAATGAGTTGATAGCCGCGTCCAACCGGGCCCTCTTTGAGGCGCAGAGCCCCGCCCGGATAACCGGCGCGAACTTTACGTACTCGGGCGTGCTCAGGGGAGGGCCTGACAGGCTCACGCTAACGTACAGCGTCGAGCTCGCCCCGGCGTTTTTAGGCTTCAAGCTGGACAGGAACGCGACTGACAACATACTGATGGACATTAACTGGAGGGGCTTTGTCATAGAGGGGCCGGTACTAGTCGACGCGCCGGGGCACGGCATGATGAACGTCAACGAGCCGATCGGCCTGCTGCAGGCCACGTTCCCCGAGTTCGCGGGCAAGCTTGCAGGCACGGAAGCGCGCGGACTTATGGCCGAGCCGATACTGGACTTTACAGAGATAGGGGCCATGCCGATGGAAAGGTGGCACGCGCTCTTTGACCCGACCTTCAGCATTGTGAGCGGCAGCGACGTGTTCAGGGACGACATCGGCATGGCAAAGGTGCTGTCAGTGTATTCGCTTGGCGAGTGCAGCATCAGGGAAGGGTGCCCGCCGCCAAAGGAGGGCGATGCCTCGGTCAACATCGACGGCGCGTCGGTGCAGGTGCACATCTCCACCCCGCAGCCAAACTCCCAGATCGAGATCGCAGGGTTCACCAGCATAGAAAACGCAGGAGGCCAGCAGACGATAAGGGTCAGCATGGAGAATCCGACCGCGGTGCTGCCTGACTTTACCATAATAGTGCTGCTGGTGTTCGGCGGCATGATGGCGGTAATCGCCGGGATCGTGCTGGTAAAGACCAGAAAGTGATCAGTACTTCCATTCCGGGGCGATGCCGTTCCACCACGCCCGGTACAGCTTGGCGTCGCTTCCGATCTCTTCCTTTATTCTATGTTCTATTGAAAAGAACATGTTTTCCAGCGCGTCGGCGCCAGAGTCGGCATAAAGCTCGCGCCCTATTTCCTGCATGCGCCCTTTCTTGCCGGCAAAGTCCGTGGCTTCAGGTTTCTGGATGCAGTACGTCAATAAGTCATACAGCTCTTCTTCCAGGTACGCGTCCACTCAGTCCAGCCTCTTGATGATGTGGTAGCCAAACTCTGTCTTGACCGGCTCTGACGTCTGACCCTTTTCCAGCTTGAACGCCGCCTCTTCAAAGGGCTTGACCATCATGCCGCGGCCAAAGTAGCCAAGATCGCCTCCGCGCTTGCCGCTCCCTTTGTCGATCGACAGCTCTTTTGCAAGGTTTGCAAAGCTTTCTCCATTTTTCAGCCGCTCGAGCAGCGCGAGCGCCTCGCTCTGCTTTTGCACGAGGATGTGGGAACACTTGATCTTGTTTGCCATTTCCAGAATAACGGGATGCAGAGGAATTAACTTTTTCCTTTACAAAAAATGAAGGAAGTGGGGCAATAACCGGGGTTATTGCATTGTTGCGTTGGAGGTGCTGTTTGTAGAGGTTGTGTTGCTCGAAGGAGCTGGCATTGTCATTGCGTCGCCGCCGTCTGCAGGTTCAATGTCTCCGCCTTCCGACGCTGTTAGCATCTCTCCGTCAAACTCAAATGTCGCTGTCCTTTGCGTCCCGCTCTCTAGGAACCGGAGCACTGTCACAGCAGTGTCGTTGCCGGCAATTGCCGTGTCGCCGCTGTCTGGCGCCGGGATCTTTGATTCGATTTCTCCGTTGTCGTCGACATCGTCTATCCCGACGAGCGCGTCTTCAGTGAACATCAGAACCACCTGCCCCGGTACAAAGTCCTGGCCCTCTATCACCAGAATTTCGCCGTCGGATCCCCGCGTGCTGGCCGTCGATGTCGCGTTCGAGCCTGGCTCTGGCATGGCGCTGTCAGTTGCGTTGGCGGTGCCAGTCATGTTGCTTGCCGGCGTCGCATCGTTCGCATCCGTGGCATTGCTGCTGGTAGAGGTGTCATCCCCGCCGCCAGTCAGCACGCAGTTTGCAGATGCCACCGATGTCTCGCTGGCTGTCTCTGTTTCGTTGGCAGCCAGTTCAGCGACCTCTGTTTCCGTCATTACCTCCACAGAGACTGTCGGCGTGGTGAGCGATGCGTTGTCAAGCGCCGCCACCCCTGTCTCGTCTGAAATCTCTGCGGTGCCCACGTCACAGACTACCAGGCCGTCAAGGAATGACAGGTCGGCCGTCGAGGTGCTGCCGTCATCTGTTGCATTCATTGTGTCGTCAAATTCTTCTCCTTGTGCAATTGCTTCTTCTTCAAATGTTGTCAATTCGCTGTCGTCGGTCTGCGCGTATACCGAAATGCCTGCAAAGGCAGTCGATACAACGACCAGAGCTGACAAGAGTGACAGCAACGCGAATTTTGTTTTTCGTTCCTTAAACAATCCTACTCAGACACTGTGCCATGAAAAGGGATTTAACGAGTTGTCAAATTTTTTGAATAAAATCTCTTCTAGTCCAAGTTAGCTAACACGATCCGGTAGCCAGATTACACAAACGCGTTTTCGAAATCAAGATATAAGTGCCACTCATTAGCTGAATAAAATGTCCGACAATGCTTCTTCATCATCAGCGCCTGCGGCGGCGATACCTTTTCCGACGCTCACCATCCTGTACCTGCCGTCAGAGGCCAAGGCAGTGGTTGACGAGGTGAGCCAGAAATACGCAAACAGCACGGTCGAGGACTGTGTCGGGTTTTTCCACGGGAGCCAGAAGCACTACAAGAAAGTCACGATCTGGAGCCAGGGCATAGACAGCCTGTGGCTCAACGCGGTGGTCGCAAGGACGAAAGAGCTTGCCGGCGTAGAGTTTGTGACGCTTGTCTCCGGCGGCATGATGTACGTACTGTGATCATCTGAGAGAGTCAATGCTAGCATGGAACACTGCACATGCGGACACCAGAGGCGACGGCACGGATCAAACCTCGAATGCAGAAACTGTGAATGCCTGAAGTTCAAGGCTGTCGGCGACAAAAGAAGAGACAAGACATGAAGGCAGAGTAGCAGTTCTGGTTTGAAAACAAATCCAAAGACAAAGCATCTTATACGACGCAAGCTAGTAGTACCGATGGATCATCTCCGCGTGCACTTGTTGAGAGCGAACAAGAGTATCGAAGGTACGACTATGGACGTATGCGAGCAGATAGGCAGGCAGATTGACTCTGATCTGGCAAAAATCCCTCAAAAAGTCCTTTGTAGTTGATGATTAGATGAGCGAGAACATCTGCGTAATGTGCAAAGAAGCCTACGATATCAAAGATATCACGTACGAGCAGCGAATGATTGCCGACAAAGACTTTTGTCCGATCTGCTGGCACAGAGAAATCACGGCATTCAGCGATGACATCATCGACTTTTCATACCTGGAAGGGCTTATAAAGTAGAAACAAGAGCCATAATTAACATTTTGTCTCTTAGCTGACTGATTGAACTCTTGCGGAACATTCTATCAGGTTCCTTAGATACATCTCAAGCTGTATAAATGACAGAAAGGTAGTAGTGCAATGGTAAAACCATACGAGACCAGGCCTGCGACATCAAGCACCAAGAAAGCATCCGGATTTTGTATAACCTGTGCAGCAGTAGCAACGACGGAAGCGTTGTTCAAATTGGAAGGCGCGATAGTGATTCAGAGGTACTGCGACGCGTGTTTACGCGATGCAAAGTACTAAGGTAGGCATTCTAACAGGAATGCGTATCTAAAACCACTGGGGAGTCTGTATTTTCGGTTTGGTAAAGTGGTTCTCTACTTCGCCCAGCCGTTCCATTGACCCGTTACCTTTCCTCAGCTCCGAAAAGGACGGGTGATTGCGAACTCTATGAAACATTGAGAGGACCTGTTCGCTGGTTACGCCGTGCTTTATGTCATAATCTATCTGCCTGCAGACATTCGTCAGGCCGCCATATTTCTTGTGATTCCTTTTCTCCCATCCCGACGCGTTCTCTGACAGGCCCTTTACGTATTTTACAACCGTCTTTTCCATGTGTTCAACATGCCAATCCATCATCGGAAAATTATTTTGCACAAAAATTACCTAATATATATACACAGACCTTGCATATAACGTGAATGGGAGACATTTGAGACAGAGCCGCCAAGCTGGATAATGGGCATTGCCAGATGCAAAGCTGCTGTTATCCCTCATTCGCGTCTCATAATCCACATTACTTGCAGTAATGGCACGCATTGATGTAAATCGTATCGTGAGCTGGGTTAAATGCGCGTGCTGCGTACAGGGAGTGTGGAGATGAATGCAGTCTTTTTCAGCATTGGCCATGCCAATGATAAATTCGCTTGGAGCGTCAGGCTACCCTGCGCTGCAGACCTTCCTGTCTCACATATTGGATAGGAAAAACAGGTTCTTCTTGTTCTCCAGCAAGAAGATGTTCTTTGTCCTGCTGGCTGCAATGACAGTCGAGATGTTAGAGGAAGTAATCTGAGAGAACCAGACAAGATATTGGAGAGGTCGATTTCCGCGTATCCCCATCTTTTTTATTCACGATGAAGCAATTTTCAGGAATATCAACGCAATAAAAGGATAAAGCTGATCAGCATTCCATGACAAGCTGGCAAGCAACTCAAATAGCGGCCAGGGCTACGTAATCGTGTGGAAGAAGGGAAGGAAAAGGTAAAGCGCTGCCCGATCTGTGGGTGCACGGAGCACCGGATGATCGGCTGCGGCAAGCACTGGGCCAAGCACAAGGCGGGGCCGGACGGCAGGTGCGTTCACCGCTAGTCACTTGAGCTCGTAGAGCGCGACTGACAGCTTGAACGCCAGCCGGTCGTCGGTCGCAGTCGCGATCGGCACGACGTACTTTTGCGTTTCGTCCTTGAACCTTATCATCCTGTCCCGGAGCATCTGGCTCTTCATCGACCGCGCGCTGTCCAGCCGCTCGGCAAGCTTGATGTATTTTACATCCTTGGGCGCCTTGAACACTGCCGCAAACTGCTCCTCGGTGCTGGCTGGGGCCGCAGCAGCGCGCACGATAGAGTAGATGCGCTCGCCGTACTCTTTCAGCTCTTCGTCCTTTATGGCGCCTGAAGCGTCGTGCAAGAGCGCGGCGCAGGCAAGCTCGATGTCGCGCAGCTGGAGCTCTTCTACCAGGATGAGGGCGACCCTCACAGGGTGGTTGATGTACTGCTCGGTCTTGTTCAACAGCTGGCCCATGTGGACCTTGGTGGCAAGCCCAAAAGCCCGGGAAAGCCTGACAACGTCGTCGGTGTTAGTGTCAAAAAATTTTAAAAGCCTTGCAAAGTTGGCCTTTGGAAAATCGCTCATGCGCTTGGGTGCATCGAGCCCATATAATGGCATTCGCATAAAAAAGAGGGAAGACGGCTACTGCCGATAGTATGCAGTAAGCACGGTGTTGCCGTCTGGCGTAATTGTTCTGGACTTGCTCGTGCTGCCGCCGTCCCAGCGCTCAAAGACATAGTTCTGATATTCGCCCATCGTCACCGTGTACTGCGATCCTGCGTCGGCAGTAAAGGGCAGCGGGGTAAAGCCAGTCGCAGAGCCGGAGCCGCTTATGACTGTCCAGAGACCTGTTATCGGCGAGCCGTCAAGCGCCACCGACCTCACGGTCAGCGTCACCTGCTCTGATCCGGTGCTGTACCTAGCAGTGAGGGTGGCGTCGCCGCTCAGCGTCACCTGCGTCGTTCTGCTTGTACTTCCGCCCACCCAGCTGTCAAAGGCATAGCCGCCAAAGTCTGCGACCGAGACTTCGTACGTCGAGCCGGCCTCCCCGGTGTATTCCAGCGGGGTGTAGCCGGTCTTTACTGTCGCGCCGCCGTCCTTTACCACAGTCCAAAGCCCGGTGACCGTGTCGCCGTCAATGTTGACCGAATCTACCGTCAAGATGGCCTCTTCCGGCGCCGTCGTCTTGTAGTGCGCCGTCAGAGCAACAGCCTGGCCGCCGGTGACCGTCTTTTGCCTGTTCATGCTCCCGTCGCTCCAGTGGTCAAACGCATAGCCGCCAAAGTCAGACACGGCCACCTGGTACGCCTGCCCGCTGCTCAGGGTGAACGAGGCGGGCGAGAAGGCAGCCCTTGCCAGCGCGCCGGCCTGCGACAGGGTCGTGTAGTAGCCGCTTATCTGGCTGCCTGACGCGTCTACAGTCTTTACCGTCAGAATGCTCATGCCCTGCGTCACTGCGATTGACAACGGGTTTGAGGTCGCGATCCTGCCGGCAGAGTCTCTGGCAGTCGCCACCGCGGTGTAGGTCCCGGCCGCATTGTACGCCTTTGCAGTGGCCGGAGCCAAGGTTGATGGCGAGGTTGTGCCGTCGCCGAATCTGACCGACCACGTGTACGGCGCGGTGCCGCCGTTTATGCTGGCGCCAAAGGTAACGCTGGTGCCGGCTGTCACCGTCGCGCTGCTTGCACTAAGGGCGACTGACAGCGGCGCTATCGCGCCGTTGCCATAGTGCGCCGTCACTTCAGAGTCGGCAGCCAGATTCACGGACGTCGTGCTTGACTCGCCGCCGTCGTGCCAGTGATCGAATGTGATCTGCTGGTAGCTGCCTGCAGACACTGTGTACGTCGATTCTTCAAGCGTCAGGCTGAGCGGCGTAAAGCCGGTGCCCACCGTCGCGCCGTTCCTCTTTACCTCCATCCACATGCCGGTGATCGCCCTGCCGCTCTGGTCGACCGACCCGACTGTCAGCTCGTACTCGGGCTCGTCCGGCGCCGGCGCAGAGCCGTCGTCGAGCATCTCCGCCATGTCGCCAAAGTAGCTTGGGAGCGAGTCCCACGGGTTTGGCAGGCTGTCGCTTGTCACGTAGACCCAGCCGACGAACTCGGTCGCGTCCTCCAGCCAGCTTGTCGGGAGCGAGCCTACCGAGAACGGTATCATGCCGAGCTGGTCGTTATCGTACTGCTTCCATGAGGCATAGTTGTTCAGGTTCGGCAGGCCCGGGCTCTCGTAGATGAGCACCACGTCCACCGTGGAAAGGTACGACGGGAGCGAGTTTGCCCCCGGGTTGCCCACGGTAAAGTCGAGACCCTTTGACTCTGTATAGTCGCCGGCCTGGGTGTAGTACCACTCGCCTCCGGCCCAGTTTGTCTGCTCGTCAAAGAATATGCCGTCGACGTCGTACCAGCTGCCCCACCTGTCGATGTCGCCTCTGACCGAGTCGAGGCTCCTGCCGGCGTAGGCAGTTGAAACGTAGCCGAGCACGATTACTCCGGCGTCCTTCAGCTCCCCTATGCCAGAGACATAGTTAGAGTCTCTCGATCCTCCGGGCCCGCTGGCCGGGTTTACAATGGCCACAATGGGCACGCCGGGATGATCGTTCTTTGTCTCTATTACTGTGTCCCACGTTCCACCCGGATAGGTGTACAGGGGGACCATGATTCCAGCCTTTGGCGCCGCGTCTGCCTCCTGCATGCCGGCCACCATCGGGGCCAGCAACAGCAGGGCAAGCGCTCCTGCAACGAATTTTATAGAACTTTGTTCTACCATTTCCATGCGTGATGGATTATGAAAATATTAAACAATAGTGTCAGTCAAAAATGTAAAGAGCCTCTAGATTGAAATGGTCGCCACTGCGCAGGTCCCCCGGTGCGGAGGCGTTTTTGACCCTACATTGATCTGTTGCTGTCGTCGCTGGAAGTAAAGCCGCTGTCTCCAGTCCCCATTGGCTCTGTCGATCCCATAACCGGCTCTTCGGGCGTTTCCGGCACGGACGGCGTTATTTCCTCCTGGATTTCGGTGAACGCTGGAGCAGGTGCTACGCGCGTGACTCGCGGTCTTGGCGCTGCCTTCCGCTTCGCCACCTTCTTTTTCTTGGCGCCCTTTCGCTTGGCCGCGACCTTTTTCTTTGCGCCGCCCTTTTTCTTTCCCTTTGAGAGCTTGGCTTGCTTTCCCTTCTTTCCCTTGCTTTTGGCTTTGGCTTTTGCCATACGTTTTTCATTGATGAGCACTTGTTCTTAAGCTTGTTCTTTTTGAACAAACGTGAGCTGAATTCGGTTTGGATTATGCAAGAATATCGCTAGCGATATTCTTATACATCTTTTGCATTTACAGGATTCTCATCTTTCCAATCGTGACATCTCTGCCTGTAGTTTGGAACAAGACATAATAGTTGATTCAGCCCTCAATTGCTCATACTTGAGCGACAGCAAGGGATACTATGCAGTTTTCGGCGTTTCTGAAAAGGCCAGCTACAAGGAGATCAGGCACTCGTACCGGCGGCTTGCGCGGAAATACCACCCCGACAGGAACAGTTCCGCGCTTGCTGAAGAAATGATCAAAAAGATAAACGCCGCGTTTGAAGTGCTGTCGGACGAAACAAAAAGGTCGCAGTACGACAGAATGCAGTTTGACGATCTACGAGAGCCCGAGCCCGCGTATGAGCCAGAGCAGCCCAAGAGCAACCCGGCAGAGTCGTGGAAAGTCGCGAATGAAAACGTGGTTGCAGATTTTTTCAACGGCCCATATTTCCTTGACACGCCAAAGGGCCGGTTCCACGTAACCGTCGAGCCGTCGCTCTGCATGGCGTTTGGCAGCTGCGAAACGCTGGCTCCAAAGGTCTTTGTGGTTGAAAAGAACAAGAGGGTCAATCCAAAGGCGGTGGTCGAGTGCGAGACCTGCGCCAGCTATGAAAAGATACACGCGGCTGCCGCGACCTGCCCGACAAAGGCGATCAAGATCATCGACCGGTACACGGGCGAGCAACTCTACCCATAACTTAAATTGCTGTAAGATTTTGCAGCAACTCATGAAACTCTTCTGCGTTGGGTGCGGCCCCGGAGACCCCGAGCTTCTCACGGTGCGGGCCGTGAACCTGATAAAAAGCGCAGAGGTCATATTCGCGCCGACCGCGAGGGAAGGCAAGCCCAGCATCGCGCTTTCAGTCGTTGAAAAATATGTTAGCAAGGAGGCCAGGACTGCCAGCCTCGTCTTTCCCATGGTCAAGGACAGGGAGTCGCTCAAGGACTACTGGAGGAGGAACTCCGACGAAATCGCGGCCGCAGTCAGGTCCGGTAAAAAAGTCGTCTACCTTACGGTGGGCGACCCCGCGCTCTACAGCACCTGGATCTATGTCCACCGCGAGCTGAAAAAGAACTACAAAGATATCGAAGTTGAAATCGTGCCGGGAATCGCGTCCATGTTTGCCATTGCGGCAAGGGCCGGCATCAGCCTAGCAGAGGGCGAAGAGACAGTCGCCATCGTGCCGGCGTGCTATGACATGGACCGGGTCAGGCGCACCGCGAGCGCCTGCGATACCGTAATCTTCCTGAAGGACGGGCGCTACTTTGACAGCGTGATAAAGATGCTGGGCGAGTCTGGGTTCCCGGACAGCGCAAACATTGCCATAGCGCAGGACGTGTCGGAAGAGGGCGAGATACTTGAAATGAAAAAATTATCAGAGCTTCTCGGCAAAAAGGGACCTACTGAAAAGTACTTTTCGATAATGGTGGCAAAGAAAAATGACCGAGGTTAAGACCGTCTATTTCGTGGGCTCCGGGCCCGGCGACCCCGAGCTCATCACGCTCAAGGCGAAAAAGCTGGTAGAGCAGGCAGACGTCATCATTTATTCCGGCTCGCTGTTCAACCCAAAGAACCTGGAATACGCGAAGAAAGGCGCGCAGCTGCACGACGCGGCAGTAATTGACAGGGAAAAGATCTACCAGATACTGCGCGACTCTGCAAAGGAGGGCAAGCTTGCGGTAAGGTTTCACGACGGCGACCCGGCACTTTTCAGCACGATCCGGGAGCAGATAGACAAGCTCGAGAGGGACGGCATAAAATGCAAGGTGGTGCCCGGCGTGACCGCGATACTCGGGGCCGCGGCCGACCTCAACCTGGAGCTGACGCTACCTGGCATCACGCAGACCCTGATAGTGACAAGGGCGGAGCTCCGTACGCCGGTGCCAGAGCGCGAGTCGATAGCCGAGCTTGCAAAGCACGGGGCGACGATGGCATTCTACCTGAGCGTGCACCTAGTGGGCGACGTGGTCAAAGAATTATTGAAGGGCGGAGTCTACACCGAAAAGACGCCGGCCGCGGTCGTCTACCGCGCGACATGGGAGGACGAAAAGATAATCAAAGGCACATTAGGCGACATTGCAAAAAAGACAAGGGAAGCAAAAATAATCAAGACCGCGCTAATAATCGTCGGCGACGTGATTGCGCCCGCAAAGTACGAATACTCGAAGGTGTATGACGCGGGGTTTACGCATGGATACAGGAAAGGGGTAAAAGAAGAAGAAAAGAAGGGATGAGGGTTTTACGGTCTTTTTGCCCACACGCTTGCCACAGTCGTGCTGATTGCTGCCCCTGCGGCGCCACTTATCATGGCAAAGGCTACACCTTGGTCTATAACTATCGTCGGCAACCAAGTTGCAAGCAAGGGTGCGGCTAGGAACGAGAGGGACCCTATTGCGAACCCTATCGCCCCAAAGATTGCCAGTGCTAATGTTCTTCCCATATACTATCACTGTTGACTCTCGGTGTCGGAGATCCTGTAGCTGCCAGCCGGGATTGAGGGGAACTTGTCGTTCACCTTCTGCTCTGCTACTGCCGACGCTTCCATCATGATCTGGTCGATGTCGCCTCCGCCGCCTGTGTTGACCTCTATTCCAAGGCCGTTGCTCTGGAGCGACTCTGTCATTATGCTGCCAAGCAGGTTGTGCATGTTGTTTATCTCGCTGTCAGCGTCTGGAACGAACCTTCCGAGGCTCGGCTTGAGGCCCTTTATCGAGGCCATTGCCGGACCCAGCGCGACCATCGCGTCTCCCATGTCGTGTATAGTTGATAGCCTCATTGACACCTGCTCAAGTGCCATCTTGGCCCCTCCCAAGGTTTTCGAGATCTTGCGCACCTCGGCAAGCTCGTTTGAGAGCACCTTGGCGCTGTCGGTGTCGTGCCTCTGCATCGAGTCGACTACCCTCCGGAACAGCGAGGCGTCCTTCTCGTTCAGCTTTGTGATCATTGTGTCTAACTTTGATGTCTGCAACTGCAGCTTGTTAACGGCAGTCTCGATCCTCGGCTTGAGCGGGCCCTGCGGCTTTAGCGATTCCTTTAGCTTCTCGCTGGCGCCTGACCTACTCTGGTTATTCCAGTTCCTATCGAAACCAGTCATGCGAATCCCTGATTGGATTTGCTATTAATTGCGGGTGTGTAATCCGGTAAACCATAAGCTTAGCTAATTACTTCCAGATGTTGAGAATGCTACAAAGGCACTCTGAAAAGCTCCTTCTGGCTTACAGAGCTCCACGCACCCATGCCTGTCCCGCCGCTGCCACCCATGCCCGTTATCTGGCTCACCACGATCTCTTTTGCGGCCATCGGCGGCCACAGCATCGCGACGTACTCGCCTGCCTCGCCGGCTCTGTCCAACGACGCGGGCTGCATGTTCTCCCGTTTGAACTTGTCCGCAAGCTTGTCTTTCACAGGCTCTATCATCTGGCGCTGGCCGTGGACTATAAGGTAGATCTTTTTCGTGCTGTCTATTTCCGACATCTGTATGCGAGATGCATATATGCGTGTTAAATGTTTTGTTTCCCGCCTGCATGATAGTCTCGGATTCGTACATGGCCATGGTGCTGCCAGATGACATTGCGTCGCGCATCGCCGAGTTTGTCGCCGGCGGGCGCAGCTTCCCCTTTGTAGGCCGCGACGAGCTGGTGTGCATGATGTACCTGTACGGCAAGGGCGGTGGGGTCGGCGAAGACGAAATAGAGCTGGTAAACGGCTTTGCGCAGCGCACCGCCTCCCAGCTGGGCCAGGAGATAGACATTTACTCCAACAGCTCTGCCAGCAAGCTTGACTCTGAATACGTCAGGAGCAAGTACATCAACAGGCAGCTGCAATTAGCAGTTGAAAACAAGCCGGACCGGATGGCAGGCGACCCGGCGATGATATCCGACTGCTTTGCCCAGCACGTCGCGTACTACAAGCAAGACTATTTCTTTGAGCTTTACGGCCCGCTAAAGGACGCAGAGCTCACGTCTGACATACGCCACGCGCTTTCAGGCAGGATGGTCATGGTGTGCTACAACAAAAATGGCGCGCAGGAAACTGGTTTGGCGCACCCCCTCATCGCGGTGTACGTGTGGTTCCGCGATCAGGCTGGGGCAAAGCCGTGATAGTATGAGATCTGAGTCATCTCTTCCTGCGGCATCTGGACAATTGAAATCAGGTGGCCGTCAGGGTCCTGGATTATCGCGTGTCTGCCAAAGGGCTCGTCCTTTGGCTTTTTGTAGAATTTCGCCTTTTTCTTTTTCAAGCCGCCTATCACGTCGTCAAAGTCGCTCACCGAAAAGCCGACCAGCATGCTGTTGTTCTTTTTGATCCTTTTCCTGTTTGCAGGGTGAAGCGCAAGTACCGTGCCGGCTTCTGAAAATTCTGTCCAGTCCTTTGACTGCTTCTTTAGCTTCATGCCAAGGGTGTCGCGGTAGAACTTTGTCGATCTCTTCATGTCCGATACAAGTAGTATGACCGCGCCTATCTTGTGGAACATTGTAAGCTTTATGCAGGCCCAAAGATATAACGTTGCCGTAGCATTAAATACCGATTCCGGCTTCAATGAGGCAGGTTGCAGGATGCTCCTCTTGTCAAGTTCTCTGACTTTCTGGGGATAGGCTACTTTGGCGACGAACGACAGCACATCATAGCCCCCATCTTTGACCTGCGGCAGAACGCTGAGCGGGCGTGGGCAAGGGTGGAGACACCGCTGTTCCATACCGTGTTTGTGGTGCACCCTGCAAAATACGAGTTTATCGCGCATCCCGTGGAATTAAAGCCGGACCAGATAAACCACGTGCTCTACAGGTCGTTTTCAAGCTTAGATAGCCTGCGCAGGTTCAAGAGCAGCTACGGCGGCAAGGCGTTTATCAAGTTCGGCTGGCACGACCTGACAAAGGCTCAAAAGTTTGATGTACTGGCGCAGTACGCCGCAGTCGACTCGGTAGAGTTTGTAATGGCAAATGAGATCGTGCCCGGGACTCCGGTAGACCAGATAAGGAAAAGCTAGCGAATGATGTGGCAGGGTTCTGGCATACATCGTTTGCTCTCAAGTTCAGACACGGATAACTCGAGGGGAAACTGCCATAGTTGACCGGCGATAGCCATTATGAAGACTTTTCTATGCCCGTTTTCGCGAGTACCAATCTCCTCTCCATTTACGCAAATCAAACGATCTTCAAATCACTCTGCCTTGTATCATGATCCATTATTGTCGAATCACGCAAAGAGTCCTACAAGCGTGGCTACAAAGACTATGCCGGCCGCTATTATTACGGCTCCTTTTATACTCAAAGCTATCAATCGTTCTTTCGAGGGTGCTTTAAAGGTAGCACTGCAATTTTTGTCAAGTTAGGAGTCATAATGTTGTAAGAGTTATCTTGAAACTGTACATTTATTATACATCATCGCAATAGCATAGCAGTTGACGAACAACCCGGTAGCTGTCTTTGATTCTGGCATAGGCTCACTCTCGATAATAAGGGAGCTAAAACGCGAGGTGCCAAACGAAGATCTGCTATACTTTGCAGACAGGGCGCACTTTCCCTATGGGACTAAGTCGCATCCTCAGCTGCGCGAGATTATATTCAATACCATAAACTATCTCAGGAGATACAAGCCCAAAATCATAGTGGTTGCATCAAATACCCCAACCGTCCAAGTTCTGGACGAGGTGAAAAGGAGGATAACCGACGTCCCGATCATCGGCGTCCGGCCTCCCCTCAAAGAGGCTGCCAAGGTGACCAAGAAAAACCACATCGGGATCATGGCGACTGAAGGCACCATAAGAAGCAAGGAACTAGAGATCCAGATCCGCAGGGAAGTGCCGCAGCACATCCTAGTAAGCAAGTTTAACGCCTCGCCCATAATCGAGCTGATAGAACAAGGGGTGCACCTCGACAATGAGCGGCGTACATTTGACGTAGTGTCGCGTGTGCTCGGCGACGGTGTAGACGAAAAAATCGATGTCATCACGCTCTCTAGCACCCACTTGCCCTTTGTGAAAACATACCTGAACGCGCTCCTGCCGACTGTCAGGTTCGTGGATCCAGCGCAGATCGTTGCAAAAGATGTTAGGAAGTTCCTGAAATTCCACAGGATGGCGAAAAAGAGCGGAACGGGCAGGCTCCAGATTCTGGTGTCTGACGGCAGGCGGGAGTTTGAGAAGTCGGTGCGCGCGATGGGGATGAGGGAGCCGGTGGAAGAAGTTTTTCTGACCTTTTGATACGGAATAGTAACAGAGTAAATATATGGAAAAGCTGGCAAAGAAGACATCAGCTGAGAACAAATGGGGCTCCAGACAGACATTGACAAAGGAGGCAGGGCATTTGCAGAGAACTTCCTGCAGCTCACCGGGATTTATTCGTTCTACGAAAAAAGGTTAGAGTCTGAAATTGTCAGGTCACCGCTGCCAAACCACGTTGCAATTGTACTTGACGGCAACAGGAGGTGGGCCAAGCTTCAATTGTTTGACCCGGGCATCGGTCACAACCATGGGGCGGATAAGGCGGAAGAGCTTCTTAACTGGATCCACGATATTGGCATCAAGATTACCACGCTATACATCCTATCAACCGAGAACCTTGAGAGGAAGGATCAAGAGCTTGAAAACATCTACAAACTGCTAGAGATCAAGCTGGAAAAGCTGTACAACGATGAGCGAGTACACAATCGTCGGATGAAGATAAAGGCCATAGGTGACACCAAGCTGCTTCCACGAAACCTTGAGCAGATTCTGACAAAGCTGGAAGAGGCAACCGCAGAGTATGATTCGATGTTTCTAAATATTGCGATAGCTTACGGCGGGCAAAAGGAGCTTATTGAAGCGATTAGAAAGATTGCCCAGATGGCCAAGCAGGGCCAGATTGAAGTTGATGAAATAAATGAAAAGACGATTGAATCCTGCCTATATACGTCCCATCTGCCGCAACCCTCGCCAGACCTGATCTTAAGGACGTCGGGCGAAAAGAGGCTGAGCGGTTTTCTGATATGGCAGAGCGCCTATAGCGAGCTGATGTTCATGGACGTATTTTGGCCAGAGTTCCGCAAGATCGACCTTATGAGGGCTATCAGGACGTACCAACGCAGGGTGCGGAGATATGGTAAATAGTATGACGCAACCACTTTCTATTTTCAAGCTAAATATGAGATGGATATTCCTGAGAAGAGGATCAAGTCAATAGTGATTTTTCTTCATCCAGAACGAATTTGCAAAAATGGAGGATGCTCGCTAGATTCGCAACAGGACTCTAGCTTGCTTCCACAGTACCTTCTGCCAGCAGACCCCACTCTTCAAATCTGTTATTCGACTGGTCGATGTCTCCACCGAATATCAGGTCAATCGATCCAGACTCCATAGGGAACTGATCTCCATCGACTGCGCTTCCACGCAATCTGAGCTTAGAGACATTACCTTCGTCATCTGTTGCCAGTGCGACGACCTTCATGACATCATGCTGTATTGAATAGAGCGCGTACCCTATTCTGACTGTGTAGTGGTTGTTTTCAATTTCAACTGTTCCGCCGACCACATCTAGCAGTATTATTGCCCTGTTCGACTTCCAGACTGATATGTCAATGTCGATAGTGACATCTTCCTCCATGAGAGAATCACTGTCAGCTGCCTGCACCGCTGTTCCATCTGCATTCAATGTATAGTTCCAACCAGGATCATATTCTCCTGGGCTATGAGGGTTCGAATTGCGGTGCCTTTCGTGGATCTCAGCTCCGGTCATGGTACTCACTATCCTTTCCTTTCTTTCTTTGCGTTTTTCTTCAATGATGTCTTTGATGGATGATCCTCTGACAGAGTTGTTATCATCATCCGCTTCGTCATCGTGGCGACTTGATCCGCTTGAAGATTTGCTATCTTGTCTTTCGTCATCGTCTTCATGCTCTTCATCGTCTTTCTCGTCACGCTCATCTTCATAGTCATGTTCATCTGATGTGACGGTAAACGTCGGGAATGTTGCAGAGAGATCACCTACTTTAACCTCACATCCTGTGTATGTATCATTTGAAAGGCCTAGATCTGCTTCATATTCACCGTGACCCTCTGTTACGTTAAGCGAGTCTGCGAATTCTTTGCTGATCTCTGGACTTTCACATGCAAACATAACGTCGTATCTTCCGTCATCAAGGTCACCATCTTCTATTTCGACTTCTAGCTCGGCTCCGTCGTCTACTTCCAGAGAGACCTTGCTGTGGTTGCCCAGTGCTTGCACATTTTCTTTTTCATCATCATATTCTTCATCAATCCCGTGTCTATTTTCATCGTCGTCGTGATCGTCATTTGACTCGCTTGATGAATTGCTATTATCATCCTCTTGCTCGTCTTCATGATCGGCGAATGCATTCAAGCCAGCAAAATAAGTCGGATTAGCGCTGCTGGCAACAGACATTATTAATGTAAATGCCGTTAGGGCAGCGACAAGATACCTAAAATATTTCATGCCAAAACTGAAGCAATTTACCATATAAGTTAGCTGTAGTAATTCTCTATTTCACACTTGTCTATATATAAAAACATCAAAGAATCGAAATAATTCAGTGAAATCATTCAATAGCGAACTGTGGCGCTAACTATGGACAGTTCTGTTTGGTTGCTGTCGGTTTCAGCCGCGTCAAGCTGAGGAGATTAGAACTGTTATGCCTTTAGGAGCCCAGACCGATCAACTGATAATGAAATGGCCAGACAATAGCGTGGGTGTCCTCGGGTCAGACGAACTTGCTGCACAAGTAAGGAAGACACCATATTCGATTGGATACGTGGACTTTTCCTACGCAGTACAGACAAGAATGACGTTTGCGGCAGTAGATGCAAATGCTGGATACTTGATGCCGTCCATGAGCTCGATAGGTCATGCTATAGAATTACAGAATTTTACTTCTGATAATCTTGCTATAAATACAAGCAGGTTCGACAACTCCTCTTATCCTCTGGTTGGACTTTATTATGCGTCTTGGCAAAAGGCAGAAATGAAGAACGCAACTATGGACTTTGTGAGCTCGATAATTGGACAAAATGCGGGGCAGCAAACTTTGTCAGAAGTGCAATATCCAGCAATTTACAGAGATGAGTAGTCTTTGGCAACGTATGCAGACCAAATAATCAATGGCACCGTGGTCGGAGGATAATGGTTCCTTCATCTGCCAAAGATTAATAATGGAATTCTTGTAGAACATTTCACTGTTGGAACGCCAGCATCTAGTTTTCATAGTAGTAGCCGCTGCCGCGTTTGGCGCACTTGTCGTAGTCGCCTTTTTCAACCCGTTTCAACAGACAGAGGGCGGAAATGAGAATGGCTCTGAAGTAATAAAGGCCAAGAAGGGGCAGGAAGTATTTGTTCGATATTCTTCTGCCGTAGTTAAGTTGATTCAGGACCTGCCTAACAAGAACGCGGTAGAGGTAGAGGTGTCTTCTGAGCTACAGGTTACCAAGCTGACTGGGCTGAGGGGAGAGATCAGGTATCCTGACATGGAAATTACCTATGTGCAGCAGGGAGAAGTAGAGACCATTGATGACGATGACTTTAGGACCATAGAATACAGGTTCTTTCCAGACGCTGGAAACAAGACGACGTATATTTATGAAAATGTGGA